>CAJJAA010000039.1 GCA_905182025.1 uncultured OM182 clade bacterium
AACCGATTTAACATATGCGTATTTCTCGGTCAGCGATAAGTCACCAAGATAATCTTTATCGCCTCCGAAAAACGAAATCAATCGATCTTGTTCATCTTTGGGGAAAGGCAACTGGCGGACCGCTTTTACATATTCACCTCTGCCGTGCATGAACTTCAACCAATGCCCACCATAGGTAACATGACCTTCCGAACCTGGCATCGTCAGACCCACGTTGCCATGAAACTTTCCGCCTAGGACGTAGTCATCTGGCGTGTTGTTCGCCATTGCGTCAAACGCCCCTTGGTCGAGCCCCAACTCGTTCAGCAAACTGGCCGCCGCATCACTATAGTTCGCGGGGTTTTCTATATTCTGCGCACCGCCAAGACTAAGCACCATGCTGCCATTGTGGTGAAACTCATTGCGCTTTGCGTGTCCTCCAAAGTCGTCATGATTATCCAATAGCAAAATACGCGCATCGTGACCCATTTTTTTTCGATAGTACCAGGCTGCTGCCAGACCACTCATGCCTGTACCGACCACCACTAAGTCGTATTGCTCATCTAAAGCCTGATATTGCTCTGGCTTCTGCCCTTGCCAGGCTAGCGCGTGAGCGACCTCAAAAGATCCCTTGTGACTGCCCCGCATGCCGGTCAGGGTCGGCGGGTAATAGTTAGCAAATTCTCCAGAACCCGCCAGTCCATTCGTCAGAACTTCAGTAGATAAAGCTGCGTCAACTTGGCCACCGTAGGATGAAAGCAAAACACCTCCGACACCTATCGCGACGCCGTTAAGAAAGTCCCTGCGTGTAATTTCTGTAGCCATCTTTGCCCTCAAGCTCTTTACATGTCAACTGACAGGCTATACCATACCCTCGAACATGTCACTTGACATGTCAACATTTTTGAAGCACGGAACAATGACTGATCGTAAACACCAAATTCTGCAAATCGCTATCGAAATGATTGCCGACGAAGGATATGCGAGCTTAACCATGCGCGCCCTTGCCCGCGCCAGCGGTATGAAGCTCGGCGCACTGCAATATCACTTTAGAACTTCCGATGACATGTTGCGGGCGCTGGTGGGCTACATCGCAGAGTCGTACCGGCAGTCCTTTAAGTCGCTGCAAGACGCCGCAAACAACAAAAGTCAGCCGCTCGGATTACGCCAAGTAGTAATATTCATACTCAAGGACAAACCCGGCGAGGCTTTGCTGAGTGATCGGCTTTGGCCGCAGCTCTGGGCGATGCAGCTTGTTGAGCCACTTGTATCGGATCTAGTCGATGACATTTATGCAATCTACGTTGAAATACTCGAGAAAGCGTTATCGGTGACGGGCAAAAGTACACCTCGCGCTGAGGCGCTATTTTTGATGTCCTTGTTGGAAGGATCTACGATATTTATGGCTAGCGGCAGACGTTGGGAGAAGGATACAAAAGTCTTCTACAGCACGGTGTTGGAATTTATTGACAACAGATATGGTGAACAATCATGAACCCGACAATTTCTCTCAATAATCAGGTAAACCAATTTGGATTCTGGTCCGCTATCGTTGCAACCCTGACCCTCATCGCCTCCCTATTCATACCATTGGATGTACCAGCGGGCTACAGCGCTGAACATGCCGAACGCGTGGCATGGCTTAACGCCAATAGAGGCACCTTTATTATCGGCTGGATCAACCAAATTGCAGCGATGCTTAGCTTGTCAGGCATTTTCTTTGCAATGTGCTGGAGGATCGCCAATAAGAATCCGTTGCGCGCCATACTCGCGGCCATGGTCGTGCTTGTTTCTGTGGTGGCCTTTATCATTCCCAAGTTCATGGCAGTCTGGACCATTCCTCTGCTAGCAGACACCATTTCAACCGGCGCGGTAGGTGCTGAGTTAGCAGATCCACTGCTAAGACTACTAAACGTCTCCATACCTTTTTCTCTCTATACGTCTTTCGACTACTTAGGTTTCTGGCTCTATGCTGTGTTTGGGCTGCTGGTGGCAATTCCGCTTTATGGAGAAAACATCAGCACCCGAATTGCCGCTGTGACAATTGGCCTGTTCGGTCTGATCTATCACGTCTTGTTAATTGCCATACTACTTGGCAACATCGCCGCCGCAGATATCGAGTCGGTGCTCATAGGTGTTTCTGGACTATTGATGATTCAGATCATAGCAATGATATTTAGCTTTCGAAGCGCTGGATGCCCTGTTGAGCAGCGAATTTTGGATTAGTCTTCGACGAGATCCGCACTTGCCAGTTAAACGCGCAAGAGCTGTATTGCATCGGGCGGTTCAAGCGCTGGCAACACTAGACCCGCAGCCTCGATAGCAATTCGCCTGAAACCCTTATGATGCGCTGATTTGTGAATGGCTTGATTTACGCAATCGTCATCTGCACTCGGTTTTATATCTCTCAGCCATCGTTACGCAGACGTCGATCTCGCCTATTTTATCGGAGCTCGAAGGTTTTCTTACCCCGAACAATACCATTCACCACTATCTCGACATGATGTTCGCCGAGATACAGGGTGCGCGTGGTGATGGGCCGAAAGGAGATTTTTTTGCGGACATCGATTACGTCTCCCGCTTTTGTTTGAAGGTCCTTCACGGCAAAGACGCGAACGCTGTGGCTACCATTTGCTTTGAGATAGTAAACCCGTAAAGCGATTTTTAGATTTTGCTGCGCGTTCGATTTTATTGAGCATTGATAGACAAGATCATCACCAACTTGGACCTGAATATTTGTCTGAACATTTGTCAGTTTAAATTCCGGCTTCGTCGGATAGCCAAGCAATGACAGTGCGCCCGCGTGATCCTGCTTGATCAATGTACGAAGCGCATGCTTTGTTATCCACTCGATCTCACTTGCATCCTTATCTTGCCAACGTGCGAGCGCGGCAATGACTTTATGTGGTTCTATCTTGGATAAGTCATTCATTGTGTTGGCCACAGAGCGGGTGACGTAACGTGTGCGGTCATGTTTAAGCAGTTCCATCACCTCAAAAATTTCGTCTGGCTCGACATTCGCCCGCTCCGCCCAGGGTAAAAAGGGCCGAATACCTTCACTGGCTAATCGTCGCACATGATAATTTTTATCCTTTGCACAGCGCCGGACGAAGGTCATTGTTTCTTTCGGAAAAGTCCTTAGAAAGGGACGGATAGAGTTTTCTGCCGTAAAGCGCATGGTACTTTTCTTTAGGAATGCGAGGGACATTGCGAGATGAGGTTTCGTGCACCCAAACCGAGCAACATACTCGCCAGGCACCGACCAAATGAAGTCGCCAAAATCATCGTCTGATTTATTTGGATCTAAGGGTGGTGGTAAAAGGTCTTCAAGAATGGGCAAGGCAAGTTCAAACTTGCCAGGTAAGTGCTGCGCAAGGACTGTCACCATCCAGTCAATTCGCGCTTTTAACTCAAGTTCCGGAAACTTGTTGAGTATGTCTTGTTCGAACTTGCGTTGATTGACCTGAGGAGTTGCCTTTGAAAGGGCACTCGAAAGTTCAGCGACCGTGCGGGTATTAAAAAGCTGGTCTTTTAAGAAAAAAGTTGTCTCAGCCTTAATCGCCATTTAGAAAACCCCCAAGGTCGGCGTTGGCCGATGTTAGACGCAAGGCAGTCAGTATTAGGCGTGCTCGCAACTAGCGTCTTACCACTTCGCCAATATATCTTTTACGGCCTCAACGAACGCCATCGGTTGATCAAGAAACAGATGATGTTGTGCATCCGCTAATTCAATAAGTTGCAACGATGGTTTCATCTCTTTCATGTACTGCGCACTGCGAGGTTTGAACGACTCACTATTTGCGCCGTAAATTAGCGCCACAGGAATATCAATCGCCTTGAAGTCATCCTCTAACTCACTTGCCATTGTCATGCGAGAATTGAGTTCGTCGTCGAACTTCCATACCCAGCCTTCTTCGCCACCATCGTACTCCGCTGAATGGCGAGCAATGTAGTTAACCAAATATTGGTTTTCACATTGTTGTGCAGGCTGAAGGCGAAAGCGGGAAAGTGCCACTTCTTGGCTGGGATAAATCTTGGGTTTCGTCCACCGTTCGATCGGCGTGTCTCTTTCCTCAATATCTTCCGGATGACGAACACCTGAATCAACAAGGATTAAGCCCTTAAATCTTTCGGGGTTCTTTGCGATGGTACGCTGAGCCATCATGCCGCCAAAGCTGTGCGCAATCAGCACCGTTTGCGCAGGCATAGCGAGCGCATCAGCAACGGCGATCATTTCAGCCGCATAGGTGTCATTTGAGTAAGCGTCGCGGTGACCGCTATCGCCCATACCTGACATATCCATCGCAACGGTTTGGTAGTCGTCTTTAAAGAAAGGGGCAATAAAGTCCCACCAATGCGCATTGGCATTGTGACCGTGAATAAACAGCAGACCTTGATCTGATGCCTCGCTCCACTTGAGGTAGTTGATATCGCAATCATCAACCTCAACTTCGCCACTTTCAGGCTGGGTATCTACTGCTTCCCAAAACCAATCTGGTGTATCAGACATACCAACCTCTCTTTAATTGAACCGCTTAGCTGCGTTTTCGCCATCTTTCTAAGCGATTTGTCCATATTTCTTCAGATGGAAATCGCCATTTCCAAACAGCGTATCAATCGTCGTCAATCGCTTGAAATAGTGACCCACGTTGAGTTCATCTGTCATACCCATACCGCCATGTAACTGCACAGCGTTTTGACCAACGAAGGTGCCGCCTTTGGCCACCTGCACTTTAAGACCAGATACTGCCTTACGTGCCTGAACGCCATATTCCTCATCTAAGCGCATGGCCGCCATATACAACAATGATTTCGTTTGCTCATGCTCGACAAACATGTCGACCATACGATGCTGCAACACTTGGAATTTGCCGATCGGCTGTCCAAATTGCTCACGGGTTTTGCAGTACTCTACCGTCGTCTTGTACAAAACTTCCATTGCGCCGACAGCTTCTGCGCTCACGGCCACAATGCCCATATCAATGACGCGCTCCATTAATTCATAGCCATTGTTCACGGTACCAACCACCGCCGCATCTGAAACTGACACATTGTCTATCGTCAGCTCACTAGCCCTTAGTCCATCGACCGTTGCGTAGTCGCGTTGACTTAATCCGGCTGTGTTGCTATCAACCAAGAACAGCGTAATACCGTCAACATCTCGCTGTGCCCCGGCCGTACGCGCCGGAATGATAAAGAAGTCTGCTGATGGACCACCGAGTACGACACCCTTAAATCCGTTAAGTGTATAGCCGTCACCCTTTTGAATTGCGGTGGTCACGGTATCTGCAAGATTAAAGCGTGCTTGAGGCTCAACGAAGGCAAAAGCGCCTAATTTGGTGCCTGCAATCACTTCAGCCAAGGTGTTTTCGATCTGATCCGCATTGCCACCATACTCAATACACTTGCCGGCCAATAAAACCGAACTCAGGTAAGGCTCTACGACTAGGCCTTTGCCGAATTCTTCCATAATAATCATCGTTTCGATGGCACCGCCACCGTAACCGCCAGCTTCCTCACTAAATGGCAGACCAAGCCAGCCTAGCTCAGCAAATGTTGACCAGTTACCCCGATCAAACCCATCGTCGGTCTTAATGAGCTTCTGCCGTTGGTCAAAAGCGTAGTCTTTCTCAATAAAACGCTGGACGCTTTCTTGTAGCAGTGTTTGTTCCTCTGAGAATGAGAAATCCATAGATTATCCTTGGGTCTGTATCGGGTTAAAAATAACGGTTGATGATATGTACTCGCGCGCCGTATTTCAACACTCCTATTGACCATGAAATAGCCTCTACCTATGCCCGCATCAATGAAGTAGACTCCTTTTTTTGCTCAAATCGTTGAATTTCCTCGATATTAAGTGTTTTATTTCGAGATCTGGATTCCAAATCAGGCCCCTGCGATTGCATGAGTAGCTTGATCAAACAAATTGAACGAACTATCGATCATATAAACAAGCGGAGAGAAACATGGCTGATCCTCAAATTCCTCAGAAATCGCCCTATGGCGTAGACGTCGAAGCAGGCAAGAGTTATTTCTGGTGCTCTTGTGGAAAGAGCGCGAAACAACCTTTTTGTGATGGTTCTCACGCAGACACGGAATTCACACCTGTGAAATACGAAGCACAGGAAAGTAAGAAATTGTTTTTCTGTGGCTGTAAATTTACGAAGGGACAACCACTCTGCGACGGTTCTCACAACGCGCTTTAAGTGATCCCCGAATCAAACCCGGCGCGCAATGGCTGAATGACGCATAACGGCGCATCTAGCATTCGCTCCCCTAGACAGTAGTTAGTGGCCCTATGAAAATCGCCCGATTTTTAGAATCAACACCAAAATGGCAACATAAAGATCCCAAGGTAAGAGCGAAAGCGATTGCTGGCGGATTAGAACTTGAACAGCTTCTTTTAATCGTCAGCGACGACGAAGATGATAGCGTCAAGCTTTTGGCGATCAGTAATATTGAAGACAGGATTGCCCTCGAGAAATTAATTAGCGCAACCGCGACTGACAAGCCGTCTCAACAGGCGGCTGTGATCACTCGCTGGGTACAACTCGTTGAACAGTCGCCTGCCGAGACAATCAAAGTCCTTATCAACAAAGATACCGATAAGCTTTTTCTTAGCGGCGTTATCCGACAAGCAGAATCGATCGAGCTACGAGAAAGTTCTGTGTTATGTCTATCGACAGAGAACCAGTTGCTCGACATTTTGAAAGCACCAAATCATTCAAAAATACACCAAGTCGTTGCCCAAAGACTGTGTGATGATTTCTCTGAATCGACACAGCTCGACGCAATACAGCAGCAATTTTTGGATAAAGACAAAAATGTCGTTCGAATCATCAAATCAACTCGCGAGGCTCTCAAGCTGAAGCAACAACAACAAGATCAGGTTAAATCAGCTTTGGAAAAATCCCTCCAAGCCATTAAAAAGCTTGCAACCAGTGAGTATTCAAACGAGCTACCAAGAAGATTTGAAGTTATTCGGCAAGGTTTCATCGAGCTAACGATCTCAAACCCGGATTTGGTTAGCGCGACAGACAAGCTTGAATTTGAACAGCACGCAGCAATCGTTAGTGCCGCAATCCAATCGAGAGAGGAAAAACAGGCCGCTGATGCAGCACAAAAGAAGCAAGTGCTATCGGACCTTGCTGCAATCAAGACTCAACTTGCTATTGAGCCGACTTTATTGCCAACCTTAGCGCAAGTATTGATCGATACGAGAAGCGCCTGGCCCGACAAAGACGACTTAGGAACTTACTACCAAACGACAAGCTCATTGGAAAAACTCAGTGGTGAATATCAGGCATGGCAACAGCTACTTAAAAACCTTCAGAATCTTCCGTCTGCGAAAGCCCTAGAGGCTCTAGAGAAAATTAACTGGTCCGATGGATTTGTTAAACCCGCTGAGGTGGAGGAAATGATTGGAAAGCTGAAAGTCCAAATTATTCAGCTTGACAAAGAGTCTGCTCGACACAAGCAAGAAATGAATTCCTTAACGGAATCGTTAACATTGTTTGAGTCAGTCCTAGAAGAAGGGAACTTACAAAGAGCTAGGAAGCTCAACGCCACTTTGGAAAAGAAAGTAGCAAAGGTCGACGCTTCAAAAGAGATTATCACTCGCTTTCATGATGCGACGGCCAAATTTCAGGCCCTAAAAGATTGGCAAGTTTTCGCCACCATACCAAAACGCGAAGAGCTTTGTGAAAGCATGCTGGCGTTATCTTTGAATCTCGACATAACACCCATCGAGAAAGCCAAATTGATTAAGGACCTGCAAGAAGAATGGAAAAAACTAGGTCCCACTGATTCAAGGAAAGCACAAAAGCTGTGGTCAACATTTAAGACCCACGGTGATACCGCTTATGCCCCCTGCGCTCAGTTCTACGAAGATCAAAAACAGCAACGTCAGGAAAATCTGACAAAGTTAAGGTTGCTATGCGATGAGCTAAAGCAATATCACGAAGACACAGATTGGATGTCTGTCGATTGGAAACAAGCTAAGCAAAAAATACTCAGCGCACGTCAGGGCTGGCGGGATCTGAACAATCTGCCACGGGCGCAGTGGAAAAAATCACAAAATCAGTTTAACGAGGCGCTCGCCCTGCTGGAGACAAAGGTTCAGGCAGAAGAACAAGCCAATAAAGAAGGCAAAATCGCCTTGATCGATTTAATCGAACAGGCACTGGCATCAGAGGAAGCGCTAAACCAGGTTATTGAGGCGACTAAAAAAGCCCAGTCTGAATGGAAAACCATCGGCATCACTGATCGTAAAGCTGATCAAAAGCTCTGGAAAAAATTCCGCAAAGCCTGCGACTCTGTCTTCTCAAAGCGCGATGAAGCGAGTGTGGTACAAAAACAAGAAGCGAACCAAGTCGTACAGGTAGGCCGTAAACTCTGCGATGACTTTAACCTACTGCTCGAAAGTGACACTGTTATAGAAAAATCTCATATCAATAACTTCAAGAAAGAATTTGAAGCACTACAGACAGCCGCACAGGGCAACACACTGCGGCAGCAGTTTCAAAAACTTCAAAAGCGCGGCTACCAGATCATCAAAGAACAGGTATCTATGTCGCACCGTCAGATGCTGAACGAAATGCGTCGTCTATCTGACCTGTGTCAGGCACTGGAGTTAGGAAAACTTTCGATCGAAGAACTCGGCACACAATGGTCAACAAATGAGTCTACAACCCTTGATGCGCCTTTAATGCTTGCAATGGAGCATAGACGCGATGGAAACGCATCAATCTCTGCGCAAGACGCAGAAACGCTCTGTATCCAGCTCGAAATACTGGCTGGATTAGATTCACCGCCAGAGAGCGCACAAGCGCGAATGGCCTATCAAGTTCTAAGACTCAAACGTGAGCTCGCTGAAGGCAACAAAGAAACCCGATCGACGCAGGAGCAATTGGACGCTTTGATGGTTGCTTGGTTTAGCGTACCTGTCAGCAATCCCGACTTATTGTCACGGTTTAGCAGAGCAGAACTCAAGGTCGGATATAGTTGAGGCACCTGCTTGCCTTCACCCTCGTTCTGTTCATCTCGTTACCGGCTTACGGTCTGAGATGCGGAACCAATCTGGTGGAGGAAGGAGACTTAAAAATACATATTCGCGATATTTGTGGCGAACCATTATCAGTAGAAGTTATTGGTTACACATTGCGTACCGAGAGACACACAAATGGTTACTTGCAGGAACGCGAGCACATTTTGGAAGAGTGGATCTATAAGCGACAAAGTAAGTATTACGATGTGTTGACCTTTGAAGCAGGTCGACTGGTACGCATTGAGAAAATCAGGCGTTAGTCGCTCGGCGGGCAATCCATGAAACTATCCATGAAACTATCCCTGCAGCATTACCGTTACCAATGTTCCGTTGCCGTTTAGCCCCGCTGACAAAGAGACTGTACCGCCATAACGTGCGGCTATCTCAACGACAATCGCTAATCCAATACCCTGACCTGGCGCTACTGAATCCAACCTCTGACCTCGGTTTAACACTGCTTGCCTTTGATTTTCCGGAATGCCCGGCCCATCATCGTTAACTTCTATAACGAGCTGATTCGCTTCAATCTTGTACAACTTGATACTGACTCGGTACGCGCCGTACTTACAGGCATTATCCACCAAATTGCCAAGAACCTCGGTAAGGTCTCTTTCGTCCCCAAGAAAATCTTCGTCGGCTACTAGTCGATCGAACTTTATGGAATTAGCCGCATAAACTTTCTCCATGGCCGAGACGAGATTAACGACGATAGGCTTAACCCTAAAAGCGCGTTTGATTATTTGCGACGAACCCGCCACAGCCCTTTGTAGCTGGTAGTCAATAATCTCGCTCATACGGCTCACTTGATCATTAACGGTATTGTGAATCGATGCACTTGCAGAAGACTTAGCAGTAGTACCGATTACGTCATCCTCCGAATGGCGATTATGTCTGAGTTGAAGCTCAACAACGTCTTGATTTTCTAACTCGTTGATCGACCCTCTTATTATCGCCAGAGGCGTTTTTAGACTGTGTGCTAAATCAGCCATCGTTAAACGATACTTTTCTCTCTGCTCGCGCTCTCTCGACAATAAGATATTCAAGTTTCGGGTAACACCATCAATTTCTCTCGGATAAGCACCTTGCAACATCTCCTGCTTACCATCTTCGATTTGCTTCAAATCCCGTGCGAGATAGCGAAGCGGCACCAACCCCCATCGAATGACCGTTGCTTGAACCAATAAAAGTACAATACTGACACCCAACAGAAGCAGCCAAAGTGTATTTCGATAGCTTGCTACTTCCGCTTGAAAACTTTCCTTGGATTGCACTACGACAAAGGTCAATGGCATCTGAACTTCCGCGCCGCTTTGCCAGAGAATTTGATAACTTTGGAAGAAGTAAGGCACGGCATCGTTTTGAGTCACACCAAATCGTTGCTCGCCAATTGAGAGCTTCGCTTGGAATTTAATCCCCATATCATCAACGATGCGTAAATCAATGCCGCTTGGACTTCGCCAAAGTTCCTCAGCATTCGAGCCTAGAACTAAAGCTGCCAGACCCGAACCTGGCAGGTTAAAACCAGGCTCTTGCAGTAGCTCAGGCATGATCAATTGTTGTTGTTCTACTTCAGCGACGGACAGTAGGCCATAGATTTGAATCACAAGTTTTTCGGACACACTTTGCTCGACGCTACGCCGAAAGGACTGATCCAGAACAATTCCCATGAGACCAAAAAACACAAAAAGGACAGCAGACGCTGAAATTAGCAGTCTGGCCCGAAGAGAGTTGGGTATCTGCACGGCCGAGGTCAGGAAATCGGCAGTTCAAATCGGTAACCCAAACCCCTCACCGTCTCGATCGGATTTAACGCATTATTAGGGTCCAGTTTTTTGCGTAAGCGCCCTATAAACACTTCGATAACGTTACTGTCTTTATCGTAATCCTGCTCATACAGATGGTCAGTCAATTCAGATTTTGAAATAACTTCGCCGGGACGATGCATGAGGTACTGTAGCAAGTTAAATTCGTAGGCGGTTAAATCCACACCCTGACCCGACACACAGACGCGTTTTCTTCTCGTATCGAGATGAATTGGGCCAGCTTCTAAGCTCGGCTTGAACTGACCCGTCGCTCGACGTATCAACGCTTCAAGTCTGGCCAGAAATTCCTGTATGTGAAATGGTTTAACTAAGTAATCGTCCGCACCAGCTTCTAGCCCGTGTACCTTGTCTTGCCAATCTGACCGGGCTGTTAGTATCAAAATTGGATATTCAGCACCGGAGCGTCTAACTTCCTTAATCACATCAATTCCAGAGACTTTAGGCAAACCCAAATCAATCACTGCAATATCATAATGATTTCCGCTAATCACGCTAACGGCTTGAGCACCATCAGAACAAACATCGACATCAAAATCATGACGCTCCAAAAGCTCTAACAATTGATCGCGCAATTTCGCTTCGTCTTCTACCAACAATAGCCGTTTCTTCATTCGAATACCTCGCCGCTGGTACCATCGACATAGACAAATTTGACCACGCCATTGCCTGACAGGGTTTTTATTTTGTAAACCGGTGGGCCGTTGCTACCGATCATTTTGACGGATAATATTTTGCTGCCCGGAAACTCCTGCCGAACATTTCCCGCTGCGTGCTGATTAGAGATTGTCACGCCCTGCTGACCTTGTACCAAACTGTTCCGCATCGTTGGCTTCTGACCGGACTTACGAGGCTCAGCAATCAACCCCTGCGTTGTAGACAGCATTAGAAGGAAGATCAGCCAAATTCGAATACGCATTATCATTACCGTATTTAGGTCACAGGCGTGACGGATAAACGAAGCTTAATGGTATCACCGGGATCTCGTTTTGTGCGAGTAGTATAGGTTTCGTCGTTATATCGATATCGGACTAGGAACCCGGCTAGTCGTTCTTCCTCGTAATAATCATTGTAAGTTCGACAGACTTGCTCAGTACTTGGCCGGCTTTGCTGCGATTTGCGATGAATGGAGACAGAACGCCCGATCGTTCCGCCTAGGACAGCACCAACAATTGCACCGACCTGTTTATTCTTCTTACTATGACCCACCGCATTTCCTAAAGCGCCACCAACAACAGCACCAACCACAGTGCCGACACTATTATCTGCGCTGGGCTGCCGGTACACATTTTCAGTCCAGCATTCCTCACGGGGTTGCTCTACCCTGTGGGTCTCATAAATTGGCTTGGTGTCAACGACCGTACCGTAGTCATAACTTACTTGCCGATCACGTGCTAGCCCAGGCAGAGCCACAATACACATGACGGTCATACTTAATAACCTAGACCTAGTGAATCCAGACCTCGTAGCTCTAGATCCCGTGATGCCCAATCGTGCTGTTTTAGATCTCGCGGACTGGTTGCGATCAAGCTTCATCTCATTTATCTCTTTCATCAGTAACACCCATTAACGTGAAGGTGAGTTAACCTTAAATGAGTCGAGCTGAATTTGGCCTGAATAGGATGTCGGTCACACTTGCCTAAGACGCGGGTCTAAGAGGCCTGCCTAACAAGGTTGAGATGCTTAAAAGGATGGAAAAACACTGTTGGCTTGCCAAATAGACCACAAGTGACGCTAAATCACGACTCAAGCAGAACAATCAAGCTTTCAGTGTAGCGCAGGAAAATGCATGCTGATGGTCGAGCTCAATGACAATATTTGATTGTTGAGGGCTATCTTTTAGCATTCTCACGGTGATTCGTTCGTAGTACGCAATGAATCGCTCAATAGCCGACTTCGGCATTTTCCGAGTGCCGTCAGGTAAGCCCTGTTCCTGCAGCCATCGCCATTTTAGAACGGCATCAATGTCCGGCACCTGCAAAAAAATAGATAGCTGCGTGTCGAATAACGGCTGATAGGCCTCTAGCTGATCGTTAACGTAGTTTCGCCAGATACCCGCTGGGTCTTCTTGTGCCTCGAGACTGTTAACCGGTTCGATCAGTTCATCTTTTGTCGTTGCTTTCGCGCCCCAGCACCAACCTTCGAAAACCACAAAATCGATCTCGCCACCCTGCACCTGCCTGAATCCACTTCGATCATCTTCCGCCTTATTGAATTCAGGCACTTGCACTGGCTGACCATCACGTATTTGCTCTACGACCAAAGACATCATTTCGATATCGTGAGTACCGGGCACACCACGAGTCGCCAGCAATGGGTGTATTGACTTAGACAGGCTATATCTTTCTGCATGGGTAAGATAAAAATCATCAAGCGACAGAACCACGCCTCGCTTATCGGAAATGTATTCAACCGCCGTCAACAACAAGCGAGCGAAGGTTGATTTGCCACTGCCCTGCCCTCCCGCAACACTTAATGTTGTTAAGACTTGAGCATCACATAAACTGACCAACCACTGCGCAGTACCAAGTAAAACCTCGTAATAGTTTTTGTGTAAATCGAGTGAATTTCGAGCGCATTGATCACGAAACCAGAGTTGATCCTGGCGACGAAACCCCTCTCTCGCATCACTATAGAAAGTTTCAATCTTCACGCATTCATCGCTCAATAACCCTACGAAAGGGCGGCAAAGCATCTAAGATCAAATTGCCGTAGCGTTGCGTTACAAGCCTGCGATCAAGAATCGTCACCGTGCCTGTATCAGTCTCAGTTCTCAGTAGTCGCCCACAGGACTGTACCATTCGAAGCGCAGCATCGGGAATCATGATCTCTTGAAAAGAATTACCGCCATTGCCCTCAATCCATTCACTCAGTGTTGCGCCGACCGGATCATCCGGCACCGCAAAGGGGATTTTAATGATGACAACATGGGTGCAATAGTCTCCTGGCAAATCAATACCTTCCGAAAAACTTGCCAAACCGAAGATTACACTTGGCTCTCCTGCGTCAACCTTACGCTTGTGTTGCGCCACAATTTCGGCCTTTGACTGACTGCCTTGGCTCATTACCCGCGTCAGCAATTCATCTGGCAGGGCTTCGGTTATCCGGTACAACTGTCGCCAGGATGAAAAGAGAACAAGACTACCCAATCCGTTTTCCAGCAATTCTGGAAGCATCAACGCTACAGCATCGTTGTGATCATCCGCCGTTCTAGGGTCTACAGACATGTGTGGTACCCGCAGAACAGCATTATCTTGATAACGAAACGGGCTTTGCAGAGCACGAAAGTGATTGCCAGCATCAATGCCTGTACGACGCTGAAATCTTGAAAAATCTTGTCCAACAGCGAGCGTTGCACTCGTCACTATTGCGCCGAAGCATCGTGACCACAGCAATTCTTGCAACGAATCATGGACAGCAATAGGACTTGCATGAAGCGCCAGCTCGTCACCTTCACGAAAATTTACCCACCTGGCTCGCGGCGGCTCGGATACGTTATCCTCCAACATCATTTCTCGCCACAGGTTCATGCAAGCCTCTGCGCGAGCATTCATACCAGCAACGACGGGCAACCATTGTTCCAGACTATCTTTTTGACTTTCATCTTCGAGTTCTTCTTCTAAACGATCTTCAAGTATTGCTAGTTGACCCTGTAATCGGCCTGTTTCCTGAAACAGCACACGAGCGAGGTCACGATGTCCAAGTTCTAACTGACCACCGGGGAACCGATATCGCATATCCGTATCGTTTCCTTCCGCAAATTCTCGCAAAGGTTCAAAGAGAATGATGACTTCCTCCAAACGCTGCATCAGGTTAACCACCGAGTCGTCGAATGACGCGATGTTCAATGAACCCATATTTCCAAACTCTTCGTTCAATTGATGCAGAATACCGGGTATTTGCTCTAACCAACCCTGAGTACTCCTGATCTGCAGAAAACTGGCAAAATGATTGATGGCCTTGTCAGGTAGATGATGGCCCTCATCAAATATATAAATTGTATCTTCAGGCTCTGGTAATACCGCGCCACCGCCCATCATCAGATCAGACATGACTAAATCATGATTGGTGACAATACAATCGACTCGATGTATCTGTTCTCTGGCTTTATAAAAGTAACAATTCTCATAGTGAGAGCACTGTCGACCGGTACATTGAACATGATCGGTACTCACCGGAAACCACGCGTCATTGGCTATTTCATCTGACCAATTATCCCTGTCACCATCCCAGTCGCCTCGACCAAGCTTCGTGAGCATCAATTCATACAGGGCTTGATAAGATTCATCGGATTGATACATTTCATCATCGTAAAAAGCGAGGCTCTGATTTGGCGACTGAACGTCTTGAAGTAGTGAGTCGAGCCTGGATAGACACAGATATCGCCGTCGCCCTTTCGCCAACGTGTAGGAGAAATCGACACCGGAATGCTCCCGTATATCAGGCAGGTCTACAAACACAATCTGCTCTTGAAGGGCAATGGTCGCTGTCGAGATCACGACAGATTTACCCATTGCTCTGGCGATAGGTAATACCGCCATTGCATAAGCGACTGTCTTACCGGTACCTGTACCTGCTTCTATGACACACACAGGATGGCTGGAAGTTCTTGTCCCGTCTTCATCCACTTCGATGCGACCCAGCGTATTGGCAACATCTGCAATCATTTGCTTCTGACAATGACGGGCAACATAGCCCTTTGCCTCAAGCAATTGGGAGTAAGCGACTTGAATCTCCGATTTTAGTTCATCGGTTAACATTAATTACTCGAATCAAATGATTAGTTTAACACTCTTCCTAAAACCACATAGGGCTATCCTATACTGATCAAATATAAGCCAGTTCAGACCGTAATCCGCCTTTTTTCAGCGCCGGACTCCTTACAAACGAGTTACATAGAGCCCTTGACCTTCTTTCTGACAAGACCGATCATCATATTAACAGCCATAACACTGTCGTTAGGTAACATCTTGCTGACGTAACTATGAGACGTACTGACTGTCGAAGATTTTTTGAGACACAGTATTGAAACAAAGCGATGGAATAAATACTGCAAAAAGTACTGTAAAACAGGAGTTAAACATGACTATTGAAACAAGCGAAATCGAAAATAAACGTGCACGTTCAGACAGAAGAGACGCTGACCGCAGACAAATTGTTCGGCGCTCTGCGAATGAACATGTCGACTTAGAACGTCGTCGTGCCGATTTTCGCCGAGGCCTTCAACGCAGAGTGTTAGCCCGCCGCTCCCGCTAGCAGCGTGGCGTACACTGTCGTAAGTCACGTGCAACGACTTATGCGACGCAAGAACCGATAAAAAAGGCGACAGCAGTAACTTAGCTAGAAACTTTTCTAGCAACCGCCCTAGAAACTATTCTAAAAATTAGGCCTTAAAGAACATTCTTGTGAACCAGTTGCGGTTCAAGTTCTTCTCGCAGGTTTTTAACTGCCCTTGATACATGCTTGATCTGCTGGACACCTTATTTGCCACATCGGTAAGCCAGCCCTTTTTAACGTATGATTTCTTTGCAAAGCCCCCTTGCCCCTCGTGATAGGCAAGATACAAATTGAACGCATCTGTTTTTTGAATCCTATTTCTTCTATAACTCTGATCGTTATACCAACCAATAAAATCTATCGCATCGTCAAACTTATTGCGATCCGCACTCCATGAACCCGTTGATTTTTTGTAGGCTTTCCAGGTCTCATTGGTCGCCTGTGAATAACCATAGGCACTTGCCGGCCTAGGGCCAGGGAAAATCCACAGAATCTTTTTCCTTGGTGGCTTCGCGCGTGCTTTAAACCTCGATTCCTGATGGATAAACGCCATCATTACCGGAATCGGCGTACCCCACTTTCTTTGAGACTTTTTGGCATCTTTGTACCAACCCTTCTTCTCGTAGAAAATCTCGCAGACGTTATTCTGCTGCTTAGGCGTAGAGCTTGTGCAACCGCCCAGAAGCAATACCACAACCAACAGCAACGCTACATTGTTCACAAGTTGTGCTCCGCTAGAAAATCCACGAGCGCTTGCTCATCCATCACGAGTATCCCTAATTCTTGTGCTTTCACTAGTTTCGAGCCTGCAGCGTCTCCGGCAACGACACAGTCCGTATTTTTCGACACGGACCCTGCAACCTTGGCCCCAAGGGACTGCAGTTTGGCTTTTGCGTCATTTCGATTCATTTGGTTAAGTGTACCCGTGAGTACATATATTTTACCCGCTAACACATCGGCTGCGGCAGACACTTCAATGGCAGGCCAATGCAAACCTAATCTACGCATCTTCTCTATCACGTCCTGGTTACTCTTCTGCGCGAAAAAGCGGGCAATCTTCTTTGCCACAATGGGACCCACATCGGGTACCCGCTGTAAACTCAACTCATCGGCCGCTAAAAGTGCTTCCAATTCGCCAAAATGCATCGCTAAACTTCTCGCCGTAGACTCACCCACTTCCTGAATACCAAGCGAGTAGATGAAACGCGGCAAGGTCGTGTCCTTACTTTTTTCTAGCGCGGCTAAGAGATTATTGGCGGACTTTGGCGCCATTCTTTCTAATTCAACTAATTCAGTTAAAGACAGATCATAGAGATCTGCAGCCGTTTTGATGAGACCAGCTTCGACAAGTTGAAGGACGAGTTTGTCGCCCAACCCTTCAATATCCATCGCCAACCTTGAAGCGAAGTGCCTAATATTTTCCTGACGTTGTGCCTGACAGATTAGCCCACCGCTGCATCGAGCAATCACTTCATCCTGAGACTGAACAACGTCCGACCCGCAGGAAGGACATTTTCGAGGCAATAGGATTTTCTTGCCGTTTTCTGATTTTTTTTCAACACCGACGATCTTCGGTATAACATCACCGGCTCTCTGCAGCAGAACAATATCACCGATTCGCACACCTAATCGGCCAACCTCATCCATGTTATGCAAGGTTGCATTGCTGATCGTTACACCACCTACCTTGACGGGCTTAAGCCTTGCAACTGGCGTAACCGCTCCCGTTCGTCCAACTTGGAATTCCACGTCGAGCAACTCGGTGACACCCTCTTCAGCGGGGAACTTATGTGCAATCGCCCATCTCGGCGTCCTCGTAAGAATCCCGAGACGCGTTTGTTGAGCAATGCTATTGACCTTGAATACCACACCGTCAATTTCATAATCCAGATCGTCCCGGTCCAACTGCATACGGTTGTAGTAGTCAATGCACGCTTGAGCACCTTGGACAATCGCGAGTTTAGGGTTAATCCGAAGACCCCATAATTTTAATTGCTGCAGTATCTCACCATGCTTTAAGGGCAGTTCTCCACGTTCGACCAGCCCCACGGAGTAACAAAACATCGTCAACTTACGTTTCGCCGTTAAACGCGCATCCAGTTGTCGGACACTGCCTGCTGCGGCATTGCGAGGGTTTGCAAATGGCTTTTCACCCTCTGCTTCTGCCTGTTGATTGAGGGACTTAAACGTTGAGCGGGCTATATATATTTCACCTCGCACTTCAAGCCGACCAGGATAATCCGTACCCATCAATTTTAATGGCACCGATTCTATCGTTCTGACGTTGTGTGTAATGTCCTCGCCGGTGGTGCCATCACCGCGTGTCGCACCACGCACCAATATGCCATCTTCGTACAAGAGACTAACGGCAATGCCGTCAATTTTTGGCTCACAGGCATACTCAATCTGACTCTCGTCCTGCAATCGAGCAATCACCCTGCGGTCAAAGTCCTGCAGATCGTTACTATTGAATGCATTGTCGAGCGACAGCATTGGTAATTCATGACGAATCTGTTCAAAACCTTCTAATGGCTTAGCGCCAACTCTCTGGGTCGGTGAATCCGGTGTTACCGCAGAGGGGTATTCGGCTTCAAGTGACTTTAGCCGACGAAATAGCTTATCGAACTCAACGTCAGTTAACTCGGGAGAATCAAGGGAATGGTATAGATAGTTGTGATGGTTTATTTCATCTCGAAGCTTCGAGACTTCAGCTACAATCGACGCCGCGACTTCCAACATATTTATCGGTTCTTATTTTGATATTGATGTTGATATTTGACGATTTCAGATCGACTGTACTCAAACGTCTGGCTCGTCATCACGCTACGGGTTTCGTCTTTAACTGAGCCGCCTAGTTCCTCAGCCAAATAGCCAGCAACTGCAATCATCTCGTCAAACGCTGCTACGGGCTCATTCAGTTCATGCACCCGAAGAAACATACTCACCCCAGGTGTCGCCAAATTATCCATGTTCGCCAAATCGAAAATGCCCGGCTCAACCGCATTAGCAAGACTAAAGATAGAAAACCCTTGGTCATTCATACGGTGGAAGATGCTCATTTCACCATGACTCATATTTCGCTCAACCAGACACTCAAGTAATCGTTGCCCCGAGAAGGGCTCATTGACAGCAATGACATGGACGACGACAAATTTTTCGGGTCGTTCAATAGCAGGTCGAATCGCATTGTCTCGCGGTTGTGAGCTCGTCGCTGAAATCGGCGCCTCGGCAAATGGCTCTTCAATGCCCGCCACATCAGCTATCTCATCCCTGCTCGCAGTTAGCGGTTTTTCTTCAGCCTGCGCATATGCAGCATTGGGCTGTATTGGCGCGCCAAAGTCCTCTCGCGGTAATTTATCGGCTGAGGACTCAACCGAGTCCATGAGCACAGGTACGTTTTCATCAAGATTAAGTGACGTTTGCTCAGGCTTATCCAGCACCCTAGCACCGCCGTTAGGTAATTCCGCACGAAGCATTGAGAAATCATCATTACCGTCCCCGCTACCGGGTTCAGATAAAAACGATTTGTCTAATGCCATTTTCAGATTGCTGCGGTTACTCCGCATTCGCCAGTAACCATGAATCAGAATACCAGCTATAAATACTGGGCCTAATATGAGCAACCAATCTCTCAATCCGAAATCCATCAGGAACTCCGTCATAGATTTTGCCTTTCCATTCTTACTGCTAGCCTAAACAGATGCCATTGCAACTGCTTCATCCACCTCTACCGACACGAGACGAGACACACCGGGCTCATGCATTGTGACACCCATCAACTGATCAGCCATCTCCATCGCAATTTTGTTATGGGTGATGTAAATAAATTGAACAGTTTTAGACATCTCTTTAACCAAATTTGAATAGCGTCCAACGTTCGCGTCATCTAGCGGCGCATCAACCTCATCCAGTAGACAGAAGGGCGCTGGGTTCAAACTAAAAATAGAGAACACTAACGCAATCGCAGTGAGTGCTTTTTCTCCACCGGATAATAAATGAATACTGGAGTTTCGCTTACCCGGAGGTCTTGCCATAAGTCCAACACCTGTATCGAGTAAGTCTTCGCCCGTCATCTCTAAGTAAGCATGACCGCCGCCGAATACTTTTGGAAACAGCTGCTGTAGTTTCGTGTTGATCGTATCAAACGTTTCTTTAAATTTGGTTCGCGTTTCAACATCAATCTTTCGAATCGCGTTCTCAAGTGTCGCAAGTGCCCGCTCTAAATCGTCATTCTGGGCATCAAGATACTGTTTTCTCTCACTCTGAACTTTGAACTCATCAATCGCCGCGAGGTTGATCGCACCCAACCTTTGCACTCGATTGCCGATACGAGTCAAATTCTCTTCCCATTCTTGCTCATTTGCTTCTTCTGGAAGGGTTGTTAGCACGTTGTCTAAATCCTGATTCGCAGCGTCCAATTGTTCTTTAATGGTCGAACGGCGCACTTCCAAAGCTTGCCAATCCATTCGAACTTGACCAAGACTATTACGTACCTGTTCAACTTCTTCTTCAAATTTCGATCGTTGCTGTTCAAATTCACGAATAGCGTGTTCAACCGCTTCAGATTTTTGTCGAACCTCAATAAGCCTACTTTCAACTTCCAGACGTTTTTCAAGCTGTTGCTCAAGCTCATGCTTTAGCTGTATTTGTGGCTCCTCACTCTCACTGATGCTCTCTTCCAAAGTCTGACGTCTCTCAGCAAGAATATTCTGTTGCTCATGGAGTCGTAACATCGCATGTTCTGTCGCGGAAGTCTGAGAAGTTAACGTTTGAATCCTCAATGCCAATTGATGTGCGTTGTCCCTGCCTTGCCTTGCCTTGGAACGCGCTTCTTCCAGCGCAGACTGTTTCTCATGACGCTCACTTTGCAATTGTTCACGGCGTAGTGTGTCATTTTCCATCTGGTCCATTGCATCTTGTAAACCGTTACGATGAATTTTCAACTGAGCCTGATCCGCATCAAGCTGACCGGTACTTTCTTCGATTTCAGTATTGGCTCGGTGCAAATCGGTTTTAATTTGTTCAGCCTGAAGCTTCTTCGCACCAAGTTGCGCGCGGGTCTCACCAAATGCTCGTTGCTGTTCAGCATGACGCGCCGCTTGTTGCTCTCGCTCCGCTTCAGCAACCTGCAGGGCTGCAACGCCACCTTCCAGTTCACCCCCTAAATGCTGCACTTCGGCTTCAAGTGATTCAATATCAATGTTGAGCTGTTCAAGTTCTGCCTGCCGCTTAATGACGCCTGCGGTAGCATCCTGATCACGGCTGACTCTTAGCCAATTGTTACCTAACCAAATGCCATCCATGGTGATGACTGATTCTCCCCGTCCAAGACTACTTCTCTTTAGCAGCGCCTCGTCCAGGTTCTGCGCGACATAGACGCCGCCAAGTAGATGCTCGAGTTCAAGTTGCGTTTCTACTTTATCCAACAATTTGTCGGAACCTGACACGGTCCCCGCTGAACGATTACCATCTTTTGCCGAGACAAAATTTAGCGAACCTTTTTCAAAATCCCCTAGAATTGTGCTGACGACATCAAGACCATCAACGCACACAGCTTGAAGATAGTCACCTAGTACAGTTTCAACCGCGATAGCCCAATCATCGTCAGCCTTAATGAGTTCGCCTAATCGCTCCTGACCTTTCAGGTTATGCCGTTCTAACCAGCTCATTTCAGCATCATCTTGCTGACCTAGAGCCGCTTGTTGAAGCGCTTCCAACGATGCTAATCGACCTTTTGAGCCCTGCAGCAATCCACGTTTTTCATCCAAACGTTCCGACACAAATTGATTTTTCTCACGCTGGCCTTCAATGCGGTCAAGTAACTCTTTAAGCTCTTCTTCAATACGTTGAATCTGTAATTCCTGCGTCTCAAGCATGCCCTCAAGCGGTCCAATCTCTTGCTCAACCGTTGATTCACGCAGGCGGCTGACGTCACTTTGAAGTGATGAGATACGCTGATTTAAACGCTCTATGGATTGCTCGAGAGACTCTATTCTTGATTGTTGTACCTGACCTTGATTTTGTGACTGAGCGGCGGCCTGGTTGAACGTCTCCCAGTTTTCCTGCCATGTCTGCATGGACTGCTCTGTCTCAGCCAGCAGGCTCACCGATGCTTCTTCAATCTCTTTAATTTCAGACTGCTGCGGTTCGGTTTGAGACAACTCGTGCTTTAGCTCGCCAAGCTTCCTCTGATCCGCATCGATGTCTGCACGAATTTTGAACCAATTAGCAGATGCCTCTTCCAAGTCTTTATTGAGCTGTTGGTTGCGCTCATTTTGAAACTGTATGCTGTCTTCAATACGGGCAATTTCAGTACCATAGTCATAATATTTTTTCTGAACTTCGTTGGTCTGATCACTCATTTCAACCAGCTCATCACGTTTTTGTTCTACCTCAGCATCGATTCGACGCTGATCAGCAACCTTTGCTTCCTGTTCAATCTGCAGACGATTAATGTTGTCTTCTTTGGCTTTTGCTTCCGCCGATATGACGCGCCATTTCAAGCCCAGTAATTGAGACTGAACTTCTCGCTCTTCTTGCTTTAGCTCTTTATATTTCTCAGCGGCTTTTGCCTGTCGCTCAAGATGATGAATCTGACGCTCCAATTCTTCCCGAAGGTCGCTCAATCGATCAAGATTATCTTTGGTGTGAGAAATACGGCGTTCGGTTTCCTTACGACGTTCTTTGTACTTTGAAATGCCCGCGGCTTCCTCAATATAGACTCGCAGCTCTTCTGGCTTGGCATCGATCAGATTGCTGATCATGCCCTGTTCAATAATTGAATAGCTACGCGGACCAAGACCGGTACCCAGGAAAATGTCAGTGATGTCCTTACGGCGACACTTCGTACCGTTCAAATAATAGTTGGACTGCCCATCACGGGTAACCTGACGTTTGATCGATATTTCAGTATATGCAGCGTACTCACCGCTCAGGCGCCCTTCTACATTATCGAACATAAGCTCAATACTGGCCTGCCCGACTGGCTTTCGGGTGGTCGAGCCATTGAAAATGACATCAGCCATAGACTCACCGCGCAAGGTTTTGGCGGAGGACTCCCCCATGACCCAACGAACTGCATCAATAATATTGGATTTGCCACAGCCATTCGGACCGACGACGGCACAAAGATTTGTGGGAAACGGGACTGTTGTAGGATCTACAAAAGATTTGAAACCAGCGAGCTTAATTGCCTGCAAACGCATATAACTATCTTACTCCGTACAACAAGAGTGCGAGACTCGGATTTATTGTTCTATTTATTGGTTGCTCTAACATCAACACCGGATGCTTAGCCTCATTTTTGCTTAAATATTTAAGCAAGCGCAAGCTGCTTTTCCACTTAGATGTGTCTGCTTATGAACACACACCCAGGTTACACTGCCATTTCTCGAAAGATCGTCGCCGTAGCGATATTCATCCAAGTCACCATCGAATCTTCAACATCGAAGATCGAAAATACAGTTGCTGATTTTGACCAACTGAACCAGAGAAAAGACTCTCTGTTCGAGTGTTCGCAAAACGAGATATTCTAAGCTAATTTCTACTTTGAATCCTTGAATAATTGGTATTAATCGGCGATTTCGACAAAAAACACCTCAATCACAAAACTTCTAGTCAGCTTGAGCGACATCCTTTGGCGACAGTCTCTTTTGATAGAGATCGAGATAGTCAAAAACAAGGTTGCCAAGATGATTGGGTTCGGAATTTGTCAGGAACACAAAACCGGTTTGTAGTCGACGATTGAAGACCATTTCGCTGCGCATACCACGCACATAACCGCCATGCTGAATAAACCCGGGCTCGCCACGATAATCAAAAACACGCCAACCTAGCCCATAGTGCATATTACTAATGCCCTTTCGCCGCGCATAGTGAGCCTGCTTTCTGGTGGTCTTGATCACGCCGGCATGCAATGTATCGAGCATTTCTGGCGATAGCACCTCAGGTTCGTGACCCAGTTGGGCCAACAACCAAGCTGTCATGTCATCGATACTTGCGTTAACGCCGGCGGCTGGCGGGATACGGTAATAGTGATCGGTCGTACGTGTCGGTGCCCAACGGTTACCTGTCCATATATGTGGCGCTGCGTGGTTGCTATCTTCCAAAAAGGCAGTGCGACCAAATGACGCGCGCTGCATGTTTAGGGGCTCGAATAGCTTGTCCTTAACGAAGGTCGCATAATCCTTCCCTGTGTTGGCTTCAACAACATCACCCACTAAACTAAATACGACATTCTGATAGCCATAACACTTACCTGGCGCACAGACAAAATCGACCCGATTCAAACGATCGACAATACGTTTGTATGACATATTATCTTCGACCAAATTTGTATAGGCATGCGGCATCAATCCAGATGTCTGAGACATAAGGTGAGAGAGATTAATCTGATCGCCATAATCCTTGCGTTTGAAGTCAACATTTAGGCTCTGATTGAGTGGTGTTTGCCACGACAGCTGAGATTCTTCGATCAATATTGCAGCGGCAGCCGAAGCAAATGTCTTGGAGATAGAGGCTATGCGAAACAGGGTAAAGGGCGTGATTGGCGTGTCATCGCCCTGCCGCTTAACGCCCCAGGCCTTTTGCAAGACCACCTCACCATCGACGACCACAACAACCGCCGCACCAGGCGCTTGCTCGACAAGCGGCATGAGCAACGACCGTTCAAGTTCTTGAACAAACAGTTCATTTCCAAAGGCGATCAGAGGTGACACTAAAGCGATCAGTAACAAACAAAAAAACAGTGGATAGGATGATGCAGAAAAGCGACTAACGCGATTGAGATTTGATTGAGGCGACACACAAGCGTTCTCAAGGGTGGATCTTGACGCCATTGCAGTTAGTTCCCCAAATTAAGTGACGCTGATTAAACAACACAAAGCCATGACGATGCATTAAAAATCACATCGCGTTGACATTAAAATGGCGGCATTTTTCGACTTTATCAAAATGCCGCAACGACCCAGCCTTTATTAATTGTAGGTTCTGTCAGGACGTGAGTGACGCCACTCTGCGAGTAATGTCCGCAGTGCACTGACAAATGCTAGCGGTTGATCAAGGAAGAGATGATGCTGTGCCTCGGGAATGCCTGCAAATGGAACAGACTCATCCAACACCTTAAACATATAATCAGCAATTTCCTGACTAAATAAATAACTATCTTCACCATAAATAACCCCAACTCGACATCGTAAATTTGCGAGGTCCTCATGCTGCTTGTCAGAGAACTCGAATTTACTGAACATCGTGTCATCAAATTTCCAGGTCCAGCCGTTCTCTACCTCTGTCAACGAATGTGAGCCAATGTAATCTAGGATAAATTGATTATTGCAATCCTGTGGAGGCATCAGTCGAAATCGGCTATGCGCTGCCTCATAGGTATCGTAAACCCGCTTTGGCTTAATCGGTGAACGTCTGGGATCTCTTTCCCACTGAAAGTCCGGCGGTCTGACCGCAGAGTCGACAAGCACAATGCCCGACAATTGATCCTCATAGAGCAAGCCGGTCTTGAGCGTAACGAATCCACCGAAACTATGTCCGACGACAATGGTGTCATTGCCGAAGCCAGCATCATTTGCGACGGCTGCAATTTGAGCCGCAAAACTCTCCGCTGTATAGCTATCCGCGTAACCACTATCCCCTGCACCGGCAAGATCAATAGCAACAACTCGGTAATGTGTCAGGAAAAAGGGCGCAATAAAAGTCCACCAATGCGCATGCGCACCATTGCCATGGACGAACACCAAACCGGGTTTGTCAGCATCGTCTCCCCATGACAGATAGTGGATATTGACACCATCTACTTCAATGTTGTTATTCACAAAGGGCGTTTCGATCGCACGTTTAAACCAACCGGGTGTTTCTGACATATGATGTTTTCCTAGCTGCCTATCATTTTTGGGTGCATTATTCATTTGCTCGAGCTGTTGGACATTCGGCTTAGAGGCGGGCGACATCTTGCCACGACATATCGTATGAGTCGATCAAGACGCTGCCATCCGCTTTCGCTATAATGCGGCCTCATTTTGTCTCAACTTGTCACAAGAACCCTTTTTTATTTCTTTCACCCATTGTCTGGTCCCGATACATGCTATTTAAGAACGCCACGATTTACCGACTTACTAAACCTTTTCAACCCACATCTGATGAACTCGTTGATTTGTTAAACGCTCGACGTTTTGTACCCTGCGGCGGAATGAAGCCCTCCAGCTTTGGTTGGGTATCACCGATCGGTAAAGGCGAAGACGCGCCCTTGGTTCACGAGGTCAGCGGCTGTTATTTACTGTGTGCAAGAAAAGAAGAAAAGGTTATACCGTCCAGCGCACTCAATGAGGCGGTGATGGAGAAAATTGATAAGATCGAGTCGATCGAAGAGCGACGTGTTCGCGGCAAAGAACGCAAATCCATAAAAGAGAACACCTTAGCGGAGCTATTGCCAAGGGCATTAGCGAAGTCGAAGCAGGTACTTGGTTATATCTCACCGAAAGACAATCTGTTGATCATCGGCACACCAACCGCATCAGAGGCAGAACTTTTCATCAATTGCATTCGAGATTCTCTTGGCAGCTTTCCTGTTGTACCACCGCAGGTGCAACAAAAGCCTCAGGATGTTTTCTCAAACTGGTTAATGCATCGCAAACTACCCGATAATTTCACACTAGGTGATCAGTGCGATTTACTCGACATTGAAGACACCTCGACGGTCTCTTGTCGACGACAGGATTTGGACACGAAAGAAATACGATCGCATTTAGAAGCCGGAAAGATCTGCACCAGAGTCGGCATTCAATGGCATGGGGATTTAGGCATGTCGGTTGACAAGGATATTGTTCTGCGTCAGATAAAATTCGAATCGGTGAATGACGAACACATGGATGATGAAGATCCTATCGCGAAACTCGACGCCGCTTTCGTCAATATGACATTGGAGTTTTCTCGATTCTTACCCGAGCTGTTCTCCGCGTTAGGTGGCGAGAAAACACCGGATTAAGTTCATCGCTCATCGTGCGATGGGCTAGATCTATGGCTGGCAATCGTCGTGATTGCCAGCAGCATATGGCGCGAGTCACATCTCGAAATCAGCTTATATCTGCACCCCATCGTATTTGACTGCCGATAAGCTCTGCGCCCAAACAATCCATATGAAGGACCTCAAACACATTACACGAAATAAGTTTGCGCGCTTGTTGCTGCCGCAAAATTTTCTCGCATATGTTGCCAGATTTGCATATCCGCATTTACCGCATCCAAACCATTAGCGAGAACATAAGCATAACTTCTTTGGAAAGCAGTCAGGCTTGCGCTCATCACGTTTTCATCATAATAACCGTCATAGGCATTTGGCGAACCCCAGCCAAACCATTTACGTCCCGCTAAGTGACGCCCCGCTTTCATGCCAATCAGCCCAATACCTGCCTTTCTAGCTGCCGCCAACACCGGTTGCAACTCTTGCATATTTTTCGAACCGGCTAAAATGTCTTTGTTAGCGAAGTCATACCAACCCGCTGGCGTAATTGCGATCTGTGCAAGGCTGTACCAGCCGGTATCCGCAGCGGCCAACAACACTTGCTCAGCATTTTCATGGGTACTGATTCCGAAGTGAGATGCCTTACCCGTCGTCCGAGCTTCATCGAAAGCCATTTGAATCTCTTCGCTTCGTATTAGCGAAACATTATTGGCAGCCATCAGATAATAGGCATCAACGTGATCAACCTGCAGCTCAGACAAGCTTGCATCGAGTGCCTTGAGCCAGTTGTTTGCAGCCGTTTTGGCCTCGGCAACGCTTAACTCATCCTCAGCTGAGATATCACCAGCAATCGCCTTGGAGATAAGAAATATTTCATCTTGATGCTTCTTCAAGAAAGGTGCCAGATTCATTTCCGCATCGCGATAGTAGGAACGAAAACCAACATCGAAAACATTAATGCCCGACGCCAGTGCAGGCTCCAATAAGTCATTCGCCTGACCATTTGACAGTGCCGCACCACAACCAAACACCAGCCGACTACCTTGAAAGCCCGTTTTCCCCAGCTCTCTGTATTCCATCTGCGGCCATGACTCGACTGAGCGTGTTGCTTCGTCAACCGCAGCCTGCAAATTACCGGTTCGAAGTAACGCTTGACCACCAACGGCGGCCATTGAAACGCTCTTCAGTAAAGATCTTCGCTTGATGGTCAAATCAGACATACACATCTCCCTACTTGTTATTTTGGTTGTAAGAGTCTTTAACTGTTTGAGTATACGCTTCAGCTTTCGTTGTTCAATCGACATATCTTTAAAAAAAAGGCAACCAAATACTGCATCCACCCGTAACCTTAGGGTTGCCCAACACCCCTGTAGGCAACATCAATGTATTCGATTTTACCACTTCGAGATTCCGCAGCCGCTGTGCCGGATGCCTTTGCCGTACAAATAAAAAGCCGTTGCCTGTCATCCCCACCTAACATACAGGCATAACTAGGGCATCCCGTATCGATTTTATCCGTAATATCACCACCCTCTACAAATCTCACAACGCAGTTATTAACCGGGTCTGCTATCCAGACACCACCCTCGTCATCCTGACAAATACCATCGGGGTAGTGCGGCGCTGTATCCGCCCAGACTCGTCGATTCGAAAGGGTTCCATCGGCGGCAACATCAAAGGCCGTCAGCCTGAGTCCAAATGTTTCAGCGATAATGAGTAACTTGCCGTCTGCACTGATCACAGCCCCATTAGGAAACAGTATATTTTCTGCCGCGGATTCAACTGTCCCATCCGGATGAACCAATGCGAGGCTCGCAGGTGAAGGCTTTGCGCCAGGTTGCTCAATATCCGAACCAAAGTTGCCGACATAGGCTCTACCTTGCTGATCAACAACCATATCGTTGCAGTGGAACGTCGCAATTCCACTCAGATCAGCATGCTCGACGAGCTCACCGTCTTTTTCCTGACGCAGTAATTTCCTGTCCAACATGGAGACTATCAGCAGCCTGCCATCCGGCAGCCAACCTAACCCCGAAGGCTGAGTCGGCACTTCCGCGACGACTTCAACAACACCTTGCAAATTAACCCGTTCAACTTTAAATCGGTAGAAATCAGAATAATAAAGATGACCTTCGTGCCATCTGGGCGCTTCAGAAAAAGACAAACCTTCAACCAACGTCTTTAGCATTTCGTTACCTCCTTTAAATACACAATGGTGTTCGATCTTCGAGAAACTGTTCGACGGCTGTCGCTAATCACCCATCATCATTTTCCAACTTTCGATGTCTTTAATGCGCATGTGAACATTTGTTTTCTTCAGCTCGGCCAACGTAGCGCTAGCCACCTCTGAGTAGTTGTGACCTGGCAATAGAACTGTTTCATCGGGAAGAGACGCAAGCTTTTGAATGCTTCGATACATATCTTCGGAATTCGAACCCGGCAAGTCGACACGTCCGCAGCCACTGATGAACAGTGTGTCGCCGGACACAAGGGTGTTTTTTATACGAAAGCATTGGGAGCCCGGTGTGTGCCCCGGCGTGTGCAAGAACTCAACTTCAACGTCCCCAATTTTGAGTTTGTCGCCGGAATCGACCGTCACTATATCGCTATCAGAAATGCCCGTTACTTTCTTCACACCTTGCGCTTCCAGCTTGTGGACATAAGATTTAACGGGGTTCGTTTCAAGCAACTCCGCGATGCCTTGAACAGTTTTACTACCGAAGGAGCCGCCACAATGATCTGGATGGTAATGCGTGATGAGCGCCGAAGTCACTTTATAGCCTCGCTCATTTGCAAAATTCATCAAGCCCGCGATATCCCAAGCCGGGTCTACCACTGTCACTTCCATCGTGCTGCGGGATCCAATCAGATAGGTAAAGTTCTCCATAGGACCGATTTGAATTTGCTCTAGTATTAGTTCGTTATCCACCTTCGCTACTGACCTCATTTATTTTGTATTTGCTCGAATACTACCATCATTGAATTGTGAAGTTTTGCTATCATAGCCTCAATACATCGGCAGCTGCGGAGCAGGCACCATGACAAAATCGACCATCTCATCTCTTCTATCCGGCACAACCAGTGTCGGTACTCAGGTGACAGTGAAGGGCTGGGTGCGCAGCAAGCGTGACTCTAAAGCAGGTATTTCATTCATCGCGATTCACGACGGCTCCTGTTTTGACGCAATCCAAGCGGTCGTGCCCAATGACCTCGACAATTATGAAGACGAGGTGCTTAAGATCTCCACAGGCGCGGCGGTGGTTATTGAAGGCGAACTGGTTGAGTCTCAGGGCAAAGGTCAAAGCGTTGAAATTCATGCGCAGAGCGTCGAAGTCGTTGGTTGGGTTGATGAACCGGAAACTTACCCCATCGCGAAAAAACGTCACACTTTCGAGTACCTGCGTTCCGTTGCTCACCTGCGCCCGCGCACAAACACCTTCGGCGCTATCACACGGGTTCGCACAACCCTTGCCAATTCAATTCATAATTACTTCTTTAATAATGATTTCCATTGGATCAATACACCCATCATTACTGCCAGTGACTGCGAAGGAGCAGGAGAGCTTTTTCGTGTCAGCACGCTCGATGCAACCAATCTGCCGATTGGCGCTAATGGCCAAGTTGACTACAGCGAGGATTTTTTCGGTGGCGATTCATTTTTGACCGTCAGCGGCCAATTGAATGTTGAATCCTACTGCCTCGCCATGTCTAAAGTTTATACTTTTGGGCCGACCTTCCGCGCTGAAAACTCAAATACCAGCCGACACCTTGCGGAATTCTGGATGGTCGAACCGGAAATTGCCTTTGCAGATCTAAATGACAACGCCGACCTGGCAGAAGATCTACTCACGCACGTCATGCAGTCAGTGCTAGATCAAAGAGAAGACGACATGGCTTTCTTTGAGCAGCGAATCGACAAGAATGTTATTACGCGTATGCGTACGATCATCGATAATGATTTTGAGAGAATGGACTATAGCGAGGCAATCGAGATACTGAAAAACACCAAAGAAAAGTTTGAATTCCCGGTTGAATGGGGCTTAGACCTTCAGTCGGAACACGAACGTTTTCTGGCAGAAAAGCATGTCGGGCGGCCAATCATTCTTATGAACTACCCTGCAGAGATTAAAGCCTTCTATATGCGACTCAATGACGATGGGAAAACCGTTGCCGCGATGGACGTGCTAGCCCCCGGCATTGGAGAGATTATTGGTGGTAGTCAACGGGAAGAACGACTCGATGTGTTAGATCAACGTATGGATCCGGCATTGCGCGAAGAACTCTGGTGGTATCGCGACCTGCGACGATATGGCACTGTGCCACACGCCGGATTTGGGCTCGGCTTCGAACGTCTACTGAACTATGTGACGGGGATGGAGAATATTCGTGATGTCATCCCCTTCCCAAGAACACCTGGCAGCGCGCATTTCTAGACAGAGTGCGTTAGACCTAACGGTGACAAAGGAAGTAGTAATTCTTAGCAAGCACCATGATGTAACAAAAGCCACCTCTATGATTATTGCGAATTTTGGCGGCACTTATAATAAAAATGAGTGATGTGAGCAATCAATAGCGGCGCAGCGTATACTCGCTGTTAGCGAAACCTAATCTCCCAGCAGCGGTGAATGTGTTTACGCTGGCGAAAGTCATCGGGAATCGTTTGATCAGTAATGTCAGCGATTTCAAAATCATCAAGTTCGGTATTAGCGAGCTTAAATCGCCTGAGATTATTCGAAAAGAAAAGCACCCCGTCCGGCGTCAACCTTTCCATCGCCAGACGTATTAGTCGGACGTGATCCTCCTGTACATCAAAAACATCCTGCATTCGCTTAGAATTAGAGAAGCTTGGCGGATCAAGAAAGATGATGTCGAACTTATCTTTCTCTGTTGGGTTCTCTAACCAGGCAATACAATCGGCCTGAAGGAACCGATGCGCCGGGCCGTTAATATCATTTAGAGCCATGTTACGCTTAGCCCAATCGATATAGGTATTGGACATATCTATAGTCAAACTACGACTTGCACCTCCTACAGCTGCATGCACAGTGGCAGTTCCGGTATAGGCAAACAAGTTCAAAATCGCCTTATTCTCAGACTCCTGTCCGATGCGCAACCTGAGAGGTCTATGATCTAGGAAAAGGCCCGTGTCCAGATAGTCTTCGAAGTTCACCAGAAAATGGCATGCGCCTTCCTCTACTTGATAATAGATGCGCTCCTCCGCCAGCTTTTCGTATTGCGCATCACCACGTTGTCGGCGACGGCTTTTCAGATACAACTGTTCATCAGGCACATCAAAAACTAATTTAACAACACTAACAGCCTCCCGAAGTCGCATTTTGGCTTTGTCGGGATCAATCGTCTTCGGCGCCTCGTACTCTTGTATATTCAACCAGAGTCTCGAAGTTTCGACATCCGTATACAAATCTATGGCTACAGCATAATCGGGTAAATCTGCATCATAGACGCGATAACAACTGATCGACTCACGCGTTGCCCAACGTTCAATTTTCTTTAGGTTCTTTTTCAATCGGTTTAGAAAGCCAAGTGCACTTTCGCTTAACTCCTGCTGCGGTATTAACCTCGGCAATCGATAGCTTTGCATAACATTCGCAGGCTCGATATCGAAATGTAGTAACTTACAAGGCAAAGCGCCGTTAAAAAGCGAATGGATTTTTTTTGCTCGAATACCAATCGTTTTACCTTTCGCCTTATCATCAGTGAATACTGATGCTCGCCAACCGTCAAAATGTCTTATCATTACTTGACCAATTTGATGGTAAAGCGGCGTCAGATCCTCGCCCTTGCCAAGCCTGTGGCCATAAGGGGGGTTAACGACAACCAAACCGTTTTCAGGCACTTGTGCTGAAAATTCAAACAGATCCTGGTATTCAATCTTAATAACCTTTTGTAACCCAGCCTGAGCAACATGTTGACTGGTTCGCTCCAAGGTAGATCGGTGATGATCAAAACCCATTATCTTTGGCGCAAGTTTCAACCCCTGCGCCCTTCTTTCATTCGCCTCTTTCTTTAACCGTTGCCAAAGATCATCATCATGTTGAGCCCAACCAAACATACCGTAATAATCTCGATCGATACCCGGCGCAATGTCACAAGCCATCAACGCTGCTTCAATTGGCAGGGTGCCTGAGCCACACATAAAGTCGACAAATGCACCGCCCTGCTTGGCAATACTCGGCCAATCTGCGCGATAGAGAATCGCAGCGGCAAGGTTTTCTTTCAAAGGCGCGGCGGAGCCACGACTTCGATAACCCCGCACGTGTAAGCTTGTACCGGAGAGGTCTAAATAGACCTGCGCTTTGTTGTCGTTTATGTAGAGGTTGAGCTGGATATCGGGCTCTAATGGCTCTACTGAAGGCCGGTCACCCGTCTTCTCTCGGAAATAATCAACGACTGCGTCCTTCATTCTTTGCGCCGCAAACTGGCTATGATTCATATTCGAATGGGTCACACTGGCATCAATCGCAAGCGTCTGATCGACACGCATGTGTTTAGACCAATCCAGCGCTTTTACCTGACGATAGAGCTCGTCATCTGAAGGACAATCGAAAGAGGCCAAGGGTAGAAGGATTCTGTTCGCCAATCGCGACCAAAGGCAGGCTCGATAGGCAGCTTCCAAGTCAGCCGTAAAATGAACGCCCGCGCGGGTTTCTTTAACGTCCGAGATGCCCATTCCTCGAAGTTCCTCGAGCAGTAGCGTCTCGATGCCTTTTGCTGCCGTGGCGAAATAGGTGAGGGTTGTCATAGCAGAACCTGTTGAATTATGGCTCGCACTATACAGGGTTCCGCGCTTTGAAGTGAGCGCTTTGAAGTCAGGGCTTTGAAGACAATGTCGGGGTGACAGTGCTTGCATAACAGTGCTTGGATAACACAGCTTGCAAGGCAGCTATCGGTAGCGCATTTTTTACCGCTAGAGCGATTTGCTCAGCAAGTTCCATCGAAATTGAATCGCCAACCTGATTGATTCGACGGACTTCGAACAATAAAAGTCACCACAACCGCTTTTCACAAACGTTCTACATACGATCTAAGTACAACTTGCGAATAATCTACGGGTAACCTGCAAACTTGGAAATCCTAGCCTCAGGTCCATCGCAGCAAACGATTTAGGTGTTAAAAATTCTTGATGACCATTGCAACAAATCGACGACCAAACATGGCGATTTATATCTCAACAACATATTTTTCGTCTGCATACCTAAACCACTTCCTATTAAGCTAGTTGGACGACGTTGATGTCAGATGGGTTTGAGTAATTCTGCAAGTATTTGGCACTAACGTCCTTGCCTAATAATCGATGCTACTCACCCCCGCCTCTTTTCGCTATGATGATAGGCATCTCATCCTGCGGAAATGTTATGAATCAATATCTTGAAACGTTTTGCCTCCTATCTGGCCGATTTCTTCTGGGGGTTTACTTCATACTGCCAGGCATCACCAAGGTCACTGGTTTCGACACAACGCTTGCCTACATGGCAGACCACAACGTGCCACTAACAACGGTACTGCTGATTGTCACCATCATCATTCAGCTTGGTGCCGGTACAGCTTTGATCATCGGTTTTAAAGCAAAGTATATGGCTTTTATTCTGGCCGGTTTAACGCTTGTCATTAGCATCTACATGCACAACTTTTGGGACATTGTCGATGATGACGCTAGTCTTGCGCATGAAACTCAAAACTTTTTCAAGAACATGGGCATCATGGCAGGCTTGCTAATGGTAGCCGCGCTGGGCGCTGGCAACCTAAGTGTCGATTCACGATTATCAGCCAATAAGGCCTAGTCCACAAAAGGAAGTTGTTGTAATGGAATACCTATCAATCGAAGAAGCAAAAGGCATGACCGGACTGCGCCTGGTTCTAACCAAGGGTGTTCCTGGTCCTTGGAGCGAAGCAGCCAAAGCCGTCTTGAACCTTCGAGGGGTACATTTCATCGCGGTTGAGCAAAAAGGCGGCGGAAGAAACCCAGACCTGATTGAATGGACCCGCCACCGAAACGCGCCTGTCGCACTCTATAACGACGAAGCACCCAGAGTAAGATGGTTAGAGATTCTTGACCTTGCAGAACGTTTGGGATCAGGCCCATCGCTGATTCCTTCTGACACAGACGACAGAATCACAATGATCGGCCTGGCCAATGAAATCGCTGGAGAAAATGGTTTCGCTTGGAATGCTCGGCAACTGATGCTGCACGCAGGGGCTGTGGCACAACCTGAAGCAATAGCAAAGAATCCTATGTACGCCGACTACCTGTACGATGAGAAAATTATTGCATCCAAGATTGCCGCCGTTGAACAGTTCCTCAGCTATCTAACGCAGCGTATCGACGTTCAGCGCAATGCAGGCTCTGCTTACCTCATTGGCAACTCGCTCACCGCCGCAGATGTCTATTGGGCATATTTCTCAAATATGTTACAAAGCTTACCAGCAGAAAAGAATCCAATGCCGAATGGTTTACGACAATCTTGGGCTGTTTTAGCAAAAACTATCAGTGGCTATGACCCCACCCTGATCGCTCATCGCGATAACATATTTAATGAACATCTGGAGCTACCCTTAAGCTTTTAAACTAACGATGAGCAAAACTTCGGCATCAGGCTGATATGCCTGCTCAGGCATTATATTAATTGCCAAAGATTCCAGTTATTCAAGTTAGCATGACATTAAACGAGTCAATTATACTGGGCTTACTATTCATCAACACTTTATCATAAATGCAATTTTAGGATTCTATATGATCGATCTAAGTAGGGAAGGTGATGTCTTTTTACTCACCATGAATGACGGTGAAAACCGCTGGAATACAACCTTTGTCAGAGAATTTAACGCGGCCCTTGATGAAGTCGAAGCATCCACCGGACCCGCCGCCCTTGTCACAACATCTGCCACTGAAAAGTTTTTCTCAAATGGATTAGACCTAGAGTGGCGCTCATCTACAGGCGAACACCGAGGTGGAGACCGTGACGCATTTGGTGTGGAATTTATGGCGCTGATGGGAAGAATTATCACTTTCCCTATACCGACGCTTGCTGCCGTTAACGGACACGCTTTCGGAGCAGGCTTCATGTCTGCTTTGTGTCATGACATTCGTGCCATGCGCTCAGATCGCGGCTTTATGTGTGCCAATGAAGTTGAGATCGGCATGGTTATCCCGAACCCCGAACTGGCACTATTTCGACATAAGCTGCCGATGAATGTCTTTTTTGAAACTGTCCAACTCTCACGTCGCTGGACCGGTCCGGACGCACTAAAGGCTGGCGTCGTGCAGATAACAGAGCCGCTTGACTCACTTCTCGACGCAACACTGGCACGGGCAAACGAACTGGCGCGGCTAGGGGAAAACCGGAAAGTTTATGGTCGCATGAAACAATCGATCTACGGAGAAAATGCAGCGATTAACAGCCCACACGGACCAGCCTATATGTTGAGCCATCCCGAGCTGTATCACTAGAAGCTATATTAAGAACTGATGCTCTTCTGTGAGCATCTTAAATTGCGTCTATAGCGATAAAGCATTAGCGGAGCGTGAAGAATGTCAAATAGAAAAAACGGTCAATGGATATTGAAAACCCGCCCAGTCGGAATGGTAAAGGAATCGGATTTTGATTACGTCGAAACCCCCGTTGCCGAACTGCTGGCGGACAACGAAGTGTTAATACGCAATTTGTACTTTGCCTTCGAACCTGCGATGCGAGGCTGGCTCAATGACGTCAAAAGTTATTTACCTCCTGTCCAAATAGGTGATGTTATGCGTGCCGGAACGGTTGGTCAGGTGATCGAGTCTAACAACCCCGACTTTACCGTTGGCGACTATGTATCTGGCACGATGGGTTGGCAAGAGTATGTCATTATCGACGGCAAACCAGGAATGACAGGTGCCGTCAACAAAGTACCCGAGGGCGTCCCCCCCTACTTGATGTTGAGTGCCCTTGGTACAACTGGATTGACCGCTTACTTTGGCATGCTGGACTTAGGCAAGCCTGGTGTTGGCGATGTCGTTGTCGTATCCGGAGCTGCCGGCGCAACAGGTTCCGTCGCAGGTCAGATTGCGAAAATCAAAGGTGCCGCTAAAGTCGTCGGCATCGCCGGCGGTGAGGCTAAGTGTAAGTGGCTGACAGAGGAACTCGGTTTCGACATCGCTATCGACTACAAATCTGAAAATGTGAAGGATGAGCTCAGCAAACATTGTCCTAATGGCATTGATATCTTTTTCGACAATGTGGGCGGTGAAATTCTCGACGCGGCGCTCATCAACATGGCAAACAACGGTCGAATCGTTCTCTGCGGCGGCATTTCTGCCTACAATGAAACCGAGCTGCCACCTGGGCCAAGTAACTATATGCAGCTCGTCATTCGACGTTGCACAATGGCGGGCTTCATCGTTCTTGACTATCTCGATCAAGCACCCAAAGCCTATAGTGACATCCTTGGCTGGATCGCCGACGGATCCTTGAAACACGCAGAAGATATTCAGGAAGGTATCGAAAATACGCCCAAGACTTTCCTTCGCTTGTTTGAAGGTAAGAACCGAGGCAAACAGTTACTCAAAATTGCAGAGCCGCCGATAGCATAGGGCAACAATGTTTCTCTTTTAACACCGATTCGCAGACTCAAATTACATGCCCAGCTTGGTATCTCGACTAACTTGTCGCTGCCAGTTGGGCTTGGATTTCGGCGTGACGCTCACGTGAAAGGTCATATTTCCTGTAGAAATAAATGGCAATAAAGGCAGGAATGATTGCAATCGGTCCTTCGATCAACCCTAATCTGAAGATTGTATCGGCATCCACCGAGCCGGGTTCCGCGCCGACAGGAAAAGATATGACGTCAATCGCAATACCAGCAAAAAGATGACCTAGACCTGAAGACGCTTTACCGAAAAACGATCGTGCTGCATAAAAGGTCCCTTCTTGACGTCGGCCGGTTACCAATTCCTGTTCATCCGTTATATCGGCTAATGCAGACATTGCACTAATTAGCAAAATCACACCGCAGGTTACCGTAGCCAAGTAAAATGCCATCAGTACAGGTAACAATTCATCCGAATGATTTTCCGGCATCAAACCGAATATCCTCAAAGTCACCGGAGAGGCGGAACACACTAGCAAACCGATCAAACCAAAAATGAGAACGGGCTTCTTTTCAAAACGCTCGTGCAATGGGGCGGTGACGAGAAATCCAATGATCGGCGCAACCATTCCAACCAACGTGAAATAGCGTATTTGGCTTGGCACCAATTCCCAGTAGTAGGTATTTACATGTATACCGAGGGTTTCTCTAGTACCCAGCGTTGCACTCAACAATAAATAGCCGAGCAGCAACATCAAATAGTTCCGGTTATTCAGCGCTGATTGGCAATCTGAGAAGAACTCTTTTATGGAAAACCTCGGTAAGTTTGCCGGCGCTAGTGACAATCTCGGGATAACACGCATGGTCGCAACGGTCGACAGCAGCATAATAGCCCCGCCCAGTAGAGCCGCCGTTATCGCTAAGTCCACATAAGCGGCGCTATTCAACATGCCATTTTCGAATTCAGGCGTAGATTTGAAAAAATAGCTGTAAGCAAAATAGCCAAATCCATAAGCCCCCATCGCTTGCATTAACGTATTAAGACTCATCACGCGTGTTCTTTCGGTGAAGTCAGCACTCAACTCTGCGCCTAACGCTAAATGCGGTACATGGAAGAGCGTCATGCTTGATCTCATAAGGATCGTTAGAATGGTGAGCCACATGAACAATCCAAAATCGCCGAATGTTTCGGGCGGTGTATAAATCATGAAGAGCGTCAGCATGACGGGTAAAGGCGCGGCTAGCATAAACGGATGTCGGCGGCCCAGCTTAGCCGTCCAGCGATCTGAAATTGCACCAACAAGCGGATCCGTAATTGCATCGAAAACTAACGCGATGGTAATTGCCAGTCCCGCTAAGGTACCGGGTATGCCTAGAATATTTGTATAGAAAAAGAAGTTAAATGTGTTGAAGGCGATGCTCATCATCGACTCGGACGCTGCCCCAATGGCATAAAAGAACTTCAGTCCTTTTGGTACACGATTCTCGTAGGCACTCGACGAGCCGCTAGGGCTTAGTTCACTCGAATCGCTCAATCAAACATCTCCAAAAAATCTCTACGAACAGCATCTATTAGTAGTACGCTAACAGCGACTATCATTAACTCATCATCGACAGGAATACGTCGACATCGCAAGGCACTAATCGCCAAACCGATCTCGGCGCTAACGAGCGTGTAAAATATCCCCAGCGTAAGCGCTAGCCAGTCTCTTGAAAAATTGGCCACTGGTCGGTTATGCGGCCGTCTTCAACGACTAACAGATCACCGAATTGCAACATAACATGTTCACTTTGTGTGGGGCGAAGAAACATATAATCATCAACATCTAAATCAACAGAATTCGAGGTAGATACTGGTTCTTGATTGGTACTGTTGAATATGGGGTCTGGCACACCGGGCGGTGATACAAACTTTGCCTTCCAGTAGCCGCCATAAATATAATACAGCTTCTGGCGATTAGGATCCCAAGTTGACCAAAGGTCGGCTATTGCTTGCATGACAGGCAGTTTCATCGAGTCATATTGCTTCAGTATAGGTGTTGCGATAAACAAGGCAGGCTTGTTATCCCTCAAATGCCATGTGTCAAAATCGGTCGGCATCACAACGCCGGAGCCAGCCGACAAGTCATTCATCGTGTCGTCCTTCTCGTATATGCCAAGTGTGTGGCTACCGGCGCCATTTAATGTCAAGGATGACACGTCGATACCTGCTGCCGACGCGACGGACAGAAAGCTTTTGTATATAGCTAAAACACCTTGAACAGAGTCATCCTCAAGGGCCGCTTGGGTCCCTGTGAGGTGTGGCTCATACCCCATGAAACCTGCAAAACTAAGATGCTCTTGGTCGTCTTTTATCACCTCTAAGCTGTCTCGAAAATGTTGCGTCGATTCGAAACCTCCTCGATGTAGCCCAACATCTAGCTCAAAATTAACCCGCATTTTCACCTTCAGTTCTCTTGCCAGAGCCTGGTATTGCAGCAATCGGTCAGGCGAATCAATCAACCACTGAAGTTGTCGCTCTGGATTAAAATCACCCGCAGCGTCCAGCTTTCTATAAAATGTTCTCGCCGCTTGTACCGGCATAGGTTTACCAATCAGGACATCTGCGTCAGCAATACGTGACGCTACCAGATTGATAAAGGGCTGATGAAACAACATCAAGGATCGAGTATTTGCACGCGCCATGATGTACGACACGAGCTCGATCGACGGTAGCGACTTAACCACCACACGGTAGGTTTTGTTTTCGCCAACTGAGCCCGCGATAAGATCGATATTGTGATCCAAGCGCGCCTTATCAATCAGCATCACAGGCTTTCCTGGACCTTCTCGCTTCAGCATTCGATTAAACTCAGCAAAGTAAGCGTTATGTGGCGCGCCTTTATCGGTTGGCCGCCACACAAGTGCACCACCTACCGCTGCGGCTCCAATGCCGCCCAGCAATAGCGTTCTACGTTTCAAAACAAGTCACCGATAGCTCTCATAAATTCGATCGTTTCAAACTCTCTAAAACTCGACTCTTCGTTGGTCGCCGCGTAATCACTATTGGCTGATAGCTTAACGACCACCAATCCCTTACTCGGGTCGACATAAATAAACTGGTTATAGACGCCAATCGCGGAGTAGTCGCCTCTGTCGCCATCCATAATCCACCATTGATAGCCGTAACCCATATCAAAGTCTGACATTGGGTTTTCACCCGGTAAAAGATGGGGAGCATCGGGTGTAATTGAATCGGTGACCCATTGTGCAGGAACCAATTGTGAGCCCTGCCACTGCCCTTGTAGTCGATACAACTCCCCCAGCTTGGCATAGTCTCTGGCCGTTGCATTCAAACCACCGAAGACCATTTCCATGCCGTCATCATCAATCATCCAATAAGCGGGTGACTCCATACCCAAGGGTTCCCAAAGCTTTGCTTGCATATATGCCGTCACAGATTGTCCTGTTGCAGCTTGCAACAACATGCCAAGGACTTGAGTATCGGTTGAATTATAGAGATTGTAAGTGCCAGGCGGCTTATCCGTCGTCAGTGTGGCAGCGAATTCATTTAGCGAACCACCGAGCGCCATAATTTTCCCCATTCTATTAATATCAGATTCAGGGTCGCCATAGTCCTCATTCCACCGCGCACCTGAAGACATCTGAAGGAGATCTTTAATTCGAACGCCATCGTAGGCTGAACCTTTAAGTGACGGCACGTATTGAGTGACGGGTTCTTCTATGTTGTTAATTTTACCTTCTTCGACCGCTATCCCTATCATGGCCGAGATAAAGCTCTTGGCAACCGACATCGATAACCAATTTACATTTCTGCCACCGTTGAGTAGGTATTCTTCATACCGCACCGCGCCTTTTTGAATAACCAACACGGCACTCGTATCGGTTTCTTGCAAGAACGACCGAGTATCGACAAGCGCGTCCTTGTATTTAAAGTTAGTCGGTAAACCAATCACATCACCTTCGACAAAGTCAAAAGGGTTGCTTGAGGGGTTCAATTTTGTCGACGGGAACATTTCGGCGACTTTCGCAAAATTCTCATTTTGCTCTACACCCGTAAACAAAGTGCTGATAAATTGCAGCCTTTGTCCTTCGCCACTTTGGGGAAAGTACGTTGCGACAGCAGCGCCTAGCAGGACGATGACTGCAAGACTAGTCAGTAGTTTCTTCATTGGGGTACGCCTTTTTATTTTTCTTTTTTTGAAGCCTTTTAAGACAGTCTAGTAAATTGAGCCATCAGCTCAGGTCAATTCTCATTGCCTTTCGGCTTAAAAGCCAGCAATACATTCCCTGATACCTGACCAAACATACCGTAGCCGGAGTTAACGAACAATATGTTATCTGCTGCAGCCGAAAAAGCACTGTCAATCGACACACCTTGACCAGATACACCTTTGGCATCTTTAACATCTTTGACACCGTCAAATTTTTGAACTGTATCAAACTTAAAAAGCGGCTCGCCCACATAAGCAACGACAGCTTTTATTTCCTGAGTTGTAAGCATCGATGCCTGCGCTTTCATTCTTCCATCCACAAGCGCCCTCTCGACAATTTCAGGAATCATTCGACCGAGGGTTTCTAACGACCTTGCTGGAGGGGCTAAACTCGGCTTTTTGATAGACGATTGTCGTGGCACTTTGAACAATGGGTTTCAAAAACAACTTGACCTGGATGGATGTCAATTTCTTCTGACGATGTTTTCGATTGCACAGCTTTAGGCTTAAAGACCTCTGCTGATTTATCATCAGAAAAAGCGAAGGGGCTTGTCACGAAAAGGAATAGAAATAGAACGTAGGAAATTTTCATTATGATGGTAAAGAAAACTCAACGAGTATTCTGAAACATACTACCATAATCACCTAACCACCCCTCGGGCAGGTAGGTATTCCTACTGAGGTGCATATTAATCGTTTAATTCTGCTCAAATCTTGTTAAATTGCCACGCTATAACAGAGGTTTCCCGACATGATCGCCAAGTTTGTTAGTCACACAGAATTAGCTCGATTTTCCCAACGGGTCAGACTGGTATCCATTGCAGCACTGTTATGCCTTGTCTCCGCCTGCACCAGCACGGGCACAACATCACTCGGGCTTGATGAGGTTCAACAACAGAAACTTGACGACATAGAGATTAAGGTTCGACAACAGGCAAGCTTGCTAAGAGCCATGTCACGCGTCAATGTCGAAGATATGTTACGGGCTTATGATCAGGACGTTCGCCGCATACTCAATCCGACACAGTGGCGAATCTATGACGATGAGCACCGGCAAGAGCTCTCAAGTCAAATCTTTATGACGATTGAATCTCAACGACAGTCATTCAAACGTCAGCAGCGAATGTAGCGGCAAATCATCTTCTGACTTGTCAATCGGCTACAGTACGAGCCCTTTTTGAAGGCAAATCTGCTTTGATGGCCGCAGCAAGGTATTCTTTCAAAGATATTGACGTGTTTGTATCAACGGCCAGCGGTTGATTTCTACGCACCCGCTCCATTACTTGATTAATAATTCTACCAGGCGCAGCTCTTCTTTGCCGACTTGCCTCAGCGTCACATTGAGCTCACCGTATTCACATACATGTCGATGAACTTATACCCGTTACAATAATAGTGAGATCAACGACGCGCGACGCGCCGTCATCACAAGGTAAAACCTCGTCACTAACAACAGCATTTAAGTAGCAACATCTTTGGGTAGCAAAAGGATATCTCCGCTAATCACAATCAGATTTACCTGCACAGAAGTCACCTTATTGGCGCTCGACCATTTCAAGCACAGGCTTGAGGTACTCGAGGAATTTTTCCGGGTTTTCAGACATCGGAAAATGACCCAAGCCTTCCATCACCTTAAAATACTGTGCATCAACAAGCTTCGCCAGCTCTTCAGTCATTGCGGGCGTAGCTGACACATCGTACTCGCCCGTGAGCAGATACAGTGGACATTTTTGCGTGTCGATCTGTTCGGCGATGCCATTTCTCATATCCCCATCTACGACATAATAAAATATGTCACCTGCAAATATTCCTGGGCCACCTTGCATGTAGTGCCAAAGCGTTTCCCACTTATGCTGGTCAGGCGATTCCGGCGCAACCAACATCTCCATCATGCCGCCGGCGGTCTCACCACCATGTACATCAGGTCTCCACAAAGGTGAATCGACGCTAAGACTAGCATCTGAGCGATGCGTTGCATGCGTCGCCGATTGCAAACCGATCGCTGCCTTGAACTGCTCTCCATGTCGCAGTGACAAATGTAAAACCGCTCTTCCGCCAATTGAACAACCCATAACAATGGGCTGATCAAGCTGTAAAACCTCCTTTACCGCCATTACCGTATCGACGTATAAGTCGGTTGTGAGCCGATAGATATCTTTTTGGAACCCTGCCGGCGGTGAAGATTTTCCGTGCAAGGGCATATCAAAGACGATCACTCGATAGCGTTGCGTTATCTCGGGGTCGTTCAACACCTCGCGATATTGACGCCCATCAGCACCGGCGGT
>CAJJAA010000040.1 GCA_905182025.1 uncultured OM182 clade bacterium
GAAGATGAACCTACCAACAAAAAGAAGATAGCAACACCAGCTAGACCGAGAGGCAGAGCGCAGTTCAGCTCACGCGATTTATCTGGGCAAAAAGCTGAAGCGCTTCCTGATATTCAAACGGCCAGCCAGGCTGCACAGACACCAGAGGAAATCCATCGTAAACTCGAAAGCAGTCGTGCGACGTCGTCAGTCACATCAACTTTCGAAGCGAAGGATTTATCCCATGCGATGCCAACCCCTAAACCCATAGCGGAATCAAAACAAATAATCGAAAAGGACACGAGCCACGGCGAGATCGCCCGCACGCCCGAAGCCATTCGTCAGAAACTCGCGGAACGCCAGCAGACATCGAGTGGCAAAGCATCCTTTATTTCAAAAGATATTGAACCCGAAGTGCCTCACGAGCCCTTCCAAAAACCCAAAGAACCCCAAGAACCCAAAGAACCCAAAGAACCAAAACCACCGGCGCCGAGACCCACTGGCAAAGCTGTTTTCGAATCACGCGAACTCAGTAAACCCGATCCTCGAAAAAAATAGAAGGTCGCAACAACTGAACGATTACCTGTTCAATAGGTAACGCTCTTTAAGGTGATTTTTAAAATAGCTCGCGTTGATTGTTTCACCCGTCGCTTGCATCATCAGATCGTTATAACTTAAAAATTTGCCCTTGCTGTGGACGTTCTCTCGCAACCAAAACAGTAGGTTTTCAAAGTTACCCTGACCAAGCTCACCGGCAAGCCCTTTGAAGGATTCTCTTGCAGAAGAAAACAACTGCGCAGCGGTCATGGCACCCAAGGTGTAGGTCGGAAAATAGCCAAACAACCCTGCCGGCCAATGAACATCCTGTAACAAGCCATCGGTATAGTTATTTTCAGTTGCGACGCCAAGATAACGGGTCATTTTTTCATGCCAAAGCGCAGGCAGGTCCGATACTTCAATCTTGCCTTCAATCAGGTCTTTCTCTATTTCGTAACGCAAAATGACATGCAGTGGATAGGTCACTTCATCAGCATCGACCCGAATGAATCCCTTTTCAACCCGTGTATAGAGTTTGTAAATATTGTCAGCAGACCAGGCAGGATCATTCGTTTCAGTGCCCAAGAAAGATCTCTGCGCCAGCGGCGTCATGAAATTCATGAACTCCTTCGTTCGACAGGCTTGCATCTCCATAAGCAAGGACTGGCTCTCATGGGTGCCAGCGCTCAGTGCGTTCCCGACAGGTTGTGATGTCCAATCTTTAGGAAGTCCCTGCTCGTACATGGCATGTCCGGTTTCGTGAATCACCGCCATAATCGCCGATACAAAACTCTCCGTGTCGTATCGGGTTGTGATTCGAACATCTTCCGGCACGCCACCACAGAACGGATGGTGACTTACATCAAGACGCCCGTGTTCAAAGTCGAATCCAAGCGAACCCATAATCTGCATACCAAGCGCTCGTTGCTTCTCAATCGAGAAGTCACCCGTCACCGGCAGCAGGGTTTCCTGAGCTTGAGACCCAAGCACTTGGTCAAGGAATGGTGGCAGGAAAGACTTTAGATCTGCAAAGACTTCATCTAATTGGGCTGATCGAACATCAGGCTCATAGGTATCCAGCAAAGCATCGTATAAACCTAAATCACTCGCACTTGATCTGACTTCAGCCTCTCGCCTACTCAGATTTACAACTTCAGCAAGTAACGGTTTCATTGTATTCCAGTCATTGGCTGCCCGACATTCACGCCATGCCTGCTCTGACTTGGAGGTTGCCAGTTGCTGCGCTTCAACCAAATCCGAGGGCATGCATGTGGCCTCACGGTAAACCCGACCAATTTCACGCAAATTAGCTGATTGCCAAGCACTCAAACGCGCTTGTGCAGCCTCTGCAATCCAATCACCTACTTGAGTCTGCGTGACCATCTCGTGCATTAAAACGCTTAACGTGGCCATGGCTTGACCTCGCGCCTGCCCACCTCCGACGGGCATCATTGACGCCTCATCCCAACTCGCTATGGCACTCACATGGGCTAGGTCATTAATTTTTTTGAAATGTGTCTCCAATGAAGCGTAGGCGCTCATCGCGATATTCTCTAAATAAGTGATTGTTTTGCTCAGCTAACCAAGCAATTGGAAATAGCCAAAACAGCTAAGTTGGCATCGCGACTTGTTCAACATCATTGAGATGCGATGAGTCATTAAATCGACGCACCATCATTTTGCCGTTCAAAATGATGACCTGACTAATAGAACCATTGTCACAACCGTTGAACGCAAACGGCCTCGCGCCTGAAGCTTCAGCCAATATGTGGCCAACAATACCGCCATGCACAACGGCCACGATCAATTGGTCTTGATGTTTTGCCGCAATTCGAGCCAATGCAGGCTGAACCCGCCCTCTTAGCGCATCGTGGGACTCTGCACCGGGTATCGCGTCCCAGCGTTGCTCTTCTTGCATTTGAACAAACACCGGGTCATTTTCATGCGCCTTAATTCGAAATATACCGCCTTCCCAATCGCCCAGATGGACTTCACGAAGATCAGGTTCGACAAACGGCACAAGCCCCAAGTGCCGACATAACGGCGCTGCTGTTTCGTGAGTACGACGCAGGCTCGTCACATAGACCGCATCAATCGCTTGATGCCGTAGTCTCTCGCCCACCTGTTCTGCCTGCAAACGGCCAGCCTCAGCCAACTCCGGGTCACCTTGTCCGTCGACCAACGGGAACGGATCACCTGGAACCGCAGCGCGACTTTCGCCATGCCTTACCAATAATATTTCTGTTGCGCCCGGTGGTCGGGTGAATTTCTGCTGTCGGTATTCTTTAGCCATGCCGAAGACAAACCTCGTTGTAATACTTTTTAAAGATCGTCGAATATTATCAGAATCGCTTCCATGGAGTCGTTTATTCATTTGCCTATTCACGAGGCTATTGTTGCGACTATTCATTTTGCTTCGGCTTTGTGTTTCGTTGCATAAGTAGTTTACGATCTACCCACGGAGGAATACGATTTATGAGCTGGACACAAGAAATAGAAGAATTAGCGCAACGCAGTAAATTGGCCGAACAAATGGGGGGCATCGACAAGGTTGCTCGTCAGCATGAATTCGGCAAGCTCACAGTTAGGGAGCGCGTTGAAAAAATATCCGATGCTGACTCCTTTCACGAGATAGGCAAACTAGCAGGCGTTGCTCGGTACGACGACGACGGTAATTTAATTGAATTCACACCAGCCAATTTGGTTTTTGGCACAGCAGAAATAGATGGACGTCCCGTCATGATTTCCGGTGATGACTTTACAGTGAGAGGTGGCAGCGCTGATGCATCCATCGCGGGCAAACGTGCTCAAGCAGAAGGTCTCGCACATGAACTTCGCTTGCCGCATATTCGGCTAGTCGACGGCATGGGTGGCGGCGGCAGCGTAAAGACAATTGAAACATCAGGACGGACGTATATCCCCGGTGTCGCAGGTTGGGAGGTCATCGTTGGCCACCTTGGGATCGCCCCCTCCGTGTCACTCGCACTCGGTTCAGTCGCTGGCATTGGTGCAGCTCGGGTTTCAACATCTCACTATTCCGTTATTGTTAAAGATACTGCTCAGATGATGATCGCAGGACCGGCACTGGTCGACTGGGCCAGCCTTGGGGATGTGAGTAAGGAAGAGTTGGGCGCAAGTAAAATTCACACGCGCAACGGCGCCATCGACGATGAAGCCTCGTCAGAAGTCGAGGCGATGGAAATGGCGAGAAAGTTTCTGTCCTACTTGCCAACCAGTGTTGATGAGCTACCACCCATTATTGAATGTAACGACCCGACAGATCGACGCGATGAATCCCTACTCAATATCGTGCCAAAAGACGCCCGTAAGGTTTACAAGATGCGTCCGGTTATTAATACCGTCGTTGACGAAGGTTCCTTTTTCGAGATTGGCAGGAAATGGGGTAAATCGATTATCTGTGGTTTCGCTCGACTCGACGGCATCCCTGTCGCTGTTTTTGCGGAAGACCCTATGGTCTATGGCGGTGCGTGGACCGCTGATGCTTGTCGCAAGCTAATTCGACATTGTGATCTCGCCTCGACTTTCAATCTGCCACTCATACATCTCGTTGATTGCCCCGGCTTTCTCATCGGCAAACAGTCGGAAGAAAACGCGACAATTCGCGTTGGCTCAACGGCACTAGCGGCCTTAGGACAAACAACCGTACCTTTTTGCAGCGTCGTGATTCGTAAAGCCTTTGGCGTAGCGGGCGCAGCAAATAAAAAACCTGGCGTTCAACACTTTCGATTTTCTTGGCCATCGGGCGATTGGGGCTCCCTGCCGATCGAGGGCGGTATTGAAGTCGCATACAAAGCCGAACTCGCTGAAGTTGATGACTACGATGAACACTTGGCGACGATAAAAGAGCGACTAAACCGGTTACGTTCACCGTTCCGTTCTGCCGAGTTTTTTGAAATCGAAGAAATCATTGACCCGAGAGACACACGGAAAAACCTGTGCAGATGGGCTAAACTTGCGCAGCGAACTCTGGTCCCTGGCGGGGCATCTTTCAGCTACCGACCTTGAAGGAAAATTCCTATGCAAAGCGCATTTAGATCGAAATCAAACGCAAGTGGTTTTACGCTATCGAGAATCGTTAAGTTCATCAGCATACTGATTGCAGGCGTTACAGCGACCCTTGCCATGAACACAGCTAGCGCCGATCAGTATACCTGTCAGCAAGGCTCAATCACGCGCGTCATTGCCGTAGAACACGAACCGAATCAACCTCTACCCTGCAGTGTTAGATACGAGAAGCCTGACGAGGGTAATGCAGTTTCGTTCCCTTGGCACGCGAACAACACGGCGGGGTTCTGTGAAGAAAAAGCCGACTACCTCGCTGAAAAACTCTCCCTCAGTGGGTGGGCATGCGAGAAGAAGAAGAGTCACAAGTAAAGCAGTAAAAAACTTTACTTTTAAAGAGACCAGCTTGTTTGTCCGTGGTTGTTGGCGGGTAGTTGTTGGCGGATAATTGTTGGCGGGTAGTTGTTGGCCGGAAATTGTTAATTCTGGCTGCGACGAATAAATGAAAAATGAAGTAACGGAACATCAATGGCTCTAGATATACCGAGTGCAAAGCAGTGGATTGAAACCTTTTGGCAACAAGAGGTAATGGACAGCCTCGCCGAATACGTTCGCATTCCCAATAAGTCTCCGCACTTCGATCCAGACTGGGAAGCTAACGGCTATATGGAACAAGCTGTGCAACACATGGCTGATTGGGTGAACGCACACGCACTGCCGGGTATGCAACTAAAGATTCACCGCTTGCCCCATCGAACACCAACAATCTTGATTGAAATACCGGGCGATATCGACGACACGGTATTACTTTACGGCCATCTTGATAAGCAACCTGAGTTCGTCGGTTGGCACGAAGGACTGTCTCCTTGGGAGCCTGTCATCAAAGACGACAAGCTTTACGGCCGAGGCGGTGCTGATGATGGATATGCAATCTATTCCTCAATCGCCGCCATACAATTACTACAGGAACAAAAAATTGCCCACCCTACAGCGTTCATCCTAATCGAGGCATCTGAAGAAAGTGGTAGTACAGACCTACCCCACTATATGAACGAGTTAGAGATCATTATCGGCAGCCCAAGTTTAGTCATTGCTCTCGATTCCACAGCCGGGAACTATGACCAGATGTGGGTAACGACATCCTTAAGGGGAATAATGCTGGCGAACCTAAAAGTACAGGTACTTGAAGAAGGCGCACATTCAGGCATGGCTGGCGGCATTGTTAGCTCCAGTTTTAGAGTGCTCAGAAGCTTGTTATCAAGAATAGAAAACGAAGATACGGGCGAGATAAAACCCGACTTCCTACAGGCCCAAATCCCTCCGGTAAGAAGAAAAGAAGCAGAATATGCCGGCCAAGTATTAGGGAACGACTTCAACACGATGTTCACCTTCGCCGGTGATGGCAAACCTTTGACGCAGGATCCGACGGAGCTCGTACTTAACAATACTTGGCGAGCGAGTTTAGCGATCACCGGTGCAGATGGTTTGCCGAGTCCTGAGGAAGCGGGCAATGTGCTTCGCCCATACACAACCGCAAAGCTTTCTCTTCGAATCCCACCTACGGCTGATCCAGATGTCGTAGCAGCAGGAATGAGAAGGCTCATCGAAGAAAACCCGCCAAATGGCGCCAAGGTTGATTTCGATTTTGAACACCCAAGCCCAGGTTGGCACGCCCCACTTTCTTCAGATTTATTGCAAGAAGCAATGGACCACGCGTCCGAGGATTGGTTTGGGCTTCCATCCGTTTCAATTGGTTGTGGTGGCAGCATCCCCTTTATGGAGTTTCTCGCGAACAAATACCCACAGGCTGAGTTCGTCGTAACCGGGGTACTCGGCCCTCATTCGAACGCACACGGGCCAAACGAATTTCTTCATCTGCCGACGGTAAAAAAGATAACCGGATGTGTCGCTTCTATTATCGAGAAGTGGGCAGATCGCTAATCGCGATCGGCGCGGTAACCCAGTCGATGTTTACTATTCTTTAATGGGCTCTACATCAAAGCTATGAATCATTGCACGAATTTTTTCAATCATCTCTTCAAGTTCAACTTCGTCAGTGCCTCGAACAACAAGGTTAGTGCCATAGCCATCTTCTCGATAGAAGGGGTAGCTACCGAGATCGACATCCGGATGCTGGTCCTGAATCTTACCTAATTGCTTTGCAACCTGACTCTCGCCTAAATAGGCACCGATAGTTCGCGAACGAACCGGTGCACCACCAGGGATTCTCGTGTTATCGAGTGAGTCGGTCATCGCCTGCATCACCATGGGCACGCCGGCCATGACAAACACATTACCTATTTGAAATCCCTGTGGCCCACCTGTTGAATTGTCTATCAGCACAGCACCTTTAGGTGCTCGCGCCATTAACAAGCGCGACTCCATTATCTCCGGCGGCGCTTCTCTTCGTTTAATCACTTCAACAATATCAGGATGCAATTCAAGCTCTGTGTCGAATGCTTTTGCCATGCAAGCAGCAGTAATATCGTCATGGGTTGGGCCTATGCCGCCGGTCGTAAACACATAATCAAATTTGGCACGACATTCATTAACGGTCTCAACAATGACCGATTCAACATCGGGAATCACCCTTGCCTCCTGCATCCGCACACCGAGCTCATTCAATGCTTTAGCGAGATAGTTCAAATTTGTGTCTTGAGTTCGCCCCGAAAGAATTTCGTTGCCGATGATGATCATGCAACCCGTGACAACCTTCGCGCTAGTTTTTGTTGAACCCATATTTATACCTATTCTCTCTAATCGAATACTTAACTGGAACTGTTACGGAAAACTTGTTCATTTAGATTTGTGAGCCGCAAGCCTAACGTTACTCGGCATTAAATACCAAGGGCGTAACAAACATTATCCCGAACAGATAGCAGGCAGCGGACTTACCAGAGATTGTCATACCGAAACCGACCAGATCACTCATATCAACCTATAGGGGTCATTGAGACACTGCAGGTCCGGCTGTAAGTCCTTGCGACATGCACAGTCGGCGCCTGCAGGATACGGACCTATTGGAACTGCCGGTCTGCCCTGCGCATAAATGATCGGCCAAAATAACCGAATGTGAAGACGACGGGTCCTGAATGGCGATCAACAATGTTGTCCTATGATGGACAATATAGTTTCGCACGGCGCAATCCAGTGTCTAACGCCGCAGCGCAGTGCGCTAGCGCCATCAGCTCTGTTTCAGCGACTGTCGCGATAAAAACTCACCTGCAAAGATTGACTTAGTGATACTGTATATCTTTACCTCGTCAAACAAGTTTGCTGCTACTTTGGTCGGATCCGCTTGAACCGATTCGGCCATAGGCTACTCTGCAAATACCGTGCAGATTAGCCGAGAAATCCTACGACACGACCATTAATACAAGGGAAATCACAACAAAAGATGAAAACCGCTTCCGAAGAACTTGACCACATCCTCATCAAAGGTGCGAGAGAGCACAACCTAAAATCAATCGAAATAAAAATCCCAAAACGAAAACTGGTGGTATTCACAGGCGTCTCCGGTTCGGGCAAGTCTTCCCTCGCATTTGATACGCTGTACGCAGAAGGTCAACGTCGCTACGTAGAATCTTTATCTGCATATGCTCGGCAATTTTTGGGGCAAATGGAAAAACCGAAATACGACATGATTCGAGGTTTGTCACCAACGATATCAATTGAACAGAAAACCACGAGCAGAAACCCGCGATCAACCGTCGGCACGATCACCGAAATCTCAGACTACCTGCGCGTGCTATTCGCCAGGGTAGGCATTCAACATTGTCATCAGTGTGGACGCGAGGTACAAAGCCAAACCGCGCAACATATAGCGAAAGAACTTTTAAAGCTGCCAGAAGGCAGTCGCTTAAACCTTTTAGTGCCCCTACTCGTCAATCGTCGAGGCGAACATCGCGACATGCTCGCAGATGCTAGAGCGCAAGGTTTCGTTAGACTTAGAGTCGACGGCGAAGTGATACGAAGTGAAGACGTCATGGCATTGGATAAGCGTAAAAAACATACTGTTGAAGCCGTGATTGACCGGCTAGTGATTAAAAAGGACCTACTTGAACGCCTAACGGAGTCAGTCGAATCTGCTCTAGCCCTGGGCGATGGCATGTTAATCGCCGCGACCGAAAAATCTAAAGATCAGATTTTCTCTGAACATCTTTCCTGCGGTCACTGCAATGTGTCCTTCCCGGCGCTGACACCGCAAGCCTTCTCCTTTAACTCGCCTCAAGGCATGTGTCATGAATGTAACGGGCTTGGTACTCAGGTTGCGTTTGATCCTGACTTACTCATACCCGACAAAGATCTCACGTTGGAGGACGGTTGCTTAAAGCCGGTCGGCAAAATTCACGATGATAACAATTCAATGGGTTCTACCTTTCACCGTCAAGTCTTTAAGAAATTGAAAATCCCTATGCAAAAGCGTTATCGAGATCTCTCTCAAGCGCAACGCAAAACCATTCTCTATGGCACTGGCGAAGATCGTTACAAGATCAACTGGGGCAAACACGGCACCAGTAATTCTCGCTATGAGGGCTTGGTAAATAGGCTTATGCGTCGTTTCAAAAACACCCGATCTGAGGGTATGAAGCGGTGGTATTCACAATTTCTCGCCAACACGCCTTGTGATGCATGTAACGGCGTTCGACTAAAAGCAGAAAGTTCTGCCGTGCAGGTTGCCGGCAAAACCATCGTTGAGGTTTCAAGTTGGACAATCGATCAAACCACCGACTTCTTTAGCCATTTAAAGCTACCGGGAGCGTCAGGAGAAATCGCAGCCGAGGTACTAAAAGAAATTTGTAACCGATTGGACTTTCTTGTTTCAGTTGGGCTCTCCTATCTCTCATTAGACCGCCTTGGGCCGACACTGTCCGGTGGCGAATCACAACGCATTCGACTAGCCAGTCAAGTCGGCTCCGAGTTATCTGGTGTCATCTATATTTTGGACGAACCCAGTATCGGTCTACACCAGCGGGACAATGAAAAGTTGTTAGCAACGCTCTGCAGAATGCGTGATATTGGGAATACTGTCATCGTTGTCGAGCACGATGAAGAAACCATTCGGCTCGCCGATTACGTCGTTGATTTTGGTCCTGGCGCAGGCATCAAAGGTGGCAATGTCGTTCACGCTGGTTCTGCGAAAAGTTTGGAGAAGAACAAAAAATCTATCACAGGCAACTATTTATCCGGCAGAACAAAAATCGAAATTCGAGAGAAACGCCGCAAGCCGATAGGCCACATACGCGTTGAAGGGGCTAGGGCCAACAACCTGAAGAATATTAACGTCGATTTTCCACTTGGCGTGCTGACGGCTGTCACCGGAGTATCCGGTGCGGGAAAGTCGACACTCGTCAATGATATCTTGCATCCCGCGCTTGCTAGGGAATTTCATAACTCAACCCAGCGTATCGGTGACCATGACCGAATTATAGGGCTCGAACAGCTCGATAAAATTGTCGCCATTGATCAACGACCGATAGGCCGAACACCGCGAAGTAATCCCGTCACTTACATCAAGGTTTTCGACGATATAAGAACATTTTACAGCATGCTGCCCGGCTCACGTATGCGAGGTTATAAGCCAGGCCGATTTTCTTTTAATGTAAAAGGCGGTCGCTGCGAGGCCTGTCAAGGTGATGGTGTTCGCAAGATTGAGATGCACTTCCTGTCAGATGTTTTCGTTAAATGCGAAGAGTGCGACGGTAGACGATTTAATGAAGCTACGCTGGAGGTAAAGTATCAGGGTAAATCCATAGCAGACATACTCGAGATGACGATTGCGGAAGCTGTGATACATTTTTCGGAACACCCAAAAATCGTCAACAAACTCAAACTACTCGTTGACGTCGGATTGGATTATCTCCATATGGGACAACCCTCTTCTACACTCTCCGGCGGCGAAGCCCAGAGAATTAAACTGGCACGAGAGCTCTCTAAGGTTGCAACGGGCAAAACATTTTACATTCTTGATGAGCCGACGACGGGCTTGCATTTCGACGATGTCAAAAAATTACTGGTTGTCTTGGATCGCCTTGTTGACGCCGGCAATTCAGTCACGGTGATTGAACACAATCTGGACGTCATCAAAACCGCTGACTGGGTTATCGATGTTGGACCCGACGGCGGCCCTAAAGGCGGTAAAGTCATTGCGACCGGAACACCTGAGAAAGTCTCAAAGAGTAAGCGATCTGAAACCGGTAGATATCTTGTCGACCTTCTAAAGTAGTCGTCCGGCAAGCAAAGATTAACTTGGATTAGTTAACCTTTGATTGGATTTGTTGCATGTCTCGACTTTTCATCAATCGTATAATCTTTGGGTTATTTTGTATCGCCTCAATGTCAAAGCGTTGAATTGCTTGCATCAATTCAGGGTCATTCAGAACTGCCTGCATTTCCGGATTGTCCTGCATTTGCATAATCGACGACATCAAGGCGGCGCTCGAAAAAATACTGGATTGAATCTGTTGAACGCTACTCTCAAGCCCGACTTGCGGCGCTGTCGCAGCAGGATTCGACGTTGTCGAATTTATAACGGGTGCACCAAGGTTACGTGACGTACCAACGGCATTAGTCGCAGCGCCCAATGCGCTAATGCCCTCAATTTGTTGAGACCCCAAAGTAACCGTACCAAGTGACTTGGTTTTGATGACATAACTGCCGTTTTGCACCGAAATAATCTCACCAATAATCGAGGAACCATCATCTAGGTGAATTTGCCTCGTCTCAGAGGCGAGTGATGCGGCCACGAACATTAAAGAACACAAGAACAATAGGGGTACTGTTAAAAATTTGATGTCAGTTGTTTTCACTTGCAGTGCCGTCATCCAATATACCAACGATCAGCTTATCGAGACAGCACCTAGAGCACCACCCATTTGCAGGTGGATGCGACATTCTCTACAGTGTGTCCGCTTGTAACCTTTAATTCGACGCCGTATCGAGATGCCTTAATGACCGATTTTGACCCACAAGAAGTACCTATCCGCGCCGCTGCAACAGTCATGTTGATTGATGATCGCCCTGACCTTCAGGTTTTCATGATGGAGCGTAACGCCAATACAATTTTTGCGGGCGGTATGTGGGTCTTCCCCGGCGGCGCTGTGGATCCTACCGATGATCCCAGTATTTTCGAATCTATTTCAACTCACCGCCCCGATGCAGATGCTAGCGCCTTAATGGGATTAGATCATGGCGGTCTCGCCTACTACGTTGCGGCTATACGAGAAGCTTTCGAAGAAGCGGGTGTATTACTTGCCCTTAATAAAAACGATCACACGCCATTGGAAATCGAGGGCGATCAGACGCAGCTGAGATTCGATCAACATCGAGACATCGTCAACCGCAACGGAAAAGAGTTCATCAATGTCGTAAACAAAGAAAACCTGATCCTTGACGCAGGACAAATGCACTATGTCGCGAGATGGGTAACACCCTTAGGGCCACCGAGGAGGTTTGACGCAAGATTTTTCATCTCCAGAATGCCGAGCAATCAACAACCTCGACACGATGACGATGAATTAATTCACTCTGAATGGCTATCACCGAAGACGATTTTAGAAAGGTTCGACAATGAAGAAATGGTATTAATGAGTCCAACATTGCGAATGATTAAATGTCTGGCAAAGTTCGATTCTGCAGATCAAGTCATCAACGCTGCTGCAAGCAACTTTACTGACGAGCGCGCTAGGGTTAATTCAAAAGGAATTATCGTTCTACCCGGTGATAAAGAATACGATACTGGCGACGAAACCGTTGAAACTGGTTGGGTCCGGCTTAGACCAATAGCCTAGAACACGTCAGCGACACATTGTGTTGTTCAATATAAAAGCACTCGGCATCTCTGGTCTCAACTACAATCGTCAAACAAGTCGAACTTTTGATACTGACTAATCCCCGCGCCAGCGGCGCTGGCATAAAGGTTGAGTTATTTTCGCTTCGCTTCAGACAAGGCCTTTGTACTCTGATATAACATGTACGAAACAGCACAGCGGCAAATCGATATGCCGCCATTGTGACAATAGTAGAAACAATTCCAAGAAAATGGGTGGTTGTAACAATGAAGAGTGCCGATTTTATGGGTGTCGTTATTCTTGTGGTATGTATCGCAGCAATAGCCATTTTTCACTACGCCGCAAAGGGCCCAGCGGACCTTGATGTAGACCAAGCGGATAATCGACTGTTCGACTCGAAAAAGCCAAATACCCGGCCGGATTTTAAAAGCTACAAAGATGTCACGAAAAAAAAGCACGATTTCTTCAACTATATGCTGCCGCAGATACAGCAGGCCAATCGCCAGACGGCCTTAGAACGTAAGCAACTCTTGTCTCTAAACACATCCACCTCTTTGGGTGCCGCAGAGCGTGACATCATAAAGCGCCTCGCCAAAAAGTATCGTGTTCCGATGAGCTCGACCAACGATGGTCAACTCACCGATTTAGTGAAATCACAGTTGCTGGCAAAAGTAGATACCCTTCCACCGTCGCTCATTCTTGCTCAATCTGCGAACGAATCCGCATGGGGCACATCTCGATTTGCAACTCAGGCCAACAACTTTTTTGGTATCTGGTGCTTTACTCAAGGCTGCGGTTTAAAACCTAAGCTCAGAGATGAAGGTTTGCATCACGAGGTGGCTTATTTTGAATCCGTGCAAGAGGGCGTCAGTTACTACGTTAGGACAATCAACTCCCATCCCGCCTACAAAGACTTGCGTGCGTTACGACTAAAGCAGCGACAAAAAAAAACCACCGTTATAGGTCATGATCTGGCTGAAGGTTTGATCAAATATTCCGAACGGGGCGATGAATATATAAAAGAGATTCAAGCCATGATCCGCTACAACAAACTTCAACGTTTTGATCTAGCATCAATGTCCGGCAGCCCCTAACGAGACAGTAACTTGACGTTTTACGAAACTCTTTGGCGTCTTATGACGTCTTGATTAGTAACAAACGACAACTATTTTATTGAAAATGACTTTCATCGTTAACTTACCGTTCATTTTTTTAAAAACGGCAGCAAAACGCACACAATGTCACTAACTATTCAGTCAGCAGGCATCGCTTTATGATTCAAACCAACCGAAGGTTTTTTGCGTCAAACTTAGAATGAATGTTATTCAAGGATTTCACCATGCCAATCTTTCCATCCAAAATGCATAGCGCCCATACGATCAGGCAGATGTTAGGCTTGCTTGTCCTTCTTGGTATGACATGCAACACATGGGCTTTCGGCTGTAAGTATTCTAAAGAGATTAATTTTTCAAGATCCGCTGCTGACTATACCCTGGTGGAAATGAAGGCCTTGGCCGGACAGCTTGACGTCATCGGTACTGAAACATCAGAAATAAGCGTTGAAGGTAACGTCTGCTCCGACGAACAAAATTATGTCGATCAAATGGACATTATCGCGGAAGAAACAGGCGCGAGTTTAATACTGACAGCAATTATTCCTTATGATGACGATGATTGGTATGCAAGTTACGCGCACATAGACATAACAGTCACGCTCCCCCACGCGCTTCTGATTCAACTGAGAGACTCAAGCGGTGACATATCAGCATCTGATGCATCCGTTATATCAGTCGACGACAGTTCGGGAGGGATCCGAATTATTGACAACCTCACGGCTCTGGAACTCAACGATTCATCGGGTGATATCGACATCCGAGGCAGCAAAGGCACCCTGACGATTGTCGATAGTTCTGGAAAGATTGATATTCGAGACATCGATGGGAACGTGCTAATCCCAAGAGACAGCTCAGGCGACATCGAAATCGACACTGTCTCTGGCAGTGTAACGATTGAACGCGATGGGTCAGGCAGTATCGATATTGAGAACGTTCAACTTAACGTCAGTATTGACAGCGATGGAAGCGGTGATGTTGAAATCGATAGCGTCAAAGGTTCGGTTGATATTGGTAGTGATGGCTCGGGGAGTGTCAAAGTGAGCCGAGTTGGCGGCGACTTTACCGTGCTGTCAAAAGGCAACGGTGATATCCACAGCAGAGAAATTGAGGGGAACACCTCTATCCCCGCTCAGAGGTCCTAACAGCCCTGAGCGGTTCTTATAAACAGCCCTGAGCAGTTCTTTATAAACAGCTCTGAGCCGTTCTTATGAAAAGCCCTGAGCGACATTCATACACAGCCTTAAGCAGGGCTCATTAACAAATTTAGGCCTTTAGAAACAGCGCGCGCCACAAAGTGGCCGCGACCAGTGAGTGATCAATTTCCCCTGAAAGTAGTTTCTGAGGCACCTCATCCATCGGCACCAGTACGACTTCCGTGTGTTCTGTTGACGTATTGCTAATCTCAGCGATTTTTTTCACGTCTCTGGCGATAAATGTATGTAATTTGTTGGTGAATATCGCTGGATTTGGGTTAAGTACGCCCAGTGAGCTCAGATTTAGTGCTTCATAGCCTGTTTCTTCAAGACACTCTCTTGCCGCAGCAGGCTTCGGTAACTCACCCGCATCCACCATGCCGCCTGGAATTTCAAGCGTGATTTCGGCACTACCATGGCGATACTGACGAATACATACAAGCTCATTGTCAGCCGTAATGGGCACAATGTTTACCCAATCAGCGGTATTAATTGCATAGAACTCATGCTCAGCGTCGGTTTTCGGTGATATCGACTTTATTGCGTCAACCGTGAAAATCCGGCAATCCGCTAACTGACGTGTACCGATTTGCTGCCATTGTTTAACCTCTGTCATTTCATCCCCTGCGTGCTTCAACACTAAAACTATAAACCGACAGTATATCCCTGCTTGTCTCTGAAGGTATCTAGACATCTAATTAGGATTTAGATACCTTAAATCGTCAACAAACGATTTCAAGAACCTGTGACAACAAAAAATAACAAGCGCGCATCAATTCAGGCGAAGGGAGAACATTGCACATGTACGATCTACTAATTAAAAATGGCACTGTCATTGACGGATCTGGCGACGAGAGGTTCGTCGGTCATATCGCGATAAAGGACGGCCTTATTGCCGCCGTCGGCGAAGTAGAAGGCGACGCAACTCGCACCATCGATGCCAATGGCAAACTCGTGACACCCGGTTGGGTTGATATCCACACCCACTACGATGGGCAAGCTACCTGGGACCCCATCATGGGCCCATCAAGTTGGCACGGTGTTACCACGGTTGTGATGGGTAATTGTGGGGTTGGTTTTGCACCGGTCAAACCTGGCAAAGAAAACTTCCTGATTGAACTGATGGAAGGCGTCGAGGATATTCCGGGCGCTGCTCTTGCAGAAGGCATCAATTGGAAATGGGAAACGTTTGCGGAATATCTTGATGCGCTCGAGGAAATGCCAAGAACAGTCGACGTCGCGACACAAGTACCACACGGGCCCGTGCGAGCTTACGTCATGGGAGATCGTTGCAACGGCGACGAACCGCCGACCGAGGACGAAATCGCGCAAATGTCAGAGCTCGTCCGTGACGGTATCAAAGCCGGTGCACTTGGCTTCTCAAGCTCTCGAACACTGCTGCACAAAGACGTTCACGGAGAATACGTGCCCGGTACATTCGCCGGCAGTGATGAGATGCTGCAACTCGGCTTGGCAATGAAAGGCTTAGACCACGGTATATTCGAATTAGTCTCTGACAATCTGGGTGACGACGACGAATGGCAATGGGTTAAGCAGTTCGCAAAAGAAACAGGCAAGAAAGTGACGCTAATCGCCACGTCCGCGGCCGCCTATGAGAACGGTAAAATCTATCGCATCGCGCAGCAAGCCAGCGAAGAAGGTATGGATATCATGCCCCAGATGGCTGGTCGACCAACCGGCGTTCTGCACGGTTTGCAGAGTAGTTTTCACGCCTTCATAGCCCACCCAACCTACGTCAGCGAAGTATCTAACCTACCTCTTGATGAGAAGGTTAAGAAGATGCAGCAGCCTCAGATCAAGGCGAAAATTCTCGCCGAAGAGTCTCAAATACGATCTACACGCCAAGGTAGCATGGACGATCTGATGAAGATGGTCTTTCCTCTGGGCGAGCGGCCAAACTATGAACCTGATGCTGAAGATAGTGTTGCCGGTGTCGCCAAGAAGCTTGGAAAGACTTCATTAGAAGCCATGTACGACCTACTGGTGGACAATGATGGCAAAGAATTGTTCTACCAGCCCCTCGGTGGATATGTTGGTTACAACTTGGATGCACAACGCATGCTAATGCAGCATCCCAAAGTGATTATGGGGCTAAGCGACGGTGGTGCACATTGCGGTGTGATAGCCGATGCCGGCATGCCGACTTTTATCATGACCCATTGGGGCCGAGATCGAAGCAAGGGTGACACGCTTCCACTCGAATTCCTTGTTCGTTCCCTGACGCGGAAAACTGCCGAAGCTTACGACATGATGGACCGAGGTCTTATCAAAGAAGGGTTGATCGCAGACATCAATATCATCGATTTTGAGAAGCTCAACTTGCATCGGCCCGAAGCAATCTATGACTTACCCACTGGCGGCAAGAGATTGGTCCAAGGTGTTGATGGATACGACTATACGATTAAGTCCGGCGAAGTAACTTTTGAGCATGGTGATCACACGGGTAATTTACCCGGCGGATTGGTTCGCGGCAAAACAGCACTCAGGGCATCCGCCTAACGGACTTAGAAACAAACCCCAACCAAATTATTGGTTGGGGTTAATACCTTTATCAACGTCTTTTACGTTTTAACTATTTACGATTTAACTATTAACTATTTAACTATTTAACTATTTAACTATTTAATTATTTAATTATTTAACTATTTACCCACGAAATTTGCGGGCCGGCGCTCAAGAAACGAGGCGACGCCTTCTTTGTGATCCTCAGATTTAAAACACTCGGCCAACGCCTTGGTATGATTTTCCATATGTTGATCAACAGGAATACCGAGCCCTTCGTAGACAAGCGACTTGATCCGCGTCTGTGAGAATGGCGAACCTTGAAGTAGCATTGATGCCATTCTCCTGGCCTCATCCATGAGATCTTCGGGCTCAAACACGCCAGATACGTATTTAAGCTCATGAGCTTGTTGAGCGGATATAAACTCGCCTGAATACAACAGCCAAAATGCCTGCGAGGTACCAATCAAACGTGGCAACAACCAACTACCCGCGCCGGTGTCAGGCACTAAACCGCGGTGTGCAAAGTTCCAGGCAAATCTCGCCCGCGTTGATGCAATACGAATATCACATTGGGATGTAAATTCCGCCCCCATGCCAACAGCAGGTCCATCAATCGCTCCAATCACGGGTTTAGGACACGATATAATTGGCCACCAACGCGTTTTTTCTTCCGCGGAACCCCGCAAGCCTCTTGTCTCACCCGGTATTGTTGCAAGATCTGCCAAGTCCGTACCAGCGCAAAATGAACCTGGCGTACCCGTCAGAATAACGATCCGCACGGACTCATCTTTGCCTGCACGATCCATGACCGCAATAAAGTCGCCGAGCATTTTATAGCTCATGGCATTTTTCTTCTCAGGACGATTAATGGTGATCGTCGCTATCTCGTCTTCGACTTCGTATAAAATCCAGTCTTCCATCGTCACTCCTCACCACTTTAACGTGGGCGTTTTAGCTAGACATCTTTTTTGTTTTAACTAAGTCCATCGATTGGGATACAGGCGCCATGAACTGCAGCAGACTCTTCACTTGAAAGAAACCCGACAACATTAGCAATTGCGGCGGGTGTAACCCATTTTGAAAAATCCGCATCGGGCATGTCAGACCTATTGCGCTGCGTATCGATCAAACTCGGCATAACAGCATTGACATTAATGCCGGACGCTCTCAATTCAAGCGCCATGGATTCGGTAAGGCGCATAACAGCGGCTTTACTTGCGGTGTAGGCACCCATATTAGCGGCGCCTGCCAAAGCCGCACGAGCGGCGACGTTGATTATCTTACCCTGCCCCTGGTTAATCATCGCAGGTACGACGGCAGCACTCATATTTAATATTGAGCGCGTGTTCAAATCGAATAGGAAATTCCAAGTCTCATCGGACGTTTCATGAACGGGATCGCCCATAAGAAACCCACCGGCGATATTGGCCAGTATACTCACCTCGCCAAACTGACGGACAACGCGTCCAACGGCTTCAACGCAGCTGTCTCGATTGGTGAGGTCGCAGGCTTCGTAACAGTGCATTTCGGAGGGATTTGGGAAGGCACTAGCAAGGATTTCATCGGAGTAATCGAGCACCGCAACACGCGCTCCTCGATCGGAATACCAACTGACGACACCTTGACCTAAAGCCCCTGCGCCGCCTGTGACTAGTACCAGTTTATTGTCGAATGTTTTCTGCATGATCTATCTCTCCTTCCGCTGACCCTATCATTAAATTGAAAAAAGGCGACGCGTTAATGCTTTCAATAACAAAGCAACAGAAGATGGCGTCTGCGTTAGGCCGACACACCAAAGATTGCTTTGAACATATAAAAGAAGATGATGGACAATATTGCGCCTGCAGGCAAGGTGACCATCCAAGATACAAAGATGGTACCAACGACTCTTAGGTTCAGAGCAGAAATACCGCGTGCTAACCCCACGCCCAAAACGCCACCAACCAGTGTGTGCGTGGTCGACACGGGCAGACTGTAAGCTGAAGCAATGACCACCGTTGTGGCGGCCGCAAGCTCAGCCGCAAAGCCACTGCTGGGTGTCAGTTCAGTGATCTTACTACCGATAGTCATAATGACCTTGTAGCCATAGAGCGCCAGCCCCGCAACGATACCACTACCACCTAATAGCAAGATCCATACGGGCATTGCTGATTCCTGCGCAACAGCGCCGCCGGATTCAATAATGCCATTGATAGCCGCCAAGGGTCCGATCGCATTTGCTACGTCGTTGGAACCGTGGGCAAATGCCATGGCGCAGGCTGTGAAGATCATCAAAACAGCAAACACCTTTTCAACATAAACTAAAGAGTGTTGTTCGGAATCGGTTATCCGCTTAATTCTCGTCAACGCCGCGATGCCGATGAACATAATGATAATTGAGACACCGATGGAATACAGTATCGCCTCCTTGAAAGGGATATCTAGACCTACGTGCTTTAGGCCCTTGACCATCGTTACCATCGAAATAACAAAGCCAACTAACAGAATATAACCTGGGACAAACCGCTTAGCCGCGACATAGGGATCCTCGGCCGCGAAAATGAATCGCCTTACGCTCATGTATAGAATAAAAGACAAGGTACCCGCCATGACGGGTGAAACCACCCATGACGAGACAATCTCACCAACCTTGCCCCAGTTAACAGCATCGACAGAGATACCGACGCTAGCGAATCCAACGATGGCACCGACGATTGTGTGCGTGGTTGATACAGGCCAACCCATGGCCGTTGCAACAAGAAGCCAAATCGCCGCCGCTAGCAACGATGCCATCATGCCGTAGACTAATAACTCAGGTGTCTGACCTAGCAAGTCAGGGTCGATAATGCCTTTTCGTATCGTTGCTGTGACTTCACCACCGGCAAGATAGGCGCCCGCAAATTCAAACACCATTGCAATCAGGATCGCCTGTTTGATTGTGATTGCTTTCGAACCAACTGACGTACCCATGGCGTTTGCAACATCGTTTGCCCCAACACCCCAGGCCATAAAGAAACCAAATGCTACGGCGAGGATCAAAAGTATGTTGCCGTGCTCTGCGATGACATCCATAAAGGATTACTCCAACGATCTAAATATTATTTGTAGGCGTTCTATTGGGTCGTACTTTTATTTAGCGATCAGATACAGCAGTCGATTACCAACGGACTGAGAATTGTCCGCGATCTCCCCGATCCACTCGATCATTCTGTAAAAAAACATAACATCGACAGGGTTCAAATCTTTCTCAATCGAAAAGAACGCGTCTCGCAGTTTGCCTTGAAGCACGTCAGTTTCGTGTTCAACATCATTGAGTTCAGCAAGCATGCCAGTAATCAGATCAATTTCACTGCCGCTGAAACCCGAATGAAACAATTCATCAAGCTCCTTCAACGCCTCAAACGCTAATTGCGATGCGCTGACTGTTTTTGAGGCGAGCTCTATAATGAGTGGCCCCAACTCGCTCGGGAATTGCATATGGCGGCTAAGGGTCAAGCCAACAACATCTTTGGTTCGATTCGGAATTTTGTCCTGAGCTTGCACAAGTTCGAGCAAATCTGTGCGTGACACGGGCATGAACAAACTGCGCGGCAGGTTCAATCGGATACTACGCTTTAAATCATCTGCGTCGCTTTCCAATTTCCGAATCTTAGTACCGATTTTTTTAGCCTTCTTCCAATCATCATCCAACACAGCTTCGAAGAACTCTGGCAGGTGACTCGCACATTCATACGCCGCCTTCATATGTTTCTGGATTGGTTGAACAGGCGATTTTGCGAATAGCTGACTAAATATTGGTAGTTTTGACACGACATACCCCTTTAATTTTGCGGATTATACCCAAGTGCTGAGGCAAAGATCAGCTACTTAAAGATAATTATTTAGACCTGTCTCGGTACTAAAGATCGTCCCTTTATGGTATACAATGCGACCGCAGATATCGCTAGACCAAATAGACTGAAATGAACCAAAAACAAAACAATAGATCGATACTTGACGGCGTTGCGGTATTCCTCAGCGCCACTTGCCTATTGCATTGTTTAGCGTTGCCAATACTGATTACGCTATACCCGATTGCCCATTCCAGCATCTTGGATGAACAGACATTTCATCTTGTCATGTTGTTGCTTATCCTACCCGCCAGTTTGATTGCCCTTACGATTGGCTGTCGCGCCCATAAAGATATGGCGACGATGATACTCGGTGGGATTGGTTTGACGGTGTTAACCGTAACAGCACTCTTCGGTCATGATCTCGTCGGTATCGACGGCGAACGATTAATGACATCAATTGGCGGACTCGTACTCGCAGCTGCACACATACAAAACTATCGCATTTGCCGCGCTGATCACTGTGACCACGATGGAAATCACGATAGTGACCATAGTGTTGACCAAAATCGAGACCAAAGCCGCCAGCCCTAGCACATCGCGAACATCGTCACGCGCCCTCAACGTGCTAAACCATTATCTCCAGCCTCATTATTGCGATACGCCAATAACGTCTCAAAGAACCCGATCATAACGGAAACGGTTGGACCCGCGATTCTAAGCTGCCCCTGAGAAAAACTGTAATGACCTCGTGCTTCGCTATATCGCGTTAACGCGTAGCGAGAGCTATCTAACATATCAGCAAAAGATATTTGGTGGATTTCACTCACCTCGTCTGCGTTCGCGTTGAAGTTCGCTGAGTTTTGAATCAACCCGACGACGGGCGTAATCTTATAGCCAGCTTGAGTAAAGTAATTGCCAAGGCAGCCCAACACTTCCACGTCGTCTCGATTTAGGCCGATTTCTTCCTCGCTTTCTCTCAATGCAGTCGCAATGGCCGACTCATCAGCATCCGTTCGCCCGCCGGGAAAACAGATATGGCCGCCAAAGCGAATGTTCTCATGCCGGCGAGTTACGACAACATTTGATAGTTGATTATCCTCAACCACGACAGGAATTAGCACAGCTGACGATATAGCGGACGCCTTGACCTTAGCTGATACTGGGGATTCCAAATGTGGATTCCTGAACTCTGGCAAACCTTGCTGATCACGAGCCTGATCTCGAAAATAGCCACGCACCATTTCCAGTGTTGGCTCAACTCGACCCGTGACGATGTTACCCGGCGTACTCAAAACCTATTCATACGTATTTCTTCAATTCTCTAAAGCCGATCATATGGATCCCCGCTTTTTCAATATAGTCTTTCAAAGAATGATCGGTGAAAGCCAAGTAATCCGCATGACGAGAATCAGGTCGTTGCTTATCAATCGCCAACAATTCATCGCCTATTTTCGCTGGATGAAATAATAAATGTGTTAAACCAGGCTGCACGCCATCAATCAAGCGACGATAAAAATTCGACTTATTATCTTCACCTAACTCATCCATGGGCACTAACGTGTCAACCAGAATTTCATCAAGCGTGGGCACCTTATCAGCATCGATTTTCTCGAGAATCGCCAAATATTCATCCTGCTGTGCAATACGATTTAATTCTCGCAATCGCTCACTGGTAACGTTTGGTAAAAAAGCCGGCACACCGTACTCGTTAGCTAAATCGAGATAACTGCCAAGAAATTTGGGATGAACGACGGAGCCCATGTGCGTATCGATATGGCTGATTTCAAGGTCCGCAGATAGCGCTACTTCTATCTGCATACGCATCTCTGTCTTGGCCGCCTCGACATCGACATTACGTATGGCATCTTCGCGGGTTCGCCACAGATACCCTTGTTCATCGAGTAATCCTGAGGCGGGGTCGCGTGTACTTAAAGCTGGCCAACGGAAGTGTGGGTACTCGCAGGTTAACGTCAGATGCACACCGACATCATATTCAGGATGCCGCTGACATATGTCAGCGGCTTCCTGAAACCAAGGACCCGCTGTCAGAATCGAACCACAGGTTGCCGCACCTACATCCAAACATTCGAAGGAGGCAACATTGGCTGCATGACAGAAACCAATATCATCGATATGCGTCACGAGCACCTTATCGTCCGGACCGTATCCCATTCGTTTCAAAAAACCATTCACAACAACATTCTCCAGCGTCGAACCACTAGGGGTGAATTCCCTAGCGCCAACTGTCTTTGAGAGCTCTCGGTTATACAGAGCCTTCATTAAAAGAAGCCAACACTTACCTAATACTTATGATGAGCTATCACTCAGTTTAAAGCGCTATGTCACCATCTTTACTGACCACGCCTGTTTTGCCACAAAACTCCGACCGTGTCATTTCCAGCAGGGTATCTGCGTCAGTGACATTCGCCCAGGTACGCCTCCCATCTGGTAGCAGGCAAGCAGTATGTCCCGTCACAGGACCTGACGGGCCGTACATCACAGTATAGGACTCAACCGTGACCTCGCCCTCATGTTCGTCAACAGCCTCTCTGAAAAAAGTCGCATCAACTTCAGCCTGCACATCCTCATGTTTGAAGCCTTCTGGAGGTTGCTCAGAAGAATAAATACCGAACGCATGTTTCGTCAGGTAGCCACCGTTAGCGGTGATCATGCCCTTTTTACCCGGCGCTTCTCGCAGCAACTCAACCATTCGAGAAATACTATGCATCACATAGTTATTCAGAGGACCTCCTCCAAAAGTCAGTCCGCCAGTCACGGTTAGGGGTTTCGAATCATCAAGACCCAGTTCTTTCACAGCAACTTGGACGGCGGAAGGAAAGCAGCTATAGACATCGATAAGATCGATATCCTGTGTACCCATACCCAACAACTCAAGCGCCCGTTTGCCCGCTATACGAATAGCCGGGGATGAATGCAGGTTATCGCGATTAGACACAAAATAAGTATCGTGCGCGTCGGTTCCTGACCAGGGATAGATCCATTGGGACTCAGGAATACCCATTTGCTTGGCTTTCTCGGTTGAACAAACGAGTAGCGCAGATGCCATATCGACTGCATTGTTCGAATTCATTAGTTTAGGGTAAGGAAAGCTAATCATTCGGTTTGATGCCGACGCTGTACGAATCGTCTCAGCATCGACGGCGTTCTGAAGCCAAGCATGAGGATTGTTCGACGCCACCTTACTGAAACCAGCCCATAATTCAGATATACGCTTTTGGTGAGCCTCGATGCTTTCACCTCGACTATAGCGAATCGCGTTTTCAAAGATCGGATAAATTTGAATCGGCGCACGTATACCACGGTTGTTTTCACCATCTGAGGACATTTTGTGCTCCTCGTCGAGCATTCTAGAATAGGTTCCTGGGATATCGGTAATCGGCAATTCTACGCCGGCTTTTAGCGCCTTGGCTTGACTATTACCGTTTTCAGCACCGGTAATGACGATGCAAGATTTCGAGCCACTTTGAATTTCCAGTACCGATTGATTCACGGCATTTTGAACCATATTACCGCCATAAGGCGTACCACACGTTTCGACATTGCCAAGACTCAGAGCATCAGCGACATATTGAGCTGGGTTTTTGTAACGCCAAACACCACGGATAACCCGAACGGACTCAATTTCGTCGAGCAATTTCGAATTGCCAGCATCTTCCGCTGCCGCTCTAACCGCATCAACCATAAGCTGCACAGGTTCTTTACCAAGCAAGGGGTCAGTTAATCTCTGCAGGATCTGAGATACACCTACAATAACGGGTATATTTGGAGTCGACATTTGTGCGAGCCTCTTAAAAATTTTGATGCGGTATTCTGCCACAGAAAGATTCTTGCTGTCTTTTACTATAGGTGGACACAATAAGTAGACACAATGAGCAGACACAATAGCTAGGCAAACGACAGGAACCACCATAGACACCTTTTAAGAACAGCTATAGGCATTTTGAAAGAGCAGCTATCGGCATTTAATAAGAACAGCTATGGGCATTTATTAGGAACAGCTATGGGCATTTACCCGCAGATGTGATTCTCTAGGCAGTTGGCGACAAGGACGCAACACGATTTATATGAATGTAGCACCAGACAGTATTGAAGCATCAAACCAAGGTCTAAAAATAGCCGTCACAGCCTGGGCTGATACAGGTGGCTGGCAAGCCGAACCACTATGCCGACAAGCAGAAGAAGCTGAGGCTATTGGCTTTCATTCGATATGGCTACCGGAAAACCATTTCGGCGATATTCGTTCTATCCCGTCACCACTAACGTTACTCGCTGCCATCGCGGCACGGACAAAAACGATCAAACTCGGCTCCACTTCCTATCTTCTACCGATCAGAAATGCCCTGCAGGCGGCGGCTGAAGTTGCTGTGCTGGATCAACTTTCTAATGGGCGAGTCATTTTAGGCGTAGGGCGTGGCGTTCAAGATGCCATGTTCAAAGCTTTCGAACTGCCGACAAAAGATAAACGCAAACGATTCAAAAGCAATCTCGATACAATGATCAATGCGTGGGAAGGCAATCCCATTCTTGCGGATGATGAAGAACCGATATTTCTTGCACCTTTACCTGTCCAGAAACCATACCCTCCGATTTGGGTAGCGGCTTTTGGTCCTCTGGCGCTGAAACAAGCAGGCAATCTAGGCATGCCCTATCTCGCATCACCGGTCGAGACACTCGAGACGTTAGTTGCAAACTACCAACATCATCAACAGGTTGCCTTAGATGCGGGGCATAATCATATTGATACCATTCCTATCATGAGAACTGCATTTATCACCGACAACCAAAGCTTAGCCAACGACGTTAAAGAGGCGCTGGCAGGAGGCCCTGGACATAACATGCGGGATGCTGAGGCGAGTATTGACGAATGGACCATTATCGGCGATCAATATTATGTGAAAGACAAGGTCCAACAGTACGTCGAGAAACTAAGCATGACGCACTTGATCGTCCGCGGACGCATGCCTCAAGTATCCGATAAAGATCAACTCGCCAGCCACGAAGCACTGCTGCGCCTCGCCGGTTAACGTGACTAATCAACTATTTTAATTAGCTGTCCCGGTTCGGGTTCACCATTCGGGTACAAACCGTTCATTACCCTTAGTTTGTCCAATGCATAATTAGTTATCGGTGACTGCTCTGCCAGCGACGCCATCGTCGTACCCTCTTCTGCGCGCACGACCTGAATCTTTGGCACTTTTGCAACCTTACGATCGTCTGAATCCATCACATCAAAACTAAATATGGTGGCAATGAAATCTCGGTCCGAAGCGATTTTCTTTAAGTCGAACTGACCTGACCCCGCCAAGATATATACAAGCCGCTTACGCGTATCCGTCAACATCGCAAGTCTAGTTGGTCTTGGCCCATAGGGTGAATCCGCTCGGTCGGCGATACCAAGGAAGCCAGGCATTTTTGAAATCGTGACTTCACGCCCCTCTCTAATATTATATCCAAGGCTTTTCTCAAGGTAGTCTCTTGGTTTGACATTCTTTGCCATTCTAGAGGTCTGAAGCACGAATGCAGCATCGGCGGTCACGGACAAGGCCTGGATGCCTCTGTCGGTAGGTTCAATTCGCCAACCCTGCGGAAATGTTAGTTTGATTCCGAGTTTCGGATGATAGAAGGTGCTTTTCCTCACTACGCCCACCTGTCGCGAGCTACCGTACGCCATGCCGTTGAGTTGTTGTAAAAATTCATCAGCCTGAATGAATTCGTCATAATCAACCACCAACTTAGACGACTCACGAACCGCTTCTTTATAGCGTGTATCGTGATCAGGATGGGTCGATAGAAAACCGTGATAGACCCTCGGTTCTCGCTTCTCAATCTTAGCCTGTGCCATTTCGATGCGATCTTTCGACTTTAAAATTTCGATTGTCTTCAACATAGCCTCTGGCGAGTAGCCTGCTTTCGCCATGTATTGCGCACCAACCTGATCGGCCTCTAATTCAAACTCTCTGCTAAACCCCAACAATAAAACGCCGCCAAACATATCACCTATTTGATAGATGCCCGGCGTCCCTGTTGCAATGGCCGCCACTTGGCTCGCAACATCTAACATTTTCCCTCTGGACTGGGATCGGAACGTATGCCGCTCCGTTATATGCGCGACCTCATGGCCTAGGACCGCGGCAAGTTCCGATTCTGAATTCATATGCATGAGCATTCCCCTTGTCACGTAGACATATCCACCAGGAACCGCGAAAGCATTAATCATGTCATCGTTCAGAATAGTGAAATGGTATTCAAGCTCCGGTCGAGAACTTTGCGCGGCAACACGCTTACCCACCATTTCGATATAATTTTGTAATTCCTTGTCCCTGTAAACACCAAACTGGGCAATGATTTTCTTATGCTGCTCTGCACCTAGCTTTAGTTCTTCTTCGAGACTAATGGCGAAAACAGAATTGGAGCCAAAAAAAATGACAATAAGCAGTAGACTCAAGGTTCTGCTTTTCACATCTCTGACGAATGACACTTTATTTAATAGCGTTGCTAACATTAGATCCTTTGCAATCATGCTTGTGTTCTAAAAAAAGATGTAGCCCCACGAAGTTGCTACTCGCGTTGAAACAGCTGCCGACTAGTATCTCTGACATCTAAATGTCCATCTTAATGTCCCACATCGAGATTGCCACGCTGATACTAAGAATTATTGGATTATAGGTCGAACTCAGTATTGACTATATAGACCGCATTTGGCCCAATAAAGTTCGTTTACGTTTCTGTCGATCGAAACCTCGCCGTCGGTCACTCTATCACTGGCCAGCGATTTACACTGACAATGCTCTGGTCAATAATGACAACCCACGAAGCTGGACAATGCCCGATGTCAAAACCCACAGCGCCACTTGTAGGATTAATCATCTTCTTATTAGCGTTCTGCGCGCCACTTGTTAGTGCACAGCCATTAGCATCAGACATCTTGCGTGAAATGGACAATACACAGCCGTTGAATTATTCACTAGAAAGTATAGACGATCAGGATATCGGCAATGATCTAGACGCGGTTGGGCGTCTTCACGAGATGAATGGTAACTATGGGCTGGCTATCGACAACTATTTGAAATTTGCGCTCGCTGTAGAGGCCCGCCAAGGCAACTACTCGCCAATACTCATAGAATCAATGATTGGTCTGACACGAAGTTATCAGGCATTGGGGGATTACGCCAAAGCGACCGAATATGGCGCAAGAGCCCAACATCTAACCCATAGAGAAGAAGGTGTTTATTCCCTGCGCCAAATTGAAATCATCGACCTGATGACAGATGCTTCTCTTGCCCAAGGAAATGCTGAACAAGCCGACAAGACTCAGAAGTTTTCACTTTTTATTGCACAGCATCATTTCGGCGATGACAGCCTCGATGCTATTCCAGCGCTCAACAAACTGGGACAATGGTATGTGGATTCAGGTCAATTTACCCGCGCAGACAAACTCTTAAACGTACAAGCTGAGATCGTCACCAACGTCGCAGGACCGCTCGACCCGCATCATTTACCGATTATCATCGAACGGGCAAAATTAAAGCGCCTGCGCCGAATCTGCTGTAGTCACATCGTGATGCAGACGGCCCTTGCGGTACTCCAGCACAACGCTAATCTACCCGCTGACGTTCGCATTGCGACCTATCTCGCGCTTGGCGATAGCTTCACTGATCAAGGCAAGACGATTACCGCTGCCGACTATTACCGGCAAGCGTGGCAACTCATGGATGAGTCAGAGCAGACTGCCCTTTCTGAGCCGAAGAGCATCGCAATGAGTCGTGCACTTATATCCCGAAGAGGTAAAGACCCAAGACTTTTTATGCCCGAGAAGGATCGATTTGGCAATACTAATTTTTCACCGATTTCCGCTCAGGAACAGCTAATACTTGAGACATTACCGCCACAAAGCTTCACGTTGCCTTTAGCGGATAATCTCTACACCATGGCGCTTAGGGACAAGGGGCAATATTCGCACTATGAAAAAACAGAAAAAGTGTATCGAGTCGTCGGTCACCCCTATCGATTTGTGCACCGACAGATTATTAACATCTTGCCGTTCAGTTTCCAAAATGACAGCGGTCTCAGTCAACTGGTTGTCGACTTAAGCTTTACCGTCGGCAGCCGCGGTGACCTTTATGATATTGAAATATTAACACCACAAATCCCATCCAAGATGCGAAACTTGTTGCGGGAAACGTTAAGACGGTCGGTGTATCGTCCAGCTATACGCAACGGTGAACCTGTTGAGACAAAAGACGTGCGCATCAAGCAGACGTTTAAAACCTAAAGACTGGACATAAGGACAGGAAATTCAGATATATTGACTCGTTGCACTGAGAAAGTCTTTTTAAATTGATAACTCGCTAGACGGATAGAACTGCTCGAAAAAAAACGACAAAACTTGAACCCTGAAAACTACGCTTTAAACTATGATAAGAAAGCTCATTCAAGGACTAATCATTCTCGCAACCACAAGTCCTGTGTTTGCCACCAATGCAATCTATAAAGATATTGCGTTTCAAGATCCCGCGCTAACAACACTACAACAGACCTTGCTACAACAGTTACGCGATGAGGAACTGATTGGCGCCGGCGAGACGGCTAATGACATGGTTGAACTGGTTTCCCGTGACTTCGACGTCGATAGCCTGAACTACGCAAAAGTATTAACAAACTCAGCACTGATCGACTGGAAGCTTGACCGACCTGAACCTGCACTTGCCTCCCTGCGACTGGCCATTGTCCATACAGAAAGTATTAGTCCGTTTCATTCAGCGCTTTTTGAAATGCTGATTGCGGAAGCGGTTATCGAGCATAAAACCGGCTATTTGGAATACGCCGCTGACACCTATAGACAGGCGCAGCATATCTCACATCGGATCGACGGCGTTTATACCCAGCTGCAGATACCCGTCATCGACGCTTTAACAGAAATTCATATCAGAACGAACAAGCCGTATCAGGCTGACCAAGAGCAGAGACTGAAATTAAAAGTCATCGAACAGGCCTTTGGGCCTGATGACGAAGCAATCATCCCAACACTCACCAAACTAGGCGCCTACTTCGCCGTTCGAGGTCACTCATTTAATGTCAACGTGAACTCTCAGACTCGACTGTATCGAGATAGTCTATTTCGCGATGCCATCAACATGTTTGATCGTTCGCTAGCGATCCTCGAGGACAATTACGGCGAGGCAGATTTACGATTAGTCGATCCTCTGATCGAAATGTCGAAAGTGCGCTTTCTGCAGGGTTCATCAAGAACTCAGGCGGAAGAGGCCATGCAGCGAGCCTACGCTATCGTAAGCAATCACCCCAGTTCAGATGCTGCAGACGTCGCCAATGCGCTGGTTAAACTAGCCGATACCTACACGCTCACCTCTGATACGAGAAATGTGCCAACCTATGAAGCGGCTTGGGCGTTACTTGTCGACACGCCAGAAAACGAGCAACTTCGTTATCAATTATTTAGTATCCCAAAGCGACTTTATCCCGACAAAACACTGCAACCGGTGTTAGCGAGACAACCGGTAACCGTGCCGTTCGGCGAGGAGCTATTTGTAGAACTCGAGTATTCGGTCAATCCAACAGGCCGTGTCTCCGAAGCCAAAATTATCGACAGCAACGTTCCGAATGAGCAGAGAAAGCTCTATCGCAGCTACATTTCCACCTTAAAATATCGTCCGAGGATGGCAGAAGGTAGCCCTGTTAAAACGCAAGGCTTAGGTTTGAGACAAACTTACAAGGTACTACAGAGCGCACCCAGTCTTTCAGAAACTGTGCCGCCAGGCGAAGACTAGCCCTCGGCCTGAAGAAACTCTTTAAGTTGCAGCGCAAGTGCTTTGCAAGCGGCATTTCCCGGTCGGGCCATAATGGGAATCGGCAGTACTAAACCGGCAATATAGGAGGTCCCGGAAGCATCAGCGCTGATCTCTCCCGCTGTCGTTAGGTTTTGTAAGTCCCAGATAGCCGCTTCGTAGGACGCATCTTCTTCCCAGTAAGTGACACCAAAACAACCACCACCCACGGTACTCACCGTACAACTGAAACTACCTCCACGGTCGGTGGTAATGGTATCGCCATCAATCCACGCAATATATCGAACATTGTTTTCGTCGATTCTTTGCTGGACCCCAGGCTGAGCAAAAAGGCGAGCGAGATCATCACTGCTATCGGGCGCCGTTCTAGGTTCAAACCAGGGATAGAGCTGATCTTTAAATTCAGCTTCGCTCATCAAGCGGATCGGTGTTCGACCGCCACTCAGCGCATCCGACAGACAATCTGTAAAGCTTTCTTCAGTTTCTCTCTCGTTATAACTCGTGCGACTCAGTATCACTAAAGATTCTTCCGTCGTCATACCCGTTGTCGCGGTTCTCGATTGTTGAATTCTGGCGCTGGCACAACCCATCAAGAGCATCGTCATAAGGATGACCTGCAGTTGGGCTTTGTATACTTTGGCGACGCTTAACATGTTTCTTTTTGTCTCTAAAGGATCATCAAAAAGATAACCTAAATGGTCCAGAAGTTATATGGCGCAAATGATCAGTCCAGATTTCTTTGTTTTAACCATTCTATGATCGCCGGTTGATGACGCAATTCAACCGCAATCTGTTGGCCCCCGTCTCGAATAGCCAGCATGGTTGCATCACCAACGGCATCACCTGCACGTAAAGGAGTTTCCTTCACTCTTGCCGTAACCGACAACTTCGTATTTGGCGACACGTTGATTTTGTTTGCCTAGTACGAGCACCTGATAGCGTATGGAAACTGAATAAAATGGCAGAACGCCGATTTTGGGCGTCAAAAAACCATATTCATCAATCGTCGGTATAATCAGCCCATCGAATTGGACCTGCTGCTCGGGCGTCAATTCAGGGCTGTCGACTTCCGTCACCGAACTGAACATGGCATTGGAGAGATTCCTGAAAAACTCGAGATTCTTCTCGCCTAAATTAATAATCCAAGTGCCCTCCGTATCTAATTCTTCGGTATGAACGAACGTTTTGAAATTTTCATCGTAATAGACAGCGACATTCGCCGGAATTTTGGCAACTAAGGGCGTCGGCACCGAGCCTTCAACTTGCACATTAGTGGTGCATGAAATCATCAAACCTAGTGTTAATAAGCTTATCAGCAGTTTCATCACGGCCATTGTACTTCTCAATCTGTTACTCCTGCGTTCACTGCTAATGGCGTTATATTCGTCCCAAACTAACAGGCACTTTCGATCATTCGATAAAAGACCGATCAATATCACGACCTGATAGAACATTTCACCACTATTACGGTTCAAATACAGTAGCAAACAATAAGAAAATTACCATGACGATTCAGGTAAACTTCAGCTTTGTTAGTGAATAATGAAAATGCGTCTGTTTGTGGGGCTCTCGCGCAATATAGGACCCAAAAAATGACAATGGTTTTAAATAAAGTGATCAGACTCATCGGACTAAATGTTCACGCACGTACAACATATTGAGAGGGCTGGGCTATTTTTGATACGTTGACACACGAGGTTTCAGCTAAAGGTCTATGATCGGCAGAAATTAACCTCGGCAGATGATAGTCTCGAATCGTATTTGGAGATCAATTCACGGTTAAAAAAAATACGCCGATCGTTTACGGCAATCGATAACAAGCCAATAAGGAGAATTACACGAAATGAGATCAACCACTGTCATGATAATCTTAGGTTGTCTCTTGCTTGTCCAAGGCTGCAAGTCGCCGCCGTCGCGAACACCGCCGCCAACACCGCCACCTTCTTCGTCACCTTCAAGCAGTCCACCTAGCAGTCCCAGCTCACCATCGAGACCGACGCCACCGACATCTTCACCGAGCAGTCCCTCGAAGCCTTCGCCATCGAACCCTAGCCAGTCTCAGCAGAAAAAGAGTTCTTCTCAGCAGAGCTCTTCAAAACAAAGCTCTTCAAAGCAAAGCCCTGCTAAAGAAAGCTCGTCTAAAAAAAGCTCGTCGGAATCCCAAAGTTCAAGTGAGTCTTCTAGCCAGCAATCATCAGAACAGTCTTCACAACAGTCTTCACAACAGCAGCAGTCCGGCAGCGAACAACCCCCCAGCCAGCAGGGTGAGTCATCACAGGACAGACAACAGCGCACACAAGCAGGCACAGACCTTCAAGCGGCCGGTGAAGACGTGGCAAGTGTTGCAGATCTGCTGGGCGATGCTCAGTCACAAACGGCTAACGATGGCAGTACGCAACCCGAATCGGATTCAAATGAATCCGGCAGTGAACCCGAAGATCCACTCATTCCCAAAATGGAACCAACCGACAGTCAAAGCGACGAACTCGTCTTTGATGAATCGAGCGCGAATGACCAACAAGTCGACGGTGATTCAATGCAACAGGGTAGTGAAGGTCAGCAAAATGAGACCATGGCTCAGAGCCAAGGCGACGCCGCTGCCGGCGATGAAATGATGCCCGGCGGAGATTCAGGATCGATGCCAAATACATCGGGTAACCCTGCTGATGCTAAGTCAGACTCTGGTTCGGGTAGTGATTCAATGAACGACACCGCCGCTCAAGAAAATGCTGATGGTGGCTTATCGGAAGATATTGCGGCGGCTCAAGAGGCGCTCGAACAAGCGGGTATCGCACTTCAGGCCGCAGGCGAAGCTGTCTCTGGCGCTGAAACAGATGCGGAACTTCAGCAGGCTGAGGATCTTCTTGCTGACGCGAGAGTCGGAATACTTATTGCTGAACAAGCGCTATCCGACATTGACGCGCAACATAGTGGTGATGGCAGCGAACTTAGAGCGCGCGCTAATGACGCTTTAGGCGATGCCAACGTACAATTGGTGATTGCAACCCAAGCAGTTCTCAATGCGCGAACGGGTATGCCAGATTATGAGGGTACAGAACTTCCGAGTGGTACCCAGGTTGTTGTGGTTGGCGAACTTGGCACATTGGATGACGAATTAAATGAATCACTCATCATATTCGATGATCAGATTGAAACCGCTCGCGCCATCATTATCAATTCCTCTGCGCCACCCATTTCAGAATCGACCAAAAACAGACTCCCTGGCAGCAAAGGACAAGGTCTCGTTTTAGTGACGGGTGATGGTCCGCAAGATGAAAGTCCACAAACAGACGGTAGCGCTCAACCTTCTGTTGTTACGAGCACTGTACCCGGCAACAAAGACGAACAGACTGTCGCAAGTGCGACCCCAGACGATATACCCAGTGCACAGGGCGATGATATTGTTGCCCAACAGCTCAGAGAAGCGGCTATCGATGAAACGGATCCAGAATTGAAAGCGAAACTTTGGGAAGAATATAAAAGATATAAGGAAGGACTCTAAATCAACATGACTAGATCGCTTTTTGCAAACAGCGCATTTTGCCAAACTGTCGATTCGATTCGACTTGCTTTTACACGTTCAATTGGCAATCAACGGACAGGTCAACACTGCGCCACTAGGCTCATAATGTTAAGCAGTTTGCTGCTCACACTTGCTGGCTGTGGCAGTACCGAAGTTATCAAAGCGAACTCTACGCCGGCGATCCAAGCTCAAGTCGAACTACCTGAGCACCTTTATATGGACATTGGAATTCTGCCTCTGGATCCCAACATCCCCGCAACGGAAAAAGAACAAACCAAAAAGTTCGTGGTCCCCGATGTACGAAGGGCTGAATCACAATTTATCGCTTATCATATGAAGGACACGCTCGAACAAACAGGTAATTGGGGCGCTGTTCGGGTAACACCCAATGTTTCGGAAGCGGTTGATTTAGTTGTCTCTGGAATGATTCTTATATCCAACGGCGAAACACTGAAACTTAGGTTGAAGGCGAGCGACTCAACCGGCAAGGTCTGGGTCAGCAAAGAGTACAAAGATCTCGCCAGTAAGTACTCCTACAAAGGCATTAATGAAGACCCCTTTCAGGATCTGTATAACGATTTTGCCAACGACTTATTACGCTTTCGTGAATCCCTATCGGAGGAAAAAATAGAGAGGATACGACAAACCTCATCACTTATTTTTGCTAAGAGTTTGGCGCCGGATGCATTTGGCCAATACTTGAAAGTCTCTCGAAGCGGTCAGACAAGCATTACACAGTTGCCCGCGGATCAAGATCGCATGCTTAGCCGCGTCACCAAAATTAAGGAAAGAGAGTATTTGTTTGTTGATACGCTCGATGAGTACTACGGCCAGTTTTATCGCGACATGAAAGAAAGTTACGATGAATGGCGGTTTGCGACTTACGAAGAGGCGTTGAACTTGAAAGAAATGCAGCGTCAAAGTACCGCCCGACTTATCACGGGAGGTCTGCTCATCGCCGGCGGCATATATGCGGGATCAGAAAGCGGCACCTATGCAGGTGATGTTGCGGCCGCAGGTGCGGTTATTGGTGGTATCGCAGCGGTCAAGTCAGGCTTGGATAAACGACGCGAAGCTGAGATACATGCCGAGTCACTACGTGAGCTAAGCCAATCCCTCGGATCAGAAATTACACCCTATGTCCTCGATGTTGAAGGCCGCACAATCGAACTCACCGGCACCGCAGATGCTCAATACGAGCAATGGAGAGGTATATTGCAAGAGATCTATGTCGCCGAAACAGGGAACGCATCTGAAAACAAGGTAGAATAGATCCTGAAAATCGTTGTCTTAGTGTTACCTTATTTATGATTCTCTACCTATGAGTAATTTATTTGTTGCGGGCCAGATAGTTGCTGGCCAATTCCGCTTAGTTGAGAAGCTGTCAGAGACGCCGTTGAAGTCTACCTGGCGAGCAGAGTATCAGGCATCCGATGAACCGCCAGTCATGGCAGAAATCTTTGGTCCGAAACTCTCATACGATCAAAGAGACGCCCTGCTTTCAAGAACGCGTCAGCTCACGAATCTCCTCCATGAAAATATCGTTAGGCTTTATCCTCAATCAGATCACCTAGACGAACAACACACGGTGTTGATATCGAAATTTCAGTTTGATGTTGAAAGCTACCCTGCTATCGCGCCCTTTCAAGGTGCCTGGCCTTATATTCGACAAATTGCCAGAGCAGTTGAGTATACCCACGAACTGGGTTTCGCCCATGGTTTCATCGGTCCCAACAGCATACTGATTGATTCGAATCGACGCGCATACCTGCGAGGTTTTACGACACCAGCACAATCAATCCTGAAAGATGAAGCCTACAGAAGCCCTCAGATTAAACAGGGGCACGACCGTGTTCGTCAGGATGACATTTATTCTCTAGGACAATTACTCTTCATTAGTCTCACAGGGGAATCTTTCAAACAGAGCGATTCCACCGCCAAGTTACTCATACCGACCGACGCTAAGCAGATCCTCATTAGCATGATGAGCGAGTCCCCGTTCGATCGCCCTACGGATATATCAATCATCATCAGTACATTTGACAGATTGCACTCTGGCAACGGTAATCTGACTGCAAATCCAGAAAATACAGAATCAAACGCAAAAGACCCGTCAAGGCGAGCAATACCTTCACAAGAACAGATACCCCTGCAAAAATTACCGAGAGAACGCAACACGATCTCCTCAACTATCGTCATCGCTTCTCTCGCTATCATTGTGGTATTAGCATTTGTCGTATTCTTTATACTCCCGCTGGCAAACGTTGAACCCTCACAATCGAGGCAAGGCGCTGGGGACAAAGCCATCAAAAACACAAGCAACAACACAGACAGAACACTAACCACAGCCGAAATTGAAGCCGCAAATACAGGCCGGGTGATTGCGCCGTTGGAACAAGCAAAAATTCAGAAACGCAAACAAGCCGCTGAAACAGTTGCATCCTCCCTACTACGTTTACAAATAGAGTTAGAAGATCTTGGCGGACAGCTATGGGCAAAAGCCGCATACGATCAGGTCACAGTCATAGGCAACCTCGGCGACGACGCCTATAGGAACCAAAACTACGAAACAGCAATCGAAAAGTACTCACAGGCTATCGCAGTGCTTGAGGCATCGCTGCAAAAAGTCGATGCAATTTTTCAAACAAATCTCGACACCGGTAATCAGGCCCTCATCGACGGCGATGCAGAAAAGGCAATACAAGCATTCATGATCCTTGTCGCTATCAAACCCGATAGCCAAGAATTACAGGCCTCCCTGAGACGTGCGAATAATCTTCGCGAAGTTATGCAACTAGCGGCGACAGCCAACGCAGAAGAGAAAAATGGCGAGCTACAAACCGCACTGCGTCTTTATCAACAAGCCTATCAACTGGACGCCAACTGGACCGTTGCAAAAACAGGCGTTGCACGTGTTCAAAAAACCATCCGCTTGAATCGCTTCAACGATAAGATGTCTGACGCTTTTACCGCGTTGAATAGCAAAGAATATGCCGCTGCCCGCGACGCGTTTGCCGCCGCCCTATCGTTGCAACCTAACTCAACCGCACCAAACGATGGGCTCCAACAGGTCGAACTCGCAATACTGCAGGATTCAATTGAATCCCATATGACAGCCGCCGTTGCGCATATCAAGACTGAAAACTGGGCTGATGCGAAGACGCAATACGAAGCCGTACTTGCGCTCTCCCCCGGCACAACGCAAGCCTCTGACGCTCTCAAACGGGTCGAGAAGCGTATTGAGATTCAACGTACGCTGGATCAGTTCATCAACCAACCCGAATTAATGATGGCTGACGATCAATTGCAGGCAGCGAAGGACCTTACTTTGCAAGCTGCAAGGATTCGCGATAGAGGACCTGAATTAAAAGATCGCATTCGAAAACTTTCTCATCTGGTTTCATTAGCCCGCATTCCAGTGACCCTCACCATCAACTCGGATAACAGAACCAGTGTGACGATATTCAGGCAGGGTAACTTCGGTAAATTTGAAGAGACGTCGCTCGCGCTCTTCCCAGGAGTTCATACCATTGTCGGCAAACGAAACGGCTATCGAGACGTGCAACAGGATATTACAATTAAGGGCACTGAGCGTGCACTGTCGATCGATATTCGCTGCTCTGAGAAAATCCGTTAATGGATTCAAAATAGGCGCGATAAATAGATCAACAAAAATGCGCAATAGTTCAGTAAACGATTCGCGCCACATCATCGATAGAGAATGATTGACGACGTAATCTAAAAGCACGGTCGAAACATTTCCCCGCTGAAAAAGCAGGAGAGGCAACAGACAAGTGAGAAAAGAGACAGCAATGCGATGACCGAAGAATTTGACCACGACATTATTGAAGCCGTACCCTTCGAGCGAGCAGAAGCTAATCTGCAGCGACGCAGGCTCAAGTTTTTTTCAGTTCCTACCGCGATCGGTACTGTCTTTTTAATACTCGCTGTCGCAGCCGCATTCATGTTCCTTGCTAGAGCAGTTCGTGTGGACATCAACCCAACGGCAGACACGTTTCGGTTCACCAGCGGTTTCAGCTACAAGTTGGGTGACAGATATCTCATGCTTTCCGGTGATTACCAGTTCACCGCGGGTAAACAGGGTTACCACATCCTTGAGTCAACGCTAACGGTAGGTGATTCTGCCGATCAAAACTTCACATTTGACCTGGTAAAACTCCCCGGCATTCTTTCAATAAGCACTAACCCTGAAGTTAACGCTGAAGTGTTCATCGACCAAAAGCCCGTTGGTACTACCCCTGTTACGCTGCCCGACATCAGCGCCGGCTTACACGACATCACGTTTCGAGCCGCACGCTATCTCGACTTCAATACTGAAATTGACGTTGAAGGTATGTTGCAAGAACAAAGTTTGTTAGCGGAACTTAAACCCGCGTGGGCAATGATCAACATCAGCACTAAACCGACACAGGCGGAAATCTATCTGGATGACACCCTTGTGGGTGTAACCAACAGCGACATAGAGGTGTTGCAAGGTGACCATGCGATCACTTTAAAAAAGAAAGGCTATAAATCCTGGCAATCGACTATCACAACGCTCGCTGGCGTTGATCAAGTTATCCAGCTTGTCGTGTTAGAGAAGTCAGATGGCAAGGTTTCCATCAAGAGCTCCCCAACCGGCGCTAATATCAATATCAATAACCGTTACAGGGGCCAAACACCGATGAAGGTCGTATTGGCACCCGGTCGTGATTACGTCGTTCGGCTTTCAAAGGCAGGTTACTACCCTGCCGAAAAAAATCTCAGCCTAAAAGCGGACGAAGATCTGAGCCTTAACCAAGTACTTAAGCCGATTCTAGGTTCAGTGCGATTTTTGATCTCGCCCAAGGACAGCCAACTTTATGTCGATGGAAAACTGATCGCCGATGCGACAAAGCAAATATCGCTGCCGGTTAGTCGACATGACATCCAAATTACAAAACCGGGATATGCTGCCTACAACGAAACCATTACGCCTCAGGCGGGCACCACGCAACAATTTGTGGTGCAACTACAAACCGATGACGAGGCACGCATTGCGGCAATTCCAGCATCAATCGATACCGACGCCGGCATTACCTTGAAGCTAATCCTACCCGGTGAATTTACAATGGGAGCAAGCCGACGCGAACCGGGTCGACGCTCCAACGAAATCTCAAAGACGGTTGAATTGACGCGCCCCTACTATCTGGCGACCACTGAAGTTTCAAATAAGCAATTCAAGTTATTCGATCGGTCACATGATTCAGGTATTTTGGGCCGGGCGTTGCTCTCGGACGCTGACCGGCCTGTCGTCAACGTTTCTTGGGATGACGCTATGGCATTTTGTAATTGGCTCAGTGAAAAATCCGGCCTACCGCTTGCCTACGCGCGCAACAATGGTGTTTGGCAAGCTGTTAAACCAATGAACACAGGCTTTCGTCTACCCACTGAAGCTGAGTGGGTGTGGGCATCCAGATATGCTAGCGGTCCAACACCCACCCGCTTTCCCTTGGGGTGACGCAATGCCACCTGTTGAAGTCCACGGAAACTATGCCGATGAATCAGCCTACTCAATGGTTCCGTATACGATCAAGACCTACAACGATACCTTTAGGGGACCCTCCCCGGTGGACCACTTCCCTGCCAATGAATTGGGCATTCATGATCTTGCCGGCAACGTCGCAGAATGGTTACATGACTATTATTCAGTGAAAACCAGCAAGGATAAACTCATAGACCCAACGGGACCCGATCAGGGCGACTACCACGTGATTCGCGGTTCAAGCTACAAACACGGTCGATTTAGTGAGCTGCGATGGACCTATCGGGACTACGGCATTGAACCGAGACCCGATGTTGGCTTCAGAATCGCCAGACTTTTAGAAGATTAAGCGGGTTTAAATATGCTAAACAACGTTCAACTGATTTTGTTCGGACTGTTAATATCAATCGGCTTCATCTGCCCTCACTCTAGCCTGGCGGCCGATGCAAACTCGATCAAGGTTGCTGACCCTCGTGTGGAAAGTACAGATAAAGAATCAGACATTGAAAAAGAACTGATTCAGGTCCCGGCCGAGCCTAGTGAGGCAACGAAAAAACGCCGATTTGATTCTTTTGTTCCAAGCGAGCAGATAAGTGCCGATAATGCGGTACCCTTTCCAGTCGACATTTAACGAACACATAACAGGGATTGAATATGAAAAGACAACTACCCGTTGAGTTTATTTATCAGCTCTTCTCTTTATTCGTTGCTGTCATTCTTGTGCATGCCATTTACGTTTCCATTATTCGGCCCAACGCCTCAGCTATCTTGGAAGAGCAGGCTATACAGATAAACTCTAACCCCTCTTATGTGCCTGAACGTTCGGCCTATGTTGTGGTTCGAGATTTCGAACAGGAAACTTGTTTCATATTGATGCTGTGGGCTATGTCGTTGATGGGCTACAAAGCGCTGATGGCGACAAGAGAAAAGAAGGTGATGGAGTTAGATTTAATCCCGCTTAATCAGGGCACCAGCATTCTACCTGAGGATACCCGGGAGTTTTCCAGGCCCATTCAGGCATTGCCCGAAGAACAACAATCCTTCCTACTCCCTCGGGCGCTGCTTACATCACTACATCGCTTTCGCTCGACTCGCAACATCCAAGATGTCTCTAACGCTGTCACCACCATTTGTGAAAGCGAATCAGACCGCCTCGACTCCGAACTCTCCATGATTCGTTACATTGCATGGGCCATACCATCCATAGGGTTTTTAGGCACGGTTCGCGGTATTGGACAAGCACTCGGTCAGGCCCACCAGGCGGTCCAGGGCGACATTGCAGGTGTCACGCAAGCCTTGGGCGTTGCCTTTAATTCAACATTTGTCGCGCTGCTCATCAGTATTGTCATTATGTTCCTGCTGCATCAACTTCAGCTCACGCAAGAGCGGTTAGTGTTGGACGCCGAAGACTATTGCGACAACCGACTGGTCAGGCATCTACAAACGTAAATTACGACAGGGTTTTGGGTTCATTTTGATTGAATGGATTACATGGCATGAACTGTATGGTCGTCATGGGCCGCATGACAATAAATAGAAATCAGCATAAACAAAACAACCGGAAGGGATAGACACTTGCCAACGGGATTTATTGACCTCAACGACTCTGGAATCGATCAGGCTATTGATGGTCAGGTCATTGCTACGAGCCCTGCCTATGCCGTGCTGGATTCAGGAAAATTGCTTATTGGTCAACCTGCTCTCGAAAGCGCTCGGCTATATCCGCGTTGGACGAACAACCGTTTTTGGCATCAGCTCAATACCGACCCTATACCTAACGCTACGGACTTGATTCGCCATCACGCCGATTTAGCACTGTCCCATCTAGAGGCCTTAGCCGGAGGCTTCCACACGACGTCAGAAGTCCTCATTGCGGTTCCAGGACACTACGGTCGAGCCGAATTAGGACTATTGCTTGGACTTGCGAACTCAACGGACGTGCCTGTCGTTGGGCTTGTGGATTCAGGTCTCATCTCTATCGCCTCGCAGGCGCCAGAGGATCAAGCCTTGTTTCTCGATATCTCCCTGCACAACATTACACTCACTGAATATAAAGTTGATGGTGCGCTAAAGAAAATTAACAATCACCTTATCAGTGAATCGGGTTTGTCGACTCTTTGGGAGCGCTGGGCTAATGCCATTGCAGCGCGTTTTGTACAGACTTCTCGATTCGATCCGATGCACCAAGCAGAAAGTGAACAACAACTCTTTAATCGCTTGCCACTTTGGATTCGAACCCAAGGCGGTGTCGGTCAGTTCGATTTGAATTTCAACGATGCCAATTATTCCGTATCGATTAACCACAGCATTTTAACACCGAGTGTCAGTGGTATTTATGATGAAGTGCGTCAAGGCTTGTCAGCACTGAACCCCGCCGCGACGCTTTATATCTCGCACAGATTCAAGGGATTACCTGGGTTTAACGAACTGCTCAATCAAGCCTCTGTTCGCAACCTAGTGCATCTGTCTCGCGACGCCGCGATAGAGGGTTGCTATAGTTTCAAACAAAAACTGCTGCCGACAAACGACCGAATTGCACACGTCACTGCATTAACCTTAGACAAGCCAACGATTAGTAGCCGCTCATCTGCAGGCAACGGTGCTGCATCCAACAATTTAGACAATGACGACACCGATCTCGTTAGCAGTGAGACTTTTACGCCAGAATCAGCCGCCGCCGAAGAGAAAAAGCAGCCGACGCATTTACTGATCAACCATCACGCCTACCCGATTAAAGAAAAGATGGACTTAGGGAGATTGCTCGAAGATGAATTATTAGTGAATCAAGTCACCTCGGTACCCAACGTCGCAATATGTTCTTTCCAAATCGAAGCAAGCAAATTGACAATCGCGTCCGACAACCCACAGATACACTTGAATGACATGCCGATCAAAGGACTCATGCCAATCTATGTCGGTGACCGGTTGATAATCGATACTGCGCTGGTAACGTTTATCGCCTTGATCTCTGACTTGAAGGCAAACGCGCGTCCGGCTTCAAACAACAACCCAGAGCAAGTGGGCTGACATGGCAAAGAAAAGGGACACAATTGCTTTTAGCATGTCCTTTCTGGACATCATGTCCTGTGGTTTCGGCGCAGTGATTTTGATCTTTATTGTTATCCAACACAGTACGGAATCAACGCCTCCTGCGCTTGCAACGGATATTAAAGATGCTGTGCTGGCGATGGAGCGGGAAGTAAAAGACAGCAAAGAGAACATGATAGAACTGAAAAACACGGTTGAGAATAAGAACGATGAAATCGTCACCACCGCTGGTGTCATTCGACAGATCATTCAGGAGATTGAATCGCTTCAGAAAACCATCGCAGAAGATCAGGATGACGGTATCGATCAAACTGCCGCTATTGAAGCACTAAAAGCTGAAATCAAAGAACTCGAAGAAGAAGCCGCTGCACTAGAAGGTTCGGTCTCGGGTGACGAGGACAGTGGTTCCAGCACCCGCTCATTTGTCGGTAATGGCGATCGACAGTATGTTACTGGCATCAATCTAGGTGGCGAACACATCCTCATTTTATTGGACTCATCATCCAGTATGTTGGAAGAGACCATTGTTAATATCATTCGACGACGTATATTGCCTGCTGACCAGATAAGACAATCTGAGAAATGGCTGCGCGCGATTCGAACGGTTGAGTGGATCTTGGCAAACGTACCCAAAAAAGCGAATATCCAACTTGCTGTATTTAACACCGAAGCCAAACTGGTGACCCGAGAAGAAAAGTGGCTTGAAGCAATCGACAAAACCAATATCGACAAATTAGTCACCGATTTAAAGCAAGTCACACCGACGGGAGGAACCTCTCTGCATCAAGCCTTCGCGCTCGCGGCAAAAATGATCCCAGAGCCAGACAGTATATTTCTGATTACCGATGGACTACCCACCATGGGCTTTGATACTGAAACAAAGGGACTCGTAACAAGTCGCCAACGTGTGTCGTTTTTTGCAAACTCGGTCGAGATATTGCCCCCGTCAGCTTCAGTTAATGTCATCCTGTTTCCGATGGAAGGAGACCCCCTTGCGACATCAAGCTACTGGCGCCTCGTTCAAGCCACCGGTGGCTCTTTTATTAGCCCGTCAAAGGATTGGCCGTAATGAAGTCTAAACGGCGAGAAACTGACACTGCGGGCCTAGCATTTCTTGATGTCATTAGCTGTGGCTTCGGTGCAATTATTCTGCTGCTTGTCCTCACCAAAGTTTTTGATCCTGTTGATATTGATCTCAATCTCGAAGAGTTAAAGAACTATTTGGCAACACTTGAAGCAGAGGTTGTCGATATACGTGGTGAGACCCGCATACTCAACAGAGATATGATCCGCAGAGAAGACCAGCAAACTGATCAACTCGAACAACTCACCGAACTCGAGAGTCGACTCGCCGCTTTGAAAAGCAGCGTGGACAATTCCTCTGATAAAACGAAAGTGAACAATGCCATCAAAGGTAAACTCGCCTCAGCAAAGCAATCTTTGACCGCAGAAATGCAACGTTTGCTGTCAGAGTTTCAAAAGGATTTAGATGATGACACCATCGGCGGCATTCCCGTCGACAGTGAATATGTCATTTTCATTATTGACACCTCCGGCAGTATGAGACAGTTTGCCTGGCCACTACTTTTGCAAAAAGTAGAAGAAACCCTTGCGGTCTATCCAAAACTTAAAGGTATACAGGTGATGAATGACATGGGTAACTTCATGTTCAGCCAATATACCAACCAATGGATTCCGGACACCCAAGCTCGAAGAAGAGCCATCATGGACCGACTGCGAAACTGGGAAACTTTCAGCAACTCAAGCCCGGTTGAAGGCATTACTAAGGCCATTACGACATTCTATCGTCCCGATCGAAAAATCAGTCTTTATGTCCTGGGCGATGATTTTAAGGGGCGGTCTATTCAGCGAGTCGTAGACCGGGTTGATCAGATCAATCGAGAAGGCGCCGACGGAAAACGATTGGTACGTATTCACGCCATTGGATTTCCTGTCATTTTCACCCAACCGCTTCAGGCACAAGGATCTGTGATTAAGTTTTCATCCTTAATGCGAGAGCTTTGCGCGAGGAACGGCGGCACGTTTGTCGCTCTCAATGACTACCGTAGACTGTAAACTAGTTGCGTGTTGTCACTGTGTAAGAAAGCAGTTTTTCTGAGCGGGCTGGCACTTTAACGATATATCGCTGAGTTCGACTGTCGACTTTCTTGCCTTTCTGGCTTTGTTCTGTCACTTCCCATTCGCCCATCTGCATCTCTAACAATTCAACTTCAACATCTGTCGACTTGGCATTGAAGAGCTTAATTTCATAACTTGAAACAGACCCGCGTTCGCTCGTACGTCTAAAGTTTGTTTGCTTGCGGTGAACCTGAATATCAAATGCTTTACCGATCTCAAGCGTTGTTTCCTGTTCAATCGGCAAGTGAGGCATTCGGTTCTCACCAAGAAGCACAAGCTGGCCGTTTTCGCCCCGCAGGTAGGCTCTAACATTACCCGCCGGTAATGGCTGACCTAGGCCAGATTTGTCGTCGTTCATGAATTCGATGTTCACTGACACAGATTTCGAAACTTCGTCAGTCATACGATATGAAAAACTCTCAGAAACCGAAGTATATCGGCGCTTATACGCAGCGCCACGCGCCTCAAGTAAACGAATTTGTTTCTGACCAAAGGGCGCCAAATTAGTTCTGCGAGGCAAAACATATTGGTAGTAATCCATAAGCGGCTTGGCGGCTATCGACTCAGTCCGCGCGGATGACATGAATCGTGCATCTGCCATCTCCATGGGTCTGCGTTTGTTTTGGGGCGCAATTCGATTTACCTCGCCTGCTACAAGCACCACCTCAGCAGCGTCAAAGGCATTGTTACTCTCATTCGTCAACGTCACCCATGTCGTCATATCAAACTGGTTATTATCCGCGTCAAGGAGTATCACATAATCAGCCACCCAACCAATCTTCCCGGTCGTATACGTCGTCTGAATTGACTGTTTGCCTACTTTTTTGTTGTCGATTAGCCATTCTAATCTTGGTTTTAAACTGACACCTTCCGGCACGAAAGGCAGAGAAATTGTACCCTCGGGCGCTATTTCAATTTGATCCCCGAACTTCACAACCTCAGGATCGATCGCTAACAGAATGCCTTCGCGAAAAAATTTTTCATAGCCAACACCATCCAAAATGGACCGACTGTACTTTACTTTTTGACCAATGAATTTGCGTAACAGACTATTTCTATTCAGCGTGTGATGTTCGTATAGCTGCTCTTCAATCGTGAAATTCTTTGCGCCGTCAGTATCCGTCGCAGAACCCGGCGTCACGAGTAATGATGAAGGCTCTAAAAACTCCGAAACGCCCTGAAAATCCAGCCTTACCAGCCCAGTTGGAATGATCATTTCTCTAATATCAGTGACCACTGCAAAGTTCCCGTTGTAGATTGTCAGGTTGATCGATTCACGATCACTTTCGGTACTGGTCAACAAAACCGGTTCTGCCGTCGCAGCTTCTGCATTCAAAGACGCGATGTTGGCAATAAAAATAACAGACGCTAGTGCGCCAATCCTGCTCACCTTATTAACGCTGTTAGCAAATAATTTATTCGACACCTGCTTCGACAGCTTGCTTGTCATATCTCTGTCCATACTCATCTTAATATTCATGTTGTTATCGTTCGACAAACTAAAACCCTTTTAGTCTTCTGTAATGATCGCCACGGCACGTGTCCAACCCGCTGACGCCGCCCTTATCTTATGCGGAAAACAGGAGATCATAAATCCGGAAGGTGGTAGGACTTCTAGATTATGCAGTTTTTCGAGATGACAATAGCCAATCTGACGACCGGCCTTGTGCCCTTCCCAAATCAAACTGGCATCACCTGTTTCTGCATACTTCTCTTTGGTGTGCACAAAAGGTGCGTCCCAGCTCCAACCATCTGTGCCCGTCAAACGGACACCGCGTTCAAGTAAATACATCGTCGATTCCAACCCCATACCACAACCCGTCGACATGTAATTGTCATTGCCATACTGCTTACCCGCCGATGTATTGATCACAACGATATCGAGGGGCTTCAGCTCATAGTCAATCCGCTTTAACTCATTTTCAACATCTTCCGCTGTCACGACGTAGCCATCAGCAAAGTGACGAAAATCAAGTTTCACGCCGTCCTGTAAACACCACTCCAACGGCACTTCGTCAATGGTAATCGAACGTTCGCCTTCGTTCATCGTTGAATGAAAATGATAGGGTGCATCTAAGTGTGTACCACTGTGGGTGCTCAATTTCACCGTCTCGATGGCCCAGGCTTCACCGTCAGGCATATCGTCTTTTTGCAAACCAGGAAAAAAAGGTTCAAGCGTGCTGAAAGAATCTTGATGATTCAGATAATTGATTTCAGGCCGGGCCCCTGGCGGATCTGAGATCACATCATTTTCCAAGTATATGGACAGATCGATAAGGGTACGTTTGCTCGTTTTGAGGTTTGTCATTCGTGTCTCTTAAGTCGCCTGATGGCTTTTGAGGATAGAGCGAAGTGTAACCACCTATTTCGAGCTCAGCAATCCCGATGAACCGCGAGCTTAAGCTGATATTCATCAATCAGCGCACTGGCGCCCGGCCAATGCCGAAAGGCTCTGTCGTGGCAACGTAAGCAGGGCAGATTTAGCTCGCTAAAAGCACGCCATCAGCACTTGTCATTGCCTTGTACTCTTAAGCTATACTCGGTCGAGTACTATTGAAGGAAAGACAAACTCACTAACGGAACCCCGCTAATGCAAGCTATCTCTCTGTCAAAAATTATTGCCTATTGGACCGCCCAACAACCGCAAAGGATAGCGATCAGCCATGAAGACAACGTCATTAGCTGGCAAGACCTAGAGAAAAGTACAAACCGTTTAGCCCGCGCGTATGCCGAGTTAGGGGTTAACGCTGATGATTTTGTGACGATCGCGCTTCCCAATGGCATCGAGTTTTTTGAGTCTTGCCTGGCAACCTGGAAACTTGGCGCAACACCTCAACCCATATCAGCAAAGCTACCCAAGTTTGAGAGAGATCAGATCATTGAGCTAGGCAAACCCTCGCTTGTCGTCGGTGTTGATGATGGATACCCGCAGGTCAAATCTGTTCCCGTAAATTTTGTGCCTGACAGTCGTTTGAGTGATGAAGCCCTACCCGAACTCACCGCTAAGTCATTCAAAGCCATGACGTCAGGGGGCAGCACCGGCCGTCCGAAACTTATCGTGTCGGGCAACCCCGCGGTTTGGGATGTCGATCAAGAGCATTTGCAGATCCAACTTCAAGGCGCGATGCTTATACCCGGCCCGCTGTATCACAACGGTCCGTTTAGCTGGGCCATGATCGCCCTATTTCGCGGCAATCATGTTTGCGTCACGACGCGATTTGATGCGCTACAAACCCTCGAACTCATTCACAAGCATCGTATCGACATCGTTTACATGGTGCCCACCATGATGCAAAGAATCTGGAAACTACCCCAACAACAGAGAACACAATTCGATATTTCTTGCCTGAAGACCCTTTGGCACTTAGCCGCGCCGTGCCCTGCATGGTTAAAGGAGGCCTTTATCGAGTGGCTGGGGCCAGAAGTGATATGGGAACTTTATGGCGGCACCGAGGGTACTGGGTCGACCATTATCAATGGTGTCGAGTGGCTTGAACATCGCGGCTCTGTGGGCCTACCCGGCGCTGCCTGCGAGATGAAGGTTATTGATCAAGCAGGTGCAACGGTGCCTGCCAACGAGATTGGCGAGGTCTTTATCCGCCCAAGATCTGGACCCGGCACGACCTATCATTATATTGGCGCTGAGGCGAAATCGATCGAAGGCGGCTGGGAAAGTCTTGGCGACATGGGATACATGGATGAAGATGGCTACCTCTATCTTGCCGATAGACAAACCGACATGATCCTATCAGGCGGCGCCAACATCTATCCGGCCGAGGTTGAAGCCGCTATTGATGCATTTGCAGGCGTTCGAAGTTCAGCCGTCATTGGCCTGCCCCATGAAGATCTTGGTAACTATGTGTATGCGATTGTGGACGCACCCGATGGCATTGAGGAGCAGGCATTACTCGATCATCTTGCAGAACGTTTAGTGCGCTACAAAATTCCACGTACCATCGAATGGTCAGATGAGCCACTGAGAGACGACGCCGGTAAACTTCGACGCAAGCAACTGCGACAGGAGCGTTTAGAGGCGTAATGCGTTGAGTCAATCGGTGCGGCTTTAGTTGCGCCGTCAGCTAGATGTTTAAAGCCCAGATGATCATAAGCACTCACCCGTGACAGTAAGGCTGCAGCTATTTGCCGCTGCAGTGTTGTATATCCTCGGTACTGTCGCTGAACCTGTGTAGGTAACCCGCTAGGCAAAGCACAATTTTGCCACATCAACTTGAAAGACAAAGTGTAACCGTTGCTTGTCAGCCAGTTTAGACAAGCTGATTCAGGTCAGCGTCAGCTTTCGTTCCCCTATTTAGCGATGCTAAAGCGTCTTTAAGATCAGCCGCGCGAATCGGAAGGTCGCGCATTCTTACACCCACTGCTTGGAAGATCGCGTTACCGATAGCGGGACCAACAACGGTTGTTGCAGGTTCTCCCAAACCAACAGATTGATAATCACTATCGACAAACTCAATTTCCACTTCCGGAATATCTGCCATACGTAAAGGCGTATAGGTATCAAGGTTTGTATCAACAACCTGGCCTTTTTCAAATCGCGTGCCTTCATGCAGCGCCATACTCAATCCCCACATTGCCGCGCCCTCCGTCTGCGCCAACGCGCCATCTGGATGCACGATCGTGCCTGCATCCAGAACCAGCGTTAACTTCTGTACGGTGACCTTGCCGGATGATCGATTCACGTGCACCTGAGCAATGCAGGCACACCAGGTTGGCATATCTCTCTCCTGGCCAAAAGTTGTTGCCACACCCATACCTGTTGAATCAGGTAACTGCTTGCCCCAATTAGCGAGCCTTGAAGCGCGTTTCAATACCGCCGCAAGTCTGCTCGCACCACCAATCGAGTTAGGGTAACTACCGGCATTTTTACCTCGACTCGATAGATGCTGTAACCGAAACATGATGGGATCAACGTTGATCTTGTCAGCAGCCTCATCAATAAAACTCTCCAGCGCCCAGTTAGTCCAGCCGGGTCCGACTGACCTCAGCCAACCCGGTCTAAAGGTTTTGTTAGCAAGATCATTGGATACGGCGGTTACTTGATGAGCACCCAAGCTATACCAATGATTCGCGCCATTAATTGAGAAAGGATCAAATTTCTCACCATTTTTGCCTTCGGCCAAAAAGAAATCAGCCATCACTTCGGACGGCCAACCCGCAGCCGCTGCATGAGTAAAAGCAACCACCTTTTTCTTGGCATTGAATCCCATCCTTAGCGTTTGAACGGACGCTGATCGAGGCGAGTCAAAACGCGAATCGTCCTCTCGACTGAAAACAACCTTGACCGGTTTGCCTAAAGCCTTTGCTGCTAGCAAAGCAGGCACACCATAATCGCCATTCAATCGACGACCGAAGCCGCCCCCCAACAGATAGGTGCGCATGATGATTTGCTCTTCTTTAACACCAAGCGCTTTTGCATAGACCGGCATTGACAGTGACTGCCATTGATTGCCGGTATGCAATTCCCACATGCCGTTACGCTCCAGACCGATCGCATTAACGGGTTCCAGCTGAAAATGAAGTACGGTACTGGTTGTGTACTCGGCTTGAATAACCTCCTGTGCATCCAACATCCACTCGTTAACATGCTTTCCATCAACAACATCATCAACAACCGTTGAACCTTTACCCGCCTCAATAAGCTCGCGGCCGCGCTGCAATATGTCGGCCTCCGACACATTCGCAGCGGGGCCATTGTTCCAAGTCACCTTAATCAGCTTCTCAGCCCTGAGTGCAGCATGAAAAGAATCCGCGATCACCAAAGCCCAGCCTGGTACAGTTTCTGACGGATCGTCCAATTGCAGTGTTTGAATGTAACCCGCAACGTTCCTCGCCTGTCGGTCATCAATGCTCGCAATGCGAGAATCATAACGGGTCGGTGGTATTATTGGTTTGGCGTAAACCATGCCATCATAGTGCGCATCAATGCCATAAATCGCTGCGCCACGCGTCTTGTCCGGAATATCCAACGCCGTTGTATCTGTCCCAACTAGATTTCTCTGATTAGGTTGTTTAATCTGAAGATCAGCTAAGTCTTGTTCGGAATAACGTCGGGATAAATCCCCTTTTTGAACAATTTCTTGATAGCTAACTTGCTTGTCTCGACAAATCACTTTGCTGCGGCGGGCATGGCATTTAAGCGGCGACACACCCAGCAGTTTTGCACCTTCTTCAATCATGGCTTTACGACCTGCTGCACCGGCACGGCTAAGTAAGTCGAAGTTTTGCCAGATAGACCAACTACCGCCCGTAACCCGGTAGCCGTAGCGAGCTTCGTTATCAACATAGTTGAGTCGCACATCTTGCCAATCAGCTTCAAGCTCTTCCGCTACAATGCGCGCCAGTGCAGTACCGATATGCTGGCCCATTTCCGCTTCGGCGATATTCACCGTGATCTCACCTAACGGGTTAATTGAATACCAAACAGTCGGCTCGAAACTTCCCCGTTCAACAGCGAAACCTTTTGCAGGGGTCATTAGCGCAACGGGTAGAAATGCCATGGTAAAACCCGCGGCAGTCGCGCCGATCATAAACCCACGTCGCTTCATTTTTGGTATCGCCATTGGATCGGTTACTGTCTTCGCCTCGGCATGAGACGCTGAGTGAACTTGATCTTTTTCGACGTTGTTTTTCAATTTTTCGATGCGCTGTTTACTCATCACCCACCTCCGACGCGGCAGCTATTTTGATGGCCTGCTTAATACGGCCATACGCCATGCACCGACACAGATTGCCATTCATTGACGTAATAATTTCCGCATCCGTCGGTGAGGGGTTGGACAGAAGAAGGCTGGCAGCTTGCATGATCTGTCCAGACTGGCAATAGCCACATTGAGGCGCTTGTGCCTCTCGCCATGCTTTTTGCAACGTATGATTACCCTGCGCGTCTAGCCCTTCAATCGTTGTAACCGCGCGACCTTCAACTGCAGCGACAGGCGTAATGCATGAACGTATCGCCACGCCATCAACATGCACGGTACACGCGCCACACTGACCAATGCCACAACCAAACTTTGTACCTTTAAGTTCGAGCTCGTCACGAATCACCCAAAGTAAAGGCGTGTCTTGCTGCAAGTCGAGTTCTCTGTGCTTACCATTTACGGACAATTTTACCGACATAATGTTATCCCCTTAGGCTTTCATCCAATTTACGATTATTTCCCGTAGCGAATCAAGTCGGAAAATGACTTTGTGACCAACACCACCCAGCCTTGCTTCATTGCTGTGGCACGACAGCCTTTTTAATGTCGCTCTAAGATAGAAGACTGATAGAATAGCGCTTTAGTTATTTTAGGATCGTTCCATGGCGCAGCAGCCGACATCAAAATCAGCAACGAAACAGAAAGCAAAGCCAGTGACAAAGTCAAAAGCAAAGCCAACGCATAGAACAGCTTTTGGTTTGAAGATTTTAAACTCTAACCATAAAGATATCCGTCGTCTCAAACGAGAGGGGCATATTGCAACTATTCACGGTAACAAGTTTTGGAACTCCAGTTTCCTTATCATGGACTACCTAAAGAAAAACCCACTCAAACGCAAAGTCAGAGTGCTTGAGATCGGTTGTGGCTGGGGTTTGCTAGGTATCTATTGCGCAACAAATTTCGACGCTACCGTGCACGGTATTGATGCAGATGAAAACGTATTACCCTACTTACACCTGCATGCGGACATTAACAAAGTGCAGGTTACTTCGGATGCGAACACCTTTCAGCAGCTCACAACCGAGAAACTGAAAGACTATGATCTAATCGTTGGTGCTGATATTTGCTTTTGGGACGAAATGTCGAATGCGCTGTTTAACCTCATCGCAAGAGCGAAAAAAGCAGGTGTAAAGCAAATCATTATCTCTGACCCCGTACGATCGCCTTTTGAAGACCTGACTGAACGTTGCAAGAAGAAGTATGACAATGTAGAAGTCCAGCAGCGTTGGCTAAAGCGGCCGGTGAAGGCTTCGGGGCAACTTCTCATTGTAAAATAGTTCGATACCACTAAAGTCATCGCGCACTTATTGTCGATGATTAGTACAAGGACAGCATCATGATTATAACCACCACACCTGGTATTGAAGGTAAGAGCATAAAGCATTACAAAGGTGTAATTACCGGCGAAGCAATTCTTGGAGCCAATATATTCAGGGATATGTTTGCTGCGGTAAGAGATATTGTCGGTGGTCGTTCGGCAGCCTATGAAAGAGAACTCGGAAAAGCACGTGAAATCGCCTTAGAAGATTTAGAGGATTGGGCTGAAGAACTCGGGGCGAACGCGGTGGTCGGTGTCGCGATTGATTACGAAAGTTTCGGTCAAAGTAACGGCATGATGATGGTCAGTGTCACGGGCACAGCGGTGGTTGTAACGGACAGCTGAGGACTATTGATAGGGCTCAAGCCCCACCTAACTTCGCGTCTTAATCCGCCACATTGGCTTTTTCACGACGATACAAATAAAACGGCAACGCACAAGACAACCCAATACTCAGATTGATTAGAATATAAAGCCACACCTGTGGTGTTTTGTTGGCAATCATATAGATCCAAAACACACTCGACGTTATTAATAAATCCGCGGTGAAACCTGCCGCTGCACCATTTACAAAAAGTGACGTCGCAAAACCCGCGATCTCGATACCGTCACTGATAAAAAAGTCTATAAAGAAAATATAAGGCACGATTGCGCCGATGATTGAAGCAATGAGATATAGATTCTTCACTGTATTGATTCCTTCGCATTTTCAGGTAAAGGAATCTAAACATGAATGAACACTATCGAACAGTTACCTTGTCGTTCATCAAGTAAAAGTCCTTACGCCTCGGATAATACGACCACGCCTGAATCCGGCTGAGATTGATAAAGTCTAGCGACTTCCGAGGCGCGGCGCACGATGACCTCACCCTGATTTACATAGCCTTTATCGGTAATCTCATAGGCACCGGCATCGGGAGGCGCAGACATCATAAGAAAACGTGCAATTCGCTTCGAAGAATTCGGATTCTTCGCGTTGTGCTCCGCTATACCATGAGACACCGCCTGCAAAACCTTGGCATTTTCAACAATCACGTTCGGATCATTCGACTCGGCTAACGCGCCACAACTCTCGATGTTCGGCCACATCAACACTGACACATAGGTTTCGTTCAGGCCACAAATCACGGCGTCACGGACGTACGGTGACGCAGCCGTGACCACTTCTGCTCGCAGTGTACCCGCAGAAACCCAAGTGCCTGTTTGTAACTTGAATTCTTCAGCGACTCTGCCTGCGAACACTAAGCCTTTCGCAGCGTCCTGTGCATCGAAAAAGCTCACCGCATCGCCCATTTTAAAAAAACCTTCCTCGTCAAAAGCCTTGCGGGTTTTTTCTGGCTCGTTTAGATATCCGGGTGTCGTGCCCGGCGACAAAATCCGAATTTCGTACTTTTGACCAAAGGGGACCAGTTTTACCGTCACACTTGGCGTCGGTAAACCAATGACGCTGGTATCCTCACAGGTCCAATAACGTGAAAGACCACAGCTAACCTCCGTCGACAAAAGCGACGTCCCCGATGGATATCGCATACCGGTATATTTAACAGCCAAATCGTCCAATCGCTTCGCTAGCGATGCAGGCATGGCTGCGGATCCTGAAGCCGTCACACGCAAGTCTTGGTAGAATGTCGCCGCAAAGGCGTCGTCTTTCTCCAAAGCGTCAGCCAGCATCGCCCATCCTAGCGGCGCGCCGACATATTGCGTCGGTTTCACAGTCTTAAGGTTGGCTATTGTCTTATCAAATTCCCCCGGCACGGGTTTACCTGTGTCTAAATAAATTGAGCCGGCGGCATCAATAATCATCGCGACCCGCATGACACCTGCGCCGACGTGGCTCCAAGGCATCCAATCCAAAACGCGCGTACCCAATTCAAGGTCTTTATCACCTTGCAAGCCATTAGAGGAAGCAAGTAAGTAACAGGACATGCCATGGGTATGAATAACGCCTTTTGGCATGCCGGTTGAACCGGAAGTGAACATATAGCGCGTGATCGTATCGTGGTTTATCTTTTGAATTGAATCGTCAACAGCGTCAGTCGCATGAGTCGCTAACAGATCAGAAAAGTTCACTGTCGCCGCGCCGTCATCTTGCACAGCAATGAGCTCAACCTGCGCTGTATCAAACTGAATGTTTTGCAGGGCATCACTATGCACAGACAAAGCCTCAGCAAAGACGAACCCAGGCTTTACAACATCCAGCACAGCCTCGAGTTTTGGATAGGCGCCCTTCACCGTCGAATAGGACATGCTCACAGGCGTATAAGGTACCCTGGCAAACAGTGCACCCCATGCCATCAGAAAATGATTGATGGAACTGTTAGACAATATCGCTAAGGGTTTTTCGATTGAAGCACCCTTCGAAATCAGCCACTGCGCCACGGATCGACATTGTCGAACCGCATCAGCATAGGTTAGGTGAACCCACTCGCCTTGCAGATTCTGTTCTGCGATCAGCACACGTTCAGGGAATTGTTCGGCGCGCTCGAGCAAAAGTTGCACCATATCCTGCGGTATCTCACCAATCTGGTAGGGACAGCTGAGTAAAATTTCCCCATTGTCACGGCGCTGCACCTCAACGGCTGCAGGCTCACTAGTCGATGGACGATACGGCGCGTTCACGCTTGACGCCACCACGCCACACCATGTTCGTCTTCTTCAACGGTAACGATACGACGGTCCAGCGCACAGTGCAGATGAGCGATTGCCTCACCGGTTGCAGGAAAGAAACTCATATCGGTAATTTCACTTTTGAATAATGCCGGAAAGACGTCAACTGCACGCTTGGGTTCAGCACACAGTTCATACATCTTTTCTAACGCCACTTCGTGCCAATCAATCAATGCCGTCAGACGTTCATGAACGCCGACATATAAGCTTTCATGGGCTGGTAAGACCAACAGATCAGGCGGCAGTTGCTCTCGCAAGCGGCCACAGGAGTTAATAAAGTCACGTAACGGATTCGCATTCGGTTCAGATGGCTGCACACTTACATTCGGCGTGATTCTTGGCAAAATTTGATCACCTGCAATGATAACCTTTAGGCCTGGACAATAAAGACAGACATGCTCTGGCGCATGGCCGTGACCAATGACAGCGCGCCATTCTCGCCCACCAATATCGATATATTGACCTTCTTTTATGCGCTCATAACCCGCAGGCAGCTGCGCAATATTGGCGCCAAACTGGCCAAAACGCTCGCGGTATCGATCCAAACGGTCTTCTGTAAATCCAGCACGACGATAGAAACGAATGGCGTCCTCTGGCACATCCGATGGGCCATCGGCAGCCATCACTTTACACATATAAAAGTCAGCGCGGCTCATCCACAGCTCACAATCCCATTTTTTGCAAATCCACCCAGCGTTACCCGTGTGGTCACTGTGCAAATGTGTCGCAATAACGCGTTTGATAGGCAGACCATGAAGGTGGTTATCAAATATTTTCTGCCACAGTCCCTGTACTTCATCATTACACAGACCTGTGTCAACGATGGTCCAACCGTCATAGTCTTTTAATAACCAGACATTAATATGATTCAGACGGCCCCACATGGGCATGCGAATCCAAAACACACCTTCAGCCACTTCGGTGACCTCACCCGGCTCAGGTGCTTGATCTTGAAATTTGTAGTTGAGCGGGTCATAGCCCCGCTTTGACATGTTATCTACCACGATGTATCCCTAAATACTTTATCTGAGTTAGAAGATACCTCATCGGGCCTTTTGTCGCCAGATTCCAATCGATTGCGTCACCAACCTAAACCCTGTTCTGCGTGCCTTTAAACCCCCCTTGCTATGTCGAGTCAGCAATAATCCTTGAAATTCAGTGCATAAATTGGTGTTATCAGGACAAGCAAAAACAATAACTGAACTCGACGAGGAAACATCGAATGAGTGACTATCAGGAAATACTTTACAGCGTAGATGGCCCCAGTGCCGTCATTACCCTAAACCGCCCAGACGCTTTGAACGCCCTCACGAACAACATGATGACTGAGCTCAAGCATGCGCTCGCTGCGGCGGAGCAAGATGAACAGGTTGTTGGCATCATCTTAACCGGCGCTGGCCGCGGCTTTTGTGCAGGTATGGACATGAACGCTTTGGATGCACAGGCAACTGGCGGCGATCTAAGCGCGGGCGTAGAAGTAAAGAAGCTTGATGCCGACCCGGGTGATAAAAGTATGGGCGAGAACTTTCAAGTCGCGTTCACCTATATTATGTCGATTCGCAAACCTATTATTGTCGCACTCAACGGCGCTTGCGCAGGCTTAGGTATGTCGATCGCCCTGCTTTGTGATATGCGTTTTTCCTCAGAGAACGGAAAGTTTGTCACTGCCTTCGCGCAACGTGGTCTCATTGCTGAACATGGCCAGAGCTGGATACTGCCAAGACTTATCGGTTCAGCTCGCGCCTTAGACTTGCTGTGGAGCTCACGCAAGGTCGCGGCGGAAGAAGCCATGCAGATGGGACTGGTCAATCGCATCATCCCCCAGGATGAACTACTCAACGAAACCAAAGCTTATATTCAGAACCTTGCAGACAACTGCTCGCCGACTTCATTAATGATGATGAAACAGCAGGTTTATCGTCATATGAACGCACCATTGGGTGAAGCGATGAAGGAATCGAACAAGTGGATGGCGGAAAGTTTGAAGCGACAAGATTTCAAGGAAGGCGTCGCGTCGTACCTCGAGAAACGATCTCCGGCATTTGATAAAATTAATATGTAGTGACCGTCAATCAGTTGGTTTCCGACAGGAAACCAACCAACGACACTAAAGGCTAATAAGCGGTTGTTTTAACTCAATCGCTTATTTTCCTTAACTAAACCCTAACGACAATAGGTTATCTAAAGGCTGGTACAACTCTTCGAGGTAAGCGACATCTTCATCTTCAAGCGTTATCTCGGTCGCGCCAACAAGATCATCAAGCTGCGACACTTTCGATACGCCTACAACTGGGCAAGCAACGCCTGGTTTTGATAGTAACCATGCAACAGATATCTGCGCAGCAGACTTACCATATTTTTCCGCTACTTCAATAACCCGATCCGCAATCTGAAAATCAGCCGCGCCGCGATACAACCCTTCCGTACGTTTACGATCTTGTCCCTGCGAACGATTGGTTGTACCTCCATCAAAACCCCCTTTGTAAGCACCGGCGAGAATACCGCGCGCCAATGGCGACCAAGGCGTCAATGCAACACCCGAATTGAGACAATAGGGATTCATCTCTCGCTCTTCTTCGCGATAGATCAAATTATAGTGATTCTGCATCGAGATAAACTTGGTCCAACCATGCAGTTCAGCGGTCATCTGAAGCTCAGCAAATTGCCAGGCAAACATCGATGAGCCGCCTAAATACAATGCCTTACCTGCTTTCACCACATCGTGTAGTGCTTCCATTGTCTCTTCGATAGGCACCTCACCACCGCCGGGAGTAGCGTGCGGATGACGATGAATAATCAGTTGATCGACATAATCATGCCCTAACCGCGTCAAGCTCTTATCCACGCCTTCCATAATATGTTTGCGGGATAAACCCATCATATTTGGATTACGTCCCATCGGCATCGCGACCTTGGTTGTTAACACATACTCGTCTCTGGGCAGCAAGGACTTCAATGTTTGGCCAACAACTTCTTCACAAGCACCAAGACCGTAGACATCTGCGCAATCAAAATAGTACAAACCACGGTCAATTGCGGCCGTGAAAATTTCCTTACTGTCCTTCAGCCCGAGCGTCCAATCACCCTGGTGACCCCGACCTGGTTCGCCAAAGTTCATAGTACCCAAACAAAGACGTGACACCTGAAGTCCGCTTTTTGTACCCAATTTTACTGAATCTAACATCTTAACTCCGTCGTATTTTTGTTCGTTTTATTTACGTCTTTCTACAATTTTATCGCCGCACTTAAAGGACAATATCACAAAGGCGAAGGCTGACCTGCGCCGTATTCGACAGCAATCTTGAAGCCGTCTCTTTGTTTAAGTCTATCCCAATAGGCACTCGCATTGGCCGACTCGTCGGTCGGTGCAAGCTTGTCACACAACATCATTGAGTAACCCATCATGATGTCAGCGGCCGTAAATTCCTCACACAAAAAACCCTCGGGCCCGACCGCATCACCGACGGCACGCCAACACAAACGAGACCGCGTCTGCATTTCGAGTATCGCTGTGTCGGATTGTTCATTAATTGGTATTGCACGTTTGTGATTAACGATCTCGCCTAAAGGTCGTGCAAAAGTTGCCTCGGCAAACCAACACCATTGCAGGTACTGACTGTACTCAGTTGAATCGACGCTCGGCTCAAGACGACCAGCACCCTGCGTCTGCAACAAATACTGCACCATTGCACCAGACTCAAACATTGATAAGCCAGCATCGTCAGTCATGGCCGGGACTTTGCCGACAGGATTCATTTTTAACCACTCAGGGCTCAATCTGAATTCCGGCGCAAAAGAGATAAGTTGTACTTCGTAGGGAATTTGTAATTCTTCACACAACCAAATGACCCTGACAGAACGTGTGCCGGGGACATGGAATATTTTTAGCATGATGCTTTGCTCACATGATCAGTGCGCTGATTGTCACAGGAAATACGGGCTTGAGGCAACCTCCGTCGATAAGGTATTTAGCTGACAGCCAATTTAAGATGGTCCGCGGTACACGATCTACCCAACGTATTGAAGACTTAGGCATAAACACAGGTAAGTTACTGGGTTTCAAATTTTAAGAAGCGCCGAACAGCCAGTACGGCAAAAGCAAAAACGATATAAACGATATAAACGGCAACCGCCGGCTTAACTTG
>CAJJAA010000041.1 GCA_905182025.1 uncultured OM182 clade bacterium
AGATAGAGAATCGTTGCTGGTAACGACCTTCAAAGGAGTTTAATCGAAGACTAATTTGCCCGTATATTTGTTCACTCTCTGTGGTGTTGTCCGCATCGGCAGGTAGTCCGGTAGAGAAGGGTATATCGTCGAAGCTAGAGCTTGAATCAACATAACGCAGAGACCCAGACAAATTGACATTCGTTGTAATCTGTCGACTTGCACTAAAGTCTAGACTGGTATTTTCGTAGCCATCTTTTTCACTACCATTACGGGCGATGTTTGTGCCATCGGTGTCCAAATGGGATATTGAAGCGTTAACTTTCGTATCACCCATGTGTTGCCAAGCGATATTTGAGTTGGTTGTTGCGAACGAGCCTGCTTCTACGCGCGCAGTTAACGACGAATTCTGTTCTCCTGAGGGTATCGTGGAAATAGAAATGACACCCGCAAGCGCATCACTGCCCCACAAAGCACTTTGGGGTCCCCTGACAACTTCGACCCGTTGAATCTGTTCGGTCGTTAAATGGGCAAAGTTAAATTCACTGCCCTGTGCCGGGTCGTTCGCCTCGATGCCATTGATCAAGACGAGAATTTGATTCGCCTCTGCGCCTCGCATCCGTACCTGCGCAATGGCGCCACGGCTACCTTGCTGATTGACCTGTAGTCCAGGTACCGTTCGTAACAGGTCGACCAAGCTGTTGGCGTTACTATTAACGATCGCTTGCCGATCGAGCACTGAAAAAGAGGTGCCAGAGGACATCAAATTAGTACTCGTTCTTGATGCGGTGACTGAAACGGTATCCGTTACTTCGCCAGTCGCGTAATTGAGAAAATGTATAGAAATAAGAGACAGCAGGATAGCTGTTTTCGCTAAAATGTTAGACATGTGTGGACACTCCGCCCGAGTGAATCGTTCAATTTTTGTGGGCGACAGGCATGGGGAAGGGTTAGCTTCTACAATCGCCCGCCGCGATATGTATCAATACAAGTTTTAGGCCGGTCTCCGGGCTCACGAGTGGAACTCAAAATGTTACAGTTCCTTGCAATTTCGCCTTCCCATGCACATGGCACAGTGGCTGTTGAAATCACTAACTCGTCTACCGTTGCGGGGGCAGCGCCAGAATTGCTTATGCTCACTGGCTTCTCGTTTCACTCCAATTTCTAGCTTTTGACTGCAAAAAGCAGAGCTAGGTTTGGAACACCTATAACTGTTAGACGGCGCGATGATAGGTGGGCAACGCTTATAGGTCAAATGATATATGTCGATATCTTAACTATTGCTTTTCATAGATAATCATTAGATGCATCTCATACAACGTTTAATACCTTTCTCTCGTTGGCTTAAGGGCTATCGTTCGGAAGACTTTGTCAATGATAGCGTGGCCGGAATTGTCGTCCTGTTTATCACTGTGCCTCAGTCAATTGCCTATGCTTTTTTAGCGGGCTTACCTGCTGAAATGGGGCTTTATGCGGCGATCTTTGCGCTGATCGCGTACGCCGGTTTCGGCAGTAGTCGCAGTCTTGCTGTTGGCCCTACGGCAATTATTGCCATGATGACATTGGAGGCGACCTCGAGGTTTGCTATTCAAGGTAGTCCACAATTTGTTGTCGTCTCTATGAAGTTAGCGTTTCTCACAGGGGTCATACTACTGTTACTTCGATTGATAAATTTTGGCGCGGTTATTAGTTTTCTAAGCCATGCGGTTGTTACTGGGTTTATTACAGCTGCAGCCATTTTGATTATCACCAACCAGATCCCCGCTATTTTAGGACTATCACCCGCTGAGTCTACGGAAGTATGGGCGGTCATTCCCCACATAGTCTTAGGTATCACGAGTTCAAATCTTGTTGTGGCGTCGGTTGGCATTAGTTCAATTGCATTTTTGTGGCTCTGTAAAACGCAGGCTGAATCAGTGCTGCGTAGACTGTTTCCCGGCCTGTCAGAGACGTGGTTGAGCGCAATTGTTAAGTCTGCACCGATGTATGCTGTGGTCTTATCTATTTGTGTCGTTGCCAGTTTTAGTTTGGATGTGACTAAAAGCGTGCCAGTTGTCGGTGTTATACCCTCAGCGTTACCCGCGATGAGCTTCGTTATGATGAGTTTGCAGGATGTCGAGTTACTTGCGCCTTCTGCGCTGCTAATTGCGATGGTTGTGTTTATGGAAAGCACGTCCATTGGTACAGCAATGGCGAGTAAACGTCGGGAGAAAATCCAACCTAACCAAGAGTTAATTGGCCTTGGTGTTGCAAATGTTGCGGCATCAATTGGCGGCGGTTTCCCGGTTGCCGGAAGTTTCGCTCGTACAGCTATCAATAATAGTTCTGGCGCAGTCACGCCGATAGCCTCATTGGTCACCGCTGTCCTTTTGATTTTTTCCTTAATCGCTTTTGCGGGCTTGTTTTACTATCTGCCGAAAGCCGTGTTGGCAGCGGTTATTATTATGTCGGCGATTCATCTGATTGACATTAAAGATATACAAAGAACCTTTGTCTTCAATCGTACTGACGCTGTGACGTTTACGTTTACTTTTTTTGCTGTGTTGGGACTCGGTGTGGAGTCTGGGATTTTGGTTGGTATAGCAATTTCGTTTGTCCTGTTGATTCGTAAGAGCAGCAAGCCCCACATTGCTATTGTTGGACGACTGCCGGGTACAGAACACTTTAGGAATGTCGAACGTCATAGTGTCGAAACCTACCCGCATGTTCTGGCGGTGCGCATTGATGAGAGTTTGTATTTTGTCAATGTGCGTTACATTGAAACCTTCCTTTTAAATAAAATTGCTGACTCAGAGCAACTAGAGCATATTTTGCTTATTTGCACGGCTACCAACTTCATTGATGCCAGTGGGTTAGAAATGCTCGAGACGCTGTCTGATAATTTGCATGCTATAGGGGTGACGCTTCATTTGGCTGAAGTCAAAGGTCCGGTAATGGACAGTCTCAAGGACACGGCATTTCTTCAAAATATGACAGGTGAATTGTTCCTGTCAGCGGACCTCGGGATGAAGACATTAGCAAATTTGAAGTCGAACCAAAGTAGTGCTTGAGCTGTATTTGGATTTCTGGATGAATCCAAAACCCTTTGATATATTAATAGACATGACAGAATCAAAATAAAGTTGTTATAGACCGGCAGGAGATAAGTATGAGAACGCAATTGATCGAATATTCACATGGAGATACGACCCTCGAAGCTTATGTTAGCTTTGATGAGAGTATTACAGGTCCTCGACCGGCAGTATTGGTTGCCCATGATTGGACCGGTCGAAGAGAATTTGCAACAAGTAAAGCCGATGAGATGGCTGCACTGGGGTATGTCGGCGTCGCAATCGATATGTACGGTAAAGGGGTTTTCGGCAAAGACGATGATGCTGACTACAATGCCAGTCTGATGGGGCCTCTTGCAGGTGATAGGACTTTATTGCGAGGACGTATCCAGGCAGCGATAGAGACTGTTCGCAACCTCGATGCGGTTGATGCGCGCAAGGTGGCGGCAATTGGTTATTGCTTCGGTGGCATGTGCGTATTGGAATTAGCCCGTGCCGGTAGTGACGTACTCGGCGTTATCAGTATTCACGGTATTTTTTCTCCAGGCGATGTTGCCAATGAGAATATTACAGCGCGGGTTTTGTGTTTGCATGGTCAAGACGACCCAATGGTGCCGCCACAGCAGGTGTTAGATTTTGAAAATGAGATGACAGCTGCTAATGCAGATTGGCAAGTTCATGCTTATGGCGGGACAGTGCACGCGTTTACCAATCCTGCCGCCAATAACCCTGATTTCGGAACGATGTTTAGCCCAGTAGCAGATCGTCGTGCAACCCAATCGATCAAGAATTTTCTTGGCGAAACATTTGAGTGAAGCATCGCTTTAATTAGATTGAGTGCGGGTTTGCTATTCACCGCACTAGCGAGATGCGCCTAGTGCGCGATTGATATACGGCCGGATCGTCTAGAAGTTGTCCTTTCGCCGGCGTGTTTCAGCAAAGACCTCCGTAAGGTCTGCACCTTGTAAACCTAGGTTTCTTTGCAAGTCTGGACTCGTTGGACGTAGGAACGGATTTGTTGCCTTCTCAAGTCCAAGTAATGATGGCACTGTCGGTTTTCCGGATGCACGCAATTCGTCAATTTCTTTAGAGCGAGCCTGTAAGGCTTCATTCTCAGGCTCGACGGAAAGGGCAAAAGCGGCATTGGCTTGTGTGTACTCATGTGCGCAGTAGACAATTGTACTGTCAGGCAATTTGATCAGCTTCGAAAGACTTTGCCACATTTGTGCGGGTGTACCTTCGAACAGTCTGCCGCAACCGAGCGAGAATAGTGCATCGCCGGAAAAGAGAATATCGGAGTCAGCAAAGTGGAAGGCAATATGTCCAATCGTATGGCCAGAGACATCAAACACTTTGACGCTGTGATCGCCGAATAAAAATTCATCGCCGTCATCGACTTTGGTATCAATGCCAGGGATGCGATCCGCGTCAGGTCCCGAACCAATAATGGTGCAGTCCCACTGTTCTTTCAATTCTAGGTTTCCACCCGCATGATCGAAGTGATGATGCGTGTTGAGGATATGGGTAAGCCTCCAGCCTTTTTGTTTGAGGGCCTCATTGATTGGGGCTACTTCGGGCGTATCTATTGTGGCGGTCATGCCACTATCATCATCGTGTATCAAGTATCCATAATTGTCCGAAAGGCATGGAATTTGGTGTACTTGGAGCATGTGAAGTTCCTGAGTAGTCTATAAAGTGGCTGTATTGTCTTACATCCGAGAGAAGGAACCAAGCGACATATCTAATTGGCGTTGGCGTAAACGATGAGATTCCTGTTGAGAATAATTTTTTTCTGTTGGCGATAGACCACGAGAAAGTCTGACTTTAGATTTAAGAAGTCTGACACGCGAGATTCCTCCGGAAGTGAGGGGTATATCATGCCAAATAGGGTTTGTTCATTGACAAAGTGAGCAACCATTGTCGTTGGTGATATTGTTGACCGACTGATTATTTCCGTGTCGTCGGTTTCTGTTTCGATAAACGTAACATGTTGCTTGTTAATGAGTCTGAACGCGCCTGCATCGCTTTGGAATGAAAAAAATCGATCTTCATCCTGATTGAGTAGGGCCTCAATACGTGCTTCTCCAGTTGAGGAGATGAAGTTCTCTGTGAGCCAAATGAACCCTGAGATGGTCTCGTCATTGACCAAGTTAATAACGACGGGTGTTGCAATTTTTGGAATCTCGTACATTTTCTTATCTGCCAACCTGTGCGGTTTTTAGTTCGTCGGTTTTCAGTGTATTTGTTCGTTAGCCTTTGAGAAAGCAGAATTTTGACGAACGGTATCTGCAACACCCCTATAACGATCAACCATTGTCTTGCTTAATTTTGTTAGGAAAATTCGACTTTATAGTCGAGCAGTTGCTCGCCCTCGAAACTGAACCAGCCTTTCACAGACTGCCCGGCAAGTACCTGTGGAAGCCAAAACCGATCATCCTGCCACATCTCTTCAAACGGGATATCATCAAGTTGAGTCCAAATGGGAATTGCTTCATCCGTTTCAGTTGGAGTGCCGCGATAGCCTGTTGCCACATAAACATAGCCATGAATATTGGGCATTTCATCTTCCGCATGAAAAAATAGTTCGCCGCCATATCGAACCTGCGTTGGTGTGATGCACAGTTCTTCCTGGGTTTCTCTGATAGCGCACTGTTCCGGGGTTTCGCCTGGATCGAGCTTGCCCCCCGGTCCATTAATGTTGCCAGCCCCGAGCCCGCGCTTCTTGCGTATTAAAAGTACACGCGAGTCTTCAACAACGAACATCAGTGTGGCGACCATATCAGGTTGCCACGATGTCCAATCGATACTGCTAACGTTCATATTTCATTCAACTTTATGTCCTAGGATCTTATCCATCGGCGACTTCGCTCGTGTTTCAAAGATTGGGGTCTGAGAATATTCTCTTTCACGGCGCCCGACAACGGATTGCGTCCTGTAACTCATTTTCATATTGGATTAGTAGAGGCTATTTGATCCGAGGTTGCTGTTTGATCGCAATGGTGACTTGGCGTTATTGAGGTCCTTGTGATGAAACCGTTGACGTTTTCACCCAAGTTGTTACATTGCGTGTAACAAAAACAATAAACGGTAAAAGTATGTCGGTATTCAACGAAGAAGATACACAAATTGTCAGATCACTTGCGCTAACGTTTGCTGGGTTCATTGCGTTAACAGCCGCCTTGATCGTTCTGGCTATTATCGTCACGTAGGCGGCTCTCGCTAAAGCTGATCACCGGAGCCTCCGTATTCAGAGGTTTATCCGCCTCAGCTAATCAAGGATAAGGAAACAAGGCCGTCGTTGATCGTCACGATGGGGGGCTGAGGCAGGTGGCATTTGGCATGCACCGGGAAGACGCATTCGCCGCTGCTAATGTCGAAACGGTACCCATGCCAGGGGCAGACAACCTGATTATTTTCACTTTTACCTTCGTCCAAAGGTCCGAGTAAATGAGGGCAGGTGGCGGCGTACACATCAATACCTTCGTTGCGTTTGCGAATTTGCCATTCGTGCCGACCCAATTTTACGATCTGTTTATCGTCTAGTGCGTCAAAAGCACCCAGGTTGATGTGCTCAGGGCCATGGCTGCGATCATCCAGCTTAGTCTGACGTCTTATCATCATCTGCTCGTCTTCATCCCATAGTTTGGTATAGAGCTTCAGATAGATTGCGCTCAACTTTGGCAATTTTTTCTTATCGACATCGGGTGCGTTTATTGAAACGGTTATTGATGTATTGCCATTGCTGGCGGCTATCGTTGTCCAGATTTCGGAAATTTGCTCACCTGCTAAGTAAGATCTGGCGACATACGTTGATTGCTGTAGATTGATGCATAATTCGATGTGATTTTGGTGATCGCGGTCTGACCAGACGCGCCAGCCCCAATCACCTGCGGCATCAAGCTCATTGTAGTCAAAGCTCGTGTCGTGTAGCCAAGCAAGGTGTTCCCAATCAAGTACATTTTCCCAAACGCGCTCATTGTTGGCTTTGATTGTTCGCTCGAAGTTGACGATTTCAGTGAGGGCGAGCTTATTTGGGTTGCGCTCAAGGGCGTTACGTTGATGTGGCATAGATATTCGCGATGTTATTTTGGCCGTATCTGCAATAATAGTCGTCGTCATAATCGGTTCACCTGTTCAGGTCTCGTATAGACAGTTAGCGCGATACATCATGCGATATAAGGCATTCTGAAGTCGGTATACTTTGTTGTTAACGTGCATTGTTTCATTCATATAACTCGGTGGATCAGAGGTCAAATTGCGAATGCGTAGGCTGCAATCCAAGTTTTTACAGAGTTGCGTACCAATAGTCCTGCGCTCGTCGCTGCCTCTAACGACAATCGAAAACATCGCCGTACCTGCTGATTTGTGCACATGATTGCACCATGAGCACATTTCATAACGTTTTATGCGATTGTTAGACAGGGTCCTTCGAAGCGTAATGCCCCGCAGATCTTCTTCGTTACCCAGCGGCGTCACCAGATAGCCTAAGTGTCCGGAGGGATGAATCCAGCCAAAATAGTCAAGCACTCCCCAATCAACATACTCCAAGTTTGGAATGATGGGTTTGGACGGTTCATTGTCGAACAAAGACCTGATCGTTGTTGCGTCTAAGGCTTCCAATTTATTTCTCTGATCGCTTCAAAGTCATGCTACCACTTGATTATAGTGTTCTGCACTCTATGTTGTTGCCCATTAGATTCTGAGCCATCGTTGTGAGGAAAAATAGCCCTTGAAATCAACAAATTGACCCACATAAAGGGAACTAATGGCCGGGTTTGTTGCCAAATCTTTCAATGACAGCAAAACCCACAATGAACAGATTGGAGTTAAACCTATGACAGCGATTGCATTGCGACAACCATTGCCTGCGCTAAGCACGTCTAGTTTGAACAGCTACCTGGATTCCTTACAACAGATTCCCATATTGAGCCGTGAGGAGGAACAAGAGCTCTTTAGAGATTTTCAACAGAGCGATGATCTTGATGCAGCTCGAACGCTGGTGCTGTCCCATCTTCGTTATGTGGCATACATCGCGAGAAGCTACACAGGCTACGGGTTACCTTTGGAAGATCTTATTCAGCAGGGTAACGTCGGTTTGATGAAGTCTGTAAAGCGCTTTGATACGAGTCGCAACGTGCGTCTTGTTACCTTCGCAGTTCACTGGATAAAGTCGGAGATTCATGAGTACATTTTAAAGAATTGGAAGATTGTTAAAATTGCGACAACGAAAGCGCAACGCAAACTTTTCTTCAACCTACGTAAAGCCAAGTCGCGATTAGGCTGGTTTAATTCGGAAGAGGTGGAATTGGTCGCAAATGATCTTAATGTCAAACCTTCAGAAGTACTTGAGATGGAGTCTCGACTCGGTAACTTCGATGAGTCGTTTGATGCGCCCGCCGATGATGATGATCTCATTGTCGGTCCGTCAAATTACCTAAGTTTAGGCGAGCAAGAGGACCCTGCTTGGGTTGCATCTACAGATGAGTCTACAAGTCTTAAATCTCAAGGCCTTGTGGTTGCTCTTGGAGCATTGGATGAACGATCTCGGGATATCGTTGAGAAGCGATGGTTGCATGATGAAAAAATGGGTTTGAAGGAACTCAGTCAATATTACGGTGTTTCTATGGAGCGCATTCGCCAAATTGAGAAAAAGGCGTTTGAGAAGATGCAAGACCATCTGCTTGTGTAAACTGTTGTTAAGTTGAATTTTGACCCAAAAAAACGGCGCCTATTGCGCCGTTTTTTTTGTCTAATCCTTCGCTATCAGAATCACGAATAGTCTACCAACAAGTACTCAAAGTTAAGTATGGTTAAGCCCAGTGACTGTCCATCAAAAATTAGTCAGCATCTGTAGTAACGACAGGCGGCGGCAAGAATAATAAGAGGTATCTAGTGGCGTTGAGTCATTCAAAAGAAATTACGAAATCGACGATGTGGGCTTATGGCGCGGTGAGCTTGCCTTTGGCGATTTTGAGCTATCCCATCAGTGTTTGGATTCCAAGACTCTACTCAACGGAGATGGGTATTAGCCTTGGTCTGATCGGCGCTGTAATTTTTGCCGCGGCCATATTTGATGCTATCTCCGATCCTCTTATGGGGTTTGTGAGCGATAGAACGCGAACCCGCTGGGGGCGTCGTCGACCCTGGCTGGTTCTTGGTGTGCCGATTTATGCTTTTGCCGCTTGGATGTTACTTAATCCAACAGAAGGTATCGCCGTTGTATACCTCGCCAGTTTCTACATTATTTACCGAGCGGCTACGACAATTTTGGGGCTCCCCTATGCTGCATGGGGAATTGAATTGTCTCAAAATTATCATATGCGAACGATGATTCAATCGATTAGAGAAAAGTACGTATTGTTGGGGCTTGTTGTCGCATCACTTATCGTTTTGGTTTCTCAAGAAGTTTTTAATAACGTCACCGCAAGTTTTGTGATGAGTAACTTTTCCTTTGTGATTATCACGCTACTACCCATCACTGCACTTATCGTTCTGTGGAAAGTGCCCGAGGTCCCGACGCCACCGAAAACACAGGATGTCAGTTTAAAGAGCTCGCTGGGAAAAATGTTCAGGAACAAGTTGTTCATTCGCCTGTTGGTCATTGAGCTATTGATTGCCGGCGGAGAGAATTTTAGAAACACGTTGTCACTCTTTTTTATTCAGGATTATATCGGCGCAACCGGCATAGGGCGGTTGTACACGCTTTATTTTGTTGTCGGGTTAGCCGCGATTCCATTTTGGGATTGGATCGCAAAGCGTTACGGAAAACATCAGTCATTGAGTGTTGCTATGGTGCTGGTTGGCATCGTGTCTATTGCATGCTTCTCCTTAGACAAGGGACAAATTGAAGAGTTTTATGTTCTATTTGCGCTGAAAGGTTTTTGTTTTGGGGCGTTTGCCTACTTGCCTCGGGCAATGTTGGCGGATGTTATCGACTTGGATACGATTCGGTCCGGTGAAGCGAGACCAGCGAGCTATTTTTCGATTCACGGTTTCATAACCAAGTGTGCGGTTTCTTTTGGTGGGTTAAGTTTGCCGATATTAGGCTCGTTAGGCTACCTCACCGCGCAGGGTTCGCTCAATGGTCCAGACGAATTGAGGTGGTTAGGCATACTCTATGCCGTGGTGCCAACAGTCGTGTTCATCATTGCGTTGTATTTAAGTGTTACCTGGCCGCTTAATGCCAGTTTGCATAGCCGTGTGCAATCACTGGTAGCAAAACGTGATCGTTTGAAAGCGAGGAAATTTAGCTGACTTTGACGACGGTTGATGTTGATGTAGATCGAAAACGATTTTAGTTGTAAATGTTTTGGTTGTAGACACACAAGGAGAAGCAAATGAGTTTGATAGCATCAGATGAAAATAACTTTGATTACGACGAGGTCCTGGAGCAGCTAAATAAATACCTGCGGTTACGTGCGACGCCGATTGGTATGAAAATGTTTAAGACCAAAGAAGAGATGGAAGCGATTCCGCGGATAAGACGTCCTAAAGATGTGCACACAACCGATCAGATTGTGGGTCAGGCTTGTCGCAATGGATGGACGGTTGGTATCACCATGGATGATCTTGTCGGGGCTCAGTGCGGCACCGTGATTGGCTTGCATCCGCGTAATGAAGAATGGTTGTCCGGCGATAGAATGACTGGGGTTTGGTATGGCACGCCGGAAGACGCGAAGGCGCATCAGGATGCCATGGACGTATTAGAATATGGTCAATATGAGGCGATGGCGGTCAGCCCGTTGGGTAGTGGTCGACTCAACCCGCCTGATATCTGCCTCATCTACGCTACGCCGGCTCAGATGATCCTTTTTATCAACGGGCTGCAGTGGTTGGGCTACAAGAAACTCGACTTTAGCTGTGTTGGCGAATCCTCCTGTGCGGACTCCTGGGGACGAGCACTGAAAACAGGCGAGCCAAGTCTTTCCATTCCTTGTTTTGCTGAGCGCCGCTATGGCGGTGTTATGGATGATGAATTGCTTATCGCTTTGCCACCAAGCTACTTGCCGAAAATTGTGGCAGGGCTTGCTGCGTTGTCTAACAATGGTCTTCGATATCCTATAGCACCTTATGGCGTCAGCAATGATGTAAGGGCAGGTATGGGTGTGAGTTACGCCGACTGAAACCCTGTTCGTCGCATTAATGGTTTCTACTAGATGCTACGGTTTCGAGTTTGTTGGTGGTTATACATTATCGCTGCTTTACCAATGGTCACGATTTATCATGACCGCAACTGTACCTTGATTTAGCGCATGGGCGAAAGAGCAGTGACTGCCGCTTAAGAATTTTCAAAATAGCCTGGCGATAAGTTCTGCTAACCCGTCAATGTAAGTTCATTGCTTGTTTATAAGGCTGGATATCGAACCCAAACATGCCATAACGCGCTTCAATTGCCGCCAACGTTTCAGGGCACCAGTAGTTTGATTCAGGTTGAGGGAAACCTAACACTGCACGCTGATCCAAATTACTTGTCGCGATTAGCTTTTCTAAAAACTTATCGTCCCTATAGGCACTCCATGCCCAACCTGTATGAAGCGTACTGATCCATTCCGCTTCAGCTTTACGATAGGTAATATTCGTGACTAAACGCCTTTGTCCGGTATTCATCGGCGTACCTCGATGCCAGACATCGTGACGATAAAATAAAATGTCTCCCGGTTTAAAGCGTACATGTTGTTCGGCGGCATACAGGCTTTGGCGCCAGGCGGCTAGATCAGGACGTTGTTGCGAAAAGTATTTCTCAGCGTTGGTCCGATCATTGATATACCTTAGATCACCAATGCCCGGTGAATCGACGATGGGCCAAGGGTAGCGTGGGTCATCTGCTCCATCACGCGGAACGACAGCGGTTGGCCCGCCAACTTGATCGACATCATCGAGATACAGGATCATTTCAACGGCTTCTGGTCGGCCCCAGGGCGAAGGGTGGGCGATTGTGTGATTAGGGTAGTCGACGTGAATACGTTGATCTGCATTGTCTTGAATGCTGGCTTTTGCCTCGTCGCCAGGCCGCCGCCCGTATTTCGCCCATAGATCGGCTTGCGAGAGTCGAAGTTCATTTTCCTTGGTCTTAAGTAACTGTGCGATGGCAGACAACAGTGCGGGATGCAAGGTCATCTTGTTAAAGCTTACCGTACGTGAAGGGAAGGTGAATCTGCCGCCGCTACCGAAGTCTGAAATATCAGCGGCTGCTTCAGAGTCAGGCTTAGGGAAATGTTGGTTAGCATCGTCAATAAGTGCCTGAATGAGATCGCTGGGTAAAAGATCAGAAACGAAACAAAAGCCTTTTTGTTGCCATTGTTCGATTTGTGCCGCTGGCAATTGATGTTGCGAACAGCTGCTTGGAGTAATCCAGTTGTATTGCATAATTGAGTTATCTAGTTTTTGATATTTCTTTGTACTCATGATCGTAGGCTAATCTGAGCTCGGCGCAACAGTGATTAGCTGCTGATTCTATGGCTTCTGAAAGACGCTCCGACGCTAATGCGTATTGGCCCATAAACCTATGGTAACCAGAAAGGCCGATGGCGCGGACAGTTTTTGGCGAATAGTTTAAGTCTAACAATGCTGCTATAGGTATCGTCCATAAAATCCAGTGTAAAGTAAATGGCTCATTTTTCGTTGACAAGACAGGTACGTTAATGTCTTTTAGCGATCAGGCTTTTAGTTAGTAGGACAATCCGCTAGATTACGTCGTTCAGAACTTTAGAGAGTCATTATGACCAACAGATTAGATGGAAAAGTTGCAGTAATTACCGGCGGTACCAGCGGTATCGGGGAAGCCACAGCTGAACTGTTTGTTGCGCAGGGTGCTAAGGTCGTGATCTGTGGACGATCTTCAGAAAAAGGACAGGCTATTGTGGCGCGTTTAGGCGCTTCAGCAAGGTTCGTCACTGCGGATGTGATGAAGGAAGCTGATATTGCTGCAACGATAGATGTTGCGGTAAAGGAATTCGGCGGTCTGGATGTACTATTCAACAATGCGGGCGGTCCAACATCGCCTGAAATTCTTGATCTTGATGAGCAGGCTATTCACTACGCGATGCAGTTGTTGTTCAGTAGTGCTGTGCTCGGTATCAAATACGCGGTGCCCCACATGGAAGCTCGCGGTGGGGGGTCGATTATCAACAATTCCAGTATCGCCGCGATTCGCGATAATCAGGGTGCATTGCTTTATTCAGCGGCTAAGGCAGCGCTAACACACTACACGACGCTTGCTGGGGTGAGATTGGGACCACGGGGTATTCGCGTCAACTGTATCTCTCCTGGTGCAATAGCGACGCCTATTTTCTATGGCGGTTCAGCTCGGGCAAATACGTTATCGGAAGAAGATAATGCTAAAAAAATGTCCAAGCTCGAAAGTAACTTAGCCAATGCAACGCCGCTACGTAAAACCGGTTTGCCTATGGATATTGCGCAGGGAGCTCTTTACTTGGCAAGTGACGAAGGACGCTTTGTGAATAGTCATGACCTTGTGATCGATGGCGGACGGACGGGGATGTTCTACGAACCCAGCAGTTGATCTTGATCTGAAAAAGAGAATGCGTCAGGGAGTTTGTGCTATATCTCCACGTGCGAAGAATAAATGTCAGAGTGTGTTTTTGGCACTAATCGTAAACTCAAAATCATTGACGTTAGGGTCATCTCGATTGGTTAATGGAAAAGCAACATCGAGATGGATAACTCTTCCTGAGTCCGTGCGGCTTGAAGCTAGACGGATACCAAAGCCGACATTGGCAAGATAGTCGTCTTCAAAATTTTCATCAATTTCAGGATCCCATGCTCGACCGATGTCGATGAAAGCCGCGAAACCGAGATAGGCTAATGAGAATAGATGGTAGTTGGTGTATTGCCGTTCTTCCATGGTGAAGTGCACGCGACGGTCACCCGACTGGAATCGTTTGTCATAACCTCGAACGCCCGTTTCCCCGCCGAGTAGCACTTGTCGATGGCTACTTAAGTTATCTGTCCATATAGCGCCGAATTCGGTGAAAAACTGTCTATTATGAGGCTGTTGATGGAAGTAGGTTATTGAATAGGAGATCACGACGTCCTCCGTCGCATCATTTTTTAGGTTGTAAAGACCCTCCCATGTGATCTCGTGTTGTAGTAACACCTTGTCGGTATAGCTGATGGTGTCAGAAAATCGACCATCGATTATCACTCGATCCGTATCTGAACCAAAGTCCTCGTCGGCGTATCCGAATCTTGCGCGTAAGGAATAGCCAAGGTGTAGATCTTCGTTGCGGTTAATTTGCTCGAAATTGAAAGATCGCGTGTACTCGTCCTCTACCGCCCCATATTGAATGAATGGATACGAAAGTTCTTTAGCCACCGGCGGTGGAAAAGGTGAGGCCAAGTCGGGACCCGAAAAGAATTCTTCCTGTGTGTATCGATATCCGACGCGCCATCTGCGAGTGACGCCGTTTTCTAGACCTCCAGAGAAACCATAGTTGAAAGAATAGTCCTGCAGTTCTCGACCAATCTCAGAAACATCCTCGCCGTGGAAGTATTGGGTGTTGACTTCCTCTGCATTCTTTAGTCCGGATATCCCAAGCTTGTTTCGAATCTAGGGCGTAGAAGGGCAGTTGCAGACGAGCGAATTGTTCATATCCGTCGTCACTATCGGAATAGCGTAGATGTGTTCTTATACGACTTCCAAAAACGTTGTTGTCTTTGTAGGTAATACTATCGGATTCTCGGTCTGTATCTTTTTCATGACCCATAGCGATTAGCTTGCCGCGGCCGAGGAAGTTGCTTTCGCCTATGCCGACGTTGTAGTTGTTTTCCCCACCGGATCGATCGAACGACAAATCAAGATTTAAGGACCAAACATCTCGCGTAATTACCTCAATGTCAGTCGCTGTTCGCAATAGCCTACGACTCGAATGTCAGCATCATAGAGCTGATTAAGATCGCGGACCAGTCTTGCTGACTCATCAATAAGCCTTTGATCAAAGCTGTCGCCTTCTTTGAATAATAATTCCTGCCTAACCGCGCTATCTTTGGTGAGTATGTGAAGCTTATTAGCAGCTCGGAAAAACCAATTGTTTTCCTTTTCGTTTGATTCATCAAAGATCTCTAAGCGCGTTGTGTTGACGCTGCCGATCGTTGAAACACGATCAGAATAGTTCGGGTGTTGCTGTTTAAAGTCGTAACGACCGTCTGCGAGTTTCGATTGCGAGCAGGGCTTGAGGGTCTTCTCCTGTGCGACAACTGGCTTGTTTTCGATAAGTGAACGCAGACCCTTGTCATCCGCCTGACTTACCGGTACCACAAGGCAGCCGCTGATAAGCATTAAGCGCGAAGGGTATTGTAACTGATTCAACAAGGGGGATGGCTTCACTGCATAAGAGAGCGCAGACCTCGACTAGGGGGCGTTAAATGTTTTTAGTAAGCGTCTAATCGCCAAAATAACAGAAATGAATTGATTTACGACTAAACCAAATTTATCAAGAAACGCCTGAGTTTTCAGAATCAGAGGTTTGCCCCCGTTATTTTAATGACATTAAAGCACTGACAGGTGGTCACTGTGAAGCCTATTAGTTTCCTGCATAGGTTTCGAGTGTGTCAGATGCAGCACGTGTAATTGATGACTGGAAAGACACCTACAGTCCAGATCTCTGCCTCAGATCAAGCGAATACCTGATTACATATTGGTGAGGAAAACTTCGCTCAATCGATTGCAATTGAGGTAGGTGGCTAGATCGAGTCGGTTATTTCCGAACCGGGTTGATACTTCACCATTAACGACATAGCGCCTGACGATAACTAATGCGCTTTCTCATAGTCGGGTGAGCGGGCAATTCTGATAAACATCAGTAACGCAACTGCTGTGAGTATTGCTGCAAGTAAAAAAGCTGCCCCAGGAAAATACACGGGGGCTTGATCAGATGAGAAATAACCAAAAGTTTGAGTCATCATCAGTGGGCTGATGATAGATGTCAGACTCATGACGCTTGCAAGTCCCCCTTGTAACTCCCCCTGTTGATCGGGTCCCACTTTGGTCGACAAAATGCCCTGCATTGCTGGGCTACTAAGTCCTCCCAATGCACCCGGGATGAGTGCCAAGTAAACCATCCATGATTGCGTCGAAAAGGCATACCCTAGGAGCGCAATCATTGTAAGACTCATACCGATGATGCCGGCGATCTTAGGCCCCGTTCTTGGCAGAACGATGCGAATAAGGAAGCCCTGTGTAAACGCCATGCCCAGACCAACAAAGCCGAGCGAATAGCCAATCTCCTTCGGACTCCAATCAAGTTGCTCAATTGCCCAAAAACTCCATGTTGACGGCAGCACATGATGACCCAGGTTGTAGACGAACATGACGAACAAGATGCCGAGCACCATTGGAAAGGCACTGAGAGACGTCAGTGTTCCAATGGGGTTAGCGCGTTTTAGATCGAATAGACGACGATTCGAAGGGTCAAGTGATTCCTTCAAAACGATGAAGCCAAATAGCATGTTGGCCAGTGAAATAATGCCAGCCGCAAAGAACGGCACGCGGGCGCCGTATTCACCAAGAAAGCCGCCGATAATCGGTCCAAAGACAAAGCCAAGTCCAAACGCAGCACCGATGAGGCCGAAACTCTGAGCTCTTTCGTCAATCGGTGTGATATCCGCCAAGTAGGCATTGCAGGTACTCATAGTAGACGCACCTAGCCCCGAGATGATTCGACCAATAAACAGCAGCAATAAGCTATCGGCGAATCCCATAATGAGATAGTTGACGCCCATGACCAGCAACGACAGCAAAAGGACAGGGCGGCGACCGTATCTGTCCGACAAATTACCCACAATGGGTGCAAAAAAGAATTGGATAAAGGCAAAGACGAACATTAACCAGCCAGCAATTCTAACCGTATACGCAGCGCCTTCGCCTGTAATGTCAGCTAGAAGACTTGGCAGAACTGGCATGATGATACCGAATCCGACTGAATCCAGCAGCGCTGTTAGAAATACAAATACAGTAGCGAGTTTATGCATGTTAGTTCTTTTTGCGTCTGTTTTAGTGATATTCCGGGCCTGGTTAGTCGTCTCAATCGCGTCTAAAGCCAATCACGTGAGCGACATGTACCCCAGAAATAGAGTTCAACGTTGGCTGGTGGGTTGTGGCAAGTCAACGCCAGCAGCTGATCTTTCTGGTGAAATGTCTAATATGAGCCAAGCTGCCAGAGAATTCGTACACCGACTGGCGCTCGTGCAATCTATCATCCATCGCTTCAAATATGGACAAAAAATATATTTCGCGTAGCATTGCGGTTCCAATTTTGTGCAACCTGAGACAATGTAATGACAGAGCAAATCAACATCGGCAATCTGGAAATAAAACAGGTTCTGTATGATCTTGTAGCAAAAGATATAACACCAGGGCTTGGCCTTGATGCCGATGATGTGTGGGCGAAGTTTGAAGCGATATTGACCGACCTTGTGCCTAAGAACAAAGCGCTACTTTTAAAGCGCGATCAGATCCAGCTAGAAATCGACAATTGGCATAAGGCGCAAGCCGGCAAGCCTCATGATGCGGCTGCGTACGAAGCATTTCTTAAGGAAATTGGTTATCTACTCCCCGAAGGTGATGACTTTCAAATTGAAACGTCAAACACTGATGCTGAAATAGCGTTGCTGGCGGGACCACAATTAGTCGTACCGATCGACAATGCTCGGTTTTCGTTGAATGCCGCAAATGCGCGTTGGGGCAGCTTGTATGACGCCCTCTACGGCACCGACGTGATACCTCATGATAATGGTGCTCAGAGTACCGGTAAGGTCCATAACCCAATCAGAGGTGATCGAGTCATAGCATACGGCAAAGCATTTCTTGATGAACACCTGCCATTGGTTGATCAATCCCACGCCGACGTGACGAGCTACAATATTGTCGGTGAAAACTTGGCGGTTGCAATGAAAGATGGGTCATCTGCTGTATTGGTAGACCCAGGTTGCTTTGTGGGATATCGAGGCGACAGCGCCAGTCCAGATGGCGTTTTGTTGGCCCATAATGGCTTACATCTTGAGGTTCAGATCGACAGAGAGGACGCGATTGGCAAAGATGATTTGGCGGGTGTTAAAGATATATCAATGGAAGCCGCCATATCGACGATCCAAGATTGTGAGGATTCTGTCGCAGCGGTTGATGCAGAAGACAAAACCAACGTTTATCGAAACTGGTTGGGCTTGATGAGAGGTGATCTGTCAGAGGAGTTCCAGAAAGCCGGCGCTACAATGAAGCGTCAACTCAATCCGGACAGAGAATACACCGCGCCAGATGGTTCGACCTTGGTGTTGCATGGGCGTAGCCTGTTGTTGATCAGAAACGTAGGGCATTTGATGACAACAGACGCCGTATTATTTAAGGGTGAAGAGGTTCCAGAAGGCATCCTTGACTGCATGATCACAAGCTTATGTGCGCTCTACGATTTAAGGGGGCTGGGAAAACTCAGGAATTCTCGTGCGGGTAGTATGTATATCGTTAAGCCAAAAATGCACGGGCCTGAAGAAGTAAAGTTCGCAAATGAGCTATTCGAAAGTGAAAAAGGCCTTAAAGCAACCAAAACATAAAAATCGGCATAATGGACGAAGAACGACGAACAACAGTGAACCTGAAAGAATGCATCCGCGAAGCCAAAAACAGAGTGCCTTCATCAACACCGGCTTTCTAGATAGAACCGGCGATGAAATTCATACGACTATGGAAGCAGGCCCAATGCTGCCAAAAAACACATGAAGCAACAAAGTGGATCAAAGCCTACGAAAACAGCAATGTAGATATTGGACTAGCTGCCGGCTTAAAAGGCAAAGCCCAGATAGGAAAAGGAATGTGGGCTATGCCAGATGAGATGGCGCAGATGATGGAAGTGAAGATCGGCCATCCGCAAGCCGGTGCGACAACAGCATGGGTTCCATCTCCGACAGCCGCAACCTTGCACGCTATGCACTATCACAAGGTGAGTGTGCCGAGTGTTCAAGAGCAAATTAAGACGCGCCCCAAAGCCAACATCGACGATTTGTTAACAATTCCAGTTTTAGGCGGTACGAATTTGTCGAGTTCCGAAGTACAGCAGGAACTTGAAAACAATACACAAGGTATTCTTGGCTATGTCGTTCGGTGGATAGATCAAGGCGTAGGTTGTTCTAAAGTTCCTGATATCGATGATGTCGGGTTGATGGAAGATAGAGCGACACTTAGGATTTCCAGCCAGCATATTGCGAATTGGCTTCGGCATGGTATCTGCTCAGAAGAACAAGTCATGGCAACGATGAAAAAAATGGCAGGCATTGTTGATAGTCAAAATAAAGATGACGGCGCCTACCACGCGATGGCAACAGATTTTTCTAAGAGTGTTGCGTTTCAAGCGGCCTGTGATCTGATTTTCCAAGGCGCTATTCAACCTAACGGATATACCGAGCCTGTACTGCATGCGCGGCGCAGAGAGGCCAAGGCGCTAAGGCAGTCTTAGGTCGTTTGCAAGATAGGCGGAAAGTAGTGGGGCTGTTTTAACGGCATTGAAAATCGATAAGAGAAAGCATGCTTGCTTTCAGCTTGTACTACATTCTAGCTATCTGGTAGGTTTACCGCCCAATGAGATCCAACCGTTCCTAAGAAATAATTCGATGATCTAGTGTCAGTTGAACGTCTATAACTGTTCGGTCAGTAATTTTGTGGTCGCGGTTAATAATTCCTGACAAGGCTGTTCAAATTTCATTGTTAAAAACTCATCGGCGCGCGTCACTCCTTCATTAATCACGACAATCGGTTTTTGGAGTTCCCGCGCGCGTTTGACGAATCTAAAACTCGAAAAAACCATTAAGGAAGAACCTACTATCAGGATTGCATCTGCAGCCTGAGTCATTTGGTAAATTTTCTGCACTAATCCACGGTCCACGGATCCGCCATAAAAAACCACGTTAGGCTTTAAAACCCCGTCACAATTCAGACACCTCGGGAGGTTTAGTGTGCTGGCAATTGAGTTGTCCACTTCCGCATCGCCATCTGGTCTGAGCTCGGGTTGAGAACGTAGCTTATTCAGCGACGGGTTTTCCTCATTAAGACGCTGTTGATGTTTGTTGCGGTCCGTTATCTCGCTGCAATCTAGACAAACAACTTCGCTTAGTCGCCCGTGTAAATCGATGACATCTTTATGCCCCGCGAGTTGATGCAAGCCGTCGACATTCTGGGTGACCAATCTTGTGCCAAAACCATGTTGTTGCAGTGTTGCTAACGATTGATGAGCTCTGTTCGGTTTTGCTTGTGCAATTTGCTGCCAGCCGTAGTAGCTTCGTGCCCAATAGCGTTGCCGCATGAAGGGGTCGCTGAGGTAGTCCTTGTGCTGAATTGGATCGTTGCGAAGCCAATTTCCCTGTTTATCACGATAGGTGGGAATGCCCGAGTCTTGACTGCACCCAGCGCCAGAGATTATGAGTAATTTGGGGTTGGCACGAATAAAATCTGCCAGAGTTAGACTGTCTTTAGATAACGCCATCTTTCATCACAAAACTTGCATAACGAGTATCGACTACATTAATAAACCGACTTCCACGGCATCGAAGCAAGCTACATTAAGCGAAAATATTTCAAACTACTAGCGACTTTCATGATGAGCAGGGTTTAAAGGCAATCGCCAGTTTAACGTCAGCTAGGTGGTGTTCAGAGCTCTCTGACATCGAGATGCCAAAGTGATGAGCGGCTTGAAACAATAAGCACGACACAGAGCATACCGGCGCACGAGATGATGATGGCGGTTTGCGGGCCAAAGTATTCGACCATAATGCCGGAAAGCAGGGCGCCGATTGGACCAGAACCCATGAATGAGAACGAGTAGAAGCCCATCATACGAGCCCTCTGATCAATCGGTGCTTGTTGTTGCATGATGGTGCGTGACATTGTCATTGCTATGCCGCCGAACATGCCCCAGCAAAATATGGAGAATATGAAAGCGTGAAATCCAAGATTAAGACCGGCAGTGAACAGGCATATTGCACCGAATCCTTGCGCGACCAGTAGTGCTCTGCCTTGTCTTTGAATATCACTCATGCGCATGAGAAGAAAGGTCATCGTGACAAGACCAAGCGAATTAGCAATGTTTACCCAGGACAGCTCAGCTGAAGAGCCGGCAAATACTTCTCGAATCATTATGGGTACGGTAACCATATAAGAGCCCATGAAGAACACGCCCATAGCACAGTTTTGAATTACCACAGCGCGCATCGAAGGTGAAGCAACGACCGTTCGAAACCCTTCCCCCATCGATATAGCCACTTGTTTGAACATGCTGTTGCCCAACCGATCAGGTGCCGTGTGAGGTACCTTAAGCTTAATGAAGGTTATCGTTCCAAAAAATAGGAGTGCAAATTGCAGGCCCAGTATGTAGAGAATACCGAGTTGATCAGCAAACGATGCAGCGAAGAAGCCAAGCATTTGAATACCGAATTGAATCATACTGACTTGTACAACCCGTTGCTGAATCTGGCCCTCTGCTACCAGTGCTAGAAGTCCATCTCTAGCGGGTGTTACCAGCGCTTGGGCGCAACCCATAATAACGGCAAAGACAAGCACCATGCCGAATGTCAGATAGTCTAGGTAGACGACCAGACTTAAAAATAATGGGGCTATTGAGGCCATGACATGACCGATTATTGCTACTTTTCGTCCACCTAACTGATCCGCCAGGCTTCCGCCTATCAACATAAGTAACGTAGCAGGGATCAGGAAGCCCATTTGTGCCAGAGCAACCATTGTTGCCGATTCATTTAGAACAATCGTGACGATCCATGCAAAGGAGACTGTATGAATGCCATAAAACAGGAACCAAGCACCGGTGCCTAGGAAATAATAATGTAGTGGTTTCATGGGTTAAAAAAGGTGTCCGGCAGATATTCAATCCGCTTGGCTTGCAGCGATGAGTAAACACAATCGCCATTAGGTGGTGGATTCAATTTATAATGCGTAGAGTATATATCAACCTAAGCTGAAATAAGTGCGACATAGTGTCTGAGGACTCATTAACGAACGCGAATGCCATGAACCCTGATGGGCTCATGACAGCAACGCCCGGACTAACACATTCAAAGGTATTGGTTTGGCTGGACCAAACAGGCTTACCCGCTTGGCAGATAGGCGTGACAAGTTTCTTTGTGCTATCGGTTATCGGCATTTTGGTGCTGGTTGCCTCGTCTTATCCTGACCCTGGCATGTACTCAAATGTCGTTGCTTTTAATGCGATTGTGAATTATTTGTTGGTGTTCTATCTCGAGCTCGGGCGAGGCTGGCACAAAGACTTTCAGCGTATGTTGGAGTTTGATCAATCGCTTTATGACGTGTCGAGAATAATGACGCCGAGCAAGGGTATTTTGATGGCCGAAATTCTATTGGCTATTGTTTCAGCTTTTGTAAATCTGCAACTCAACAATCTGTCTGAGCGAGGCTATGCACTGTTCACCAGCTTGGGTATGTTGATGCTTTTTCTTCAATACATACTCGCCATTTTTATTGTTGACCTATTTAGCCGACAGCTCTTAATGCTCAATAGGATCGTTAAGGAAATTCGCTTAGATTTACTTAACACTGAATTTTACTCATCCCTTGCGGACACGATGTTCCGCTTTTTACGTTTGTATATTTTTGGTCTGTGCATCGTTGCCATTAGTTTTAATATCTTTGATGCAGAATCAGGTGGTTTCAATGAGTTGTTGATTTCTATGATGCCATTTTACTTACCGGGCCTGCTTATGATGGGGTTATTCCTGATCCCTTTTAATGGTTTTAAAAGCAGGATGCGTTTAGTTAAATCGATTGAGCTCAATCACGTCTTACGTGCGATGGCGGGAGATAAAGCTCACCTCAAAGCGTCTCTAATCGGTGCGGATGCAGACAAGCTCTCAATGGTTGATCTGATGTACTACGAAGATAGGATTAGGAAAATTAAAGAATGGCCTTTTACCGATAGAATTAGAAGCTTGTTACTATTCGGTGTCTTGCCACCACTGACATGGGTCATTGCGGCTTTGATTGAAATATTTATTGAGGGCGTACTGTAGTTTTTTCGTCAGTTTGCCTTGGTTGATGCTTTTGGTAAGGTTTCTTTGACCGTAAAAATCACAATGACGGAGCCGAGCAGTCCAATACCCGCAATGAAAGGGAATGCGCTGAATAGGCCTAGCAAGCTTGCCACATAGCCAATGACAACCGGCCCCGCCAAAGATCCCGTGTCACTTACCAGTCGCCATACGCCAAGAAACTGACCGCGTATTGCCTCAGGCGCGTAATCAGCGCCGAGGGTCATGTTAATGCCACTACCCAGCCCGTTACCTGCACCCGCAATCATGACAGCGAACATGAATGAGTAAAAATGTTCGGTAAAGGGCATGACGACGAGTCCAAGGGCAATACCTCCGAGACACACTACGGCTGTGTAGCGTCGACCAAAATTATCCATGACGTATCCCGCAATGGGAAACAGCAGCATATCAACCGCTGCAGCTGCGCCGACGACTAAGCCGATTTCGTTTGCCGTCAGTCCGATGTGTTCACCCCACAAAGGCACTAAAAGCTGTCTTCCCGCTCTTACCATTGTTAAGCACAGAATCGCAACGCCAGCGGTGGCGAAGATACGGCTATGGTCCTTCAGGATATGGGGGACAATTTTGAGTATTGAATGATGTTCCTGCTCATCTTGTAAGGGTTTTGCGTGAACGCTAAAGACGACGATCAAAAAAGTTAAACAGGCGAAGATTGCGATCGCATAAAAAGCGTGCTCGAAACTGTACTGGTGAACGACAAAGCCGGTTATGACAGGACCGACCAGACTACCGACACGTTGGATGCCCGCCATCGTTGAAATGGCTTTGCCGCGCTGAATGGCAGGCACCTTGTCGCTAATGTGGGTTAGCCGCGCGAGTAACCAAGCGGCGACCGCCGACCCAAATGCAAATGCGGCGATGCCCAATTGCAATGGTGATGTGGCTTGGCTGGCGAGCAGCGCGGTTATTAGCATCAAGCCGACAGCGGCAAGCATGACGGCTTTGTCGCCAAAGCGGGCAACTGCCCAGCCGGCGGGTAGATCGATAGCCATATTGCCTAATCCCCGCAAAGAGAAAACGAGCGCTGTTACGCCTATGCCCGCACCCAAGTCGAGTGCGAACAGGGGCAGGGCAAGCAGGACGCTGCCTTGACAGACCGCCATGAGGAAACTAGGCAGGTAAACCGGTACGAGTAGTTCTCGATACAGTTGCCAGATTGTCTGCGTTTGAATTGAGGATGAAGAGTCTATTGACACAGGGTACCGTTGCTCTAGTCGTTTACGCTCTTGTAAATGAGCAGTTTAGAGGTGAATGATAAGTGTAAATGGATAAAATAAAAGGTGCTGATAAAACGTCTGTGTTGATGTGAGTCTGCAGGATAAGACAAAATAGTGTTGACGACACGTAGATCGGTCTTAGTGATAGTCGAAGGCAAGACAAGGCAAGGCAAGACAGGGTTGGGTTCTGGCGAGTTTAAACAATTGCTTAGCGAAGCCTCTCTCGCGGAGTTTCAAGCTTCAATACCCGAATAAGTGGCCAATAAGTTGTTTCAAACTTAGTCTCAGGCTGCAAGGCAGCAGCACAGTCAGCTACAACCTCTGCAGGCTGCAGCTAACTGTGACGAATTAGCCTGCTATTTCTTTAGCCTTAGATCTTTTCCATGATGTTTTTCAAAGCATCACAGTTTTTCACCCGCTCTTCAGAGGTTGTTCCAAGAAAGCTGACATTTAGAGAAGTGACGCCAGATTCTTTATAAACCTGTAGCCGATCTTTAATAAAACCCTCTGAGCCAATAAGCGATGTTGAATCCAGGTAGCTTTGTGGAATTGCGGCTTCGGCCTGAGATTTTTGGCCTGATAAGAAGAGATTCTGGATAGCCTCTGCTTCTTGTTCGTAACCATATTTACAGAAAATCTGATTATAGAAATTTTTCTCCCTTGCGCCCATACCACCAACATACAATGCGATACCCGGTCGCGACATATCTCTATAGGATTCAAGTCCCTCGCCAACCGCCACTGCACCGCCAGCATAGACTTCTAACGGTGGTCGGCCAGGATCACGTTTTGCATTGCCGCGTCGTAAGGCATCTCCCCAAACGGCATCGGCGCCTTCGGCCATGAAAAATGCGGGTAACCAGGCATCTGCGATTTCAGCGGTCATTTCAACGCTCTTCTCACCCAATGTAGCCAGAGCGATAGGGATTTCTTCGCGGTAAGGGTGGTTGATTATCTTAAGGGCTTTACCTAAGCCTGTACCTTGATCTGCCGGTAATGGGATTTTGTATTTTTTACCTTGGTAGTCCAACTTGTTTTCTCGGAGCCAAATTTCTCGACAAATTTCAACGATCTCTCGCATGCGAGTTATCGGCGCGTTGTAGGGCACTCCATGAAATCCCTCAATTACTTGCGGTCCCGAAGCACCTAAGCCCAGCATACATCGGCCCTCAGATAGTGCGTCGACGCCGGCGGCGGTCATTGCCATGAGAGCGGGCGTGCGGCTGTAGATGTTAAGAATACCGGAGGCAATGGTTATTCTCTCTGTCTTAGCTGCGATGTAGCCCATCGCGCTGACAGCGTCAAAAGAATAGGCTTCAGGTATCCAAGCAACGTCGAGGCCTGCTTTCTCCAGTTCGACCAATTCTTTGGTTGCGCCAACATAACCCTGAGCGTAGCTCATCATTGTTGAAATTTTCATTTTAAGTTCCTGAAATATTAGATGGTGGAGTCTAAATGCACCGACCCATTGCTTGCAAATAAATCAAGCAGAGCGAGACACGGTATGTTTGATTTTTGGAAAGTAAAAAGCCAGGGTGACGCCCCTTGCGATGAAGTAAATCTCTAAAGATAGCCACAAACCATGATTACCCCACCACGGATGGAAAAAATACCAGGCAATTAGAAAAGCCGCCAATGAGGCAATCATTGCGTTTCGCATTTCCTGCGTCCGAGTTGAACCAATAAAAATACCATCGAGCAAATAACAGGCGACTGAAACCAAAGGTGTAACGATTACCCAGGGTAGGTAGGTGCTTGCGACCTGCCTGACTTCTTCGATATTCGTTATGACGTTTATCATTAGGTCACCGGCGAAGAAGAATATACTGCCAAGGAAAAATGCGGTAACCAATCCGAGCTCACTTGCATAGTAAATTGCCTTATCCAAAAATTGAGCATCGTCAGCACCAATTGCTCGGCCGACCAGTGTTTCAGCAGCCAATGCAAAGCCGTCAAGAAAGAAAGCTGCGAAGCTGACAAACTGCATCAATATTGCATTTGCAGCTAAGGTGATGTCGCCGCTCTGTGCGCCCTGATTAGCGAACCAAGCAAAGGCGAATATTAGGCAGAGGGTACGAATCATGATGTCCCTGTTGATGAGAAACATGACTTTTAGCGCAGCCTTGTCCAACAAAATGGCAAAGGGCACTTTCAATGTGTTGTCGTGCGCGTTGAGCTTCCGATAAACAATGATCAGTCCCGCGCATAAGGCCAGTACCTCTGCAATTACTGTTGCTAAGGCAACGCCCTCGACACCCATCTCTAGAAACACGACAAAAACGATATCGAGTACGATATTGCTGCAATTTAGGATGAGTTGCAGCAGCAACAGTAGTTTGGTTTCTCCGTGACCCAGAAGAAGTCCCATGATTGCCAAATGGGCAAGGCTTATTGGTGCTGCCCATATCCGTATCTCAAAGTATCGACGAGCGGATGATTCTACCGCGTCACTGCCGTCTAACATCGATAGAGCGAAATCAAGGATGGGTGCTTGAAGTATCAGCAATAAAAAGCCGATCAAACTGCCGAGCATGAACGCCCGATAAAAACTCGCGCGCGATTGAACAGTCTGGCGTGCACCGACTGCTTGGGCAACGAGAGCTGTGGTCCCCATCCGAAGAAAGCCGAAGCCCCAGTAGAGAAAGCTGAATATGATACCGCCAAGGGCTATGGCCCCGATCAGAGAGGCGTCGCCCCAATTACCAATCACCGCTGTATCCACTAAGCCGAGTAATGGCGTGGAGAGATTAGAGAGTATTATTGGCCAAGCTATGTGTAACACTTGCCAGCGGCCAAGGCTGTATGTGGGGCTCTTCATCGTGGTCGTGTGAGCATCCTGTTTGTATTCGCTATATGACACCTGATATCAATTGTTTAAACGCCTAGTGGGAATACTTTCAGGTTTCCAATCTCGACAGCGTATCAGGTTTTAGAACGGAAAAGGCTAGGCGAGGGTATCACCCAAGTGATCGTAAGCATTCCTGGCTGCGGCTTTTTGGGTAATTGACGTTTTTTTTCGTTGTCAATACATTGCCTTTGGCTATTTCGCGTAAACGTGCTAAATAGTGCTTTAGTACCAGTAATATTGCGTTGATGTTGTACATATTAATCACTAATGTAAGTAAATAAATACAGTATGCTCATTGTTCAATGACTATAATGCCGCGGATTTATAAATTAACACTACCGAGGAGAACATCATGGCAGAAGCAGAACAGGTGAAGTTTGTATTGAGACTTCCACCATCACTACATAAAAAAATTAAGCGAAGTGCGAAATCAAATAACACTTCAATGAATAAGGAAATCACCAACATTCTTACAGAGTCTTTCAGCAAGTCGTCAATGGAAAAGACGTTGACAGATCTTGTACAGCGCTTGGAGAAAAAGAAAGTAATCTAATTTTACTTTTACTTTTACTTTTACTTTAGGTACGATTGGAGTGCTGATAAACATTGTTTTATTGGCATTTTTTTTGTCCTAAATAGGGCTGGCAGCACCTTTTGGATGTGCGTCCTGTGAGTCTTTAACGGTTATAGGTTCAAAAAAACCGCCATCCAAACAACGTACTTTTAAATAGCTCGGGCGAGTTAAGCTCTATTTGGTTTGATTTGGTGTGTGCCCTTTTAGTACGTCAATACTGTGAACAATTCGAAACAGGGTAGAAACCCAACAAAGCGAACCTACAAATAATGCGATTATCCAGAAGTAGCTCGGCAGCAGGCACATTGCTAACAAGGTTATGAATGTTTCGGTTCCCTCAACAAGACCCGACAAATAGTAGATTGATTTCGACCCCTGCGCTGAGGTGGAGAGTAAATGTTTCTCTGCAAAGATCGCGAAGGTGAGAAACGTCGTCCCCGAGCCTATAAAGGCAAAGATTAAAAATGCCGCGTATACTGCATTTTCAGGCTGCGCCAGCGCAAAACTGAACACAACGGCTGAGTAAAAAATGAAGTCCAATACAATATCAAGGTATCCACCAACCTCGGTTGGCGCCGACTCACGGGCAACCGCACCGTCAAGACCGTCCAACAGTCTATTCAACACAACGCAAACGGCAGCCCAGTCATAGAAATGCAGCGCGAGCAGTGGCATAGATAGCATGCCAATAACGAAGCCGATCACAGTCAGCGTATTGGCCTGACATCCGAGTCTTACTAGCTGACGGGCGATTTTTGCCAAGTATGGGTCAATGAACGGTCTTAGCCTTGAATCTAGCATGATGTTATTTTTATAGAACCTATAGCTAAAAAAATGAAGTGGAGCCTATTTATCAGTGAATAAGTCATCGCGATGGGCTTTAATCAGTGTAACCCTTTTGACTAAATTCGGAGACACAACCGTGGCAAGTATTCTTATTAAAACCAGCGCAGGATTATCCAAGATCACAAGTCAGGGTATTTTTAATTTTAATCAGCTGCGTTCATCGTTTGCAATGGTGCTAGCGGGCCTGTTGCTGACCCTTGGCTCTCAGATGGTTGTCGGTCTCGAGGTTGGAGATGTCGCACCGGATTTCAAGTTACAGGGTACTGACGGCAAAACGCATCATCTGCAAGAGTATCTGTCTGAGGGCGCTGTCGTATTAGCTTGGTTTCCGAAAGCGTACACGAGCGGTTGTACCATTGAATGTAAGTCCCTTGCAGAAAATGGTCACCTCTTGAAACCGTTTAACATGCATTATTTCATGGCGAGTGTTGATCCCCTTGCAAAAAACATGGGGTTTGCGAAGCAACAGCAGGCAGATTTTCCGTTATTGAGTGACCCCGATAAGGACATTGCCAAGGCGTACGGTGTTTTAAGCTCTCGGGGTTATGCCGTCCGACACACGTTCTACATAAGCTCACAAGGACGCATTTTAAAGATTGACCGAAACGTAAGACCCGCGACGTCAGCTGAAGATATGGCAAAAAATCTCAAGGCATTGTCGATATCAAAAAAAGAGATAAGCTCCTAGCAGTATAACTGATTCTAACTCAGCTTAGAATTGGCGCTAAAGTCGATGACTGTTGTTTTGAAGGAAGTCTCGAAGTTGATCTGACTTGGCGTCACTCAGACTAAGGTCGATAATAATCTGCTCAATAGCGCTTGGGTTTTCATAGGTCCAACGCATTGCGAGGCTTAAAGATGCTTCCTGTTTGCGACCTTCATCATAGATTTCACCAATAAGCCCCAATGCAACGTCCGCTTGATCTCGATCTACTCGTGTCACGAGGTTTGCAATTGCAGTCTGTTTTGCGTTGCCATCGGGCAGTGAACGCAACCACTGTATCGCGTCCTGTTGAGAAGAATTCATCCATCGATTGCCGATGTTTGAGATGATGGCGTCCGCATAGTCCGCGTCAAAATCGATGTCAAGGCTGGTTAAAGCATCAGCGGCGTCAGCCGGATTTCTGTAGGCCCATCGGCTGAAGATGTGTTGCACCGAGGTGCTGTAAAATGGCGCGTCGTCATACTGGCTTATCCACTGCAGTGCTTCTTGTGGGTTTTGATCCGCCTTCGCGGCACTGATTTTTATGACCAGCTGTTGTTGTAAACGGGGACTCGGTAGCTGTGAAATATAAGTTTCCGCTTGGGGGTCTAGCGCAAGCAGGTCCATCGCGTTTTCTTTCAATGATTCGTATTCTGGACCCAGAGCAAGGACCCAGGCGGCGGCTTTGTCAGGCGCGGAGGCAAAGTAGGGCCCTAACAGGTAATGATAAGCTTCACGTTTCTGTCCCTCTTGCAGTGTGTCGCTGTAGGCGACTGCAGATTCAGGATCTTGACTTGCCCATTGTGAAATCATTAGCGGGATGATATTTCGCCCTGTGCGTTGTTCGTACTCGATCAATAAAGGCAGGCTTGCTTGGAAATCCTGCGTCGCCATTGCCAACAACATTTGTTGCTCAAGATCTTTGTTGTTAGGTTGATATTGTCGAACAAACGCCAATGCTGCACTTGCAGATGTGTTGGCGTACTCTGCGAGCGCCATGTTAAGTAATTGTTGTTGCTCATTGACGTTATTCAGCAACAACAGGCGTTCAAGGGCTCGCAAAGCGTCGTGTCTCACCCAACGAATGATTGTGTTGCGGAGATTGAACATTCTGGTTGAACTGTAACCATTCAGTGCGTCTTCAAAGGCAAACTCCGGGTCAAGTCGATCAAGCCGAGCCATCTCAACGATGTTTTTAGCCGAAGCACCGAGTATTGCTGAAATTTCCGCTTCCCATCCGGCGGAGATGACCAGTGGGTCTCGCAAGAGTCTTAGGCCGACTTGATTGCGAAGTTGCGGATCGATGATACCGGCAAAATAATCTAATGCGGCTTCGGGATCCTGTCGAATCCAACTCGTCAGAATATGGGTGATAAACGCAAGCCGACTAAAGCGGGGATCATTACCAACAAATGTTAAAGCGGCTTGTGGATTAATCGATGTGTAGCGCTCGACTAAGATGCTAGCAACATTGTAATTGAATAGCGGGTCGCGGGAAGCAATGGCAGTGTTCAGATATGCCTCCAATGTTTCCTGGTTAGCTATAGCGGCAACTTCATAGGCAACCAGCAGCTGAGCAAAAACAGATTCCTGTTGGCTGATATCGTCGAATGTAAAACGACGAGAATCAATCTGTTCAGATACCTGCGCACCTAGAGAAGGGTTATGTGCCTGCGTTGATAAACCTTTATCGGTGCTAAATACCTTTAACGTCGTATTTTTTGCTGTGGGTGAGGTGTCAGCAAAGTCATTGCCGAACCCCCATCCCAAGCCAATACCGAGTCCTATAAAAGCTAAAGCAGCGATAATACTTCTAACGCTCAATATGGCTATTCCTTCTTTTTACGACGCTTATTTGCGCTGCCTTCTTTTGCCTGACTCATATCAGTTATCGTGTCAGCATTTTCCAAAAAGGTTTCGTAGGAGGCATCTAAACCCAATCGTACGCCATCGTTGCTGAACATTGTCGCTGAAGAAAAGTTACCGGCAGCCGCTTGAATAATTTTGCCTGTAGGCGCGTCTTCGCTCGCCATATAAATCACGGCCGGTGTTACTAATGAAGGGGCTCTTTCGGCAGGAGGGTTGTTAACATCTATAGGGTCTCTACCAGGAATGGAGGCGGTCATGCGTGTTGCGGCGGCGGGTGCTAGACAGTTTACGCGAATGTTGTGTGATCGACCTTCTAGTGCTAAGACGTTCATCAAGCCAACCATTGCCATCTTTGCGGCGCCATAGTTTGCCTGACCAAAGTTACCCCACACGCCAGAGCCAGATGAGGTACAAATAATTCTACCGTAGTTTTTTTCATACATGATTGGCCAAGCTGCGTGGGTAACATAAGCTGTGCCGTTTATGTGCACATTCATAACGAGATCCCATTCATCAAGGCTCATATTTTTGAAAGATTTATCTCGTAGGATGCCTGCGTTGTTGACGAGAATATCAATCGTCCCAAATTCGCTGACGGCATCATCGATTATACTCTTCGCACCGGCACGATCAGAAACTGAAGCTTTGTTAGCAATAGCCATCCCGCCAGCAGACTTTATCTGTTCGACAACCTGGTCTGCAGTGTCACTGTTTCCAACCCCTTCGACTGACCCACCCAAGTCGTTTACAACGACATACGCACCTCGACGTGCAAACTCTAATGCATGCGCCTTACCTAATCCTCCACCGGCACCGGTAATGGCGACAACCTTTCCTTCAAAGTCTTTCATTTGAATCTCCCTACCTATTTGTTTTTACAGACCTTTTTTAAATACCCAGTTTTTGAGTACGAATAGCGAGTTAAGTTTCTGCTTTAAGGCAAGCGCCTTTAATCATGCAGTGTCGAAAGAGTATCAATATATTAGGGGTTTGTCGTTTATTTACGGGGCAGGCTATACCTGCAGTGGCGACTGCAAGAGTGCTCGATAACGAATGGGCGTGCCACAGCCAAAGGTTGTGCATCTTGGTTGGTGCAATCTCAAGGATTTATTGAAATATCCTGAAACTGCAGTTGATTCAATGTGTAGTAAACTCCTTTTTGTGCCATTAACTCTTCATGCGTACCCAGTTCTTTGACGCGACCATTCTTCAGCACCAAGACGCGATCGGCCTCTGCGATAGTCTGTAGTCTGTGAGCAATGAGGATGGACGTTCGGTCTTGCATGATCTGCTTTAGGGCCTGCTGGATGATTTGTTCAGTTTCTGTATCGATACTTGCGGTGGCCTCATCAAGAATAAGTATTTCAGGGTCGGCCGCCAGAACACGAGCGAATGCAAGCAATTGGCGTTCGCCTTGAGATAGGTTTTGACCCCGTTCGACGAGGCGTGTGTCATAACCCTGTGGTAGTGCTTCAATAAACTTGTCAGCATTGACGAGGCGGGCTGCATCCATCGCTTTTTGGCGTGTGATGCCGGGATTGCCCAACATAATATTATCGAGGATAGAGCCAGAAAATATATGAAAATCCTGTAGAACGACGCCAATGCGTTTTCGGACTTCACTCGACGGTATGCTATTGAGATCGTTGTCATCAAGGAAGATTGTACCGTTTTCGAAGTCGTAAAAACGTCCAAGTAGCCGTATTAAGGTACTCTTACCAGACCCTGTTGGTCCGACCACGGCAAGTTTTTCGCCGGGGTTGATGGTAAACGAGACATCGTGAAGTACGTCCTGTTCCTCATAGCCGAAGCTCAAATGTCTGAACTCCAGTTTGCCAGAGATTCGATCAGGGAGCTTGGCAGGTTTTACCGGTTCTCTAACCTGTTCGTGCCAGTCGAGTGCTTGGAATATTCTTTCCGCGCTTGCCATCGCTCTAAATAGAATATTGTATTGCATGCCTAAAACGCGAATCGGTCGAATAAACATATCGATAAACTGAGTGAACAGGATGACGCTGCCAAGTGAGATTGTGTCCTGTATGACGGCGCCACCACCAAACCAAAGTATGACGGCGAGGGCCATGTTGACCATGTTGTCCATGAATGCGCCGTAGCCTGTTTCCAGATAAATCGCTTCGATTTCATGTTTTTGGTTTTTCTGATTAATAACGCGATAAACCGACAGATTTTTTCTTTCTCGATTACTGAGTTGTACGACCTGCATGCCGCTGAGATTTTCTTGAAGGTTTTGGTTCAGCTGCGAGACTGTGTTGCGAATTAGGCGGTACACTCGCCGCGTCCCCATTCGAAAGAAATAGGTGATGACCGCAAAAATCGGTATCGCAATCAGCAGGTACATCGTCAGTCTTACGTCGATGGCAAGCATGATGAATAGCGCAATAAAAAATGGTACAAATTCGCCAATGAGCATGCCTAAGCCCATCAGCAACTCGAACAACGCTTGCACGTCATTGGTTACCCGCGTCATTACTCGGCCGACCGCCACCTTGTCATAGAAGGATGAAGGGCGATATTCCATATGCCGAAAAAGGTCTAATCTCATATCGCGTAGTGCGTGCAGAATCGCTTTTGCAAAGGTCACGCGATGTAGATGATAGAAGGTATGACACAACACGGTGAGCAGACCATAAAGGATACAAGCGGCGATTATTGGGTCGAGCCCCGTCGCTGATGCTAACCATGTCATTAAGCTATTTAAACCAAAGTCTGGCATCACTAAGTCAGCTTGGCCAATAATGATATTGTCGATGACGACGCGGCTAATCAGAACAGGCAACAATACGGCGATGAAGGAGGCGGCGACGACAAGTAGAACACTAACCGTTGCGAGTTTCTTGTGTGGGGCTAGCCAGCTAAAGATGCGCGCAAGATAAACCATATTGGCTGACTGACCATGGATGTCAGCATCGAAGATGGCATGATCAAGCTTTACCTTGTGATTATCGTTTTCGATTGCATCATTGGTACCTGAATCAGGCTTGAGTTCGACTTCAGTCATCTGGCGTCTCCAAGTCTGCCAACAGGCGACTCGCGTTGCTCTGCGCCTTCTCTAGATCCGCGTAGAAGCCACCTTTTGCGAGTAGCTCTTTATGGCTTCCCATTTCGACCATCTCACCTTCGCTTAAGACGATAATTCTGTCTGCATGCCGCGCTGTCGAAACTCGATGAGAGACGAGCATGGTAGTTAGATTTCGCCGAACACGTTTCAAGCCTGACAAGATATGTTCTTCTGTCTGTGTATCAACAGCTGAGAAACAGTCATCCAATATGAGTAAAGGCGACATGCGAACCAAACCCCGCGCAAGCGCTGTTCTCTGTTTCTGACCACCTGAAAGGGTGACACCGCGTTCGCCTAGGATCGTTTTCAATCCTTCGGGAAAATCTTCGATGGTATCTCTAAGGGCTGCGGCGTCTGCTGATTTCCAAATTTCGTCTGACTCTCGATCGGTGTTGTCATAAGCAATGTTGTCGCCGAGACTGTCGGCAAACAAAAAGGGGTCCTGCAATACGAGGCAAACTTGATCACGCAGTGTGTTGAGGGGAAAACCATCAATGGGGTGTTCATCTAAAAGTATTTGCCCGCTCGTTGGTTCGAGTAACCTAACAAACAGTCTTAATAGCGTTGATTTACCCGAGCCGACCCGTCCCAATATTGCGATTGTCTCACCGGGTTCAACCGTAAAATTGACGTTCTTAAGCGCAAACTTGTCTTTATTTTCGTATTTGTAGCTTAGGTTCTGTACTTCTACGCGCCCTGTTAATTCGGGGTATTGCGGGGCGGGGTGATTACTTATTTCAGGCGCGTGATCGAGAATTTCGAATAACCTCGCAGTGCCCGAAGCGCCTCGTTGCCACTGCGTAACGAGCGGTCCAACTTCTCTGACGGGCCAAAGTAGAAGGCCGAGATAAGAGAAGAAAGCCACAAAAGTGCCTAGGGTAATATCACCAGCACTGACCAGTGTGGCGCCGTAGCCAATAATTATGACCGTTGCAGCCGCTGCCAGCGCGGGCATTAACGCACTCAGCATGGAGGTCGTCTCGAACAGATGTAAGTTACGGTCAGCAAATTGTTGATTTACCTCTGCGAATCGCCCTACCTCTTCTTTTTCCTGCGCCATCGCTTGAACAGTACGAATGCCGTTGAGGTTCTCTTGGACAAAGGTTGATAGGTCAGAGAAGCCTTCTTGAACCAAATGTGACTGATCGTAGATCTTTTTAGAATATTTATACGCCACGATGCTAATAATTGGCATGGGTATGAGCACTGCTAACGTCAGTTGCAGTGACAAAGAGAACATGAACATCAAGCCGACGGTGGCAGTGAAAATCAGTACCATTGTCATTCGCGTTGATCCGGCGATGACTTGCCGAACGAGAGAGATATCGTTGATTGCGCGAGCCATCAAATCACCGATGCTGTATTGCTGAAAAAAGCCGGGACCTTGAAGTTGAAGATGATGGTAAATTCTGTTGCGCAGATCGAACGCCGCATACATGCCGATTCTTCGAATCAATATACGGCTCACAATGGTGACCAACATCTGAGAAATGACGCAAAGGATGATAGCCATAGCGGGGTAGAACAGGGCATCTTGAGTAGCGGTGGAATCTAAATCGAGACCAGGTTTATCTTCAGTTAAGCTGTCGATCCCCATTTTTATATACATAGGAATCATGGCTTCAAAAACCCTTGCCACGAGTAGCCCAGCCATGCCGAAACTAAATGCCCAAATATGAGCGCGGACGTAGGGCATCAAGCGAAGTAGTACTTTCATTCTCGAATTTCAGTAGTGATCGGGGACGATAAGTGCCTGATCGGGTTAGTCCGTCTTATTTCTAATCCCGACGTTATTTCGTGTTCGGGGTGGACAATTCGTTGCCATATTGACGACCTGTGGCAAGCGTGTCTGGCCGGAACCTGTTGAAACCGAACACTTTTTGCATCAGGAGAATACCCCATTGTCGTTGTTACGACTCAATGTGGCAAATCAGGCTCTAACTTAGGCGACAAAATTTGTTAACGAATATCAGAGAAAACGGATTGAAATACCAAGTAATTTTGGCGCGGTGATTATCCAGAACTTACTGGTTTTATGTATAAAAGAACGACCAGATAATAGCGGAATTTTGGCCTTCAATGCAATCAGCAGCAGTGATGCTGGAAATATGGCATGCTAATAATATCTTTTAACTGGCGCATACATCATGCAATTGGAATTGAACCAGGCAGACTTGGCATTTAGGTCAGCAGTGCGAGAATTTTTAAAAGAAAATCTAAAGCCGCAGATCGCTCGAAAAGTTAAATTGGGCTACCCCATTGATAAGGCTGAACAAGATCAATGGACACGCAGTCTTAATCGTCAAGGCTGGGCTGCGCCGAATTGGCCGGTTGAGATGGGTGGCACAGGCTGGACGATGGTGCGTAGGCAATTGTTCGACAATGAAATGCGCGGTGCACATGCGCCTGAGTTACAGGGTTTCGGTTTCGGCATGGTCGGACCCGCCATCATCAAATATGGCACCGAGGCGCAGCAGCAACATTACCTTCCTAAAATACTCAATGCAGATATTTCCTGGTGTCAAGGCTACAGTGAACCACAAGCCGGTTCGGATCTTGCGTCTGTTCGAACGCAGGCGATTTCGGATGGTGATGACTACATCGTAACCGGGTCCAAAATTTGGACCTCCGCAGCAGAACATGCAGATCATATCTTTGCATTAGTAAGGAGTGATCCTAGCGCCAAGCCGCAACTGGGCATTAGTTTTCTTCTCATTGATATGGACGACCCAGGCGTCACCGTTAAGCCGTTGATTGCCTTCAACGGTAAGCGTCTATGGAATCAAGTGTTCTTCGACGAGGTACGCGTACCGAAAGCCAACCGACTGGGTGAAGAGCATAGGGGATGGGCCGTCGCGAAAAATTTGTTAGGTAACGAACGGCTGCTCGTATCTCGGGTTGCCGAGAATCGCCGGTTGCTGGGTAAGATCATTGATATAGCCAAACGTGAACGTGATCGAGACATTCCTCTGGATGCTGACTTTTTCACTAAGCTTGACGCGTTAGAGATCAGGTTAGAGGCACTGAGTGCCACAGCGTTACGACTACTTTCTGCCTTTGATAGCGGTGGTGTTGTCGGTGCTGAACCCTCGATGTTGAAGCTTAAAGGTAGTCAATTGGTTCAAGACATGGACCGTTGTCTGTTCGATGCTATTGGATACTACGGCATACCGGTCGATTCAGTTATGCGCAATGCTGATCCGATTGGTGAGGATTATGAAGATATGATCGCAAGTGGGTTGTTCCACCATCGCGGTTATACCATCGCCGGTGGTTCCAGTGAAATTCAACACAACATCATTGCGAAAGCGGTTCTGGGCTTGTAAGACGGCAGGTCTATTAGTAACCCAAGATGGCGGTAAAGGTGATGCCATACGACGATTTAGGGCTTTGTTGGACGTTCCTCAGATCCGTTGAAGTTGTATCGATGGTGATGTTTCCACTATCCATATTATGGCTCCAAACGAGTAGGTTATAGCGACTACTTGGCGAACGAATACCGACCTGACTGCTAACGACGGTCATCATGCTCGGTGTATTGGCTGGGTTGAAGCTGGACTCATTTGTTGTTTGTCCGACATGGGTAAGGTTTAGGTTAACCAGATACTGCCATTTTGTGCCCGGCAGGGTGTCTTCGACAAAAAACGACGCTGAACCGTGCCACAGAGGTGATAACTGTTGCTCAAGTCGGTTAGCTGTGTTGCCTGCTGCATATATCGGATCTGTGTAGCTGATGCCAAGTGAAAGCGCAATGGTGTCAGTCATTGCATAAAGCCCTTCGACTTCAAAGCCCTGTGTGTTTGTCAGGCTATCGTTCCAAAAATACACATTCTCTGTGCCACTCGTTGATAATTGAGCTGTGTCGTGAGGGTTGCTGTCATCGGTGTCTGAATAATACAGCGCCGTGTTAATAGACAAGGTGTTGTCCATGAATGCGTTGCGCAGACCCAGCCGATAGTTGGTCGATGGGAGCACTTCGAGTGGCGCAGCCGATAGTGCATTTGTAAATTTGAAGCCAGCATTTTCACCTTTTGAGATATTAATGTAGGACGCTAAATTTTGCTTTAGCTGGTAGGCCAGCTGAACTGACCCAGTGAAAGTCTGACGGTTAGCTTCACAAGAATCGAATTGGCAATTGCGTTCAACAGAATTTTCACGGTGATCAAATCGGGCGAATTGAATTCCGATCGTCAATTCAACAGCACCTGTTGACCAACTACTTTGTCCTTCGCCTGCCCAATAGCGAGTTTGCTGCACCTTGTCGCTTAGCGGGGAAGGCGCCGAATGGTATTGATCAAGCCGAGAGCTTAGGTGCCAATTGAAATTGCGGCCTTTGCCTGCCGCAGCAACCTGTTGGTGCATCTGATTAAAATTTACGGGTACACCGTCATGCGTTAATAGGGCCAAGTGAGCGCTGCTGGGAATCAGTTTAGCGCTATTGTTCGGCTGTGCTCCTGCAGAGAAGGCAGATGGGTTCAAAGACGTTGTGTTAGTTTTGGCTTTTCGCTCATCTGCGGAAAATCCAGATGGTTTAGATGAAGAGCAGCAAATGCCGAGTGACGGAGAGTAGCTGACACGAACAGACGCGGTAAGCGTCGGCGTTGAAATGAATTGACGTTGCTGCCTGTAGGCACTTGCCGTATGTTGCGGTTGAAGGGAAAGGTCGGAATAGCCGTTTGACTGAAACAGACTAGGTTGTTGCCAAGGTCGATCAAACCAAAAGACAGGCGTATCAAAATCTTTTGAATAAGACTTAGCAATAGATTCGCTTGTGATGCCAAGTTGAGTGAAGGGTGAGCTGGTCGTTAAGACAGGTTGAGGCACAGATGCTGGGCGAGCGTCGACATCAGTGGCATTTAAAGGACTTGCATGACTTGGCAAGCTCGATAAAAGTGACAGGAATGTTACTGCCATCGTCAGTAATCTCATACAATACCCCCAAGAGCGCTGTTTCACTCTTCCTCTGAGTGTATGCTCCGACTTTCATGGATTCAAGCCGTGATTACTCCGAGTCATCTTCAATCAATCAGACGGTCGAGGTTATACATCTAACTAATTGACTGTGGCGAGTACTATTAACGTGTTTGATTAAGCTAAGATTCATCTTAGGTTGTGATTGCGTGAATAGGGTGCATCCCGTCGACAAATGCAATAAAGCATCCTGGGCTTGTCCTAGGGCGATAAGAATACCCAATCACAAGACCAGATGGTCGAAGATTTAATAGAAGTATAGATGACAAACTCAATGAATAGAGAACGATCAGAATTTTCCCAACTAGTATCCCTGGCTTTGCCAATTATGGCGGCACAACTGGCTCAAATGGGCATGGGCGTTGTTGATAATGTGATGGCGGGGCGCTTTAGCGCTGTCGATTTGGCGGGCGTCGCTCTGGGCGGTGCCTTCATGTGGCCTGCGATGATTATGATGATGGGTTTCCTGCAGGCTGTGACACCGACAATTGCACAGATGCATGGGTCGGGCCGGCAGCAGGAAATAGGAGAGGTCGTGCGACAAGCATTATGGATGGCACTCATTGCGTCTGTGCTGATCGTTGTATTGCTGATGAACTCCCGCGTCTTTTATGAGTGGATGGGGGTTGATGCAGCCGCCATCGAAATATCTGTGGCTTACTTGCAGGCAGCAGCTTGGGGTATTCCCGGGTTGATGGGTTACTTTGTACTTCGATACTTTGCCGAGGCCTTGGGTTTTACTCGGCCAGCGATGTTTATCGCCCTATTCGCTTTGGCGCTGAAAATACCACTGAACTACATTTTTATGTATGGCATGTTTGGTTTGCCGGAGCGCGGTGGTGTGGGTTGTGGATATGCCACAGCGATCGTGATGTGGCTTGAATTTGTCTTAATTACCGTGGTCGTATTGTCCGCACGTTTTCGACACATTGGCTGGCAGGCAAAATTCTCCAAACCGAACCTTGCGCGTATGTCGCGACTACTACGTATTGGTTTACCAATCGGCGCTACCATGTTTTTTGAAATGGGGTTGTTTACTTCGGTCACATTGATGGCGGGACGTCTCGGCGCGGATGTGGTTGCCTCCCATACGATCGCAATGAATGTGGGTGGCATTACTTTTATGTTTCCTTTGGCGATTGGCATTGCTGCATCAATTCGTATTGGCTTCAACGTTGGCGCCGATAAGTTGGATGCCGCGAGAACAGTCGCAAAAATAGCGATGTTAGCCACGGTCATCATTGGTGTGATTAGCATCGGTGCGGTAGTTGCTCTGCGATATAGCATCGCCGCCATTTATACTAATGATCCGGGCGTGCTTGAGCTCGCAGCGACTCTGATGTTATTCGTCGCTGTCTTTCAATTGTTTGATAACTGCCAAGCAACAGCCATAGGCGCGCTACGAGGATACAAAGATACCCGTGTACCTATGTTGATTACGTTACTGGGTTACTGGATGTTTGGTTTTCCCTTAGCTGCGGCATTAGGTTTTGGTTGGTTTGGCGATGCCCTTGGTGTTTACGGGTTCTGGTTGGCGCTTATTCTCGCACTTGTGGTCGTGTCCATATTTGCCTTATCAAGATTATATTGGCTAAGCAAAAACGAAGCAGTCATTCGGCAGTTATCGGCACGTTAAGATCTAAGTTCTTCACGCCTGGTAAAGGCAACGGATGCCAATCTTGAACCCTTGCACCGGACCCTGACAGCAATGTTGCACTAGTTGATAGTGACGCTTGCGCCTTGACGATTAAGGGAGGCCGAAACATCGTTTATTTGTGCTGAAAGTTGATAGCCGGCGAGGTTTTTTTTGTAGCCAATCAGCCATGTTGGCGTGGAAGCCGGCAGCGTTTCTGGGTATCGACCCGTGTGTTCAAAATCGGCTTGAAGCTTTTCGTCTGTATGTTCTAAGAGCTCAACAATATCCGATTTTACTGCATCGTCAGGAAGACCGAAAATCCAGCGTGATAGCTCGTCCATCTGAATAAAAACACTGATCGTAACAACGGTGAGTAATAGGCTTTTGGTGTTGAGTTTGCTTGCTGGTCTGCTTTTCTTGTTTGATTTCTGGTGGTTGCGGTCCAACGTATCTATCTCAGAGGCGGCTGTTCTGATTGACGCTGGAGTGGTTTGTTCGCGCTTGGCATTATTTAGGTCTTCCCCTGACGAGGTGTTGGCGCGGTCCTTGTAATTAGGTATCTACCCGTGTGCAAACAACGGTAGGCCGTGCGTTTGTCCCATCAATGTTTATAAAGTCTCAGCTTCTCATGCGTCGTCCAAGCTTTTATTCGATTGCACAGAGTTAGTTTTTAGTTTCGAACCCTATAGTCACTAATTTGGTTTTCTTTGCCAAGATCAGCATAGTCGCCGCTGGCTCGAGCCGCTCTAAACTCGCCCCAATGGACAGGTCGATATTGAGCACCGTTTTTAACGAGAGGTTTACAGACGGTATGATACACCGGGTTATAAAAAAACGCGGCACTGCAACGCGCGGAGGAATCATTGGTAAGCACTCTGTGGGGTGGTGCCTTGAATCGATCATTCGACCAAACTTGGATCATGTCACCGATATTGATGATAAGTGCATCTTTTTCCGGTTCAACTGTCGTCCATTCGCCTTCGCGCAAGACTTGAAGACTTGCGATGTCATCTTGCGCCAATATGGTTAAGGCGCCAGCATCGGTATGTTCACTAATCCCAAGCGGACTGCTTGCCTCGTCTGAGTCGTCTTTTTGATTGTCTAATGTTGTTGAGTTAGGCAATTGCGGGTAGAAGTTAAGTCTCAGAAAGCTACTATTGTGTCCCTCAAAATGTGGTGTGAGATAGTCACTGTCGCTGACTAATACTTCTGAGAAGCACCGAAGCAGGCGCTGGCTGATAGTTTCACAAGATTGATACCAGTTGCTCATAACCGGTTTGAAATCCGGCGTTTGAGGCGGCCAAATAGCATGATCGTCAGCTTCATGCAGATTGAAATCAAAAATTTCTTTCCAATCTCTGCGGTTCTTAGTCAGTTCTTGATCGTAGAACCCCCAGGGCTGATGCTGCTGCTTTTCAAGTGATTTTTTTGCTTCTGCAGGCAGGTCAAAGAAGTCGATCATCCGTGGCAATATGGCTTGGCTGAAACGATCCGCCAAGCCATGATTAACTATTTTAAAAAATCCCCATTGTTCGCACGCGACAGCCATGGTTTTCAGCAATTGCTGGTTCTTTGCAGGATCTGTTAGCTCAACAAAATCGAATGTGGGTATTGGTTTCAGTGACGTCATCTCAATTATTCAATCGGATGAATCGTCGTTGGGGTTATCGATTTTCTTTTTGTTGTTTTTTTCATCGAAGGAGGCTTGTAGTTCGAATTCACCGTCAATGACACTATCAGGTTGACCAAAATTTTCAGCGCCGAAAGACGCTGAACCAAATTGCATCGCGCCGAGTACGCCTCTGTGCATTAACCAGGTAGCAATCGGTCTTCTAAGAAACGGCAGCAAACAACAAAATCCAATGGCATCAGTCGCAAAGCCCGGTGTTAACAGTAATGCACCACCAACCAGTAGCATGACGCCTTCAAGTAATTCTGTTCCCGGTATCTGTCCGGTATTTAATTTTTCTTGGACTCGATTCAGTGTAGACAAGCCTTCGAGTCGTAATAACCAGATGCCGATGGTTGCTGTTAGTACAACCAGTGCAATAGTCGGTATGGCACCGATGAAGGAACCAACCTGAATCAGGATATACATTTCCAGTATCGGGATCGCAATGAAAAGCAATAGGGCAATGCGCATAGGTGAAAGCTTAGGCTGATGTCGCCCCCATTGTAACCAACCGGTGGGCCAGTAACTATGATAGATTGGAACAAATTGTGTGAAATTAAGTTGTGCGCAAGCCATGTTTATAGCCGGTGAAGTGGGTGATCTGGAAGCTGTCATTAGTGACGCTGGCGGCAAGCACGTGGCCGTTCTGAGCCACCCCCACCCTGCCTATGGCGGCTCTATGCATGATGGTGTGTTAAGCACCCTATCTGAAGCGCTTCACAGTTGCGGGGTCAGAACCATGCGCTACAATTTTCGTGGCGTTGGGCTCAGTCAAGGGCACTATAGTGGCACACAAGAATGGCAAGACGTGGTGTCAGTTGCATCCTATTGTTCGCGCCATGAGATGTTCATTGAGGCGGCTGATAGCTCAAGTTCTGGTCCGGCTATCTATCTGTGCGGTTATTCTTTTGGTGCAGGGATGACTTTTCAGGCGTTGGTTCGGCTCAGATCGCTTTATCCGCAATTAGCTGATCAAATTCGTGGCTGCTTGCTTATTGCGCCACCTTTGCAGATGTTACCCGCGCCAGTTGAGACGCTACCTTGTCGAACACGGGTGATTGTAGGGGCAAGAGATCATGTTGTTGCTGCCGAAGACCTAGAGAATTATTTTGGATCCGATAACGTGACGGTTATTGAACACACTGATCATTTTTTTGTCGGCGCGCAGGAAAGTATTTTTAAAAGTGTTGAGGAGTTAGTTAATGGATCTTAAAACGATTTTCGTTGAAATAGACGATGAAATCGCGGTCATTACGTTGAATCGACCTGAAAGAATGAATGCTTGGACCGGGCGAATGCATACAGAGTACCGGTGGCTATTAGCGCAGTTAGAAGCAAACAGTGAAGTACGTGTCATTATCGTCACAGGAGCAGGGCGTGGATTCTGTGTCGGCGCGGATACCAAGGCTTTGCAAGGGCATGCTGAAAAAGGTGGCTATGACCCCGGTATACCTGAATCGATAGCAACGCCGGGCTACGGTGTGCGTTCAGAATTTGACGCGCCTTTTGCGTACCATTTTGGTTTGACGAAGCCTGTCATTGCTGCAATCAATGGTCCGGCCGCAGGTGTGGGACTCGTGCTGGCCTGTTTTGCTGACATCCGGTTTGCTGTCCCCGGCGTAAAGTTTACAACGGCACATGGCAAGCTTAATTTGCCCGCAGAGTATGGCTTGTCATGGTTATTGCCTCGAATTATAGGTCTGGCAAGAGCAAATGATCTGCTATTCACAAGCCGTATTTTCATGTCAGGAAGAAGCCGAGCGACTTGGTCTCGTTAATCGCATCGTAGAAAATGACAGTTTATTGGACGAGGCGATTAGTTACGCCAAGATGATGAAAAATAGTGTTTCACCCGCATCATTGAGCACGACGAAGCGGCAGATTTATACAGATTTGCATAGAGACGTTGGTGCTTCGGTACGAGAAAGTGAATCTTTATTGAACGAAATGATGAAGCAAAAGGATTACACCGAAGCGGTGAGTGCCTTCACACAAAAGCGCAACCCTAACTGGACTGGAGAATAACCCTGAGTAACGCAACAATGAACGAAGCTAACGGGGCGAAAGAGGTGCCGTATTACTTACCTTTGGCTGATGAAGTGGAAATATTCTCTTCAGCCTATGAGCAGCGTCTGCCTGTGTTGTTGAAAGGACCAACTGGGTGCGGAAAAACGCGCTTCGTTGAATATATGGCGCATAGACTTTTCCAAGGTGAAGAAAGTACGCCAGAACGTCGAGCGGTATCGGAACCACTGCAAACTGTCGCGTGTCACGAAGATCTAAGCGCAACCGATTTAGTCGGTCGATTCTTGCTGCAGGGCGATGAGACTGTTTGGCAGGACGGGCCATTGTCACGCTCAGTGAAAGAAGGCGCGATATGTTATTTGGATGAGATTGTTGAGGCCCGAAAAGATTCAACCGTACTCATACATAGTTTAACCGATCACCGACGCATTCTGCCGGTTGAAAAACAAGGCATCATTCTTGATGCGCATCCCAATTTTTTGCTTGTCATATCATATAACCCTGGCTACCAGAACGTCCTCAAGGACCTAAAGCCTAGTACTCGACAACGGTTTATTGCGATTGATTTCGACTACCCTGGCGAAGAACAAGAAGCGAGTATTATTGCCCATGAAAGTGGCGTTTCCGATGAGCAAGCGCTCGATTTGGCACGATTAGGCTCACGGGTTCGAAACCTAAAACATCACGGTTTCGATGAGGGTGTGAGTACGAGGTTATTGGTTTATGCAGGACAATTGATGTGCAAAGGCGTCGCGCCTCTGCGAGCAGCAGAAGTTGCTGTTTCAAAGGCCGTAACAGACGATGAAGAGGTTCAGCGAGCCATTAGCGAACTCGTCGCAACCATCTTTGTTGTTTAGGCCGTAGGGCTGTGGATTGTGAACCTGTGAAAATTGATTTTTTTGAAAAGCTTAGTAGCGTTAATGCTCGAACAGCTCAGCGCTACCAGCAGGTTGAACTTGAGATAGCACCGAGTCTGACGCAAGAAGACCTAATGCAATGGTCTTCCCTGTGTTGCGAGTTAGCTGAAGCTGGCTGGCATGCCTGGGAAACCGCCGACAAATACATTGAGCTGTCACAGCAAACGCTGACGCGATTTGGACCGGAATGTTTGGTCAGTGTTGGTCGTTTCGGCTTAACGCTTTGTAAGAATTCCTTTGAACCCGCTAATGTCTATTTTGAAGCAATCAATGCGGGATTTCCTGAGCTCAACATTGAACGGCTAAAGCTTATTGAAAGCGTAGGCCAGGTGTTAACGGAACGCTACAAGCAAGCCGCAAGCCTGGTTGCTAGATACTTTAGTTGTGGGTTTTCCATTAGTCGCCTTCAGGATATCGATACGGTTAAAGACTGGTGCGAAGTCGCCAGCCATCAGATTAATTTAGGTCGGCCGGAGATACTCGCGCTGATAGAAACGAGCGAACAGTATCCAATGGCTAACTGGCGTTTTGCCCGATCACTTTATGAAATGAGCCCCCAAACAGGTCAGGCATACGTGCTGTCTTTTGGCTTTTTAACGAATCGCCTAACGAGTGTTGAAAGGGAGTTCGAGACGCTCGTATTCGATTACTCCAAGTCTAAACAACCCATGCAAGGTTTATACGCCGCACTGAACGAAACAATACCGCAATTAGAAAGCAATGCCGTCAATATGCTGATTCGGTTGCTGCAAAAAATTCCGCGCACCGACTTGGCTCAAGCGCTTGTGGAAACCTGTTCTAAACCACCTTTGTCAGCGGTCTTGTCAAATGAAGCAGTAATGTCGACCTGGATTGAAACCGGTTTGGATTTACTGCCGCTAAAGCCGGACAGTGCACTGGCTTTTCTCAAACATGAATCATCCCAATCAACGGATTTGTTAGAACGTTTGTTAGGTCAGGTTCGATTTTCTGAAGAGCAACGGATGTTGCAGCTATACAGTGAAGCGCTGGTCGGCACACGGCTAAAGCTCGTTGCTAACGATCTTGTTGAGCAGGAGTATCGCAGCCTGCCGTCTTCGGATGGCCAAAGTGTCTTTTTACCAGAGGTCGTTGGTCGTCATGAGCACAAGCAAGATAATTTCAGGTGGATGAAAGTCGCGCTGTGTCACCAGTTGGGTTGTTATGAGTTCGGTACCTTCGACTTTAAGTATGACAATAGCCATGTGCCATTTGGTGATTACTTCAGAACCTTCGATGAACCCCGGCTTGCTGCAGATTTGTTCAAAATCCTTGAAGACGGTCGAATTGATTGGCGAATGCAAGCACAATACAAAGGTATTGCAAAAGATTTTGCGTTACTCAAACGTGACGAAATTGAAAAACGCCCGAGGGCTCCAATGGGTGGGCGAAATCAGCTTTTAGAATTGCTCACGCGTTATTCGTTGGATTTTTCAGCCGATATACAAGCACTGCTAACGTCAGACACCAATGCGCCTATAGATGGAGTCACAGTTAGCAATAGCAACGATCAATTTGTATTGGATGATGAGCTGAGCGACCTTGAAGCCGAATTGATAAGCATTTTTCAGCCTTTGAAATCGCTTGATTCGACAGTGTTTGATTCGATACAGGCTTTGCACGAATGTTATGACATTGTTTCACAGCTATCGCGGGATAAGGTCGATCTGCCGGGGGTAGATTTTCGTGGCAGGATCTCCCTCGATAAAGCGAGTATGAATCTAGAGCTTACTGCTATTGAAGATGCTGACGTCGAATTCACGGAGGATGAAGATGGCATATCCTTGACGGGAGCTGCAGATACAAAAGACATCAAAATCGATGAAATTAAAAAGGGTGACGTGCAAGAAGCATCATCAGTCATGATAGCCGATCAGGATATGGCGATGGATGATGAGATTGAACACGTTGACGAGCCCGGCGGCAGCAAAGAGTTCGAGGAACTTAAAAATGAACGAGACAAGCCGATTCCTGAAACCGCTTATAAGTACGATGAGTGGGATCATACGATAGAAGATTATCGCAAGCGTTGGTGTACGCTTTATGAAATTAGGGCTGTCGATGAAGATGTCGACTTTGTGCCTAATCTGTTGAGCGAGCACCGAGGTCTTGCGAATCAAGTGCGTAAACAATTGAATATGTTACGTCCCGAAATGCTACGTAAGGTGAAGGGTATGTTCGATGGTGAAGAACTGGATCTGGAGCGGGCCGTCGAGGCTGTGGTTAATCGTAAGTCTGGGGTCAGTCCAGATGAAAATATTTATATACAACGGCAGCGCAAAGATCGTGATGTTTCCGCTTTGTTTCTATTGGATATGAGCGCATCGACGGACGATCCAATCGCCGACCCGGACAATGAACCGGCTCAAGTAAGCTACGATGATGACGAAGATTTTATGCGCGGCTATTATGACGAGCTGGATTCGATGCCCAAGGATACGCGAAAGAAGATTATTGATTTGGAAAAAGAATCTGTCGTTCTAATGGCTGAAGCGTTGCAAGGCTTAGGCGACAGCTATGCAGTTTGTGGCTTCTCCGGTTACGGTCGAGATCGGGTTGAGTATTTTATTTGTAAGGACTTCGAAGAACCTTATAACCACAAAGTAAAGGCACGTATAGGTGGCATAAAACCCTGTCGTAGCACGCGAATGGGTCCTGCCATTCGCCATGCAACAAAAATGTTGGCGGCAACGGAGTCACGTATCAAGGCGCTTATTATTATCTCTGACGGTTACCCGCAAGACCATGATTATGGTTCAGATCGAAATAGCAAAGACTACGGCATTAAGGACACGACGAAGGCTCTGACGGAGGCGACTCAAAAAGGTGTACAAAGTTTTTGTCTAACGGTTGACCCTTCGGGGCATGATTATCTCAGGGAAATGTGCCCTGATCAGCAGTATATGGTGATGCAAGACCTGTCCCAGTTACCTAACGAATTATCAAAGGTGTATCGGGGTTTAACAACTTAAACCAACGTAATCCGGTCAGTTAAATAATAATGCGCGACCATTTTCCTTGGCGCCAGAAATACGCAAAAATGATGGCCTGGCCGGCGCGATAGCCAAACTGATGTAGACACCAGATGCCAATCAACCCAAAGCCTAGGGTAGGGCCGAGCAGGTACGCACCGGGTACCAGTAAAAACCATTGCGTCACAAGATTCACCATCGTCACACGCTTAACATCACCGGCGCCGTTTAACATCGTCGACAACATGTAACCGATACCATTGAAGGTAATCATGAGACCGAGAATTCGCGTCGGCCAGATGGCGAGTTGGCGGGTTTGTTCGTCATGAATCCATATCGACAGCAATGTCTCTGGCATGACCCAAAAAGGGATGCCAAGAATGAACATGCCAACCATGCCTAGCTTAATGACATCCCATGCCCACTGAGTGGCTTCAGGAATGTTCTTCTGTCCCAATGCTTGGCCGACAAGCGTGGCGCCTGCGGTGCCGAGTCCCCAGGCTGGCAGCCCGACAAGATTGATGAAGTTGATGAGCACGCTGTAACAGGCGAGTTCCATCGTGCCGATTAAACCAACGATACTGTAGGTGATCGTAAGCGCCAGGGTATCAAGAACCTGTTGTAATCCAGCAGGAATGGCCAATCTGAGTATGCCTTTGAGTTCACTCCAGACAGGCCGCTCTTTCATGTAGTGGTAAGCGCCGCCATAGCGAAGTCCAAGGAACAGAAACAAGCCTGTACCAACAATAGAAGAAAGCGCCGTGGCAAAACCCGCGCCTTCGGCGCCCATTTGAGGCGCGCCAAAATTGCCGAAGATGAACATGTAATTAAACACGACATTCGATAGATGCATAAAAATCAATGATGGGATATAGATGCGTGATTGACCTATGCCGTTCCAAAATCCGGTATTAGCGGCGATAAAACCGACAAACACGGCTTGCAGTATTAACCAGCGAATATACTTAACACCAATATCAATGACGTCAGGGTCGTTGTTGATGAGCGGGAAGAGAAAAGGAATCGCGAAGTAGAGCAGTAGTGACAATACGGGTGCCGAAATACTAATAAGAAATACCGCTGAGCCCAAGCTGCGGCCGCAAGCTGGAAGATTGCCTTCGCCCTTTCGACGGGCAACCGTTGCTTGTACAGCAATCGAAAAGCCGTAAAACAAGCCGAGGAAAACAAAGGCTAAGAAAGACGAGAAGCCGACGGCGCCAAGCGCCGCATTACCTAGGGAGCTCACCATTGCAGAGTCGACTAATCCAAGTAAGACGCCCGAAATCATACCGCCCATAATAGGCAGGCCGATGATCGAAACTGTTTTGACGCGTTCGGTCGTTAACATAACTGGATTAGCCCGAGGCAGGTGCTTAATAAAGGCACGCGCATGTTATCAACTTCATGAATGCGCTGCATGATTGTATGCATCGGGTTCTGAGGCTAGCATGTGCGCTTGTCGAAAAAAGGATACAACATTGTCAGTAACAGATACGCAAATTTGTAATGAACAGTACATTGAAGTGAACGGTACAACCCTGTGCTATTTCGAATGGGGTACGCCCAAAGCAGGCTCACCGACAATACTCTTGGTCCACGCCACCGGCTTTCATGCGCGATGTTGGGACCAAACGATCAGTCATCTGCAAGGGCGCCACGTCATAGCCGTTGATATGCGCAATCATGGCCGCAGCAGCAATACGACCGGCGTTGGTTGGGAAGTTTACGGAGACGATTTGAAAGCTTTCGTCAAAGCGCTTGATCTAAAAGGGATTGTCGTTGCCGGCCATTCAATGGGTGGTCACTGTATCGTTCAGGCCTTGGTTGATATAGAAGATCGCGTGCAGCGTGCGGTATTAGTAGACCCCGTCATCATGGATCCGGCTACCTATAAAGGGCCGTCTCAGCACGATTCTTTTTTAGACGATAAGGGGTCCCATCCTGTATCTAGGCGACGTAACTATTTCGATAGCGTGCAAGCTATGTATGATAACTTTGAAGGCCGAGGAAGTTACGCTTCTTGGTTGCCGCAATGCCTGCAGGACTACTGTGAATACGGCCTGTTGCCTGCCGCGGACGGGATTGGTTTTAACCTAGCATGTCCACCGGCGCTAGAAGCGTCAATTTATGTCGGTAGTCTGAATGTCGACGTGCTCGAGTTGGTTGCCAAAATCAGTATTCCGGTGACCATATTGCGTGCAAAGCAGCGACAAGGTGATCGTACAGAATTGGATTTTACTGCGTCACCAACGTGGCCAGAACTTGCCAAAAAATTCCAAAATGGCACAGATGTCTATTTACCCGAGTTAACACATTTTATTCCCATGCAGTCACCGAAATTGGTGGCGGACTATCTTTTGCAAGATGTATAAGCTGCTCAAAAGGAAACCTTTAGTGAGCCAGGCGAAATGAAACCACTGCTAGCCGTGACAATGGGAGACCCTGCTGGGATCGGACCTGAAATTATTGTTAAGGCGATGTCGGATAAATCGATTTTCGATCGGGCGCAGCCCTTTATCATTGGTGTTGTTGAAACCCTTAAGGTCGCCATGCTGCAAACCGGGATTGATCTTCCGATACGATCAATCGCCACTGTTGCTGACGTCCAGGAGTCTGACGAACTACAGGTACTTGAGCTGCAAGGACTGGATTGCGAGCGTATTAAACAGGGTCAAGTTTCCTCAGCGGCGGGGCACGCCGCGGTGCAATTCTTTGAAGCTGCCGTCAAGCTGGCGTTAGCCGGCCAAATTCAGGGTGTTGTCACGTGTCCGATTAATAAAGAGGCTGTGCATGCGGCCGGATATCATGGTGATATTGGCCATCAGGAAATTCTCGGACGTATGACGCAGTCAAATTTGACCGCAACAATGTTAATGACAACGGGCCTGAAGGTGGCCCATCTGTCTACACACAAATCACTGGCAGAAGCGGTGCAATATGTCCGAAAGGACGTGCTGGTCGAACGGATAACCCTTACGGCTAATTGTCTGCGTCAGTGGACCGGGCGAGAGCCTAAAATAGCGGTAGCGGCGCTAAACCCTCATGGTGGTGAAGGTGGCTTGTTGGGGCGTGAAGAATTGGACGAGATAGAACCTGCGGTGCAGCAGTTACGGCAGCAAGGATTAGATGTCGTCGGTCCCTATCCCGCTGATTCAGTCTTCTATCGGGCGGCGGCAGGTGAGTTTGACGCAGTGATGGCGCTTTATCACGATCAAGGCCACATCGCTATAAAGATGCACAATTTTGCCGATAGCATTACTGCGACCATGGGAATTCCTTTTATTCGTACATCGGTCGATCACGGTACGGCATTTGATATTGCCGGTAAAAACCTCGCTAATGCAGATGGATTGGGTCGTGCAGTTGATGCCGCCATATCAATGGCAAACCAAACGCTATAACGCGCAGATCAACGCCAGTATGTTGCTCTACTGCCTACGAATTCTCGCAAGCTAATAAAGTCTGGAAATATTCAAGCCCAGCGCTATGATACTAATCTACTGTCGCAGGGACGAAAGAGATGATCTTTCAAGTCGGCGTTACTGGCTTTAATCATCGGGAATGGCGGGGTGATTTTTATCCTTCAGTACTTGGCGAGCGGGATATGCTGGCCTACTACGCGAACCGGTTTGGTGCTGTTGAGATTGAAACGTCGTTCTTAAGGATGCCTTCGCTCACCACTGTCGATAGGTGGGTATACGAAACCCCCGATAACTTTCGATTCTCGCTTCAAGTACCGAGACGAATCACACACCAAAAGCGCCTCAAAGATATTGCAGAGCCGGTTCAGGATCTGCTCAAATCGATCAAACGAATGGGCCGTAAGTTGGGTGCATTAAAATTCCAACTTCCTGCAACACTGAAAGCCAACAGTGAGCGGCTAAAACATTTGTTCAACGTTATCCCTGCCACAATACCTGTCGCAATAGAATTTAATCACGCCTCATGGTTTGACGATAATCACTTTGATTGTTTGAGGAATCACAACGCAGCGCTGGTTCTTAGCGATTCAAATAGCAGCATTTCTACAGGACAAGTCGCCGGTGGAGAAAACGCCCAAAGCGGCGCTGATTTTCGTACGGCTGATTGGACTTATCGCCATATGACGCGAGGCGTCTATGACACCTCGGCGTTACAACAATTGCTCAGCCAATCAACCTGTAGCACTCAATCCCGTGGCATGTTGTTTTTTACACATCCCCGCAACGGCCCTCACATCGCCAGCCATTTTCAGCAGATAGTGCCAAAAACCAGGCGAGTATTTCGTTAGATCTTGCGACACAAGCCTTGCATTGACGGGTACAGATTAAACGCATCCGTTGGTTTAAGAATCGATACTTCTTCATGTGTTTTGCTCAACGCGGCTTTATTTTATGGGGTGTTATTTGGTAGTGTATGAAGCCATTTATTTAGTATGGACATTGGTTCTTGAGGGAGACACCAAATATGACAGTGCTTGAAGAGTTTAGGCTCGAAACCCGTGGTTGGTTGGAGCAAAATTGTCCCGCGTCAATGCGTGTCAGTGTGCCCGAAGATCAGATCGTTGGCGGTGGCAAGCGGCAGGTGTATGCAAACCCTGACGCTAAAATTTGGCTCGACAATATGGCCTCAAAAGGGTGGACAGCGCCGATGTGGCCATCGAAATATGGCGGTGGTGGTCTAAGTAAAGAAGAATTCCTTGTTCTTCAGGATGAAATGATGCGAATCAGTGCACGCGCGCCAATCTCCGGTATGGGCTTCAGCATGATTGGTCCAACATTGTTGGATTACGGTACGCAAGAGCAAAAAATGGAACATTTGCCGAAGATTGTGTCCGGTGAAATACGATGGTGTCAGGGTTATAGTGAACCGGGGGCGGGATCTGATCTTGCAAGCCTGCAGACCAAATGCGAAGACAAAGGCGACCATTATTCTGTGAACGGCCAAAAAGTGTGGACGTCAGGCGCGCAATACGCCGATTGGATCTACACGTTGGTGCGCACTGAGCCCCAGGCGCCAAAGCACGAAGGCATCAGTTTCGTTTTAATTGATATGGCGCAACCGGGTGTTACCGTCAAGCCTATTCTGCTCATTAGCGGCAATTCGCCTTTTTGCGAGACCTTTTTCGATGATGCGACGGTCAGAAAGGATAGCTTGGTAGGCCAGTTAAACCGAGGTTGGACCGTCGGAAAACGGCTCTTACAGCATGAGAGGAGTTCGATATCGGGTCTTAGTAGCGGTGGAAAAAAAGGTCGATACGATGACATGGGTAAATTGTCTGATATCGCCGTTGAGTATATAGGTAAAGATAGTGGTAAATTAGCGGACCCCGCACTCAGGGATGCCGTCATTCAGAACGAATTGAATCAGAGGGCGTTTGGGTTGACTCAGCAGCGATTCATGGCTGAGAGTGATAAGGGTGAGACCGCGACATTCGCGACATCAATGTTCAAGTACTATGGGTCAGAAACGGGTAAAGAAAGGTTAGAATTACAGTTAAAGGCAATGGGAACACAATCCTTGGGCTGGGAAGGGCCAGCTTTTGACGTGAAAGAGCGTACCCTGACTCGAACATGGTTGCGCTCTAAAGCAGGATCCATTGCGGGCGGAAGCTCTGAAATTCAATTGAACATCATTGCTAAGCGGGTTTTAGGTTTGCCCGATTAGATACAAGCACTCGATAAGTCGAGACTTGTGCGAGAAATAAAATACATATTAATTTGAAGTGAGAAACGAGGAGTAACTCAGATATGCCTTTGGTATTAAACGAAGAACAGAATATGTTGAAGGATGCAGCGAAAGATTTCTGCACTAACAGCACGCCAATCTCTCAGCTACGCGGCCTACGTGACGGCGCTAGCGAGTCAGGCTTCGACACAGACACTTGGCAGCAAATGGTTGATCTAGGTTGGGCTGGTATCACGATCCCTGAGGATTTTGGTGGACTTGGTTTTGGCTACCTGGGTATGGGTGTTGTGATGGAAGAATGTGGTCGTACTTTGACTGCTTCACCGTTATTGTCGACAGCCGTGCTCGGCGCAGGCGCGATTATTCACGGCGGCTCTGACGAACTCAAAGGTGACTTACTGCCTCAAGTTGCTGGTGGCGAATTGCTGCTGGCCCTTGCAGTAGAAGAAACGCCGCATCACAACCCATATGGTGCAACAACCACTGCTGAGAAATCAGGTGATGGCTACAAGGTTACCGGCAGCAAAAAGTTTGTGCTTGATGGACACGTAGCCAATAAGATTGTTGTCGTCGCGCGAACATCTGGCAATGCGGGTGACCGTGATGGACTAACACTTGTTTTGGTTGATTCGGGTGCAGGCGTTAACGTCACCAGAACGATCATGGCCGATTCTAGAAATGCAGCCAATATTGAATTCTCTGGTGCACAAGGTGTTTTACTGGGAGAAGAAGGTAAAGGTGCTGATGTACTCGATAAAGTTTTAGACGCCGGTAGAATTCTTCTCTCCGCTGAAATGTTAGGTGGTGTTCAGGAGTGTTTCGAACGTACGATTGAATATCTTAAGGTGCGTGAGCAGTTTGGCGTTCCAATTGGTTCTTTTCAGGGCTTGAAGCATAGAGCGGCACAAATGTTCTGCGAAGTTGAATTGTCCAAGTCGGTTGTTTTGGAGGCGCTGTCTTGCCTTGACGATGATTCAGAGCAAGTTGGTGAACTCGCGAGCTTGGCTAAGGCGCGATTGAACGATACGTACAACTTGGTCAGCAGTGAGGGTGTCCAAATGCACGGCGGTATTGGTATGACAGACGAGTACGAAATTGGATTCTTTATGAAGCGTTCGCGTGTTTGCGAACACAGCTTAGGTAACAGTGCATTCCATCGAGATCGATATGGTGTAATCCAAGGCTACTAGTCGGTATTAATCCAGCGTGAATGTTGATTCGTCATACTTGGAGAAACGGCAATAAAAAAGGGTGCAAATGCACTCTTTTTTTTGCAAAAATTTACGTGTTGAACGTTTTGTGTCGATCCTTTCGTTTGGCCACTTTTATTGGGTATAAAAAAGCCCAGTAAAACTGGGCTTTCGGACGAAGTTGGGTGAAAGAACGTATTCTAAAACCCCTCAACACCCTAGGGTGCGCGCTTCACGACTCCGAGACTCCTTTGGAGTTTTCAGACCTCGGCGTCTTTCGTACGCTGGTAGATTTCATGTGTCCGCCTTAGATTGGAATGTCTCCACTC
>CAJJAA010000042.1 GCA_905182025.1 uncultured OM182 clade bacterium
CATTTAGCTTCTCCCTATCGAGTTTGGCGAAGTAAATTCTGGCTGCAGTCATCACCTTTTTTGATAACAGCAACGCGCTGATGGTTGTTGGAATTGCCATCAACGCAAAAGCACCATCGACTAAACCGACCATTGCATCTAATGACATTACCGCAGCAAAAACTGTCATTACGATGAGGAAGTAGTTGTACAGGTATTGTCGGTGTGCGCCAAAGAGGAAACCGAAGCACTTCGTCCCATAATAGGAGTAAGTGAAAATAGTGCTCACACTGAAGCAAAAGATGCAGGCCATTAATATGTAGATTCCAACAGTCGGCATCATGATGGAAAACGCCTCAGCGGTCATTGTTACGCCATTACTATCATTACCCTGCCAGACGCCTGAGATAAGAATTACCATCGCTGTTGAAGTACAAACTAACAACGTATCAATAATGGGTCCTACCATAGCGACGAGGCCTTCTCTAACCGGTTCGTTCGTTTTCACAGCGCCATGCGCCAATGCTTCTGTACCAATTCCCGCTTCGTTTGAAAATGCGCCGCGTCGAACACCTGTCGCGATCACGGTGCCGATTGCGCCACCGGCTGCCGCCAAGCCTGTAAACGCGTCGGTCAAAATTAAAAGAAATGATTCAGGCACCTTGTCGAAGTTCGTGACAATAACGAACAGGGCGCTACCCATATAGAGCACAGCCATCGAGGGGACAAGCCTTGATGCCACTATTGCGATTCTTTTGAGACCGCCAAATATGACGAACGAAACGATAACGGCCAAGACAATGCCTGCCAGTAGATTAAATTCAAAAGCATTTTTAGGATCTAATAAGCCCTGATTGATGAAAATCACATCCCGAACCGTCTGTACAAGTTGATTAGTCTGAAATAATGGCAAACAGCCAATCAGTCCGGCTAATGAGAAAAATATTGCAAAGGGTTTCCATTTGGGACCTAAGCCTTGTGTTATGACGTACATGGGTCCGCCTTGAATGTTGCCTGCAGAATCTTCACCTCGATACATGACAGCTAATGTGCAGGTGAAAAATTTCGTCGCTATGCCGACAACGGCTGTCATCCACATCCAAAAAATTGCACCGGGACCACCAATATGAATTGCCACTGCAACCCCGGCAATATTGCCCATGCCGATGGTGCCAGCAAGGGCGCTCGATAGGGCTTGAAAATGGGTAATATCGCCTGGGTTATTCGGGTCATCATATTTGCCCCGCAATAAATCGATGCTGTGACCAATGTAGAGAAAAGGTAATAATCGCGATTGAACTAAAAAATAAAAGCCCCCGCCCAAGATCAGGATCAGCAGCCATGGCCCCCAAGCAACTTCACCAAAATAAATTAGACTCGCTTCTAGCTGATCCATAGAGACTCACTCATGTTGATTATTGTGCTGCTACATCTGTGACGATCAACCACATGAGCCTGGCGTATTCGGAGAAGGGTTCAACCCCCAAGTATTCATCGTTTCCATGAATACCATTATTTTCACCCATGAATGAACCGGGGCCAAAACCATAGGTGGCTATACCCACGGATCTTAATTGGGCCGAGTCGGTCGCGCCAGTGAGCATACTCGGTAAGACCGTTGCAGAAGGATGCTGCTGCGTTAAAATTCTTTCAAATGCATTGAATAGATCTGTGGATAAAGGTGCTGGAGAATGCGCCGGCCGCGTTACTTTCATCGGTGTAATTTTGACTCTAGGGTCGTCAATGATTTTTGCCAGTTTCTCAAACATCACTTCAGGGTCGGTGTCAGGCAGGGCGCGAATATCTAAAGTTGCTTGCGCAGATGAGGGTATGACATTTCGCTGATAACCGCCTTCAAAAATCGTTGGCACGACTGAAGTACGAATGATGGAAAACAAGTATGGACTAATATCCCGCAGTTTTTCCTGTGTTTCGATTGACGGATTCGGCGCTAGAATAGCGCGGTAGATTGCTGCCTCTGCCTGTGGGCGAGTCTGTGCAAGGCGTGTAAAGAACGTTCGAGTCGTTTCATTTAGCTGCATCGGCAAGGGCGTTTCGAATAGCTTGCTGACGGCCGTTGCAAGAACGCCAATCGAGTTGTCCCGAGTAGGGACCGAGCCATGTCCGGCTCGTCCCTCGACTGTCAATATCGCACGCCTGGGGGTCTTTTCAGCTGTTCCGATAGAGAACGTACTATAAAGGTTGGTTTGCGGGTCTATGGTACCTCGTCCGCCTTCGTTGATGCCAAATTCGGCGGAAATTTCCGCCAGATGGTTTTCAATCATATAGGTGATGCCCAATCCGCCGCCACCTTCTTCATCCGCGACAGCGAGAAAGATAACATCTCTTGTGAGGGGAATGTTATTTCGCTTCAGTGCAATTAAAATTTCAAAAGCCACTGCAACAATACCTTTGTCGTCAGCTGCGCCTCGACCGAATATTTTCCCTTGCGCAACGGTTCCTGAAAAAGGATCGAAGGTCCAGTTTTCTCTCTCTACGGTGACGACGTCGGTATGGCCTAAAAGTAGAAGAGGTTTTTTACTGCCATTACCTTTGATTCGTGCAACAAGGTTTGTTCGTCCAGGCTCACTTTCAAATGTTTTGTAGGTAATACCAACTTCATTTAATCGCTTCGCCAAGTAATCCGTCGCAAGATATTCGTTGCCAGCGGGTTGCGACGTATCCAATTTGATGAGATCAACCAGGGTTGCAAGACTGTCGCTCTGAAGTTTTTTGACATCGAGCTGTGTCGCGGCAGAGGCCATTACCGCCTCGGGGAATAGATGACAGGCCGTAACGAATAAGGTCGCGAATAAATGTCGTCTTGCCGACGCTTGTGTCAAATATATTGACAGCAACCTTGATGAACAAGCTTGTATAAAAAACGACATAATACTCCTACAAAAATAACCAATGTCAGGAGCATAGCGACTTGTCTAAATTAATGCGAGGCAGTGACGAGCTGATTAACAGCTTCCAAGATATCGTCTACCAGCGGGCGCTTTATGTATCCTTGTTCTGCAAATTTGCCTCGTATAATGCCTGAAGCGTCGACAAGATAAATGCCAGGGTAGGGAACGCCATAAGCCCAATGATCCTTAGCGACAGTTTCATTGAGAATCCCCAAGGATTTTATGTGAACGGAATCTGCATCCCGGAGAATTGGGAAATTCAGATTCGACTGCTGATGAAACAGGAGCGCGTCTTCATTGCTGTCGTAGGTCATAGTTACCAGCTCAAAGCCTTGAGCTGTAAATTCTTCGGCACGATTTGACAGCTGCACGAGCTGTCGTTTGCAGTATCCTCACCATACAACTGAGCGATTCATAATGAGCAAATATCCTCGTTCACCCGATAGTTCAGATAGCGTAATTAAACGACCCGTCTGATCTAAAGACTTACCTTCGATCATTTTAGTTCCAATCGGATAGTTAGCAGACCATTCTTTTTGCTCGGCGTTGGTAACACCATTTTCCTGCGCAAATGACGAAATAGATAGCATCGTGCCTACCATGAATAGGAAGCCTGTGAGTACTAAGCTAAATCCCTTTGTGGCACTTTTGGAGAAGTTTTTCATGAGCTTGTGCATGACAATTTAGACCTTGGGTCGGTGCGAATAATTTCAGTCGAATAACTAATTTGGTCGCCGAAGCAAACGGTGTCTTACTAAATCATTTTAAGCAGACTATAAGCAAATGATTTGCAGTATGTTATACATATTAGCATGACGACTGTTTAAAATTAACGATAGGATGATGCGCGAGTGTTTTCAATTGTAGCTATCAAGGAAGAGCACGCTAGGGACATTCTGACCTGGCAATATCCGTTACCCTATGATTTCTACAATCCTCCCCAAGATGGTCGTGATGCGTTCTATGTCGATCAGTTTCTTCGACCGGAGTTCGCTTTTCACGCTATCTTGGATGAAACGGGCAATTTTATCGGCTTCTGTTCATTCGGTATTGATGGCCAGGTGACCGGCGGCGATTATTCTCGGCAAGCATTAGATATTGGCCTTGGTATGCGGCCAAACTATACCGGTCACGGATACGGTGCACGTTTTTTTAAAACCATTGAGCATTTTGCCGTGCGCAAATTTGATCCAGAATCTGTTCGGCTGACCGTTGCGACATTTAACCGCCGCGCGATGCGCCTTTACCGAAGTTTTGGGTATCAGGACCTGAGTCAATTCACCGATGCGAGTAATGATGTCGACTACATCATTCTCATTAAATGCTTAGCCACCGGCTGATATACACCCTTTATGCCTGCCAGCGCCGATTTATTCAACCTACTCGCAAAGGCTTTTAGAACCACTTCAGGGGGCCTGTTTCGGTCGCAAGGATGATGCAGTGCGATAAAAATACCATTTGTCTCAACATTGAAGAATCGCTACGCTAAAGCTTTGGCTAATTCGGTAATGCTATGAATCCTATTGCTGACGAATTTACAGATAAAGTTGTCATTGTTACAGGTGCCGGGCGCGGCCTCGGACGATCACACGCAATTGAATTTGCGCGTCGTGGCGCCAAAGTTGTCGTCAATGATTCTGGTGGCGGCGTTGACGGTACCGGCTCCAGTAACACCGCACAATCGGTTGTTGATGAAATTACTGAATTTGGCGGCGCGGCGGTTTCGAATACGGGCTCCGTCGCCATTGTTTCTGAAGCGCAAAGTATCGTCGACACCGCAATGAACACGTTTGGTTCGGTGGATATTGTCGTTAATAATGCTGGAATCCTGCGAGACAAAACCTTCACAAATGTCACCATGGACAATTTCCGGGCGGTATTGGATGTGCACCTGCTTGGTAGTGTTTATGTCACCAAAGCCGCTTGGCCAGTCATGTCCCGAAATGGCTGGGGACGAATTGTATTGACCAGTTCAGGCAGTGGTATTTTCGGGAACTTTGGTCAAGCCAATTACGGTACGGCAAAAATGGGCCTGCTTGGCCTTATGAACGTGCTTAAACTTGAAGGTGCCAGACGTGGCATACGTACGAATTGTCTCGCACCGGGTGCCACAACACGCATGACAGAGGGTTTGCCGTCAGGAATTCTGCGCGGCGCACCTGAGCAAGTAAGTCCTGCGGTGTTATATCTTAGTTCAGATGACGCGCCTAACGGCGTCATATTGCAGGCTTCGGGCGGTAACTTTTCGATACTGAAGATGTGTGTCAATGAAGGTGTTGAACTGGGTGAGGGTGTCGACTACGAGGAATTCAAGAAAGTTGCACCTTCGCTAATGTCTAACGAAGAATTTAGACCGCATGATTAACAAGGCCTCGTAAACATGGCGCAGCAGTTTAATTATCAGGAACTTCCGTTTATCGAAACAGATCGTCTCTGTCTACGTCTTGCTCATCCGCAAGACGCTAAACTGATGGCGACATTCCGAAAGGAAAATACACAGCACCTGACCGCTTGGGAACCTAGCCGCAAGCCTGAATTCTACACGCAAGGATTTTGGGAATATCAACTTAATGCGGCCATTCGAGATTTTCGACACGGCAATAGCATCGCTCTCGTGCTGTTTGATAAAGCTCAAAAGGAAATCGTCGGCGTTTGTAATTTTACAAACATTATCCGAGGAACCTTCCAATCGTGCCATTTAGGTTACGCATTAGCGGCGAGTCATGAGGGGCAAGGGAAAATGTATGAGGCATTGAATGTCGCCATTACCTATATCTTTGAACAACAACGCCTTCACAGGATTATGGCCAACTACATTCCGGGAAACGAAAGAAGCGGCAAGTTGTTGGCAAAGCTTGGCTTTGAAATAGAGGGTAGGGCAAAGCAGCTACTGCTAATCAATGGTCAGTGGGAAGATCATATACTCACTTCGTTGATCAACCCGAAGCATTTGTAGAGAAGCATTTGTAGAGAAGCATTTTCAAGCTCCTGCGTTGTAAGTCTGCGCTAGTTCCACTGTGCATAGACGCGTTATCGGCAAACACTGACAAGCACCGCAGTATTGTCTCTTGCGGGTTAACAAGCTGCTGCGAAGTTAACGAATTTTCAGCAGCAAAACCATGAGCAAGGGAGTGCCGATCGCCTGCAGAATCACGAACCTTACCAGCACCTGGGTATTGGACCATCCCATGTTATGTCGAACGTGATCGTGCAAAGGGTATCGAATTTGTCCAAATATACCTATCTTAAAAAACCGAAGAAGCGCTACTTTTATCAGGCCCGTCGCGCCATTAAAAATAACAACAAATGCGACGACGAAAATGAGAAAAGGATTACCACAGGCCAAAACTAATACCCCTAACATCAAACCGATGGGTCTTGAGCCCGCATCACCCATAAGCACGGCACTGGGATAGCTGTTGTGCCACAAATATCCGGCCAAACAGCCAACCAGAACGAATGACATGATTGCCCAGTCAGCACCGTTAGCGTAGTGAGGCACAAGTAGATAGTTCGATATCTCTGTATGACCAACGATGCCATACAGGATCGCGCCAAGGAACAAGATACCCATGCCGGATAAACTCGCTGATAGACCATCTACGCCGTCTGTACAATTTGTCGCATTAATTGAAACCCAGATCAGGATCGTCGAGCCAGGCACGAATAACCAAGGACTAATAACAAAGGCGTCTTTGAATAGGGGTAACCATATTGTATAGGGCTGCATCTGACAGATAATCATGGAAGCGCTGATGGCAACCACGAGGTCGATAAAACCGAGACGATATTCACTCCAACCGCCAACGGCAACGTCATCAAAATAGCCGACCAGCATCGCAACGATCACGCAACCCATTAGTTGAAGATACATCCAGTCGAAGGGCACAACTAAAAGACTGATAACAGCAAACGCGGGTATAAACAGTACGCCGGCACTTACCGGCTTGCCGATACTCTTAGAAGCGTCAACGGCGAACTCTCTACCTTTATCAGTCGGTAATACCTGCCACATACGAGGTAGCGCCCACCACGTGAATCCAGCACCTAATGCAGTACCTAGGCCGGCTAAGAAAATGTATGAAGTCAGCAGGCGAAATGGACCTGAAATGTCTGCAAGATATTGACCGAGATAATAAAGCAAGATTTGACCCCAACTGATTTGGGCAATGATTATAGAGTTTTATTCAGGGAATTAAATGAATGCTTAGGGGAGATATGCGCATAGGATAGTGAAGCAGGCCTCGAATTCAGTAAGAATTGTGTATCACGCCCTCAAGGTCTGACTGTTTTAGGCTTAGGTCAATTGACAAATGCGCGCCACAGGTAGCGGCAATGTCGCAATTCTATCCCTGCAGAGGAGGCATATTGGTCAAATATGCGGTCGAGTTTTGTGGCGATGTCCTCAATTGGGGGGACTTGTTGCGTTGGCAAACCCCAGGTGATCATGTTGTATAGCGCTTCTCGGCTTGCGAAGACCTCAGGTACATCAAAGCCCCAGCCACTATCGAGCATTAATCCCGCTTGATGCAATCGATTATCAACAGACTGATGAATTGAGCCACTACCGGTGTGTCTGCCCGAGTTTTCGTAGTGAAGCCGCGATGGCAACTTACTCGACCAAGCAGGAATTGGTTCTTCCATGGGGCACAGAGCGATGAGCACGGCGCCGGGCTTACAGACCCGCTTTGCATCAGCAATCCAGTGTAAAGGCGCTCGTCGACCAATAATCATATCGATCGAATTGTCCTGCGCAGGCAGGATGACAGAATCTGAGTTCATGGCATCGTGACATAGGTAGGTCAGATTGGATGTGTCGTTTGAATGCTGTTTAGCGTTGTTTTGCGCGAGGTCGATATATTGAGGGACCCGGTCGTAGGCGATGATCGATTCACAGTCGTTGGCAAGAAGTAGAGCAAGTTCACCGTGACCACAGCCAACTTCCAATACGCGAGTCTTGCTCGTTAAGTGTTGACGAATCAGAGCAAGGAAACTTTCTTCACCGTTGTGCTCACCGATCGTAGACCGCCACGGATAGAAATAACCTGCTTGGTTGTTCGCTAGGTTGTCATACCAATCGTTAGAGTGTGCTCTTGGAATTTTCAGTTCAACCATGAAGATCTCCCGTTACCCTTAGTAGCGTTAATAAATCTAACACTCGGGCAACAGGATATCGAACCTTACATGCCAAAATTCACGTGACAAGTACCCGCAACGATATCCACATCCTCATAATGCCGATGAGGCTCATGGCAAGGATGTGGATGGCGTTGGCGAAAAGGCTTGGGTTATTTGCCGACCTTACTCAGATCAGGGGCATTATGGCTCTGAATCGCGGAGCCAGCATTGGCTTCTTCACTAAGGGCCTTAACAGCCTTTTCGTTTTCCATAATCTTTGAGACAACGGCTTCACCGGCCCGGTCAAAGACTTCCCTATTGTCAATCACGTCCTGTCGCGACTCTCTATAAGCGTTCAGGTAGCCGTTTATCTCAGGTACAACATAACGGGCAACTCGATCCCAGCTTCTGAAGTTTTGCTCTGGTGTACACCAATCATGAACAAATCCAATAATGGTGCCAAATCCACCGGTGAGTTCATGCATCTTGCGGATAGAATCGATTAAGTCATCGGGTGTACCGATAACTATCGCAGCGTTGTCGCCAAAGGCCATATCATCTACGGCTTCGTCGGGTGAATCATAGATCTCGGCGCCCGGTCGCATCAGAGTGCCAACCGTATATTCGTTGTGCCATTTCATGAGACCGTGTTTGGCTTCTTCTCTTGCCTGTTCTCTTGTCTCGGCGATGTGAAAATTCATGACGATACGCCAATTTGAGCGATCGACAGACTGGCCGTGTTTCTCAGCACTATCCTGCGCAAAACTCCATTGAAGCGGTAATGATTGCAATCCAGCCGTCGACATTGAACCAATCGAGAGAGCCCCGGCACCATATTTACCGGCTAAGGTCATGCCGGACGGACTAATCATTGAAGCGACAACAAACTCCATGTCTTCCTGAAGCGGTAACAACTGTAATGCAGCGTTCTTCAAGGTGAACCATTCTGATTCATGATCGAAACGTGCTTCACCTTTCATGAGCCGCTTGATGACACCAATGGCTTCGTCCTGTCGATCACGTTGAGTCATTGGATCAATACCGAGTGTAAATGCGTCACTCGGCAATGCTCCTGGACCGGAACCAAAAATGGCTCTGCCGCCTGTCATATGATCAAGCTGAACCATACGTTGGGCGACATTGTAGGGGTGATGATAGGGCAGGGAGATGACGCCGGTGCCGAGTTTGATTCGGTGGCTTCGTTGACCCGCCGCCGCGAGAAACATTTCAGGTGATGCAATCGTTTCCCAACCGGTGGAATGATGTTCGCCACACCAAAATTCGTCGTAACCAAGCCGATCAAGGTGCTCAACAAGATCTATGTCTCGTTGAAACTGCAACATAGGATGCTCTCCTATGGGGTGGTGGGGCGCGAGAAAAGCGCCGAACTTGATGCGTGACATGTTTTATCTCCAAAATCGATATCTGGCGGCATCTTAACATGACGAACATTAAGTATCTAAATACAGCGATCTAGCGGCGCTGGTAGCAATATAAACGCAGGTCTGTCGAATCTGGGTTTTCGTGGGCCTTTAGGTATCCGTAAGAAACTTATCGCTGTCCTTCCAAGCTGAAAAGTCGCCGCGGTAGGCGGTAAGTGCATCCAGATCGAATGTAATATGACCTAGTCCCGCTTTTGACTTCATATCAAGAATGATTTCTCCGTGAAAATCAACGACGACGCTGTCGCCACAGTACTCGACGCCATTGCCATCAGTTCCGATACGATTCACACCGACCACATAGCATTGGTTTTCAATCGCGCGTGCCTGCAATAATTTTAACCAATGATTGCGTCGGCGGGCTGGCCAGTTGGCAACAAACGTTTGTATTTGATAGTGACCTGGTTCCGTTGGTAAAGGGTTACGTGTCCAGACCGGGAATCGCAGGTCATAACAAATTTGCGGACTTAGCATGAGTCCTTGAATCTCTAAACATTGATGCGATTGTCCGGCCGAGTAGTGATCATTCTCCGACGACATCCGAAACAAATGACGTTTGTCGTACCAAACAAGTTCTTGATTCGGTTGTGCTAATAGAAACCGATTAAAGTATTTTTCTTCATCAGCAATAATTGCGCTTCCTGCGATGGCGCAGTTCAATGCCACGCTTTTTTCTTTAAGCCAAGTTGCTGTTCTGTCGTGCATACTTTCAGCCAACGCTTGCGAGCGCATAGAAAAACCTGTGGTAAACATTTCAGGCAATAAAATAAGGTCAGTAGAAATAGAGCGTAACTTTTCAACCGACAAAAGCTTATCGAAATGATCAATATTAGCGGCAACATCCTCCCAGACTAAATTAGATTGCACGACGGTAACGGTGAATTGTTTTTTCAACGGATTACAACTCCCGTAAAATCTTGCAAGCGGCTTTAATTGTAGAATCGTCCTTAGCAAAACAGAATCTGACGTGTCTCCCCGAGACGGGCTTTTCGTAGAAAACCGAAATCGGAATTGCGGCAACACCCATTTCTTGCGTTAGCCAGTTGGCAAATTCAACGTCCGATTTGTCTGATATTTCACCGTAGTCAGCAAGCTGAAAATAAGTACCTTGTGACGGTGAAAGCTTGAATCGTGAGTCTTTCATTTCTTCAAGAAAGAGATCCCGCTTTGCTTGATAGAATTGAGGCAGCTCAAGGTAATGCTCAGGATGGCTTTCCATATATTCGGCCAGCGCCCATTGAGTCGGCGTGTGCGTGGTAAAAGTGACATATTGATGAACCTTGCGAAACTCTTTGCTTAACGCTTCTGGGGCGATGCAATAAGCCACCTTCCAGCCCGTAGCATGGTAGGTCTTACCAAAAGACGAAACCACAAATGCTCTTTGTTTGAGTTTCGGGCGCGTTAATATACTTTCATGGGGTAAGCCATTGAATACCATATGCTCATAGACCTCATCGGAAAGCACAATAATATTTGTGTCTTCGGTTAACGCTTGAAGCTGATCTAAATCATCCGATTTAAGCGTGCTTCCGCTAGGGTTATGAGGTGAGTTAACAATAATCATCCGTGTCCGGCTTGTCATTGCTGCACGCACCAGATCCCAATTAATGTTGAACTGATCATCGAGAGGAACGTGAATCGCTCGCCCACCTGCTAATTGAATCGCAGGTTCATAAGAGTCGTAAACAGGATCGAATACAATAACGTCGTCATCTGCCTGAATCGTTGCTTGGATGGCAACGAATAGAGCTTCTGTCGCGCCCGACGTCACTGTGATTTCGGTCTCACTATCGACTTTGCAGTCATACAGATTTTCTACTTTGACCGCGATCTGCTGACGAAGATAGGGTACACCCGTCATCGGAGGGTATTGATTCATGCCCGCATTCAAATACTTTGTCATCAGTGCAAGTAGTGGCTCGGGTACGTCAAAGTCGGGGTAACCCTGGGATAGATTGATCGCCTTATATTCGCTTGCCATTTGTGACATGACGGTGAAGATCGTTGTGCCTAAATGCGGTAATTTACTGGCGATTTTCAACATTCGATATCCAACAGAACACAATGAATTAATAGGGAAGACGCACTTTAATGCGAATGTGACGCGGGTTTCAATTCAACCTGGCGCTTATTCCAGAATATTTATTTCATTAATACTGCTTAGCATACTGACATCCAGTCACTGTCGCATCGTGAAATTAGCGTATAGTCAGAGCCTATCTACATACTTTTTTGGGTCGATCCATGAAAAAATTTAGTATTATTTCAATCGTCTGTCTGCTGACAGCATGTGTCCACGTCACCCCAGATCAGGCCGCCGATGACGTTGTTCTGACTGGCGCTGAAATAGCAGACAAATACTTAATCGTTGACACGCACATTGACGTACCTTTTCGGCTACATCGCAAACCAGCAGATGTAGGCTCTGCGACAGAGTCAGGCGAGTTCGATTACCCAAGGGCCAAACAAGGTGGCTTGAACGTACCGTTTATGTCAATTTACATCCCAGCGTCAGTCGATGCTGCGGGTGGTGCGACGGAACTGGCCGATAAGTTAATCGATGATGTTGAGAATATTGTCGCTGAGCATCCTGATAAATTTAGCCTCGTTGCTTCGACATCGGACGCGATGACGACAATCGCTAGCGGCAAAGTAGGTTTGGCTTTGGGCATGGAAAATGGTGCTCCCATCGCCGGCGACTTGACGCTGTTAAGACATTTCCACGATCGTGGTATTCGTTACATCACCTTGACGCATTCGAAGAGCAATCACATCTCTGACTCGTCCTACGATGAAGAAAGACAGTGGGCTGGACTGAGCGACTTTGGCGAGATACTGGTTCTAGCAATGAATGGTATTGGCATGATGGTCGACGTCTCCCACGTTTCAGACGATGCCTTCTATGATGTGATCCGTATTAGCCAGGCACCGGTGATTGCGTCACATTCTTCTGCGAGACACTTTGTTCCCGGCTTCGAGAGGAATATGGACGACGACATGTTACGTGCATTGGCTAGCAATGGAGGTGTTATGCAACTCAATATAGGTTCAACGTTTATCTCAGCAGCATCGCGCCAAAGCTCGGATGATAGGACCGCAATCGTAAAGGCTTACGTTGCGGAAAATAATATTGATCCGACATCAGACGAAGCTCGCGCCGCAGCCATGAAGATATACAAGGAGAACCCACTCACGTTCGCAACAATGACCGACGTGCTTGATCATGTCGACCATGTTGTCAAAATTGCCGGCATCGATCACATAGGAATTGGGTCTGACTTTGATGGCGTTGGTGACTCTCTGCCGATCGGTTTTAAAGACGTGAGCGACTATCCAAATTTTATCGATGGTTTGATACAGCGAGGTTATTCGCAAGCCGATATTGAGAAAATACTCGGCGCAAACCTCATGCGAGTTTGGCGAGCGGTAGAGGCTTACGCTGGACAGAATCTATAGCTTTGACAAGCAATCCTGCTAGCGGCTCTCGTTAAGCGTCTCTAGCTAAAGGTACAGTGAAAGGTTGTTCAGCACTTGCGCTAGATCCAATCTCTCACCGGCAGGAAATCATCATAAAGTTCAGCTTCCGGTGTACCTGCCTGCGGATGCCAGTTGTATTTCCAAATTGCTCTAGGCGGCATTGATGCTAATACGGATTCGATCCTTCTGCCTGACTGCAGACCATAGCGAGTACCTCTGTCTATCGCGAGATTAAACTCCGCATACCGACCTCGACGATATAATTGAAACTCTTCTTCCCGCTCGCCGTAGGGTGTATCCAATCGTTTTTCTAGTATCGGCACGTAAGCTGGAAGAATTGCGTCGCCGATACTTTTCGTAAATGCCAAGCTTTGCTCAAAACCACCTTGGGTCCAATCATCAAAGAAAAGTCCTCCAACGCCTCTCGCCTCATTACGATGAGTAAGGACAAAGTATTCATCGCACCACTTTTTTAGTTTTGGATAGACATCTTCACCGAACGGATCACAGGCAGCTTTTGCGTGCTGGTGCCAATGCACGACATCTTCACGAAAGGGGTAGTAGGGTGTCAGATCGAAACCACCACCGAAGTACCAGTTTTCTTCATCGATAATGAAGAACCGCAGATTGGCGTGAAAGGTTGGCACGTAGGGGTTTCGAGGATGCATGATCATTGAAATAGCTGCTGCTTGAAAGCCACGTCCCGCTAGATGAGGGTTTCGTTCACTTGCAGCCGACGGCAGGCTGGCGCCAATACTATGAGAGTACTGAACTGCGCCTCTTTCGATGTGATGCCCATCGAGCACGCGAGGTCTCGAATGTGAACCGTTGTCTTGCTTGATATCTTCGATACTAAAGCCAACGTTACCCGTTTCCGTTGTTAGACTGCCTCGTGCATCGATCTCACCAAGCGCATCGCAAATTTTCGTCTGTAATTCAAAAAAATAGTCTTTTACAACATCGATATTCGGGGTCATGACAAGGCTCGGTTGGGCACAGTAAATTCAGGGCGAACAATACCGGAAATCCACTAAAAATGCATGACGAGGTAGGACGACATCCTTACATTTTAAGGCGCGGGGAGATCGCAATAATGTTCGCCAATTACCTTAGATGTCGGTTCGCGAATAGGCTAGACTAAGCGCTTTTTAAATCACGGGGCTGACCTTGACAGAAGACGCCATGACAGAATCGCTGCAATCTGCCGACGTAGATTCACTACTTAGTCGGCTGTCGGTTGCCAACCGGCTTTTTGACGCTCAATTTCCTGGCTTGCAGGTTAGCCGACAACCTATTCACACAGTTTACGGCGGTGCTAACCTTTACGGCGCAGGCACCGGTGCAAAAATATCATCTCTTGCGGTCAAACATTTTCAAACATTTGCACCTGAATATACAGCGATGGCTAAGAATTTGGGCCTTGATGCGGACCCGACGGAGGTGAGGCAATACGGATCACATGCATGGATTGCAAAGACAGTGTTCGACCGTGTAACAGCCAAGTTAGCAACGCAGGCGATTGAAGATCATCGCGTCGACTTCGAGGACGGTTACGGCTCAAGAAGCGATGAGCAAGAAGATGGGCACGCAATGAGTGCGTCTTCGGCCATGGCGGAAGCACTTCTGGCCGGACATTTACCGCCCTTTGTAGGTATACGAATCAAAGCACTTTCGGAAGAAGCTAAAGTTAGGTCGCTGCGAACGCTGGATCTTTTTGTCACGCGTTTAGTAACGAGCACGCAGGGAAAATTGCCACAATCTTTCACCGTCACATTGCCAAAGGTGATCTCGCCAACTCAGGTTGAAGTACTCCATGCGTTTTTGACCTTGTTGGAGCATAAACTTTTATTGCGAGCCGGCTGCATTCGAATCGAACTGATGCTCGAAAACGTCCAAAGCCTCTTTGATGCAGATGGTCGGCTTGCAATGCCTGCCATGGTCAAAGCGGGTAACGGCCGTGTCACCGGCTTTGTTTTGGGTACATTCGACTACACAGCAACGTGTAATGTTGCATCAACCTTTCAAAGCCATACACATGCGTCAGTGGATTTTGCGCGTCAGATGATGTTGGCCAGCTTGATGGGAACCGATGTTGCGATTATCGACGGCATTACAAATATTATGCCGATAGCGCCTCACAAAGGAGACCTGCTATCTGAATCTCAGCGCGAAGAAAATAAACGTGTCGTCGCTGATGCTTGGAAATTACACTTCGACAACATTCAGCACTCACTTGAACGGGGTATTTATCAAGGTTGGGATTTAAATCCTGCGCAAATTCCGGTTCGCTTCGCAGCTGTCTATTATTTTTTCTTAACGGGGCTAGAGGCATCGTCAGAAAGATTGCGCACATTTATCGACAAGGCGGCGCAAGCATCGATGGTTGGTAATACATTCGATGATGCCGCAACCGGACAGGGACTTGTTAACTTTTTCGTTAACGGCGTTGCTTGTGGTGCAATTACTGAAACAGAGGCTTTGCAAACGGGGCTAACGCTCGAAGAGTTGAGAGGACGCTCATTTCTAAAAATTATCGAAAATAGAATAACTAAATCATAGCGGCAGGGGATCTATTCTTCCCTGGTAATCGTAGATAATGTTGGGTAGTACAACATTCGCCATTAAATACGCAGCGCTGATAAACGAACCATTAGGATAACGACATTGTAATGAAAGAAGTGCTAACAACGTGCCAGTCTTTAATCGACCTGGCCCTTTCAAATATTAAGCTGATTTGTAGCGATAACGGTGTTTTTGACACGACGAAACTGGATGACCATCAGCCAGCGCTCTACGACTTGTCCTTTTGTTATGCAGAAGTACAGACCGCGGATAACTTTCTCAGCTATAGCGCTGAACAAGGCGATCGTGAAAAAGCCTTGGCGAATCTCTTTGCGGCTGATGTCATCGTGAACGTCATTGCCCGTTTAAAACGCAGTAGTCATGACCTAGGACTGGCGGCGGCTAACTTTGAATTTGAAAGTCATGCTTTTGCAGTGACGGCACCTTTCTTAAGTGCAGGTTATTCGAATGAATTAGGCGAGTTAATTGCAAACGATGCACAGCCTTTGGGCGAGCGTGGACTCGGCGAAGAGAAGCAGTTGATGGCCGATACTTTTAGACAGTTTACCGATAATGTTGTGGTGCCACTGTCAGAGTCAATCCACCGGGAAGACTTAATCATTCCAGAGGAAATTCTGAACGGGCTAAAGCAGCTTGGCTGTTTTGGTTTGTCGGTACCAGAGCGATTTGGCGGATTACTACCTGATGATCACGAAGACAGTTTGGGAATGATCGTAGTCACCGAGGAGCTCTCGCGGGGTTCATTGGGCGGCGCAGGCAGCCTTATTACACGACCGGAGATTATGGCCCGTGCATTGATCGAGGGCGGCACGCCTGAGCAACAAAATTACTGGTTACCCAAACTGGCTCAAGGCGAACCCTTGTGCGGTATCGCGCTGACAGAACCTGACTATGGCTCAGATGTTGCGTCGATGAAACTGAAGGCAACCCAAGTTGAAGGTGGCTGGCGTTTAAACGGGGCGAAAACATGGAGCACATTTGCCGGTAAAGCCGGTGTGCTGCTCACATTGGCACGTACAAATAATGACCCAACAATAGGTCACAAGGGGCTTTCTTTATTCATGGTAGAGAAGCCGTCAACCGACGAGCATGAGTTTAGCTATGAACAGGACCGCGGCGGCAAGCTGTCTGGCGTGGCGATACCGACCATTGGCTACCGCGGCATGCATTCTTACCAGTTGTTTTTTGATGACTTTTTTGTCGCCGACAGTCACGTCATCGGTGAGGAGAAAGGACTTGGAAAAGGCTTTTACTTCACGATGAGAGGCCTTATGGGCGGCAGGATACAGACCGCTGCTAGAGCCTGTGGACTTATGCAAGCGGCATTCGAAAAGGCCATCAGCTACGCCAACGATCGCAAAGTTTTTAACCAAGCCATTTCGAGCTACGGGTTGACGCGAACCAAACTTGCTCTTATGGCCGCGAAGCTGGCTGCCTGTCGTCAATACACCTACAAAGTAGGCCGACTTATGGACCAAGGGCAAGGCCAAATGGAGGCAAGTTTAGTCAAGCTACTGGCATGTAAGGCGTCCGAGTGGATCACACGTGAGGCGATGCAAATTCACGGTGGCATGGGTTATGCCGAAGAAACAGCGGTAAGTCGCTACTGGCTAGACGCCAGAGTATTATCGATTTTTGAAGGTACGGAAGAGACTCTGGCATTGAAAGTAGTGGGTCGAAGTCTTGTTGAAAAAGCGTCATAAGGAGATGCGTGGCATCTTTGTGTGACTTCTCTATAATGATCAATTTTTAGTAACGGGAACGAGTGGTTATGGACCTGAAATTTAGTGATGAAGACTTTGCATTTCAGCAAGAAGTGCGCAGCTGGATCAAAGAAAACTATCCGGAAGAAATGCGTCAACGCGCGTCAAGAAGCGCCAATGGCCATATTAATAAGGAAGACCATATCTATTGGCAGCAAGCACTTCACAAGAAGGGCTGGGCCGGCCTGAATTGGCCTGCCGAGTATGGTGGACCGGAGTTTACGGCGACTCAACGTTACCTCTACGATCTGGAAATGGCTTCTGCTGGCACGTTGCATGTAATGCCTTTTGGTCAATCGATGGTGGCGCCTGTCATTATGGAATATGGCTCGCAGGAACAAAAAGATAGATTCTTGCCTGATATTCTGGCAACCAATGTTTGGTGGTGTCAGGGGTACTCAGAACCCGGTGCCGGCTCGGACCTCGCTTCATTGGGCACAAAGGCGGTACTTGATGGCGACCACTATGTTGTTAACGGCGCAAAGACCTGGAATACCCTCGGTCAATACGCCGACTGGATTTTCTGTCTGGTTAGAACAAGCTCAGACGGTATACGTCAGATGGGCATTTCATTCCTGCTAATCGATATGCACAGCCCAGGTATCGAAGTGAAGCCGATTGTCACGATTGATGGACCACCAGAGGGACATCAGGAAATTAACGAAGTACATTTTGCTGACGTCAGAGTGCCTGTTGGCAATCTTGTCGGTGAAGAGGGTAAGGGTTGGACCTACGCCAAGTACCTGCTTGAGTTTGAGCGCGGTAATGCTTATTCGCACGGTCTCAAAGCGAGTCTAGCGAACCTTCGGACTATCGCCGCAACAGAGCGAAGTTCCGATGGCACACCGTTATCCGAAGACCAAAATTTTCAAAAGAAACTTAATCAGATCGAAATCGATATCCATGCGATGGAGTTTACTGAGTTACGGATCCTTAGCAGTCTGTCGACGGGCGCAAACGTCGGTCCAGAATCGTCACTTTTGAAGTGCCGAGGAACGGAACTTCAGCAGGCTTTAACTGAATTAATGACGGAAGCCGTCGGCAACTACATGATTCCGTTTGATAATACAGGCTCCTTGAAAGGCGTTAACTTTGAGCCCATTGGTCCTGAGTATGCCAGTAGTGCTGCACCGTCCTACTTTAATACAAGAAAAGTGTCCATCTACGCCGGATCAAACGAGATCCAACGCAACATTATGGCGAAGATGGTACTCGGGCTTTAAAGCATTAAGTCATGCTTGATCTGGGTGTACTTGATCAGTCTCCGATACGTTCTGGCGGCACAGCAGCTGACGCGCTTAATGAGAGCGTCAAGCTTGCACAGCTGTCAGAAAGTCTCGGCTATTCGCGCGTCTGGCTAGCGGAGCACCACGGCTCCAATAGTTTTGCTGGTTGTTCACCCGAAATCCTTATTAGTCGTATTGCTGCCGAGACTAAAACCATCAGGGTCGGATCCGGCGGCATCATGCTGCCGCACTATAGTCCTTACAAGGTTGCTGAAAACTTTAAGCTACTCGAAACCATGTACCCTAATCGAATTGATCTGGGTATAGGACGTGCACCTGGTAGCGATCAGGTGACCGCCCAGGCGCTGGCTTACGGATCTCAAATTGGTATTGAATACTTTGCCAATAAAGTCGCGGATCTAAAAGCGTTTTTGGCAGGTGAGCCTGCCCTCACGAAAGGTTTGGAACGGGTTGAAGCGACACCTCGAACATCCACCATGCCTGAGATGTGGATGCTCGGTTCAAGTCCACAAAGCGCTATCTATGCGGCGCACTTTGGTATGGCTTATTCATTTGCCCATTTCATAGCGCCTGATCAAAGCAAAGCCTGCATTGATCAATATGTTCGCAATTGTACTGAGGCGAATGTCACACCCCGGCCCAATCTTGGTGTTTTCGCCATTTGTGCTGATACACAGGCACGCGCCGATCAATTGGCAGCCTGTCGTGATTTATGGCGCTTACGATTTGAAAAGGGCGACCCTGGTCCCTGTCCTTCAATCGAAGAAGCAATGAATTACGCCTACACCGATTCAGAAAAAGCACGTATCACTGCGAAGAGTAAGAATCTGATTGCCGGCACACCGGATAAGGTGAAGCATCAATTGGAGGCGTTAGCAGCTGACCACGGTGTTAAAGAATTGGTCATCGTTACGATTTGTCATGACTACGAAGATCGAGCGAGATCCTATGAACTTATTGCCAATGCATTCGAGTTAGGGCGGGTTTAAGCCACTGGTTTTTATCATCAGACAGATTTGCGTTTTACTTCAAGAAGTCTCATTTTCTCGAGGCTTAAATAGGGCTTGGCAGGCGTTAGCGTTGGTGTTTCCTCGGGGGTAATAAGCGCTGCTTGCAACGGATTTCTTTTCGGTGCGGCAATAGGTGGTAGAGGGCTTTGCGTTAGCGCTTTTGCGACTAAATCCGGAATGCCTAACATCCGCAAGATATAGCGAGTGGTTTCACTCATCGCGCTTCGCGTTAAACGACCCTGTGCGATCTCGCGTGTAACGTGCCGAACCATGCCGATAATAAGTGAACTACAAAAATTCACATCATCAACTTTAAACCGCCCACCTTGCGCCCCAATTTTTATATCGTCGAAGCATTGCGATTCATCTTGCAGCAAAAGGTATTCACCTTGCAGTCCGCAATAGGCGACAAACGCCCGCCATTCGTCGTTATCTTGAGCTTCTCTAAAGCAGTATTGCAAGGTAACTGAAATCATTGTCGCCGGGTCTTTGAGAGGCTTCCTTACGTCCATTAGTCGTGCTTGAAAGTCACTGCGCATGTCATCAAGTACGGCTTCAAAGACGGCTTGTTTAGTATCGAAGTAATTATAAAACGTACCTAGGCCAACATCCGCCTTGGAGGTAATGTCATGTATTGATATTTTTTCGTGTTGTACGCTGAAGACAAGAGCCTTCGCAGCTTCGACGAGTCGTTGGCGAGTTTTTTGTTTTTTTGAGACTACTTCTATGTCGGTTGTCATTATTTCTCAATCTACAATTAGTCAAAAACAATATGCGTCTTTGGTAATTAATTCAGTGTTGTTAATCAAACGGGATTTCTTCTTCTTGTGGCTAATTCTTTTGCTAGCACCATTAATTAAACGCCTAAATTTCAGCTATTTATGCCACCACGTGAGTGGAAGTAGGCTAACAGCTATTGCGTCAGTAAAACTGAATATAAAATGGAAATGTTTAAGTAACTCAGGTAGTTTTTGTTAACGAAGATGATTAACGCCGGCTGATTGTTGATAATATCGCAATAAAGTCATATTAATCAAAAGGGTACAACTCACTCTTTAGACACTTTCTAACCTCTTGAGTAGATATAGGACAGGCAAATAAAATGAACTTTGACCTAACGGAGCAACAAGTTGCGATTCAAGATGCGATTCGCAAAATCTGCGATCAGTTTGATGATGACTATTGGCTAGCCAGAGACACGCAGGGTGATTTTCCTGAGGACTTTGTAAAAGCAATCACCGATGGCGGCTGGTTAGGTATAGCAATGCCAGAGGCCTATGGCGGTGCAGGTCTTGGCATAGCGGATGCTGCGATACTAGCTCATACAATTGCCCGTTCCGGCGCAGGCATGAGTGGTGCTTCATCGGTTCATCTAAACTTGTTTGGACCCAACCCGATCGTCGTTTTTGGAACTGAGGAGCAAAAAGCACGGCTTCTACCGCCTCTGATCAAAGGTCAGGATCGTGCCTGTTTCGGTGTCACAGAGCCCGATGCAGGGTTAAATACCACCCGCTTAACAACACGGGCCGTCCGTCACGGCGATCATTACCTAATAAACGGCCGTAAGATGTGGACGACGACAGCTCAAACGGCTAACAAAATACTGATTATCTGTCGGACAACGGACATAGAAGATTGCGTCAAACCGACTGACGGCTTGTCATTGTTCTATACAGACCTGGATCGAGACAAGATAGAAGTGCGCTTAATCGAAAAGATGGGTCGCAAAGCCGTTGATTCAAATGCCTTGTTTATTGATGACCTTGTGGTCCCGGTTGAAGATAGAATCGGCGACGAAGGCGCTGGTTGGAAATACCTGTTGCATGGTTTGAACCCTGAGCGAATATTGATCGCTGTAGAGGCAATTGGCTTAGGTCAGGCTGCGCTGCAAAAGGCCAGTCAGTATGCCCGCGAGCGTGTCGTTTTCGATAGAACGATTGGTAAAAATCAGGGAATTCAACACCCGCTTGCTGTTAACTGGATGCAACTCGAGGCGGCACATTTGATGACGCAAAAAGCAGCAGCATTGTACGATGCGGGTAAACCCTGTGGGGCAGAAGCAAATTCCGCCAAGTTTCTAGCAGCTGAAGCAGCGTTGAGCGCGTGTCAGCGGGCTGTCCTGACACATGGCGGCATGGGATACGCGAAGGAATATCATGTTGAGCGTTATTTAAGGGAAATCATGATCCCAGTGATCGCGCCCGTTAGTCAGGAGTTAGTTAAATCCTTCATTGCAGAACAGGTATTGGGACAGGAGAAAAGCTACTAGCGTTGCTGCTAGTTTGATACTAGGCCATTTTTCCGTTTGTGCGAGACTCGCTCGGTCGAAAAAAGCGAGAAAAATTGAGTATGGCGGTCGTTATAATCTTGCTAGACTCAATCAATAATTAGAATATAGATAAAAAGGCCGTACCATGGGGAACGAAGAGGTACTTCTAGCCGAGTTAGTCACGGGCATTATGTTGTTGATGCTGGTGGCAGCAACAGCCAGCACGATTAATAAGCGCATGCAAAAGCTACCGTTGACGATTGCGCTGGTGTTTATCGGTATCTTTTTGTCCTTTGCAGCCGAGAATGTTCCCGGTTTTCACTCCCTTGCTGAGTTCGAGCTCAGTCCAGATCTCGTGCTTTTTGTTTTTATTCCGACCCTCATCTTTGAGTCTGCATTCAATCTCAATGCTCGCCAACTCGGTAGGAACATCCTGCCAATTTTGACACTTGCGGTGCCAGGACTCTTACTGTCAACCGCGATAATCGGCCTAACCTTGTCGCTGTTTGCACCTTTTGAACTCATGGTGGCATTGCTCTTAGGTGCGATACTCAGTGCGACGGACCCTGTCGCCGTTATATCTATATTCAAACAGCTGGGTGTACCTGAAAGGCTTACAATTTTAGTCGAAGGTGAAAGTCTACTTAACGATGCGACGTCACTCGTACTGGCGACCATTCTGATTGGCATCCTAACCGCCGGCACGTTTTCAGGCGTGGTCGTTCTTGATGGGCTCGTTAACTTTGTTGTGGTTTTCCTTGGCGGCGCCGCAGTCGGTTGGCTTCTCGCGGTCGCAGCGGGGCTTCTGTTAGGCAACGTAGAATCCGATCCCGCAATTGAAATCACCATATCCACGATCTTGGCTTACTTCTCTTTCATCATTGCAGAACATGTTTTTCACGTCAGTGGCATTATGGCGGTGGTCGCTGCCGGACTGCTCATGGGCTCATGGGGCAAGTCGAAGATTTCTCCTTCTATAGAAGAGTTCATGGAACATTTCTGGGAGTATTTAGCCTATCTTGCCAACGCATTAATCTTCTTGATGGTTGGTATGCAGATCGACCTAGTCGCGCTTTGGCAGAACATTGATCTGATCGGTATCGTGGTTGTGGGCATGTTAATTTCCAGAGCTGTTGTCGTGTTCGGTATCGTGCCGTTAGTCGGTAAGTTTCCGGGTGTCGAAGCTATTGGTTTACCTTACCGTTGCGTTATGTACTGGGGCGGATTGAGAGGTGCTATCGCACTTGCGATTGTGTTGGCTTTGCCGCCGTTTGAATATAAAGACACGCTTATCAATGTTGTTATGGGTGCTGTTCTGTTTACGCTCGTCGTACAAGGACTGACCATTGAGGTTCTCGTCAAGTGGCTCAAATTGAACGAGATGAGCCTACCGGATAATCTGGCGCGTATCGAAGGGGATAGAGAGGCGCGAGTTGAAGGCTTGTCACGATTAAATACCCTCACCCAGGGCGAGATTTTCTCTCAACGAATCGTAGACAATATTCAGGAGAAGAGCGCGAGGCAAATAGCGAGTTTGACCGCTGAGCTACAAGGCTTGCATCAAAACATGCAGGTAGAGGAAATGAGAACAATTTTGGCCATGCGTTGTCTCGTTCGAGAAAAATCTCGTTATCATCAGCTTTTCTCGCAGGGACTTATCAACGAATGGGCGTTTAGAGAATTAGACCATACCGTAGATGTTCAGCTGGATGGCGTTCGCCACAAGAACGCTTTACCGGATGCGACCATTGAAACATCAATCGGCAAACGTTTCAGTCAGGTTCTCATGTTCATTATGGAATACGTACCGGGATTAAGCAGACCGCTTGAGCAACTGAGAACCCAGTGGATTGTGCGTGATTATGGTGTCGCTTGGGGTCGCTACCGAGGCGCACGTAGCGTCATCGAGCAGATGAACCGCATCGCAGGTGAGGAGATCGATCGTGAAATTGTTACCGAGTTGACGCAAGTCTACCAATCTATCCAACTTCAGGTGCGTGAACTGATCGATGAAGTAGGGGAGCAATACCCTGAGTTTGTCGAAGCATCAATGGAACAATTAGGACAACGGTTAATGTTGATTGCTGAGAGAGATAGCGTTGAACACGCAGCTGAAACAGGTATCTTGCAGCAAGGTGTCGCAAGCAAAATTCTCAAGGACCAATCAGAACGTTTACGTGTGCTAAAGCAGGACAATATGTCTGCCACCTTCGAAATTGAAATTGAGGAATTGTTACGAAAAGTACCCGCCTTCTCGAAGATCGAAACAGAGCGATTTGAACTCATTGCTCGGTATTTAAGAGCTAGAACCTATCCTAGAGGAACCGACATTATTCGCCAGGGCGGTGCCGGCGACTCCATGTTCTTAATCGCCAGAGGTATCGCGAATGTCACTATCAAAGAGGGCGATGAGTCGAAACAAGTCGCAACCTTGTATGCGGGCGATTTTTTTGGGGAATCCGCAATGTTGCACGGTACGCCCAGAAACGCGACGGCCACAGCTGCAACGCCATGCAGCCTCTATGAGTTAAAGGGTAGCGATTTAGACAAAATCTGCGAGGCGCATCCGGAGATCAGAGCGCGAGTTGAAGCGATTGATGAGTCGAGGAAGATGTCGAATACGCATGTGGACTAACAGCTGAAGGATTAAAACATATGCTAATGGTTAGATGCTGATGACCAACGTATCCGATTATTTAGGATTTGAATCGAAACCAAATTTACTGATCTTTCCGTAATTTCTCCAGCAGGGTATCTGTACCTTCTTTCAAGTCCTTGATCAGACCCCCTTTGTTGTATTCGGCGATCAGTAGATTCTCCAGTTTTTTCACATAAGCATCGGAGGAGACATTTTTTTTAGTGTTACGGGCCTTATCTTTACTGTCTATGTCTTTACCGTCTATGTCGTTGCTATCTATGTCGTTGCTGTCTCTCGTTTCGCTATTTGGATCATAATGTGATGCACCGAACAGATTAATCCATGCGTCGGTTTTCCGCCCGAACTTCATTAGCCGATTAAAATAAATGCCAGGATTGTCGGGCGAAAAAATCAACCCCAATATAGCCGCACCGATTGAGATAGGAGACAGCAACACATCGCGCGCACCATCCATTAACAATTTGAATTGAAAAGCGACTGTGTCTCGTAATACCTGCCAGCGATTGGGGACAGGTTCTTGCATGTCATTTTGATCTTTTGTCATCCTTGACTCCTCACTATCACTGGCCTCATTGCACTTTTCTGCGACGCTTCGTTTTTCAACGGGTAGTTGAAGGCCTGTCAAATTTCAACGGACGCTAATGCCATTGAGATTCGCTGGCGCAAGATACGCCCTGATCTCAGTCATTGATCCGCGCTGAATAATCCGGTCTTGTTTACTTTGAATCTGGTATTCATACATTGGGTCGTAATAGGTTACCAGCATTGATCTAATCCAATTTTTGTGACCAGCCGGATCTCCCTTTTTATGGTCGTCAAATGCGGCCCTCATTGCTGAAGATATCGTTTCATAGGCTGCACCACCCAAACGTTTCTTTACGGCATCCAGCGCATTTAAATACTTTGTTTCAAGCATTTGAATTGGGTCGTGAGCCTCATCACAGCTGTCGATTGAATCGACAATATAGTCCTGGAAAATCGTTTCAACACGTTCTTCAACAGATGCTTCGAGTAAAACTAAAGGGGCCTTTTTCATCGCCGCCTGAAGCGGTAGAGGCAGGCTCAATTTTCCGATCAATCTGCCTTCATCCTCGAGAACAACCCTACCTTGGCTTTTTAAAATATCGATAGCCACATGGTTTTCGAAATCGATTTGTGACGGTTGTTGGGTCCAGTAATTGCCAAATGCGGAACCACGATGATTAGCGCGACCTTCCAAATCCACGCTGTTATTCACATCATTAATCAGGATGGTTTTACCAACGCCGGTTTTACCTGCGACAACGACCAAGGGTGGTAGGTTCTCGTATAGATTAAGCAAACATCGGCGCAGCGCTTTATAACCACCGTCGATTTTAGGCACATCAATGCCTGACTCTGCCAACCAGCGTTGCGCAATCGTTGAACGTTGGCCACCGCGAAAACAATATATCCAAGCCCCTGGGTTCGCTTTAACAAAGGCTGCCCAGTGTTCTATTCGCTGACGCTTAGTATCGTCTTTGACCAGCTCATGACCTAGCTTCGTTGCGGCTTGGGGACCTTCTTGTTTGTAGCAAATGCCGACCTGATGTCGCTCGTCATCATTCAATATTGGAAGGTTTGTAGCACAAGGCAACGCGCCCTTAGAGAATTCTACTGCCGCCCGAACATCAAGCAAAGGCGTGTCTGACTTCAACAAGCGATAGAGCAGTGGAAAAAGCGCCTCCTGATTGGGGTTATTTAAGTCCATTTGGAAATCACAATTATTTAGCCTTCAATTTGATCATAACCCGTGTGTTGTCGACGATTTTTTGCCGAGAGTATAGGAGTGGCATATGGCCTTCATCAGCCCATGTTTGCAGCATATCATCATAGTGAGGGCTATTTGGGTCACCGCTTTGCCCTGGTGCATTTGTCATAACAGCATTGTCCCATTCACCGACATCGATAACCATCCGCCATGACCCGCCGCTGGCGACAGAAAAATCGTTCCGATAACGCGTGGAGTTTGGTGTATCGCCGCTGCCGCCCCGCGAAACAACGGGTATCGAGAGAAGCGTCTGGGTTTCATCATCGACCAGATCAATGAGGGGATGGCTGAATTTCATTTTATGCAGTTTACCCCATTGCCAGAGCATTGGATCAGCGCCCATTAAAGCTTCTACATCCAAGATGGCCTCTAAGATTGAATCAGACACTATTTTAATTTTGTTCGCATCAGAGAATTTTTCAAACTCATCAATCGCGCTCAAATTATCGAGTGAAGCCAGCACAGAGGGGTCATCAATGCCGGTAACCGTCGCGATGACCATCGGCGTAAAGTGACGGTTCATCCATACTTCGAACAGTGTGGCAGCGCTCGAGTCTTTTCCAAGTTGATAGTTCCATTGAGAGAATAGGGCGTTAGCGGGAGAAGGTAGTTCACTAATATTTATTTGCGTCAACAAACGTCGAGCCGGCAGTGAAACATAGTCTCGCTGAAGATCAATCGAGGTGCTCATCTTGTGTTGTGAGGAACTTTCAAGGACTTCTCTTATTCGATTGATACGCCATGGGTTTGCCCATTCGAAGCCAATGATCTTTTCTTTGTACGGGTAATCCTTCGGTAGGCTCATCGCATTGGCGGTCGCAACGTAGCCGTTTTTCGGGTTGTATTGAACGGGTAACTGGTCCATGTCATAGAAACCGTGCCACTCGTATGTGCCATTACCCGGCACGGGCAGCAGCCCATCGTAGTTTGTTCGAATCGGCGTTAAGCCAGCCGGTTTGTAACCAATGTTGCCCTGCGTATCAGCGTAAACCTGATTCTCCGCTGGCGCTCCCCAACGATTTAACGCGGCAAGAAACTCATCCCAATTTTGTGCTCGCATATACTCGATTGATCCAAAGTAGGGTGCCATTCCCGGTTGCAGCCAAGCCGCTCGAACGGCGAAGGCCTGCTTCCTATTTTTGTAGATAACGGGTCCATCTCGCGTAAACAACAACGGTACTGATACGGATTTTTGTCCCTTGACCTTAATTTCATCAACATGCGTCTTCATGTCGACCCACTTGTCCTGATACCTATATTGGTACTTGTTACCCTTGCGCCGTTGGTCGTAGACAATCAAATCCTCTTGATCGATTGAGAAAATTGTTAGGCCAAATGCGATCTTCTCATTATGCCCAATTGATATACCGGGCAAGCCGGGTTCACCCGCACCGATTACATTAATGCCGGGGGCAACCAAATGTGCAATGTAGCGCAGTGATGGCACTGCGTGGCCTCGGTGCGGGTCGTTGGCAAGAATAGGTCGGCCAGTATTTGTTTTTCCCGGTGCGACAGCCCAGTTGTTGCTGCCTGCATCGATAAGTTGATCTGATAGCAATGCCAAGGTTCGACTGTGATCAACTTGCGGCAAGGCATTGGATTGAGCCTTGGATGATGGCGGCTGAAACTGAACCGCGAGACGAAAATCAACGGGCGCTTTAGATAGTGAATATAATTTCAGAACATCCTTGGGTATATCGCAAGGGTCCAGCCCGAGGGGAACCGTTGTGACCCAATCAGGTTCCAGTTTCTTTATGATCGCATCAACCTGCAAACCATGTTCGCAGGCTATTGTTGCACGACGAACTTCTGTGACGACATTACGCCACAATCCATTACTGCGAATTCTGACAGGATCAGACGCAACCCATTTTGATGGCTGATAACCCAATAGCTTGAATTCAAGCGGTAGCAAGTCAGGCTGACGGTCAATCAAATCAACATAGGCATTGATACCTGCGGTAAAGGCTTGGGCAATGCGCTTGGCGTCAGAACCGTACGCTAACCATTCACTAAACATTGAACCTCTATAGAGAAACAAGCGGGCGGCCGTGTCCTGTTCAACGAAGGCCGGACCTAAGACTTCTGACAATTCGCCAAGACCACGTCTACGCCATAAATCTATTTGCCACAACCTATCTCTCGCTGCGTTAAAACCCTGAACAAAGAAAGCGTCGTAATGTTTTTGGGCGTAGATATGCGGTACACCCCAGTGATCAATCCTGATCTCTGCATCTGCTTGAAGGCCTTTAACGTCGTATTCAATCGTTTCGGCGCCCATAAGTTGAAGTGGACTCAAGAGAGAGACAATCAGTGACAAAACTGCGATGTACGTCAATTTCATAAAACGTCCTAGTGTTCATGCTCGGTCTATGGCGGACATTTTGCGGCATTAGTTAACCTAAAGCGAAACTATACGGGCTTGGCTAGTCAAACTATAGGCAAGCGGTGAAATCAGAAGTACTGCAGGCAAGTAGGTGAAAATAGTAGCTATCAATCTATCAACGTAATATCGTTTGGTGACGCTGCAACTGACGTAGCCATGGAGTACAATTCAATGACAATTATCTCTATTTACAGGATTTGTATACGTGTTTAATTGCGCTATTAAGTGTTTAACTCAGTTTAGAAATCAATTTCTCAACCGTCTACAAGTCCACACAGATTCAGTCTTGACTGAGCCATCCTCAGGGTCGCCTAAACGCAGGACATCCAAAATAGGGGCAATTTTTTGTGTTGCGCTCGCAGCCTTCACTCCGATTTAGTGTGTGGGCTGACGGATACCAAGATACCATTGAAACATTTCGCGAAGCGTCATCTTCAGCGGCTTTGTTCGATAATGCCTACGGTTATGCCATATTCCCCAATATCGGTAAAGGTGGTTTAGGGATAGGCGCAGCTTACGGTAAAGGAAAAGTGTTCTCGAACGGGCAATTTACCGGTGACGTCTCTATGAGTCAGCTATCCATTGGTTTTCAAATGGGTGGCCAGGCCTATAGTCAAATAATCTTCTTCGAAGACAAACGAGCCTACGATGAGTTTACCGCCGGCTCTTTTGAGTTCGGCGTTCAAGCGACTGCGGTCGCTATTACATTAGGTGTTTCCGCTGAAGCGTCAACGAAGGGACATTCCGCAGGTGTCAGTACCAGCCAGGATGCCCAATCTGTTAATCGTTACTATAAGGGTATGGCTGTATTCACGATTGCAAAGGGCGGTTTGATGTATGAAGCGTCTATGGGTGGCCAGAAGTTCGATTTTCGCTCAATTGACGATATGCCTAAGTACAAAGACATCACGAGTGAATCGGGAACAAAGTAGTTTAGCTAGCTCGAGTTAAATGACGCAGTATTTGTGGTCGTCAAGCTGCCAGAATGCCACCGGGTGTTTACGCAGATTAAATTGAGTACTTGCTGAGTTCTATCAGGATTCAGTTCCAGACAATCCATGTTGCTTACGTCATTCGTATTGATTAAGCAGTCGCGCAGGTGTTCGTTTGGCTTGAGCCGACGGCCGATATATTGAGGGTGTGCGAGTTCCGGTCGCGCATTCGGCGGTTTATAAGTTGGTTCTCGCATGGTGGTGGATAATCTCTCTTACCGTTTACATCCGTATTGTATTTGTTCTTTATTCATTCATCTGGACTGAAGCTTGTACAATTTAACATAATATAGATTATGCGCACTCTAGGATATGGATAAGCAGAATGAGGGTGGTCAGACATACGCACTTCCATGCTGTGGAATTGCCATAGAATTGGTTTTCACCACTGCTACCTGCGTCGATGTCTGCATAACTTACCCAACGACGAAACCTGCCTAAACGCGCGAACGCATCTAAACTTTTTGTAACCATTCTCCTTTGTAAAGAAACTATCATCTTGTTATCCGCATGACGCGTTTACAGTCGTGCAATCGATATTTTAGACGGCATAACGAAGCTCACAGACTAAATGTCCTGTGATATGATCTGCGCTGTTTATTGAAATGATCAAAACCCATGATAAGTCTTATTGGCGTCTGCCTCTTAATCGCAATTGCATGGGTTCTTTCAACAGAGCGCAAATCCATTAACTACCGCACGGTATTTGGCGCTTTTGCATTACAGGCCGTTTTAGGCGGATTGGTTCTTTATTTCCCACCGGGTAAACAAGCCCTCAATGTTATGGCCATTGGTGTATCCAGTGTGCTCGGTTACAGTCAGGCCGGTATTAGCTTTCTATTTGGCAATCTCAGTGACCAGAGCTGGAATTCAATCGGCTTTGTATTCGCCATGCACGTACTGCCTATCATTGTATTTTTCGCATCGCTCATTGCCGTTTTGTACCACATTGGCTTCATGGGCTGGGTCATCCGGCTTATCGGTGGCGCGTTACAGATTGGTCTTAAAACAAGCAGGCCTGAGTCTTTATCCGCCGCAGCGAACATATTTGTCGGTCAAACTGAAGCGCCTTTAGTGGTGAGACCGTTTATTCGTAACATGACACGGTCAGAACTCTTCGCGGTTATGGTTGGTGGCATGGCATCCATCGCGGGCTCGGTTATGGCCGGTTATGCCGCCATGGGCATTCAACTCGAGTATCTGCTTGCGGCATGCTTTATGGCAGCACCGGGCGGCCTGATGATGGCCAAAATCATCATTCCAGAGACGGGCGAACCTAAAAACCAGCTTGATGAGCTATCCGAAGAAGATAATGAAGTCTACGTAAATGTGTTTGACGCTGCTGCCACAGGCGCCCTATCGGGTCTACAGCTCGCTTTGAATGTTGGCGCAATGTTGTTAGCTTTTACGGCGCTTATCGCTATGTTAAATGCCATCGTTGGCTGGGCTGGATCCGTTATTGGCTTCGACGGTCTAACCATTGAAGTCCTATTAGGCTATGCGTTCCAACCGATTGCATGGACGCTTGGCGTACCTTGGAGTGAAGCTAATATTGCAGGTAGTTTGATTGGTCAAAAGATTGTCTTCACCGAATTCTTAGCCTATATCGGCTTTACGGCAGTTATGGGCGAGCTGAGCAATTTGTCTCAAGCAATCATTACCATTGCACTGTGTGGTTTCGCCAACTTCGCTTCAATCGCTATTTTACTCGGCGGCTTAGGTACCTTGGCGCCAACACGCCGTACCGAAATAGCGCAACTTGGTATGCGCGCCCTCGTAGCTGCGACATTGGCGAATCTTATGAGCGCTGCCATCGCTGGATTCTTTTTGTCCTTAGGTTGATTCTGATTTAGAACCTTTACAAGCCAGATAAGTTTGATGTTTGAGGAGATTTCCATGGCTGAACTACCCATCATTGATTACGACGCAGAGGATGCTGACCAACAATTCACGCAATCCCTCGTAAAATACGGTTTTGCAGCGTTCCGTAATCATCCGCTTGATTTGTCACGGATCGATCGAATCTATCGGGACTGGGCAGTATTCTTCGCCTCAGACAAGAAGTTTGACTACACCTACTCCAAGCAAACCCAGGATGGCTTCTTCTCTATGGATGACGCCGAGTCGGCCAAAGGATCAGATGTTAAGGACTATAAAGAGTACTACCACTACTATAGCTGGGGCCGCTGCCCAGATGAGCTGAAGCAAGACATCGCAGACTACTATAAAGAGGCGCATGATTTCGCTGCCGTCTTACTGCGCTGGGTTGAGAAATACACGCCGGCAGAAATTGCTCAACATTATAGTGAGCCGCTATCAAAGATGATTGAAAACAGCGAATTGACATTATTGAGAGTTTTGCATTATCCCCCTGTGCCACAGGGTCAAAAAGTCTGTCGAGCATCTGCCCATGAGGATATAAACCTGTTGACCATCTTACCCGCAGCCGCTGGGGCGGGCTTGGAGATTCAGGATATGAATGATCAGTGGGTATCCGTGCCGCCTAATCCTGAAACAGTTCTGATTAATATCGGTGATATGTTGCAAGAGGCATCCGGTGGCTACTACCCTTCAACCACTCACCAAGTCGCAACACCCGCAGATCATCAGGCTAATTTTTCTCGTATGTCCCTACCCCTATTCCTGCATCCAAGGCCTGATGTGAAATTGTCTGATCGTTATACATCCAAGCAATACCTGCAGGAACGACTCAAGGAACTCGGCGTTATTTAGACTCATCATTCGAGTGAGGCGACTAAAGATATACGCTGAAAGATAAACGCAAAAATAACCGTCGTCAGTCCGACTGACGATGCAATCCGCAAATAGTCTCATGTATACTCAGAGACAACCTATTCAATGTTTAGTGAGATGTATTATGGAATGTCCTAAATGCCATTCATCAATGGAAGAAATTACGTACGGTCGAAACATGACCGTCGACCGTTGCACCAATTGCAAAGGTATTTGGTTTGACACCGGTGAAGCCGAAAAATTGAAGAACAAATGGATGTCCGAGTTTATCGACAGTGGTGATCCCGAGATCGGTAAGGAATATAACAAGATTGACGATATTGATTGCCCACGCTGCAGTGTGCGCATGGAAAAAATATCCGACCCATCACAACCGCACATTTGGTACGAAGTGTGTCTTGAGCACGGTATGTATCTGGATGCGGGTGAGTTTACTGACTTCAAATACGAGACGCTGCTCGACAAGTTTCGAGATTTGGTTACCGGCAGAAGAAAATAGTCTTTCCAACGTGTCCCACTCATAGGTGATTGACGAAGTTTCGTGCTCTTACAGGACAAGAAACTTTGTTGGTTTTCTGGCCTATTCCAGGTAAGTCTTACTGAAGGATCAAACAAGTTATGCGCGTTGTTTCGTTCAATGTAAATAGTGTTCGAGTTAGATTACATCAACTTGAAGCCCTCATCGCATCCCACCAGCCTGACATTATTGGGCTGCAGGAAACCAAGGTTACTGACGAAGACTTCCCCATTGAAGCGATCAATGCGATGGGCTACGAGGTGACCTTCATTGGCCAAAAGACTCACTATGGTGTGGCACTCATGTCACGAAAAACACCGACATCGATTATCAAGGGCTTTGCTACCGATACTGATGAGAGTCAAAAACGATTTATCGGCGCCACATTTGATTTGACCGATGGACGCACCCTTACCTTCTTAAATGGTTATTACCCGCAGGGTGAAAAGCGAAGTCATCCAACCAAGTTTCCTGCCAAGGAAAAATTCTACCAAGACTTAAGTGCTTTTTTGGATGAACGTTGTTCCGCCAGCGAACCGATTATGGTCGTTGGTGACATGAATGTTGCACCGGTTGATTTTGATATTGGTATTGGTGAACCCAATAAAAAGCGTTGGCTCAAAGATGGAAAAACGAGTTTTCTGCCCGAAGAACGACAATGGCTAAGTAAGTTAACGGATTGGGGTATGTTCGATTCATATCGGCACCACTATCCTGAAACAAGCGATCGATTCAGTTGGTTCGATTATCGAAGTCGAGGCTTCGAAGCTGAACCCAAGCGCGGTCTGCGTATCGACCTTATTCTTGCCAGCAATGTGATTCGCGATCAATGTGTTGACTCAGGCATCGACTACGATATACGTGGCATGGAAAAACCTTCTGATCATTGTCCTATTTGGACAGAGTTTGATCTTGAGCTCGCCTAATAATATTTTTAATTTACGCTTCGCCTGAAATGAACACTCAATCGGGCCAATGTGCTCATTGGTCCGATTAAATCTTCTCGTTCGACAGGTTAAGACGCCTAGTCTTCCAACTGAAGCGCTTCAAAATTCAAACTAAAACTTACCGGTACCGACAGGGTAATCGATTGGAGTCCCGCAATCTTCCGTAGCGCTTCGATGCCAGCGGCAAGCTTAAATGTCGACGCCTGAATAATGACAGGACGTTGGCTGCTGACTGTAATTCGATCTGCACTGCGCGTAACCAAAACCGGCACGGTCGCGTTTGCCTGTTGACCGTGAAGCTCGATCGTAATCGGTAACTGTAGTGTTGACGTAGCCTTCGATTGCAACGCGGCAACATCTTCTCTATCCAAGATTGCGGTTATCGTTGCGACGGGATATGTACCTGTCTCAAACAACATAGCCTGCATCCGCTCGTTGCGAATCCCAATGGCTGTTTCAACACTGCTGAGATCAATGCTAACGCTTGCCTGATTGGCTTCAATACTTCCGCTAATCGACTTAAAGTAATGGGACTCGACAACTTGACCGTTTTTGATCGAGTTAAAACTGACTGACGACGCATCATTGTCGAGTTGCCAGGCCGCCTGTGTCGCCATCGGTAGGCTGATCAGTAAAAAAATAACAATGGCACGAAACTGTTTCATGGTCGTAACTCCAAAAAAAATGATTGGCCAGGTCGATTTGGCAAAGTGAATTTATTAATCGTTGAACCTACCGACAGTATCATCTAACCCTGAGACGGCCCGCAAGAGTGTATATTTTTTTATTGGCTCAGCCACGATCATGTAGGCAAATACGCCGATCAAGTCAGCCAATAGATCTGCGACTTCGAAGAACCGCGCTTGAGTTTGTGATTGAAACAATTCAATTGTTAAGCCGTAGCTCGCCAGCGATAAACCAATGACAATTTTGCGCTGAAGCGTGACGGGCTGAAAACTATATTCACTTAGAAAAGCTAACACGAAAAACGCAACCAGGTGATTCGCCTTGTCCCAACCTAATGACAGATCGGCACTGGGTTTAGGTGTTAAAGCCAGCCAGGTAATGGCGCAAACGGCGACGGCTAGCAGAACACGAAAAATGACAATGTCATGTCCCTGTCGATGCAACCTGACTAACATACGTTTCATCAATGATGGATCAGGGCTGTTCAATTTTGTGTGAATTAACCTCGATCCTCGTGGCATTTGCTACTTCTCTCGCCTTGATGGAAAAATCGGAGCCGTTGGATGCGTAGAGCACCGCGCGAGATGAATTGATGATCATCGGGCCGCCCTGTCCATGTTCCATTAAGGCTTGAACATCCGCACCCTGCGCCCCTACCCCAGGCATCAGGAAAGGCATATCGCCGGTTATCTTTCTGATATCCGAGATCTCGTCAGGCCGGGTGGCCCCTACCACTAGACCGACATTATTGTTTTCGTTCCAGTCTTCCACCGCCAGTTTTGCAACATGCTCATAGACTCGCAAACCGCTGCCGAGCGTCAAATTCTGCAGGTCTGTGCCACCAGGGTTGGAGGTTCGACAAGAGAATAAATATCCCCTTATCTTTGCGGGCTAGAAAAGGTTCCATCGAATCCATGCCCATATAGGGATTGATCGTGACGGCATCCGCTCCGTATCGCTCGAACGCTTCTTCAACATACATTTCAGCCGTGCTGCCGATATCGCCGCGTTTTGAGTCGAGTAGGACAGGAACCCCCTTGTCTCGCATGTATTGTATGGTCATCTCCAACGATTTTTCCGCACCGACCGCTGCATAGTAAGCAATTTGCGGTTTATAACAGCAAACGAGGTCATGAGTGGCGTCGATAATTTCTCGATTGAAACTGAATATCGGATCAGGATCGTTCTTGAGTATCTGAGGAATCTTATTCGGATCTGTATCCAGACCTATGCAAAGTTGAGACGCATTGGCCGATGTCTGCTGCTTGATGGAATCAAAAAATATAGACAAGTTACCTACTTCTCCCAATTGCATGTTGTTTAAGTGAACTTTGAATCTTCATCTTATGGATCATCCGTTGCATACCTAGGCGCTGGTCTTTCGGTTTGCCGCGAGTTGCTGTTGGCCGTCATGCCCTAGCATCGATAATGGGTCTGACGTTGCTAAAAACAGGGTGTTTGACGAATCATTTCCCCGCGTTTCCCTCGATTTCCCAGTCACTCGCAACTGACCGGATGAGTCACGGGTTGTCAAAAAGTTTCACGGGATAGCCTATAGGACAAAATTTGTCAGCACATTATAACCATCAGCAAGCTGCGATTGATACCTATTTATCCTTCAAGTTACTGTTTTTATTGAGTTAATTGTCGGTTTTTGATACTTGGCACGGGCTTCGCATTCAATTCAAGTACGAACAGCAAATTTGGATTAGTGACAAATGGCAACTTCATTGTTAATGAACAAATTAATCAGTCTGGCTGACACACGTCGCAGAAATAGAAGGCAGAAAGTCCACATGAGCAGGCAAATAAGTGAACGGCGACAAGATGACCGCAGAGAAAGCTCAGAGCGGCTCTTCCTTCAGGTTATCGCGGCTCAAGAGGCCGATATTGTCGGCATGACCATTTCTTGCAACGCGTTGGATATTTCAGCTGGCGGGATGAAAATAGAATCGTCTATCCAAATTCCGGCAGGTTCAAAGCTTGATATTTGGGTTGATATGGCCGCAAGCCCTGGCAAGTTCTTTTTGACGAGCGATGTGCGATGGAGTCGCACGAATGAGCAAGGTTATTGCGAAATTGGCGTACAACTGCACGATGGTGCTACGACTGATATTCTACAATGGCGCCAAATCCACAGCTAACCGGGCGCGTTGCAAGTTTTAACTTGGCTGTGCCGACGATTGTACGTGGGTCAACTAAACCTCGCCCTTTCGGGCGGCTAAGGCTTCCATTTCAGAGCAGCTAAGGCTTCTTCACCCGCGGTCCGTCATGGGTATCTTCTATGACATAACCGGCCGCAAGTACCGCATCCCGCAGTTCATCAGCTCGCTGCCATTGCTTATTCTGACGTGCTGCATCCCTGTCCAACGCCATCTGCTGAATATCCTCTGGTACATCTATCACCTTCGGTTTCCATTGTGCAATACCTAAGCCCAGCACGGCGTCGAATGCGAGTAACGTTGCTTTCTTATCCGCGGGTGCACGGTCGGATTTTACAAGCTCCCAAACGACCGCGAGTGCTCGAGGTAGGTTAAGATCATCATTGACGCAGGCCATGAATCGCGTGTCGAAATCGGTGATGACGTCGCCCGGCTCACCCCAATCGAAGGCAGCTTGGTATAAACGATTCAAAGCAACCTGGTTTGATGCCAGACTGTCCCAACTGAAGGACATTTGCGTACGATAATGCGCCGTAAGACAAAAGTAACGATAGACCATGGGGTCAATACCTTGTTCTAGCAAGGTTTCCAGCCTCAGGAATTCACCCGTCGATTTCGACATTTTGTTATTGTCTAGCTGCAAAAAGTATCCATGCATCCAGAAATTTGCGAGTCGAGTACCTCGACTGGCTTCTGTTTGGGCAATCTCATTGGTGTGGTGGATCGGAATGTGATCTTCACCACCGCAATGGATATCGAAATAATCACCGAGATACTTCGCTGACATTGCGGAACATTCAATGTGCCAACCGGGGAAGCCGATCCCCCAAGGACTTTCCCACTCCATTTGGCGCTTTTCCCCTTCGGGAGAAAACTTCCAGAGCGCAAAATCCGTGACGTGTTGGCGTTCGTTATCAACCCGCGCACCTGCCATTAGGCCTTCGATATCTAATCGCGCGAGGTAACCATAGTTGTTCAGTTTTTGAGAGTTAAAATAGATGCCGTCAGAGGTCTTATAGGTGAAACCTTTTAGCTCTAAATCCTCGATAAACGCGATTTGTTCTTTGATGTGATCTGTTGCTCGGCACCAGGTATTGGGACCGAGGATATTGAGTCGGTCAAGATCTGTTTTAAACGCTTCGGTATAGAAATCCGCCATTTCCCAAGCAGACATGCCCGTGCGCTTTGAACCCAATTCCATCTTGTCCTCGCCAGAATCGGCATCCGATGTCAGATGTCCGACATCGGTGATGTTCATTACAAAATCCACCTCATAGCCATTTTGGCGCAAGACACGGAACAATATATCTTCGAACACATAGGTTCTAAGATTGCCAATATGGGCAAAGTTATAAACTGTGGGGCCACAGCAATATAAACCGACCTTGCCAGGGGTCAGTGGTTCGAAGGGGCGAATTCGGCGTTCGTAGGTATCAAATAGTTGAAGCGTGGACATAGAAAAACGTGTCAAATTACATGCAAGCGCGAATGTTAAAGCAATTGCCGGTTATCTCAAGCGCCATAGCGCTCTTCCATCACTCGTTCAACAGTATCGACAATGACTTGGGTTTGACTCTCGATTTCAATGTTCACTTCATCGCCCTCTTGCAGCAGCGCAAAGTTAGTTCGACGCAGGGTTTCGGGGATGAGGTTAATGCTGAATTGGTTGAGCGTGCGATCAATCGCTGCGACCGTCAGGCTGCATCCGTTTACCGCCAAATAGCCCTTATTGAAGACGTACTTCATCCAGTCACCGTTACCCTGAAATGTGAGCCGGCAATTGTTATCTGACTCTTCGATTGATACGACGGCCGCGACATCGATGATATGTCCAGACAGAATGTGTCCGCCAACTTCTGCGTCAGATTTTGCCGAGCGTTCAACGTTAACTTCCGTACCTTTTTGCAAATATTTGATATTGGTTAGATCCAGCGTCTCGGCAATCGCGTCGAACAACACCGCCTGCTCCTGTATTTCAGTGACGGTAAAGCAACAGCCGTTAACCGCGACACTTGCACCGAGTTCAAGATCATCCCTCATCCCTAACGGGATATTGAGACCGAAGCTCATCAAGCCAGGCTTCTTGTCGACAATAGTAATGGGCAACATGGCTTGTACGATACCTGTGTACATATTTTTCCTCTTCAGATTCGGTCGAACTGGTTATGAAATTTTTTCGCTTTGCTTTTCGTTCTAATGTCTTATGAGCCGTTATCCAGATTAAGTGTTAAAGCTCAAAATAGGCGTCCTGACATGCTTGTAAATACAACGTCCAGGCTGAATGACTTTGTTCACCGCGAGGTACATTGGTTTCATTGGACGGTTTGCGCGTGACAAGCTTTTGAGCTTGGTGGAAGTGACGTAACCCCCAATCTTCCTGACAAACAATATCCAAACACTGCATATAGCTCACATCTTGTCGAGACCGCGAAAGCAGTTTTGCTCGACGTTTCACGCTACGTAACTGCGTCTCGGTAATGTGTTGTATTGTGACTTGTCTGCTCACGTGACTAACTCTTCAATTATGCTGGGTCATCTAGCTATTCACACTTTCGCAGAACACAACAACAACATTATCACCATGACTGCGTTTGGGCCGAATTGTGCTAGCGGGTTTTATCTTTAAATTCAGTGTGAAGCATACAGTGCGCTGGGCTTTACCGCGGTTAATGGCGGGCGTCTGTTTCACCCTTCTTCAGTCTCACTCTTCGCAGAATGGACGCCAAACAATACAGTGGACATTAATGACATGTCTTTAGGTTGTCAATTCAATGCGAGCCATCATAAAACCCGATAATATGACGGCCTCTCAAGTATGAATCTTACCATCTTCATACTCCAATTATATCTAGCCGAGAAAACCCTATTGATCGATCTACGCAGCGACACCGTGACAAAGCCCTCACCTGACATGCTCACCGCCATGCAAAGTGCAGCAACCGGTGACGACGTTTATGGAGAGGATCCGACCGTCAATGAACTCGAACAATTGGCGGCACAGATCACAGGTAAGCAAGCAGCGCTATACTGCGTGTCTGGGACACAAAGTAACCTTTTAGCGATGTTGAGCCATTGTGAGCGCGGTCAGGAGTTTATCGCGGGGCAAGAGGCCCATGCCTACAAATATGAAGGCGGTGGTGCCGCTGCGCTGGGTGGTATCCAGCCCTACACGCTGCCATTTAATGAACGCGGCGAACTTGCGATAGATGATATTCGCGCGTCAATAAAACCCGATGACATGCATTTCGCGGTTACGCGTTTACTCTGCCTAGAAAATACACAAGCAGGACAGGTGTTATCACTGGATTATCTGCGAGCGTTCAGCCAACTTGCACAGCAATATCAACTAAAGCGTCATATGGATGGCGCTCGGGGATTTAACGCGGCTGTCAAATTAGGTGTGCCTATTCAAACAATTTGTAAGCACTTCGATACGATTTCATTGTGCCTATCAAAAGGACTGGCTTGCCCCGTCGGGTCTCTCCTGGTTGGTGATGAAGCGACCATCAACAAAGCTAGACGCTACAGGAAAATGATCGGCGGCGGCATGCGGCAAGCAGGTGTGATTGCAGCTGCCGGCATTTATGCTTTGCGAAATAACATCAATAGATTGCAGCAAGACCATGATAATGCTCAACTTATTTCCGAATCCGTTGGTCAACTTGAACATCTTGGGCTTGCCCAACCAACGCATACAAACATGGTGATGATTTCCCGCCAGACCGACTTAAAGAAGCTCACAGCATTTCTTGCCGATCGTCACATCTGTATATCGGGCACCCGCTGGGTATTACATCGCGATATATCACGTTCGGATGTAGAAGCGATTATTGATGCCTGCGAAGCCTACAATCGTCTTTTTTAACTGATTGGTAGCGCGTTCTTTGCTAACCATCAAACCTGCAACACATTTGCTTCAGGCTAACGCCTTAGGCTCACAGCTTCATAACGTTAAAATACCCGCAATGGTGCCTGTTAAGCAGGTTGCCAAGGTACCCGCGATCAGTGACTTAGGCGCAAGCGCGATAATATCTTGCCTTCGACTTGGGCACATACTGGAAAGACCGGCGATCATAATGCCTAGACTTCCAAAGTTGGCAAAGCCACACATTGCATAGGTGAGAATGATCCTTGAATGTTGTGATAGCGCTGATGTCGGTACATCGGACAAAAGCAAGAATGCATATAGCTCATTCAAAACCGTTTTCGAGCCCATCAAAGAACCCGCTGTGACCGCCTCGCTCCATGGGATACCCATCAACCAAGCGATCGGCGCAAAAACCCAGCCAAACATGCCTTGCAATGTAATCGCTTGACCGCCGAACTCAGGAACGACGCCAAGCATGGCATTCACCAAGGCAACCAAGGCGCTAAAAACAATCAGCATCGCGCCGACATTCACCATCAAACCCACCCCATCGGATGTTGTCTTTGTAATTGTATCCATCAAACCGTGGTACTCCATTGGGTCATGGACTTCTTCCTTGCCGATACCTTCGCTGCCCGGCACCATGATTCTTGCCACCATCACCGCTGCGGGAACACTTATCACCGATGCGGTTAATATGTGACCCAAAGCGTTAACCAAGACATCCTGTAGAATCAATGAATATAAAATCATGACGGCACCAGCGACGGTTGCCATACCACTGGTCATGACGATAAAGAGTTCGCTTCGCGTTAGGTGTATCAAAAATGGACGAACCAATAAGGGCGCTTCAACCATGCCTAGAAAAATACTACCGGCAGTGCTCACGCCGACCGCACCACTTAATCCCAGACTTTTACTGAAGAGTTTGGAGAATATGCCGATAACAAACGGCAGAACGCGAAAGTACCACAGGATGCCGGATAATACGGTAAAGAACATAATCATCGGTAACACCCTGAATGCGACAATGTAGGTCGCGCCGGGATCACTAATTTCGTAAGGGTAAGCGACGTTATCGGGCGAGCCTCCTAAATATCCAAAAATAAACTGGCTGCCCGTATCGGAAGCCTTAGCTAGAGCGATAACGCCCTGATTGAGCGACGTTAAAACATCCTGAACAAGCGGTATTTTGAACATGATCAGAGCGATCGCAAACTGTAAGCCCAAGCCTAAAGCGATGAGCTTCCAATTCGGTACCGCCCTGCTTTCACTCAGCACATAAGCAATACCGATTAGACCGCAGAGACCGACAATAGGATGGAGCAAAGAAAGAAAATCAATCATAGTTTTTTGCTATTCTCTAAGAAAATCGAAGCGCTATTATTATTTAGACTTTGGTTTTACTGACCGCAAGTAATAAGATTCGCGGTGCAATACTTCATCAACGCTATCCGGATTGCAAACCGTCCGCGCTTTTTGACCGATCGATCGATTAAACAAGGCAACCAACCTATCATGAATTCTGTAATTGTCTGTGGCAGTCTCGCCATTGATACCCTCTGCTCATATGAAGGCTCTTTCGCTGATTACGAAGAACAATTTCCAACCACCGGACTGAACATATCGATACAGCTCCAGGGGATGCATACAGGCTTCGGCGGTTGCGGTATGAATATCGCCTATGGTCTGTTCAAGCTCGGTATCAATGCGCTACCGATCGCTGTTGCTGGACGTAATTACACAGAGCACTACGAAGCGCATTTAAAGCAGCTTGGCATGGACACACGCTACATCGTGGTTGATTCAGATTATGAACACTGCGCGACTTGTATCATTTACTCGGATGAGGATGGTAATCAGATTACTGCCTTCCATTCTGGCGCGTCACGGAGCAGTAAAAGACTTTCAGCGGATCAGGTCAAAGAAATCGGTGAAGTGGACGTCGCTATTTTGGCGCCCGAAGACGCGCCCATAATGATCCGACAAGCTCAAGATCTGCATCGACATGGTGTGTCTATTATTTTCGACCCAGGCCAAGGCCTGGCAGCGTTCAGTAAAGAAGACATAAAAACACTGCTCTGCCTTAGTCAATATGTCGTTGTGAACTCTCACGAATGGGAAATATTACGCACAAATTCAGCCCTCAGTGCCGAGGAGATTATCAACACGCATCTTGTCATTGTGACTCGAGGTGAAGACGGCGTCGAAATCTATCAAAAATCAGAGTCGCCCATTTTTGTTAAAGCAGCGCCCTGTGAGCAAATGATTGATCCAACAGGTTGTGGTGATGCATTTCGAGCGGGTTATATTTTTGGCATGTTGCAGCAACAAAGCGTTCGCGGCTGTGCAGAACTCGGATGTCTTCTGGCGGTCAGAAATCTCGAGCAACTCGATACGCAGCGCTATGAGGTAACCGCGGCAGAGCTTCTTGAGTTGCAATCGAAAACTTATCTTAGCGCCGAGTAGTCACGTCTTTTTGTTGGGATGAAGTCGATGCATCAGCCAACCAAAAAAGCTGTTGTCCTGCAGCAGGGTCTGATTGTAATCATCTTCAAATTGTTGATACGGCATGGGCATATTGAATAGATCTTCACGCGTCGTGACGTGACTGGGATCTAACTGTCTTACGATCTTGGCCGGGTTGCCAGCGACAACAACATTCGCAGGAACGTCACGTGTTACAACCGACCAGGCTCCGACGATACTGTTGTCACCGATCGTCACGCCTTTACAAACGAGTGCACTGTCGCCTATCCAGACATTTTTACCTAAACGAATGGGTTTGTGATTTCCCGGCGCATAAATGCGGTGCTGTAGGTCGTGCCAATCCGCATCAGACAAGTAAGCATTCATTGCCAACATGCAGCTATCGCCTATCTCAATGTCATCTGCTGAGGAGATGCGCACGCCGGGATTTACAATGCAGTAGTTACCGATATGGATGCTACCTAAGCCATCAAAAACCGCTAGCCTCACGGGTTTATCTTTTAGAGCCATCACGTGAACATGATTTCCGACCGTAATCTTAGGGCCTGAGATTTCAAGACTACCGGGGTTCATCACCTTAAACCCCTCTCCTACCTCATCTAAGTGAGGTTCAACGAAGTATCTGACATAAAGGCCATTTAGTTGATCCAGATACTTTTTTAACCACAGAGGCTGGTGATTCAAGCGAGACAAGTGTGTAACCAAAAAATGCAGTGATCAGCATCATAGAGCGTTTCAGGCAGTTGAACCATGATTGACGCGCAACACAGGAATGGGTTTCTGAGCTATATTTAATAACCCTAATTCTTAATAGCAAACCAAGGGTTTTTTGTGTAACTATTGCGTCGATTTAAAAAGTGGTAGGTCTCACATGCCTTCAGGCAAGATTATATTTCTCAACGGAACTTCAAGCGCGGGTAAGACGACCCTTGCGTATGAGTTGCAGGAACGATTCGAAATCCCTTTCAATCATGTCGGATTGGATCAGTTCCGCGATGGTCTGCCGGATAAATTTCGCGGTCTCAATGCCCCCGCTGGTAGTAACGGCGAAAGGGGTCTCAACGTTGTGCCTGAGACTAACTGCCAGCCACCCTATACACGGGTCACTTTTGGCATTGATGGTAAGAAGATGTTGAAGGGTATGCGCCGCGCTATGGCGGCCATGGTTGAATCCGGCAACAACATCATCGTTGATGACATTATCCTAGAGCCTGAGTTTTTAGACGACTATCTAGAGGTATTTGCCCCCTTTGATGTTTATTTCGTTGGCGTAAGATGTCCAAAAACGGTGATTAACGATAGAGAACAGGCACGACCTGGGCGCTTCCCCGGCACTGCGGTTGGTCATTTCGATGTTTGCCATCAACACGATTGCTACGATGTTGAGGTTGATACATCGGTTTCAACACCCACTTTTTGTGCCGAAAAGATTGTTGAGCATATGACGTCCAACAGTCCAGCGGCATTCGATACCCTTCGTCAGCGACAATAATTGGCGTTGCAGACGCAACGTTGAGGACTGAAGTGATTCAGGTTTACTCGATGTTAAGCAATAGACGCGATACCACGGTAGTTGTAGGTAGCGAATTTCGGGCCGGGGATATAGCCTTCAGTCAATGTCTCTAACTTAAAGCCATTACTATTAATCATTTCATCTGGCTGCCGGTTAAGATTGCAGCCACCGCCGATAATACGCCAAATTGGATTAATTCGTTTCTGTAGTCGCGCAATTTTCGCTTCATTCGACTTACCGTGCTCAATAAAAACGAGCTTGCCATTCGGCTTTAAGACGCGACGAATCTCCTCGAGCGCCTCAACCGGGTTAGGGATTGTGCAAAGGCTCCAGGTCACTACTGCCGTGTCAAAGGTATCTTTTTCGATGGGTAAATTGGCACAACCCTGACTTAGAAATTCTACCGCCAAGCGATGTTCGTCTGCGATTTCTTGCGCATAGCTCTGCAACTCAATCGATGGATCTACACCAGTGACTTGCACGCCCTTTTGATAAAATGGCAGGTTCAGGCCGGAACCGATACCAACTTCCAATACCTTACCCTGCGCCATTGGTACCAATTGAGATCGAAGCTTGGAAAGCTCCGGCGATTTCATTGCCATGTTCAATAGCTTAGGTAAGAAGTATTTTTCGTAGACGCCCATCATAAATACTCGAGATAATAAGATTCATCACGATGCCAAATTTGTCGTGCGGAGTAAATCGCTATTGCCGATAGTGAATCCTTGTTGGATACGCCGCAACAATTTAAAGGTTGTTATGCATGACGATTATGCTTAAGAGTCCTACCTTTGAATGCACTGATCATAGATAATCGTCTGAGCATCTGCGTATTGATACAACTTTTCAGTATGGCTTGCTACGACAAGATACGCGTACGAGTTACCCGCATATCGCTTTGATACAATTCGCTGGATGGAGCCTTTATGACAAGCAAAATGTCGTTGGAAGAATCGGATTACTTTAAGAGCCTCATTGGTTCAGCACAACGTATTGTTGTTTTTACCGGCGCAGGCATTAGCACTGAATCGGGTATACCTGATTTTCGTGGTCCAAACGGTGTATGGAAAACAGCGCAACCGATCGACTTCTCAGACTTTGTTGCCTCTGAGGAAACGCGCAAAGAATCTTGGCGCAGAAAATTTTCTGGCGCTAACCCCTTGGGAAGAATGGACAACGCTGCCCCAAACGCAGGTCACCTTGCTATCGCAAAGCTCGTTGCTTTGGACAAAGTTACTCATGTCATTACACAAAACGTTGATGGCCTGCATCAAAAGTCCGGCATACCTGATAACAAAGTTATCGAGCTTCACGGTAACGCCAACTACGCGACCTGCCTTGACTGTGGTGAGCACTATGAACTCGAGCCTATTCGGCAGTCGTTCTCGCTGAATGAAGCTATCCCCTACTGTGAAACATGTAACGGCATCGTAAAAACGGCAACCATTTCCTTTGGACAGTCCATGCCGATTGATGAAATGCAACGAGCTCAAGCAGCAACACTGGCGTGCGACATGTTTATTGCGATTGGATCATCGCTTGTGGTCTATCCCGCTGCCGGCTTTCCTAGAATCGCGAAACAAAACGGGGCCGATCTTGTCATTATTAATAACGAAGTCACTGACCTTGATCCCCTCTGCGATCTTGTATTGCACTACCCTATTGGTGAAACGCTTACGGCCGCCGTCTTATAAATAGCGCGGTTTAAAATGACCCCAATCAACATGGTAGATGATGTGCAGTCAATGCCGGACGTCACAAAAGAACTGAGCTGAAATAGATTGAAATCGATCAATCGATTATGTCGCTGACCATCTCGCTTAGTACGTTAATATCAATGGGCTTTCGAACAAAATGTTTGATTTGTAACTTACCCTCAGTTTGCCCCTCGATAAGCGCATGGTCACCTGTACACAGAACAATAGGCAAGCTTGTATTGTAGGACAACAGTTCTGCCGCAAGGGACATGCCTGATATTTGCGGCATAATTTGATCCATAATGACGAGATCAACTTCATTCGCATGGCTTTTGAAATATGACAGAGCTTCGCTGCTATCGGTAAACGATGTCACCTTGTAATGTTTAGCCCGCATAAGCTCGGACAGAAATTCTGTAATGGAAGGTTCATCATCGACAACCATTATGTGTTTGCGCTTGATTGGCACGGCGGTCGAGTCATGAATAATACCGCCCTCTTTTTGATTTCTAAGTAACAGGTCAGCCTTTTGCAGGCCGATATAGACCTCACGTTGGTAGCGTTGTATTGCCTCGAGTCGCTCACCTGAGATCACGTTGTGCTCATCAAGCATCATGCTGATCAGCTCGGCATAGCCCATTGTCGCCGTTAGGGCATTATACAGGTCGTGTACCAGTCGTTTTTCGGGGCGTTTGCTCGCGCGTAACTGAGTACTGAGCGCGAGTTGTTCGGCAATATCTCGCAGGAAGACATAAGTTGTACCGCCACTGCTCTGCTGGCTCATCTGCACCCAATGGGAATTTGACGCATCGATCAATTGAATTTGAATTTCCGTTGATGGGTTCGCCATCACGTCTAAAAACTGTTTTTCTGAATCCGGAATGGATGTGGGAACGCAGCGTGTCGCTACAAGCAAGGTGCAACTGATTGCGTGCGCACTCGTTCAGCTGGGTAATGACACCATTGGCGTCCAGACAGAGAACTGACAGGGGCAAGGTATCGATGATGTCTGCAGACCAGATGAAGTCTGTTGGCATTTTATCTTTCATCCCTGATGTTTCGTTGTCAGCCTGTTAACGTCCATATTTGGTAGAAACCTATTTGGAACCCTCTGTAAAAACGTGTCACCACTCATCAGTAAACTAATGTTGTCTGTTCACTATAGCGCCTAGGCCTAATGATGCCTAGACCCGTTCAATTGTAACAGGCCCCGCCCCCACTGGCATTTGCGACTCGTTTCATCCAGAACAGAATCGCCGTCTACTTTGGAATCAGTCTTTGTTACTATCTCTTGCAAATCACATGGCGTCGTACCTTTGATATTCAAAAATCTAACATTCCAGATATTCATTGGAGCGCTTCTAGGCGTTGCAGTTGGCCTACTGTTTGGTGACGGCGCGCTGGCAAACCCAGACTCTGATGCCTATCAGATTATTCTATTGTTGAAATCTGCCTTTCTGTCGGCGCTCAAAATGCTGATTGCACCGATGATCTTCTTCTCTCTGATCGGCGGCATCATCAGCATAGGTGATGTGATTAAGCTGCGTGAAATTGGTGGCATCACCGTGTTGTACTACTTCAGCACAACACTTATCGCGATCGTTTTGGGGCTGATCGCAATTTTCTTCATCCACCCGTGGACAATGTATCCGGCAATCGTCGAGATTCAAACAGCTATCCCAGAATCAAGAATGATTGATCCAGGCAGCGATTCAATTGTACTCGTGCTTTCGCAAATTTTGAGCCTTGCTCTAACTAACCCTGTTTCAGCGTTAGTTAACCTCAATATTATAGGCATCGTCACGAATGCGATCTTGATAGGACTGGCGATGGTGCTTGCGCTGCCTAAACAGAGCAGTCTGTTTGGCTTTATCGATCAAGTGAACGCGGTCATTATTCAAGTGTTGAAATGGGTTCTGAAATTTTTACCGATTGGTATATTTGCCATCATTGTCGATTTCACCATCAAGCTTGGTGTTGGAGAGGGAAATTCCGCTGACTTTTTAACCCAGTTGTTACAATTCTCTATGTTGGTCATCAGTCTGACCCTCTTTCACGGAATGGTTGTTTTGCCACTGATTGCTTGGTTCTTTGGCGATAAGTCGCCGGTTAAGTTGTTGAAACAGATATCGAGACCGTTAATTGTCGCCTTCAGTACCTCATCGAGCGCGGCGACCCTGCCCGTATCCATGCGTACGTGCGATGAAGAACTCGGCATTGACAGTTCTGTCTCAAGTTTTGTACTGCCCTTAGGTGCAACCATGAATATGGACGGAACGGCATTGTTTGAAGCCGTTGCGGCGGTATTCCTTGCTTATTTATATGGTATTGAACTCACAACCATCATGATTTTCTCCGTATTCCTTATGTCGATGGTCTCTTCCATAGGCGCACCGGGCATGCCATCCGCGTCAATGGCAGGCATGCAAATGGTTCTGTTGGCCGTTGGGATTCCGCTAGAGGCGATCGCCATATTGCTGGTGATCGAGCGACCACTGGACACGGTGAGAACAGCAGTAAATGTTGAAGGCGATATCATCGGCGCGCTGATTGTGAACAAATACCGTGGCAATTCACCTGCGAGGCAGTAAAAGCTCGACATCAGAGCCAACCAACGTCAACGACTGTTATCAGCAGATTGAGTAAGGGCTTTTGGAAAGCGCCCTATTGGCGCTTCACATTAGAACTCGCCATTAGAGCGCGTGATTAAAGTTAGGGACGCTTCCGTACGAAGGGATGCGTGCTTGAGAGCCCGCCATCGACGGCAATCGCTTGGCCATTCACATAGCTTGCTTCATCACTTGCGAGAAACAACGCCATATTAGCAATTTCTTCGGGTACACCGTACCGGGCAGTCGGGTTTAACTGGCCAATCTTGTCCTCATTGCCACGCGCTCTAGCGCCATCAAATACCGGTTTGGTCATGCCGGTTTCAATAAGTCCTGGGCATATTGCATTAATACGAACGCCCGTCCCAAATAATTGATTACTGACGGTCTGCACTAGGCTAATGACGCCTGCTTTACTTGCTGAGTAGGGACTGCCGCCTGCATTGGCTCTTAAGCCCGCTACTGATGCTGTGCAGACGATGCTGCCTGATCCCTGCTCTACCATATACTTGCCGGCATACTTAACGGCTAAAAAGGGGCCAATGAGATTGACCCGCAGTACGTCCTCCCAGAGCTCAACCGGTTGATCAAAGATGGGAACAGCGCCGCCAGAAATACCTGCATTGGCATAAACAATATCCAAACCACCGAATTGGGATATGCAAGAGTCGACATATCCCTGCACGCTGCTTTCATCTGCAACGTTGGCTGTTAAGGCTTCGATCGTGCCGTCTGCACCCTCTATGGTCTGCTGCAAACCCTCTTCATTCAAGTCGACAGCGAGTACTTTCGCGCCTTGGGATGCAAACAGACGCGCGCTGGCTCGGCCAATGCCGCTGCCGGCTCCCGTTACAATTGCGCACTTGCCCTTTAGCCTATTCATATTGTGTTCCTGTTTCCGTAATGTTGGCGTTCTGTAGCGGATTAGCACCGAGGATGAGTCGTGCAAAATAATGAATAAAATCGCGGTGCTGACCCGCCACATTTAATCGTGTCATCGCATCCTCACCCGGTTTACTCACCAGATATTGGTAGATTTCCGTTATTGTTTCACCCGTCCCCAAGAGTTTTGCTGATTCTTCGTTTAAATAATCATGCAAATCACTTAGGTCAGATTCATCAATGCCTGATTTTTCAGGCTCCAACACAGCATTTCCCCATACCGTTGCTAGGTAGACACGAAACTGGTCTTTGTCGACAAAGTCTTCTGTAATGCAACAAGACTCTGTAATTTCTTTCAGAGCTGGATCAAATCGCCGTCTGAGTTCTTCAATTTCCATAGCTATATATTCGTTAACGCAATGTTTGGAGTATAACCCAATCCTCGTGGGTGCTTTTAAAAGACTGAGGAATTAAACTATCGAATATCTGGATAGGGTTTAGCAACTATCAATCACAGAAAATAAGACTTAAAAATCAATTTAACAATATGGATGCAAACAGATGACTACCGATCTAATTGAAGAAATCCAAGATGGCGTTGCGACGTTAACCATGAATCGCCCCGAGTCGTTAAACGCTTTGTCTGGTGGAATGATGCAAGCAATGCTCGATGCACTATTACGCTATTCAGTCGACCCTGACGTCAGAGTCATTGTACTCACCGGTGCCGGCCGAGGCTTCTGTGCTGGCGGTGATGTAAAAGGTATGGCGGCTAACAACTCTGCTAAAGCAGGTAAAAACCGACCTGCTAGCATCGAAACAAAAACAAACGGCCTGCGGGCGAGCATGGAGATTTCAAAATTACTGCATGAATGTCCCAAACCGACGATTGCCAAAGTAAGAGGACCTGCCGCAGGTGCAGGTTTATCATTGGCGCTTGCCTGTGATATCCGAATTGCATCAACCACGGCGAAACTCACCACGGCTTTTGCAAAAGTTGCTGCTTCTGGCGACTTTGGTGGTAGCTACTTTTTGCCCAAGATAGTCGGCAGTGCAAAAGCAAGAGAACTTTACTTCACCTCCGCGAAGCTAACGGCCGATGAAGCATTTACGCTGGGCATGGTTAACCATGTTTACCCAGACGACGAGCTGGATAATGCGGTTGCAGAAATGGCTGCAAACATCGCTTCTGGACCCGCAATTGCGCATGAATATATGAAAAAGAATTTGAACGCTGCAGAAAGTGGTAGTTTGGATCAGGTGTTCGACATGGAAGCTGCACATATGGTGAGAACCATGATGACAGAAGATCATAAGGAAGCTGCTATGGCCTTCGTTGAAAAGCGGGCGCCGAACTTCAAGGGTGAATAGCCTCAAATGTCCGAGAGTCTTCCGCCTGAGGCGCAACGTAAAATCATCCATATCGACATGGATTGTTTCTATGCAGCGGTTGAAATGCGGGATGATCCTTCCCTAAAGGGCAAACCTCTCGCGGTTGGTGGCGCATCCGATCGTAGAGGGGTCATTTCGACGTGCAATTATGAAGCACGAGAATTTGGTGTGCATTCAGCAATGGCTACTGCCTATGCTTTGAAACTATGCCCAGGCCTTAAAGTGGTTTCAGGGCGGATGAGTCATTATCAGGATATTTCCCGACAGATCCGCGCCATCTTCGAGCGTTATACAGATCTCATTGAACCTCTGTCCCTTGATGAAGCGTTCCTTGATGTCTCTGACAGTAAGTTGTTTCAAGGAAGCGCAACACGCATCGCCGAGGACATTCGTCGTGCGATCTCGACAGAACTAGATTTGACGGCATCGGCAGGCGTTGCCCCGAACAAGTTTCTCGCAAAAATTTGTAGCGATGAAAATAAGCCTGACGGCATATGTGTTGTCAGACCGGATCAAGTCACCGCTTTTGCCGCACAACTGGCCGTGAAGAAAATCCCGGGTGTTGGCAAGGTGACGGTTGCGCGCTTGGAAAAACACGGCATCGTCACCTGCTCTGACGTGCTGGCGCTTAGTAAAGAAGCATTGATCGTCAAGTTTGGCAGCTTGGGCGAACTGCTACTTAAACGCGCAAAGGGAATCGACAACAGACCCCTAACGACAAGCTGGGTAAGAAAGTCAGTCAGTGTTGAACATACCTATGCGGTGGATATAGAAGAAATTGGCGGTGCTCTGGCAGCCGTCGATAAGCTTTTTGAAGAACTCGAACGCCGACTTAAAAAGCATCAAGATCGGACCATAAAAAATCAGCAGGTAAAACTCAAGTTTACTGATTTCAAATCGACAACCATTGAGCGTTCTACAGCAACCTTAGACAAATCACTATTCCTTGAGTTGATACCCGCAGCATGGGACCGAGGGCTTGGTAAAGGCATTCGATTATTAGGCTTAGGTGTCACATTCAGAGACCCCGTAACGGAGTCTGAAGAAAACCAACTGGCGCTTTTTTAGTATTACATCGCGCCACTTGAATCAAAACCTGCCTAAAATACTTGAATGAAATCCCGAGCGACATCGGTTCTTTTCAAAATTCCCTTCAAGCAACATTAAGAGCTACATTAGCGGAAGCGATTTATGTATGATTGCGCTCCTCTGACAACAGCCATTTGATAGCCTAAAACATGCGTAAAACCAAAATAATCTGCACCATTGGACCCGTCTCTGATGACTACGCCATGTTGGAGAAACTGGCGGCTGCGGGAATGGATATTGTCAGGCTCAATATGTCCCATGGTGACCACGAATCGGCGGCTAAAGTCATCAAATCGATACAGACCCTCAATCGCAAGAATACCCACCCTGTCGCCGTGCTCTTGGATACCCAAGGTCCGGAAATACGTACGGGCGATCTAGCCAACGAACTGGAATTGAAAAACGGTTCCGTCATTTCAATCAGCGTTAGGGACAACGTTGATGTTGAAAGGTCATCAATTCATATTCATTACGATGACCTAATCGAAACAGTGACCGTCGGTGATCGTATTACCGTCGATAATGGCATCATCAATTTAGAAGTCCTCGAAAAAAAGGAAGACGGTACGATGACAGTTAAGGTCATCGATGGCGGCATTCTGAAAAGTAAACGCCACGTCAATCTGCCTGGTATTCGCGTTAATCTCCCAGCAATAACAAAAAAAGATCGAGCCGATATCCTGTTTGCGATGGAGCATCAGGTCGATTTCATTGCCCTTTCTTTTGTTCGAGAGGCGGCGGATGTCAGAGAACTAAAAGAATTGATGGGCGACAAGGCAGGCAAGATCAAAATCATTTCAAAGATTGAAGATCAATCCGGTGTCAAAAATTTGGAAGAAATTCTCGAAGAATCGGATGGCATCATGGTCGCACGTGGCGATCTTGGTGTTGAAATCAATGTTGCTGAAATGCCAAATGTACAACGCAAGATTGTGAAACTTTGCGCAGAGAAAGGTAAGCGAGTTATCGTTGCAACACACCTGCTCGAATCCATGATCGAAAATCCAATCCCGACCCGTGCGGAAGTGACTGACGTGGCCAATGCCGTTTATGAAGAGGTTGATGCGGTCATGCTCTCTGGTGAAACCACGATTGGTAAGTATCCCGTTCGTTGTGTCGAATACCTTGCGGAAATATCTGAAAAAACGGAGGGATTCGAGGGCTTGGGTTTTACCGCCAATCTCGAATGTAATTCTGACAAACAAAGTCTAGCGGTAACGGCGGTAGATCTAGCAGAATCCCTTGGCGCAAAAGGTATTGTTGTTATCACTCGGCGCGGTTATATGGCTGATTTTGTGACCAATGCACACCCACAAAACACCCGTATCTATGCGTTTACCAACGACAGCCAGACAAGACGTCGACTGGTTCTGAACCGGAACGTTACCGCATTTCGAACCGCCTTCAGTAATGATCCCGAAAAAACATTGCAGACGGCTTTTGAATTGTTGTTAACAAAGGCAGACCATGTAAAAGGTGACAAGATTGTCGTCATATCCGATGTCCTTGCTGGCTCGGGCATTGAAGCTATTCAGATTCGCCATCTGTAATTCTTCAAGCCCCATCGCGCGGCATTTTCGCTAGTCTCTTATTAGCCCCGAGCTGCTGAAATAGTAGTCCACTCACTATAACCGTCAGCCCAATGTAGGTTGCCTTGACGATGGCCTCGCCAAGTATAAAGTGAATGAAGACGAGCGACAGAAAAGGCGCGATGAAAATGAGGTTCGATACTCTGCTGCTATTCTCGGCTAGACGCAAAGCCTTAGACCATAATAAAAAAGCCAGTCCCATCTCAAATACGCCTACCCATAGGCTTCCTGCAAGGCCAACCCAACCCGGCTCAAAGCTAGAGAAAACGCCACATAAAACAGCTGTGATGGGCAGCGCCACTAAAAAGTTTAGGCACATGGCGTAGCGCTGATCCCTACTATCTCGAATATTCATTATCCAATAGCCAGCCCAAATGACGGTTGAGACGATAGCAAGCAATAGCCCGAGGCTGCTGACGTTAGCTAATCCCTCAAAATTTCCGCCCGTGACAATAATAACGACGCCGCCATAGCAAATGAGTGCGGCGAGGTAGTCTGTCAGCAAAGGCTTTTGTTTCAAAATGAGCGCTGAAAAAAGTGTTAGTACGATCGCCCAGGTATAGTTGACGGGCTGTGCAATTTGCGCCGGCAGACGATCATAGGCGCCAAATAAAACAAGGTAGTAGATGCAGGGGTTTAGAACGGCCATCGATAGAGAAATTCGCCAATGTGCGCGAAGTGTCGACCATAGCCCGCCTACTTCTTTTCTCCAAATGATGGGTGCCGATAAAACAACGGCCGAGGTTAGCGTTGCAAAAAATAGCAGCTGATATATATCAATATGCGCTAAGGAAAATTTAAACGCAGTGGCGACGGTGGACCAACAAAGGACAGTGAGCAAACCGTACACATAAGCATTGTGAGATTTACCCATTAATATCGCACACTAATGGCGTGCCTAGTACACGGTGCTCGTCCAGCATCTGTACAAACCACGCGGGTAGAACGTTTAAGAAGATCGCGCTTGTGCTGGGTCATATCAGTTACAACTAACCGACTCCCCAACGACTTGACAGGACTGAACAGCCCCGCCTTGTTGGATTGTTGCCGCGTTATTCTGTATGCCCCAAGAACTGCCCTGCGTCCCGTAGAGATGATCGCCTATTTTGTAATGCCGTTCGGCGGGCTTTGCAAACTTATCCTGTTCCACCTTAGCTGCAGGAACGGTGATTAGTGCGTTATTAGTGCGCGTCTGAGCTTGCTCTAGCGCTTGCACAAGATCAGTTGAAACGGGTGTTTCAGCAATCACGATCGTTGCAGATGTCATGAGATAAACCATAAATAAAGTCTTTTTTAATAAGATATTCATCAGTCGTCTTCCTCGTAGGCGTCATTTTGTTTGCTTTGAAATTGAGCTTAGCCCTGATACTCGGGCAATAACATTATTCAGTGTCGGCTCGCTATATCAGTATCACAAAAGTATGAATGAAAAGCTGCTAACTAAGCGGGAATGGGCAAACATTATAGGATAAGCATTCAGGGATAAGAACTTTTGCAAGCGCTATGGCAAAAGCTATGACAACAGCTGTGGTCACGCTATCGAACGGGGATTAAAGAACAGAGTGCGACGGGCGGCATTTAGCATGTTCGATTAAGCATTTTGGAGGCTGGGATCGGATTCGAACCGACATGGTACAGATTTGCAATCTGCTGCATAGCCTTTCTGCCACCCAGCCCTCTCATCAAAACGCTCTCTTTGAGTCGGACCTCAGCAAAGACAATTAGTCATTGAAGACGAAACCCACTCGGCAATCAGATGCTAACCGACCTGATCAAGAAAGATCGCAGTCTACCGAAAAATGGCCTCAAAGCCAATTATATGAAGGGTTGAATCGTCAAAGTAACAGTAAAAGCAAAAACGCCATCGCCCCATGCCGGCGCTATTGCGTTACTGCTGTTGTATTACTCGCGAAAAGGTCATGACAGTACGGGAATGACGAAATAACAAGTCAAAGCAGCGAGTGCGACCAGCGTGAGAATGTCGTGCAGATGTTTTCTTAATTCCATGCGCGCATCGTATGAGTTTGACGATGAACTTGGAAATATTGAATCTAGCTATACTTATAACAGCAGGCTTTAAAAAGGATTGAAGGTGAAGGTTTGTTGTAAGAACACAAACTGACTCGCATTGGTATTAGGATTGAGTTTCGGGGACGGGGTAGACCGGGAAAAGTAAAGAAATAAACTTTAAAACTCAGAGATATAGCTAAATAGATCTGTCCCCTTTTTATACCAACGCGCCCACTCGTAGAGTGAACCAATGAAACACCGAGTCTCAGATGCCTAAGCTAAGGACCTCTAGAATCCTAGCTGTGTAGATAAATGTAAAATGCTCTCAATTATATTAAAATTATTCGGATTTTTGTCTTCCAGATACTTCAGACTACAATTCTCTGGCCATTTCATTGTCGTCGCATTAATAAAAGGAACTATCTTGCCAACGTCTCGATTTTCTTTCCCGCTATTCGTTATCCGGGATATCTTTATAGCTGTATCAATTTTTGCTTTATCAGCCAGCCTGCTTGCTTCCAGCACTGATGAAATGCCGGTCGGAGATACTGCAACAGAAGGCCTAAATACAAAGCGCGTGACAATTTTATCGTACAACATTCAGCAGTTAGGGTATCCGAATTGGGCGGGTAATCACTTCGAAAAAGAACGCCTCGAATTGATTCCTCAGACTCTGCTGGCCTTAGAAAAGCGTCCGAGCGTACTGATATTTCAAGAGGCTTTCACCACGCACGCTTTTGACTTTTTAGTCAGCGAGTTATCTGAGCATTATCCCCACCACACGTTAGTAGCAGCAGAGAATTGCGAAGACCCAGCCTGGACTAGCGTCTCAGCTAACTGTGAGATGGATACGGTGAAAAGTAACAGTGGTGTCCTGATATTCAGCCAGTGGCCTATTGAAGAACAACACGCCTATGTTTACGACGCGGTACGCATCAGCAAGTCGTTTGATTTTATGGCTCAAAAAGGCGTTGTTTATGCAAAGATTCGAGTTGGCACAGAACAACCATCGCACATACATGTGTTTGGTACGCACCTGCAGGCCACAGCTAAAGATCATGACATCCGCATGCTGCAAGTTAGCGAAATGAGAGAATTTATCAATGGCTTTGGCATACCGGCAGAAGAGCCGGTGATACTCGGCGGCGACTTCAATGTCAGTTCAATCCAGCAATCAAGGCTTGATGACTTACTAGCAGGTGCTAACGTCGCGCTCAGGTTTGAAACGCAAGGCGTGGGTTCTAGTTCGGACGCCACCAATGGTTATCGTCAACTTCTTTCTGGATCTGAAGCCAAGCCACGACCTGAAAAAACACTGGATTATGTATTTTACCGCACGGATCACCTTCGCCCAGTGAGTCAACCCGAACTGCGAGTGATTAACCTTAAATCTAAGGCTGCCTGGACTGGGGCGAGATTATTTAACCCCGATGTCGAGCTATTTGATTTATCAGATCACTACCCGGTTGCTATGGATTTTGTGTTCCCGGATCAGTCGATATGAAAAATAGTCGATGTCTCATTGATATTTTCTACACCACCACCTGGCCTCGCAAAGTTTCCTTTGTGTCTGATTCTATATTGTCCTGACGGGCTGTCTTTGGCGCTTTGCCAAGATAGTTTGGCAATCAATCCTTCGGATTCATCGTCTTGACCCCAGCGAATTTTTGTCGACCAATCGTAGTCATTACCAATCTCTATCCATGATGTGCCCTGCAACATCTCAACACCCATAAAGATCTGTTCACGATCGTAAGTGGCCGTTGGATTTCCAGAGTAAAAACTGGCGGTGATGACGTCGCCCTTCTCATACTTTTTCTTTTCAAGGGGAATTGCGATTTCCTGAGGGGAGTGTTTTGCCGATATACCAGCCTTACCCTCCTCGCTAGCCTCATACAGTTGCTGCGTCGGTGATTTACCGCGCCAATCGTCATAGGCCAGAGTGCTAATGATCTCCGATTTATTTTTTAAAGCGGTGGCCAGTTCTGCCGCCACTTGTTGGTAGGCCGGCAAGGTCCAACGGCCATGCAACGTGTGGCCTGCTTCATATTGTTGGAGAAGATATTCTTCTGGCGTCGTCACATAGCCGGCATAGCCGTTTGAATATCCAGCCAGCACAACATGCGTGGCCCAATCACCGAGGTGAGCCTGTACTGTTTCTCTGAGTCTGCGCCCTGCCATCGTGGTGATTTCTGTTGGAAGTGCGAGGATGGCGACCTGCCCTATTCTTGCAATGGTGATCGAACGTATTTGCGATTGCTGCGGCGTATCACCGGCGCCGGTTACAAACAATATTGCCTTGGGTGATTGGCATTGCCTAACGGATTCTGTCCACTTCGGCACATCAAGCAAAAATCCAATTAAAAAATCCAGAAAAATACTTTGCTCGGTCATGCCTTCTCTAAACAGAAAATGTCCACCACCATCTTCAGTGGACCCACCGGCAAAGGAATACCCGTAGGCTGAAGGACAGGTGCGTTGTACGCCATCGCCTGTGAACTCATCCTTCACTTCATATTGTGACATATCGATATAGATCTGGCGGCTATCAAGTTCTCCCTTCAGCATCTCAGATGCATTTTCAAAGAGCGCCAGTGCTACGTCAACTTGTCGCTGGCCGATTATTTTCGTGCTATCGAAATCATCTTTACCGGGCCCCGTATTGTCCAGGTTTAGGTTAGGCGTCACGTCACCCGCATTAGTCTGCGCAAACGCAGCAACAAATTCACTATCGTTTTGGTACGTGACACCCTTTTTCCTCTCGATATTCAGAGAGGCGTATCCCTTGTGATCCCCAGATATGAGTCGATTAAAAAACGTCATCGACGTCGGATGAACAGCCAGCCAATTGATCATGCCAATATCCCCCGAGTCATCGACGAATTTCAGCAGGGTCATATCTTTGTCAATAGTGTCGGCATAGCCATCGCGCTCTGACGCTGGATTCTGCTCGTAAGCAATCAACGAACGGTTGATGCCTGCATTTTCTACCCGGCCTTTGTTGACGTAGATGTTACCCGGCTGAAGGTCCTCGTGGGCTTTGATGACGGCCTGTACAATACCTTCGACGATGTTGTCGAAATGTTCAGGGTAGAAACCACCATCAAGACCATTTTTAGAGCGAGAGTGCCAATAGCCACTCGGGGTCGAGTGCGTGTGGGTCGCGCTTAAGATGACATTGTCGAGACTATAGGTTTCGCCAAATTGTTGTTGCAGACGATCCAAAACCTCTAATGTAATGTGATGTTCAATGCTTCCGATATCGACGCTAACAAAAACGATACGTTTGCCCTGATCACTATCTGCAATAATAAAGGCGCGTGCACTCTGACGAATGTGAAGCCCTTCTGAAATTTGATCTTGCCTACCAAAGCCCCAGAGTTGAATGCCAAATGCGGGACCTGTGACGTCCGCGATACCGCGTCCGATGACAAACTCATAGGGCTCTTCGCCATTGGCATTGAAGGAGGTAATTAGTGT
>CAJJAA010000043.1 GCA_905182025.1 uncultured OM182 clade bacterium
GCAGTCGAATCTTCTCAAATAGGTGCTTTAAAAAATCCTCAGCATGTAATCTGAAAAATGCGGCACGAATCAAAAAACAAGTTGTGGATGAATTTACAAACAAAAAGTGGGATACTGAAGATATGAAAACAAAAAACATAATCTCTGTCTTACTTATATTAGTCCTTTTTTCCGGATGTGCTCTTGTTACGGATGAGTATCAAGAGGATCAAAGGAAAGTCATAGCATATCTTCTTGAGGATCTTCCATTACCAAATGACGCTCAGATTATAAAAGCCCCAACTGTTCTTCTTGGAACAGGCGATTCAATATCTGGAAGAGTAATTATGACTTCTAGTAATAGCCCTGCTGAAAACTTAATATTTTATGGAACAAAAACACTTACTACTGGTTGGGAGTTAATCTCATCTAAAGTCGGGGAAGAAGTCACCTTGGTATATTCAAAAGCAGGAAGGATTGTGACTATCTATATTTCTCCAAAAAGTACTGTCGGTGGCTTTATGACCGGTGATTATGGCAGTGATATAGATATTTCAGTTGTTCATCCTGATTCGATAGCTATTCAAAACCCTTACGACAATCTTGATTATAGTTCTAAACCAAAAACGCCTTAATAAAAGACCTCTTTCACAGATAGATGAGCCCGTTAATCTTATTAAGAGCACAGAACCTCCTTGTTTGCATTATTTGCCGTACAGTATCGTATTCAATTTAGTGCGCGTAGCCGCAGTTGCTGGCACTCAGCTCATTGCCAAAAGACGACAAGACCCAGTATGAACTCAACTGGCCCTTCAGCATTAGCACCACGCATGTTCTGCTCTCGCAACTCGATTTCATCATCAAACTCACGGCCTCTATTTCAAAACCCCTTCACCATCTTGACCGTTACCTTGGGGACTTTGCTCGGGGCTGCCGTCAGCCGAACGCGAAAATCCTAAATCGAGTCGTTACTGCGACCAAACTACAAGCGAAACAACAAAAAGTTAATCAGCTCCGACAAGCTGTCACCTCAATCTCTTGAATACTATACAAAGGCTAAACGCTTCAAGATGTTCGATCAGTCGTATCTATACTACCTACCCCCTCTTGGCCTCCTGTGCCCCCCCTTTACAGCTTTTAAAAGCCGCCACATGCTCTTCTCCAAAGACTAAGCTTCAGAAGGTTGGGCAGCGGGTAGAAGCTTTTAACGGTCTAGCGCAGTAGTAGACAAAACAGTAGACAAAATACTGACTTTGACAATGAACCAAGGATCCGTAAGCTATTGATCTACCGTAGCTAACAAGCAAATTGGTGCAGGTTTAGGGCAACGAGTGCGCTTAGCTCCACCAATAAACACGGTGGTTGTAGAGATTTGCAACTTTCCAAGTGGTACCTAATTCTCTCGTAGGTCACCATTCAGGTACCGCAATTTGAAAGTAAGCCCGCCGACCTTTAAACTAAAACCCCGTGTCAGTTGCATTCAAGATCGCTTATTCAGTCGCCGAACAAACACTCCGTTTTGCACTCGATCACATTTCTGATTTATCCGTGCTGACATAACTTCGATCTATAGAATAATAACACTATGAAACTGCGACTGATAACGACACTACTGACTCTCTGCTCTGTTCTCATGGGCTGCCAGAAGGAGCTGCCCGTTTATCGCTGGCGAGGTCTTGACGCGCGACGGTCTGCTCTATAAGTCCAAGAGTTGCACCGTGCCGCTGACAGCCAAGGTCGAGCGACTTCCACCAGAACGGCCAACTGAGAAACTCAGTACACCGCGATTGAGGGTAAGAGAGAAGGCTTGGTAAAAGATTGGTACGAGAATGGTCAGCTTTACACTGAAAGTACTTGGGTGAAAGGAGAGCTTAACGGCGTATACAGAAATTGGCGCGAGAACGGTCAGCTTCGCCAAGAGTTGCCATATGTTAATGGCGAACTGGAAGGCTTAGGTAATTTCTGGCGCGAGAACGGACAACCTCTAACGCCAAAATGCTATAAAGCAGGTGAAGAAACCGATATGTCCTACTGCGAACCCCAAGCATAGAACCAGCCGCTGCTGAGCAGTCACGCCACTTAAACGCATTGCGGGCAGGTGTCGCTTAGCGGACGCATCTGCATAATCTCAGACTCTCCCATCTCACATAAGAAGCAATCTCTTAAGGATGTGTAAGAGATTGTCTTATGTCATCTGTGATCTTGATGAGCAGTCTTTGGCCGTTAGTGACCTGCTTTAAGCTTTAGTTCTGCCAAGGTACTCTTTATCCGACATGTTCGTAGGGTGTGTGGTTGATGCTCGTTCTGCAAGCCGGTAGGCTTTCTCTGTCCAATTATTATAGTACTTGTTGTCACTAGTCCTAGGTTACTTTCGCTAATCAACTAGGAACCAAAACGATAACGTATTTTCATAACAAGCTGATCCCCCACTGGCTCTTGCCAGGCATTGTCCAGAAGATCGTCAAAGTCGTCATTAAGCAGCGCTTGGGACAAGTCTGAGGCTCTGCTGTAGACAATGAACAAATCTGAAAGAGGCGCTATCTCCCACCGATAGCGTGCTTGAAAAACCATGTCAGAAATTGAAAACGAATCAGATAGCCCGGCAGGTTTAGCAATAGAGGTTAAGTCACCGGATACGGCAGGAGAGAGGTAAAACTCATCTTCTTCAGCACGTATGCCAACCCACTGTACAGAAATTTTGAACTGTTGTTTGGCGCTAAGAAAGTATTCAACGCTAAGATTTGGCTGCCACTGTTTTGCGGAAAATGTAGTGAAGTTGCTGCCCTCTTGGTGCAACAACCAGCCGTCGCGATCTAAATATTTGACACCACCAGACAGGCTTAAGCCGTCGAGTGGTCGCCAGTTAACTTTAGCTTCGTAGTAATAGCTATCGCCACCGAGGTCTTCTTCCTCATAACCAAGACCAATACCAAAGCTCAGGACCTTGGCAGAATTTGAGTCAAAACGAAGGCCCGCCGCAGTTTTTTCTTCGATCCTATAAACGCCATTACCAAAACTGTTGAGGTCGTCATAAGCAGGCGCAAAGTGGCTGATACGTCCGGTAATACTGGTTAAGTTATTAAATGTTGCCCTATTAGAGAGAAAAACACCTGCTCGAGTAAGGAAACCATCGCCATTTTCTTGCACTGCGCCGCGTATATCGAATTGGTTATTGCGCGCCCAAGTGAGATCTGAGGAAGTTCGAGTGTGGGCGGTTCTGATTTGTAGATAATTGTTACGCGCTTGGTAACCTAAGTCGTTAATATTGACGTTATCATCGAAGTATTCGATACCTAAGCGCTGTTGTACGCCTTGCCGAAAAGTGTATTCGAAGTCGACGAATCCACCGTAACCGACGTCACTGTCAGAGATGTCCGATCTAAAGATTTGGCCGTCGGCTTTTAGTTTGCCACTGGCGGTTAGAAAGTGAGCATCTAAGCCGGTTACATAGGCGCTAATATCTTGGTGTTCGACCACGGTAGAGAGAACACCTAATGCTTTGTAGCTACCGCCTGAATTATTTTCATACAGAAGTCGGCCAATGAAATAATCTGAGCCGTCTTGGGTGAGTCGAATGGTCTGGTTGTTGATCACCGACTGAAATTCAACCTCGTCTTCAAAGGCGCCTAGAACACCATAACGGAACTTGCCGATTTGTCCGGTTGCTTTAGCAGCGCCGAGTAAATCCACGGGTAAATTTTGCTCTCTACTAGATACTGTTTGGCCCAGCGCAAATTTGGGCGTTTGTGGCTTACCGCCAATGCGGCGTGTGTTGACCAGCGTTGTGGGTGGTCCACCTTGACCGACGCCTGAGCTTCGCGTGTCAGCTCTGGGTGAGGCGACAAAAATTTCTTGGCCTTCTACAAAGAATAAGCGTTTTTCAGGAAAAAATGTTTCAGTTGCACTTAGGTTAGTGTCGACGTCGTCGGATTCAACACTGCCGAAGTCTGGATAAATTGTGGCATTCAGTTGAAAGTTGCTCGAAGGCCGCCAAAACATATCTGCGCCTGCGCGATAGCGCGTTTCTTCATCTATTCGATCTACAGTGGTTGCGACAAAAGGGTAGATGTTGTACTGCTGTCGTGGCGCTATATCTTTCATCTCTATGGTTTGCAACGCTGACAAAAACTTTGGCGTTGTATCAGGTAGCGCAGGCCATCCCCAACGTTCATCAAGGTGGGCAACTTTACGTGATAAGTATAGACCCATGTTCCGCGTATCAGAGGCTGAGGGCATCGATATGGCGCTCCAAGGAATGAAGAACTCTGCCGACCAGCCTTTATCATTTTGTGCGCTTGCTCCTATCCATGGCCCATCCCATTCGTTGGAGAATCTGCGTTCAGGCAATACGGTGCCATCCATTAACGAATCACCTAAATTTATACCGAACCAGAAGCCATAAAGCCCTTTGCCCGAGGTATCTAATGTGATGTTTATGCTGTCCCTATTCAAACCTGCATAAACGTCTCTGCCGGAAAGGCGTCGAATTAGCGTTTCTTTCGGTTGTTCGAGGTCCGCCGCAACATAGAGACCGTCGTCTGTATAAGCAATTTTGACGTTGGTCGCGTAGGCGCCTTTTTTAAGCGTGTCTGGTTCAACGACCACGAAGTCTTCAATGGCAGTGATTTCTCGCCAAATGGGTTCGTCTAAAATGCCGTCTATATTGAAAGGTGTTTGAGTTTCGTCAGTACGGCGTATTTTGAGTGCTTCACTTCGGCTGGAACTAGCGTCTTGGGCGGTCAGTGAAATGGGCACACCCCTAAGCCCTTCTAGTGCTCTGATACCGGCGTGGGGTTGATTAATTTGATTGCCGCCGCTTGAAGAAGCATAGGCAACCTCCGGCTGGTCACTGTTTGAAGGGTGTTTCTCAGCAGCAGTAGACTGGGATGAGGTCCTCGGTGGACGGGTGGTATTTGCAACAAACTCGCTGGCTGGACGATTACTAGAAATTACCCAAGCGCCTTGAATATTTGCACGCAAGGCTTTTGCCCTCATTACGTCTGCCTCACCCCTTGACTGCGAAGGTTCTGAAACAACGCGATAGAGCAAGCCATTACCTGTCTTGCTGGATGCCACCGAATAGCTGATGCCGAGGTTTTTTGTGGCCTGTAGCGCTGCTTTCTCTGCATTCATTTGGTTTTGGTAACTACCAATAGAAACCTGGTAAACAGTTTGAGCCACTGTTGCTTGGCTAAACATGAGGCCTAAACAAAGAGCGATTACGTTTTTTTTGCGCATTTTTATCCCAGTATAAAAATTAGGGTTACTGTGACCGCTTTTAACTTGACGCACATTCCCAATATTCTCTCAATCCTAGCACACCATAACTTACATTTAGATCTTGGATTTGATCCGCGGCAGTACTTTCATAGAGAGGGCCGACCGCAGAACTGAGGCGCAAATTCAAGCTCGCTCTAGATCCAAGCCGACGCGAAGACTAGTCTCTCCTAGCAGCCCACACGACTTAAACGCATTGCGGGCAGGTGTCGCTTAGCGAACGCACCGGCATAATCGCAGACTCCCACCTCACATAAGCGGCAATCTCTTAATTACTTGTAAGACATTACCTGCTGTTAGATAGTTGGTATGCAATCATTCTAGTACTTAACATTGGACAATAGCGGTGTAGATAAATTAATCGGCGCTTTAGCCATTCTCGGCACCCTCACTATTCTGTCTTTGAGAAGATAGGAATTATAAGCCACGTTTTTCGAACAACGGTCATGTAGGGTGATTACTGAAGATCATTCAAATTTAAGACACCGTGGCGTGCTGATCCTTAAGAGGTCAATGACTGCACGATGCTGATCTGCCGGCTCACAGACTGTTGGGTTGATCGCTGGGCTTAGAAGATCACCTTGAAACGAAAACATTACAGGGCGTCTAAGGTCGTCAACAGCGTTGGCTAAAGCACCAAGGCTTGTAGTGAAAGAGCAGTGGCGGCGGGCTGCTCTAGCGCGCCTTTGCTAACGAGGCCCACATCTAATAGTGAGCCGCGTTAATATCGCCTATGAAGAGGCGCTGTCGTTAGGTAGGGCCAATGCGCGCCAAAACTCTCGGTAATCATAATCCGTCTGCAGGGCCAGATTCAGTCGGTTGTAGGAACCAAAATCACTGACCAGATGGGTTAGCTGCACAATGCCTTTATCGGTTAGGCCATGCTCACGTAATTCGTCCACCTGCGTATCACTGATCCCGGCCGGGTCCCGGTTCACTTTTAGTGCGTAGTCCAGTAGGCAGGCCAAGCGTGTGTCGCTAACGGCCTCAATGCCCTCTTTTAACAACTCAGCAACATACTCCTGAGCCGTTTGCAGGCCATGATTTAGAATCGTGCAAAAAGCTGCCGTGCAATAGGAGCAGCCGTTGTCTTGAGATACCAGTATGCCAACATGCTGGATCTCCTCCATGCTTAGCTCACCAGCCTCCCACAGTATTTTTGTGGCACCTAGCTTGGCGGTAAAAAACTCGGGAAAATTTAACTCAATGTAGAAATGGTTAGGCACAGCGCCTTCCATCTCAGTGACCCATTCAAAGATGCCAGCGACCGCCGGGTCATCGACGGTCTCAGGCTTAACAATTTTTACTCTGGCCATGCTAGCTCCTTAGAAGTTTTTGCGAACTTCGAATAACCATTGCTGGCCGCGGTCGAAAATACCTTCATAAGATTGGAAGGCCGTGCCGTAAACACCGGTGACTAGGAATTCCTCATCACCGAGGTTGCGGCCTGACAGAATGACTGACAGATCTTCCTGGGTATTGGTCCAGCGTACACTGGCATCCCAGAGATGGTAGGCGTCAGTTTTCAATATTTCAGTGTTGTAAGCGTCGTTATAGGTGTCATCCCGGTAGCTCCAGTCGACTCGCACTACCAAAGAGCCCATCTCGTTGAGCATGAATTCCTTGGAGACACCGACACTGGACGCCCACTCAGGCACTCGCTCAAATTCGTTGTCTGAGCCTATCAGGGTTAGGTCCGTACCAATCTCGTCGTATCCTGCGTCCAGCCAAGACAGGCTCGCCTCTACCAACCAACCGTCGCCCGGTGCCGTTTGCATTTCCAATTCGACGCCATCTATCGAAGCGGAACCAATGTTTTCGGTCACTGGCGCTACGCTATCGAATACTTGCACCTGCAGGTCGTCGTAGTCGGTATGGAATATCGCGCCATTGAAGCGCATGCGGCCGTCCAGCAAGGTCGACTTGAAACCAAGTTCATAAACATCAACGAATTCTGGGTCGTAAGTGGGAATAAGATCTATGTCCGGTGTACCGGGAGGTGCAGTAAAGGGAGGGATGACAGGTGGAAATACTCGCTGAGTAAAACCGCCTGATTTAAAGCCCTCTGAATACGTAGCGTAGGCCATAATGTTATCGGCAAAGTCATAGGACAAGTTTACCATTGGCGTAAATTCGTTGATCTCTAGCTCTTTTTCTAGATCTGGCAGAATGCGGGTTCCGGCTTGCAAGAAAGGTGCATCCAGCGCGGCTAAAGGGTGCCCCGGCGGCAGAACCTGACTAATGCCGGCATAGTAGTTTTGATAGATGACTTGGTCTGGATGAAACTTTTTGCTTTCATCCGTGTAGCGACCGCCAACGGTTAAGTGTAGTTGGTCAGTAAAGTCATAGGTCAATTGCGCAAAGGCTGCCATCGACTTGTTATCAAATTCACCGCCGGAACGGAAGTTGGAAATGGTAAAGTCCAGCGTGTTTTCATTATCGCCATCCTCAGCGAAGTAATAGATACCTGCAATCCAGTTCATGCGCTCATAGGTGCCCAACAACTGCAGCTCCTGGGTGAATTGAGTTTGCTCCAGTGTGTCCTGAAATTGAGAAATACGATGGGGCGAGTGATCGCCGTCTCGCGCGAACTCGGAATCCAGATCTCGCCAGGCAGTAATAGAGCGCAGCGTGAGGTTGTCGTTTATCTCGTAGCTGATATCAGCCGATAAACCCAGAACATCACTCTCGCTTTTAGCAGGGGCAGTGCCATCATTCTTGCCATCTTTACCAACATAACGGTTGTCATAGCAGTTCGGACTGTTCGGATTGGAGGTGATGCCGTTGCCCGCAGCATCCGTGGCCGCACAAGGTTGACCGGGACCAACAGCTGCAGTGGTAATGTTATGTACGAAGGCCATAGGGGGCGGCACAGCGGCGACCAGGCCGTTCAGCTGGGAGAGGTCGGTGAAGTCAATGCCAAGCAGTTCCATAGCGGGACCATTTTCCTTGTCACGGGTAGCGTCAAGCCTAAAGTCCAACGACAGTCTGTCGCTAGGTCTCCAGGCGACTGCTAAGCGTCCAGTGATTGTATCGTCGTCGCCTAGATCAATGCCGTCACTGCGGTCCACGTAGCCATCTTGCTGGAACGATGCAACAGAGACTCGCGCAGCCAGAGTGTCACCCATGGGTATGTTCAGTGCGCCCCGAAGGTTGATGCGGTCGTCTGTGCCGTACGCTGCACCTATCTCTCCGCCAAATTCATCGCCGGGTTCAGGGGTAACGGTTGTTATGTTAATCGCGCCACCAATGGTGTTGCGGCCAAACAGGGTGCCCTGCGGCCCCCGCAGTACCTCTAACCGTTCGATATCTATCAAATCAAGAATAGCGCCCACCGAGCGAGCGATATAGACACCATCGACATAAAGGCCAACCCCGGGTTCAGAGGTCGGTAGAAATTCTTTTTGACCAATGCCGCGAATATAGATAGCCGCCGAATTTGACGCCCCTCCAAAACTGGGATTGTTTTCTATAGTCAAGTTGGGAACAAATCGAGTGATTTCGTCCAGCTTGGTTACACCGCGGTACTCCAGGGTTTCGCCGGTATAGGCAGATATAGCGATTGGGGCATTTTGTAAGCCCTCTTCGCGGCGCCGAGCGGTTACCACCAGTTCTTCCAGAATTTCGCTCGCTCCGGACTCGCGTTGCTCCTGGGCGAGTGCTGTTTGGCCCAAGCTCAAACTAGCGATAACAACAGCAAGGCACAGGGGTTTTGTACGGTAGTCTTGTGTTTTGGTATTCATGGCTCTCTCTGGGTTGCTCAATTATTTATGTAAGGCGGCCCGCTTGAGCCGCGATACGCAATGCTGTTATGCCAGATTTGGGACGCTTGCCATTGCTGCTGCAATAACCTCGTCAGACAAATCAAGATCCTCCATCTCACCGCTCATATATTTGTCATATGAAGCCAGATCCAAATGGCCATGCCCGCATAAAGCAGTAAGAATGACCTTCTCTTCGCCGCTTTCCTTGCACGCAAGGGCTTCGCGAATCGTAGCGGCAAGTGCGTGAGTCGGCTCAGGTGCAGGTACAATTCCTTCGCTGCGCGCAAACTGTAGTGCGGCGGCAAAACATTCGGTCTGCGGAATGGCAATTGCTTCCACCAGCCCCAAATCATAAATATGGGATACCAACGGTGCCATACCATGGTAGCGAAGGCCACCGGCGTGAATAGGTTCCGGGATAAAGGAGTGACCCAGCGTGTGCATTTTCATTAAGGGCGTAAGACCGGCAGTGTCACCAAAATCATAGCGGTACTGGCCCTTCGTTAATGTAGGACAAGCGGTAGGCTCAACACATCGTATAACCGGGTTAATTTTGCCGGCAAGCTTTTCTCGCAGGAAGGGAAATGCCAAGCCGCCAAAATTGGAGCCGCCGCCGGTACAGCCCACCAGTAAATCGGGGGTCTCGCCTACCTTGGCTAGCTGCAGTAGCGCTTCTTCGCCAATGATCGTCTGATGAAGTAGTACATGGTTGAGTACGCTACCCAGGGCATAGCGGGTATCTTTATCCTCCAACGCTTCACTGACGGCCTCTGAAATGGCAATGCCGAGTGAGCCGGGGTGATCGGGATCCTTCGCCAGCAAGCTACGGCCAAATTCCGTCAAATCAGACGGGCTAGGGTGGACTTTACCGCCCCAAATTTCCATCATGGTGCGACGATGGGGTTTGGCCCGGTAGGATGCAGCGACTTGCCAGACCTCACACTCCAGTCCGAACTGGGCGCAGGCAAAGGCCAGAGAACTACCCCACTGGCCAGCCCCTGTTTCTGTCGTCAGTTTTTTAATGCCTTCCTGGGCGTTATACCAAACCTGCGGTACGGCGGTATTCGGCTTGTGTGAGCCCGCTGGGCTCACACCTTCGTATTTATAAAAGATCTTTGCAGGTGTGCCGAGTAATCGTTCCAGTCTGCGAGCTCTGAAGAGTGGGCTTGGGCGCCATAATCGATAGACATCCAATACTTCTTCAGGAATATCGATATAGCGCTCCTGGCTCATTTCCTGGGCGATCAATGCCTTGGGGAACATCGCCTCAAAATCTTCGGCGGTCGCTGGCTGCAGCGTGCCCGGATGCAGTTGTGGCGGTGGCGGAGTGGGCAGGTCTGGCACCACGTTGTACCACCGGGTTGGCATTTCGCTTTCTTCTAGCAGGATCTTGGTGTAATCGCTCATTGATAACTCACTTGTAACGGGTACTGGTGCCGCAGCTGGCGGCGAATTTGGTCGACATCTTAGCTAATTGATATTCTCTTTGCCATCATGAGGAAAGGAATTGTAAACGACGTTTTTCGAACAACGGTCATGTAGGGTGATTGCTGATGATCATTCAAATTTACGACACTGTGGCGTGGTGATCCCTTAAGGGCGAATGACTGTAATGGGACTGATATGTTGGCTCGCTGTCTGCTGGGTTGATCACTTATCCAATTTATAGAGTGGGCAGACCGGATTCTGACCTTTAACGGAGGCGAATTAAGACTGAATGGGATTAGCTGGCTTACGCGGTTGTGGTTGGCCTTACTAATTCATCAATGATGCAGGCTAAAGTTCAAGTTGTTGTAGTGTCGCATCACACTCTCTCTAATCGTGATGGAGAGGAAACCCATCACTCCCCGACAAAAACTCGTCAATCAATTCTGCTCGCCGCCCGTGCCAGTGATCTATTTCTTCAAGTGCTAGCCTGAAGCGTTCATTAACGATGAATTGACGCTCAGCAGCCCGTCTCTGACGCTGGCGCTTTTCACTTCCTTTTGGTCGGCCTTTTTAGATTACCACTCATACCTTTGGCAACTTAGGCGATTTCGCCGTATTCATTCCATTCAAAACTTATTTTCAAGCAGGTGTGTCTTGCAAGAAGCAATAGGATGGACGATACATGAAATTTTTCGGCACTGATCTGTTTTTCCTTTCAAGTTCCTATTTAATTTCAATCTAACGCAGAAAATAACGCTGTGTGGGCACGAAGGCACGATATGATGTCGGGACGTTTAAAACTTGGCATTCGGATATTGGTAGCGTGACATCTTCCGTGGAAGCCTAATGTTAAGGCGCTTTAGTGTCACTCAAAATCCAGAGTCGAACTTTATTTCAGACGATAAGAAGAGAGAATACAAAATGACAAAACTAACAATCGTTGCCAATATCACTGCCAATGCCGACAACATTGATTTAGTGAAATCGGAACTTTTAAAGCTTATTGATATCACGCGTGCTGAACCTGGCTGCATCAATTATGATTTGCATCAGGACAACGAGAACCCGGCACACTTCCTGTTTTATGAAAATTGGGCATCACGGGAACTCTGGCAAAATCACATGGGTAACCAGCACCTGCTAGATTACCTTGCTGCTACAGAAGGCGCGGTGGACGAATTCATCGTCAGCGAGATGACGCCGGTCGCTTAAAGCAAGACAACTGGGTACGCTTTTTTGATTTTTACAGCGACCTCAATTCACGTTGAGGTCTCACGTCATGGTCATTGTTTTGTCTAAAACAGTGTTTAATCATCTGCAGGGAAGTCGAGGTGAATATGATTACCGTCGGCATCCCATAAATTAATTTGGTAGAGGTTTATCTCTGGAATATCAGCGCGTCGATATTCCACATTCATCGCTTGAAGTTTGGCTTCAAATGCTGAGCCACCCGTAGCAGAAAAGGCAAAATGCTCTAACTTCAAATCGACCTCAGATCCGGTGCCAGGCTCGTCATCAGTGCCAACCAAATGCACTGCTGCGACGTCGCCAGCATACATCCACGCACCTGGAAAGGGAAAGTCCGGGCGGTCGCCACTGTGCATACCGAGGATATTTGTGTACCAGTCGATCATGGTATCGAGCTGTTTAGTCCGTACGTTGACGTGGTCGAGCTTTCCAATTTCCATCGCGATTTTCCGATCTGATTAATCTTCTAAAAGTATGCGCACATGATGACGGCCTCAGAGAGCATGCTCTTAATTGAGGTGTGCCGGCAAAAAAATGCACGCACTGTGATACCCGCCTAGTAAATTTACGAGCTCATGATATTTGAGTCGATTGTTAAACCAACTTTCTCATTTGGTTCACAATGCACTTAGTGCATCGGTCCGGTCAAGTACCGTGAATCACACCATGTTGCTGTATGTAACATTGAACAGATATATCGATGCGCGGCAAGACTACACTATATTTGCAGATCAGCACCGAATCCGATGCTGGGCCTCAATCGCGGCCAACTAGGAACTGAATGCGCCGGCGATTGAGGGTAAGAGAGAAGGCTTGGGTAATTTCTGGCGCAAGAGCTGACAACCTCAATAGCCAAAATGCGATAAAGCAGTGTAAGAAACCGATATGTCCTACGGCGAATCCAGAGAATTGTGAAGCGTGCTGAAACCTGATGCGAACTCAGGATATTTAGGGCGCGAATAAAGCCCCGCAAGCGCGAACTGATTCACACCAATAAAACACACACTCGTACCCTCAAAAAACAGCTTCGTCACATCGTCTCGATCGCGGACTTTTTTGGTCTAACCTTGTCTAAACAAATCCGAGTAAAAATGTCAGCGAGGCTAGAAAACGTTATGAACCAAATCATAGACAACGCCAAAACGATTCTGAAAATGTCAATTGTTACGGCGGCTCTGTGTCTATCACAGACAGCTAAAAGTGATGCTCTCACCATCAACATCAATAAGGTGTCAGAGTCTAGTGGGTCAATAATGATTGCGATTATCGCTAATGAAGAACAATTCAAGAATAAGGCGGCGTCAACCGCATCGGCTATTGTCCCAGCAGCCCAAGGCAGTACGTCGATCACTTTTCATAATCTAAATGCCGGTGAATACGGTGTTCAAGTAATGCATGACATCAACGGTAACGGTGAATTAGACGCGAACCTGGTGGGTATGCCAACTGAACCCTGGGGATTTTCAAACGATGCTGCCGGTTCATTTGGACCACCAAAATGGGGGCAGGTAAAATTTAAATTAGCAAGTGATATTTCGATCGACGTCAACTTAAACGACTAACATTACTTTTGAGGGGGTAACGATGAAGCGACGTGATTTTATTTCGATTTTGGGTGCCGGCGCAGCCGTCGCTAGTACACCCGCACTTGGCAATAGCTGGTTCGATAGCTTTCATAAAAACGTGCAGGCACAGCCCTGGATGAACGCCTTCAAAACGGTGAATCAAGAATCGTTCAACAGCACGGCGGTAGGCATTCGAGGTAAAATGCCCACAGATCTTCGCGGCAACCTTTACCGAAATGGTCCAGCACGACATGAAATTGGCGACTTCCGTTACAAGCATTGGTTTGCAGGTGACGGCATGGTGCAGTCATACCAATTCACAGATGTTGGCATACAACATCAGGCAAAAATGATCGAAACTAAAAAATATGTCGCCGAGCGACAACAGGGTCGCGCGCTCTATTCCGGCTTTGCCAGTACGCCGCCAAACCCGGCGCCAGTGACGAGTCCCGACTCTGTAAACGTCGCCAACATCAGCGTACTTCCTCACAACGGCAAACTATTTGCCTTATGGGAGGCTGGCTCACCTTGGGAGATGGACCCCGACACACTGGAAACAAAAGGACTTCACGCCTATTCTCGGGAGACGCGTGGGCTACCGTTCTCTGCACATCCTCGAGTCGAGCCAGATGGCACTATTTGGAATTTTGGCTATGCCAGCGCAGCAAAAAAACTGATCTTCTGGCATATCAACGCAACCGGTGTGCTCGTGAAGGTTGGCGCCGTTCCATGCGACCCCATATCAATGCCGCATGACTTTTTGGTGACAGAAAAACATATTGCCATCATGATTTCGCCATTTCATTATGAGGGCGGCAGTGACAACTTTCTCGATGCGCATCAATGGCATCCTGACCAGCTGACTAAATTACTCGTGATAGATAAACATGATTTCGGAAATCCACGCTGGTTCGAACTACCGGCTCAGTGGGTGTTCCATTTCAGCAATGCCTATGAAGAAAACAACGTCATTCATTTTGAAGGGGCGCGGGCACCAGACCCGCTAGAAATGACGGAACGTATTCCGGCACTTATGCAAGGCACGGTCGACAGAGGTCACGGCGAGTCTCGCCTTTTCCACTACCAGATAGATCTGAATAAAGGTCGAGCAAGCGAAGTCGCATTGTTTGGTCCAGAGCTACAATCTGAATTCCCAGCAGTGGATCCCAGAGTCAGCTGTCGCCGACATCATCGCACTGTGATGATGACTACAGACAGAAACCAACCGCCTGCATCTCACCCAATGCTAAATGCGGTCAGTGTTTACGACGATAGAAAGTCAGATATCGATACCTTTGTCTATCCTGATAGTCATATGCCCGAGGAACATCTATTCATACCTGCGCCCAATAGTCAGCCCGAGACGCAAGGGTGGGTTGTTGGAACAGCGGTCAACTATAAAAAGCAACGAACAGAACTGTCGGTATTCGATATTCGTGGTGTCAGTGATGGGCCGATTTATACCGCCGAACTGCCCTATATGTTGCCTTTAGGTTTACACGGTAAATTTGTTCAGTCATCCTGATCCCATGAAAAACATCGTTGCAAGCTACCTAATGACAAGTCTCTTTCTGTCTGGCGATTGCCGCACTGTTGTGGGTGCTTAGTGGCCGAACAGGTTTCCTGGAATCCGCCTCTGTGTCGCTATGCATCGGCTTGTCGATTCAGACCAGCTTCCTGATGATCGGTTCTAGACTTGAACAAATGATGCCACGCTACTTGGCTGCAATACCGAACGTTGTCATCGGCTTCACAACAGGTTTGTTACTGGGCGGTATTTTGATTCGCGGCAACCTGATGTTCTACTTTGATGACGAATCTTCAACTGTTGTTTTAGCCGTCTTTTTTGGTGTTATTGGCTACGTAATCTTTAGAGGTCGCGTTCGTTTGATAGATCTACGTGCCCAGGTTGCTGAACAGGCTCTCGCGAAAAAGCAGCAAGAGAAGGAATTTCTCGCATCCCAGCTCAAACTTTTACAGGCTCAAATCGAACCACATTTCCTGTTCAACACCTTATCTAATGTCGTTGGTATGATTCACACCAATCCTGCCGGCGCAGAAAATACACTTATAAACCTAACGAAACTACTACGTTCGACGCTTGAAAGAACGAGAGACGGGGAATCGACGATCAATGATGAAGTTACGCTGCTGCGGGCCTATCTCGATATCCAGAAGACCCGCATGCAGGACCGACTAAGTTATTCAATCAACGTCCAAAGTGAATGTGAACTTCTTACGCTCGCCCCCCTGCTGCTTCAACCCTTAGTAGAGAACGCGATTATCCATGGTATTGAACCTGCCGAGAGTGGCGGGGAAGTCGTTATCAACATATTGTTTGAAGAAGACGAACTGGTCATGCAAGTAATCGATAATGGTGTCGGCATTGTAGAACACGGCCCATCTACATCAATCGGATTAGAAAACGTTCGCAAACGCCTTGAGACACTTTACGATAATGCGGCGCACTTATATTTAAAGACGAATCACCCACACGGCGTGATCGCTGAACTCAGATTACCCGCGGACAAAAAATGACCACAGCAATATTGGTAGACGATGAACCCAACCTGCTGAGCTATCTTGATCTAAAGCTACGTGAGTGTTGGCCCGAGTTGGATATTATTGGCCATGCCGCGAACGGTCTAGAGGCATTAGTGCTCGTTAAGAAGCGACAGCCTGATATCATTTTTCTAGATATTCGAATGCCGGGGCAATCAGGTCTGGTTGTTGCAGAAAAACTGCCAAAAGATATCAGGGTCGTATTTGTAACTGCCTATGATCAATACGCGGTCGACGCGTTTCAAAAAGCAGCTGTCGATTATTTACTAAAACCTGTAACCGTTGATCGACTAAAAATAACCATCGAACGACTTAAAGCTGCACCCATTGAGCAACCATCCGCTGACCTGAAGGCGCTAATGGCAGCCATTAAAGAACCTGAAGCATTTGTTCTTAAATGGATAAAGGCAGGCTCAGGCGAAGTCACAGAATTGGTCAACGTTGATGATGTTGTATTCTTTAAGTCTGAACAGAAATACACCGTGTTATTCACAAAGACGCACGAACACCTCATTCGCAAGTCGATCTCTGAACTGGTTGACGAGCTTGACCCAGACACCTTTTGGCAAATACACCGAGGCGTGATCGTAAACGCACGTGAAATACTCAATGCAAAAAAAGATTTTCGCGGTCGCTACCAACTCAATTTGAAGTCACGCTCCGAAGTACTACGGACCAGTCCTTCTTACAGTCATCTATTTCGACAAATGTAAAACGGACAACGCTTCCGCCTAAGGCTCGGTAAGACGATAAATGGACACACACTTCAGCTCGATCAACTTAATGGTATCGTTAGATTGATCGAGGTTTATGTGATCGGGCCTAGTAGTTTTCTCTAAACAGAATAAACGTTAATGAATAGGAAGTTCGTTCGCTAGATATGCTTCCTAAGTGCACTTAAATAACGTTCGTTTTTAATTAGTAGGCAAGGGCGCTCAAGTCCTAGACCAACCTCGGTCTGTTCGCCAAAAAGATAAGGCGCTTGCTGTGCCAAAGGCACGTTGTCATTTTCGAAGCGAGGCAATGCGGCTGTACCACCGACTTGTTTACCGAAAAGCCGTTATGTTCTGTAATTTGTTGATGTTCATTCAAATTTAAGCCTCCATGGCATGCTGATCTTTTTAGGAAAGTGGTTATACAATTACGACACGGCCTGTGCCTGGCTTTGATTGTCGTTCTGTAGCCGGTTAAACATCTCGCCGGCAATCTCGTAGGACCGAATTCGTTTGCTGTGATCAAAAATAGAGCTCACGATCATCAGTTCGTCTGCGCCGGTCTCGGTAATAAATTGACGTACTTTGTTTTCCACCGTTTGTGGTGAACCTACCGCTGAACAACGACCAACATCATCTACCATTTGCTGCTCACTGGGCGTCAGGCTTTCTTCATAACCTTCAACCGGTGGCGGCAGTTGTCCTGGTGTGCCACGCCTTAGATTCACAAATGATTGCAACGACGAAGACCGCAGAAAAACGGCTTCCTCATCAGTAGGGTGCTGCACAAATGTTGAAACCAAGCATCACGTGCGGCTTCTGCAGCTGTTCGGACGGCTTGAACGTCGTGCGATATATCTCAATGGCGGCGTCCATGTAAGACGGCGCAAAGTGTGAGGCGAACGCGAAGGGCAGTCCTAACATGGCGGCAAGTTGCGCACCGAATAGTGACGAGCCCAGAATCCAGATGGGCACGTTTGTGCCAGCGCCAGGGGTCGCAATCACTCGCTGACCCGGCTCTGCTTCTTTTAGGTAGTGCTGCAGTTCCATGACATCACGGGGAAAGTCCTCGACATCGCCCGACAGTGTTCGCCGTAGTGCCTGCATCGTGAGTTGATCGGTGCCGGGCGCACGTCCTAAGCCCAGATCAATTCGATCGGGATACAGTGACGCCAGCGTGCCAAATTGTTCTGCAATCATCAATGGCGCATGGTTTGGCAACATAATGCCACCTGAACCCACACGAATGGTCGAGGTGCCGCCAGCGAGATGTCCGACAACAACCGCCGTCGCAGAACTCGCAATACCGCGCATGTTGTGGTGCTCAGCAACCCAATAGCGGTTATAACCCCACCCTTCGGCATGCTGCGCAAGGTCTAGCGAGCGCTGTAAAGCTTCGGTCGAATTGCTACCTTGAACAATGGGTGCAAGATCCAGTACAGAATGAAGTGCCATGGGTGGTTCCTCTGTTGTTTATCAACAAATAGTTGCTTATGAACAAATAGCGGCGAGCAATACTCGCTTGTTGCTTGCCAGTATACCTAATTAGTGAAGAGCAAAAATTGAAGTGTTATCGCGGCAGAATTTTTAGGGCCTACAGTTTGCCAAAAGTCTGCCCAACGACTTAACAAACATATCCCTGCTATCTAGGTAGTGACTAAAAACGGCTTGGCACAATTTGATGTTGCTGAGCCGTGTGAACGTACGTTGAGGGATAAAGATTTAACAACCGTAAGTCGCTATGGAATCGTTATTCCTTAAAAGTGTCATTTCTTTTTTCCCCAGACCGCCGGTGAGAAATGAGATAACGAGCTTCTTTAGAGCAAGTTGATCAGGGCTAGGAACGCTGGTCATTGGCTAAATGAGGGATGCCCTGCAGTTCTATTCCTGTGGTTCGCGCTAGATTCCTCGACTATATTCCTCGACCACCATCAATGTCCAAAGAGATACCGGTTAGAAACTTAGCTTCATCGGACGCAAGAAAGGCGAATCCGTCTGCAACATCTTGCGGTGTCGCGCGCCTGCCCATGGGTATCGTATCAAGTACTCTTTTTTCAACTTCTTCCGAAAGGTTTTGCACACCCATTGCCTGCATATCAAAGTTCGTTGCAGCCGACACCGGACAAACACAGTTGACCCGTATATTCGGTGCCATCTCGACCGCCATGCCTTGGGTCAAATTAATCACTGCCGCTTTTGATGCGTTGTAGGGGGCAAGCCCAGGTCTTGGCCGTTTTCCGCCAATTGAAGCAGTATTAATGATGCTGCTGCCGGGCGGCATATGAGGCACTGCGGCCCTTGCGGCAAGGAATATACTGCGAACATTCACTGCCCACATCTTGTCGAAGTCCTCGAGCGGCATGCGAACCATGTAATTGCCCTTGTGCGGTACGCCCGCATTACAACAGAGAACATCAATCTTGGAGAAGTGATCAACGGCGCATTGAATCATTGCTTGGTTCTGCTCTTCATTGGATACATCAATTTCAAATGGCACTGCGTTGTCGAGTTCTTCAGCTAGTTTTGTGACGCCAGAAAAATTGATATCCGCGCAAAGTACCGACGCGCCTTCACCAGAAAATTTCCGCGCTATCGCTTCGCCGAACCCAGAAGCAGCACCCGTTACGATGACAGCTTTACCATTGAATCTACTCATAGACTTCTCAGTTTTTGTTTTTGTTTTTGTTTTTGTTTTAGTTTTAGTTTTTCAATTACCTTGTAAAAAAATCAGTGTATCCATCAATTCGGTATGGCTCACATAAAATTAGTCTAGGGGCTTGCAAGCGCTCGAACCTAGAAAATCAACTGACGATCTGAAGTGTAAGTTAATGGCGGATAGAAATGTAGGTGGTTAACTAAATGATGGATGTCCTGAATTTTTCCGCTGAATTTCTCAGATATGCAAATCTGCTTTTCTGATTATGCGCCAAGCAGACGCTGCTTCTGATGACGTCGAAAAACACGTGCCGTGGATTTGTCGCCCAATCACCCAAGGCGTCTGGCCCACACTACATAGAGTTATGCTGGATATGGACCGCTTTGGCGGCAATGCGGAGAGACAACCCTGAGCCGATGTCGTCAGGCAGGTAGATGAGAAGGTAAGCTAAACTAACATCGACGACGCAAACCTATCTGCTACGTGTTGTGGACCGACAGCCTCATTCTTATGTTATTTCAGTTTGCTGTTTTGGCTGTCCGCGGGCGGTTCTGCCAAAGCTTCAAGCCAGGTGCGCAAAATCTTGCTTACTCGCTCATCAAGTTCTTTTGGTGCCACCCCAACTCGCTTTGCATAGGGCAGGCGAAAGATGCGATAGCCGCGTAGCAAGGCAGACAATGCGACTTGCAGTGCTTCTAGGTCATGGCCGCGATCAATATCGCCATCGATAACATCTTTCCTTAGCTGGCTAAGTCCCCCTTCGAAAAGCGGAATCGGGTCAACGGTATCATCACCATCCAGAACAAGCAGCGCACGAAGCATGCTGTCATTGTTCTTGTTGTTGCTGTTGTTTGAGCGAAAGGGGTGCAACCTTCGTGCGACGAAGCCAGTCTCCGAGTTACTCTTGGATAGAGAGTCCACGATTGCTTCGAATTGTCGGTTAATCGCCGCACGCAGGAGTTCTTGCCTTGAACCAAAGTAGTGATAGATATTCCCTCGATTGACGCCCGCACCTTCGGCGACTTCGCGAAGATTCAGCCCAGCGAGCACACCCTTGTCGCGAATCAGCTCAAGCGCGACGTCAATAAGGCGGCGCTCCGTTTCAGCACGACTTCGCTTGGGTTTCGGGCTTTCGGTTGCTGTTTTGGCCATAGATTCGTTCCACTCTCGTTTTTCGATGGTTGGCTTGAATGGTTAGCTTGCGATGCCGTCATTCTACAGTTATCATCTCGTTATTCAAACTTAGCATTATGCTAAAAAGGAGGCGATGAAATGATCGGCAGAACAATGACCAGTAGAACAATGATCGGTAGAACCAAATT
>CAJJAA010000044.1 GCA_905182025.1 uncultured OM182 clade bacterium
AATGACTAAATAGACTAACAACAGGAAAAATTGATTCGTAAACCATTGTAAACAACGACGTTATTTGGCGGCGCCACTATCTACGTTAGAGAAGACATTAATACGGTCTCTAAAATCATCTCAATATTCGGTGGCACTGATAACAGTGCGCCGTCAAACAGGGGCAGCCACGCACCTGTTGTCATTGTTGAGGGGCTGGTATGTTCGGTGCGGCCGCGATCAAAAGCAAACGATCCATCAAAGAAGTATTTCTCGATTTTGCTGATCGCATTAGAGGCATCCAAAAACCGAAATCGAACAAGTCCTCTAGGTCAGGAAATGGCGCAACACCGCTGTTCAAACAAGGTCGGCGATAATCGCTGTCGGTATTGTTCGCGCTGTAGTCGAAATGAATGTGACCGGCGCCGTCGTTTGAGTGAGTTGTTTGAGTGAGAGGTTCGAATGAGCGGCGTGGGTTAACAAAGGCCAGTTATAGGTCCATTTACTTGATGATCGCTGTATTATCTAGGGTAATGGAAAGGGTCTATATATGGTTACGCAATACTTCTCCGACAATTATTTTGAAGCCCGTGACAAGTTCTTGGCCGCCGCAAACAAATCCGGCGCAGTGATAGAATCTCATCGCAATCCAAACGGTGCAGGTCCTAATGGGCAGGATATCTATACGGATGTTGCCGTCTTTGGTGACCCGGCGTCGCCAAAGATACTCATGATCGTTTCTGGCACACATGGCAACGAAGGGTTTTGTGGCTCTGGTTGTCAAATCGCTTATCTGCAGCAAGGGTTGATACAACAACGTGCCGATGACACCTGCGTGGTCATGGTGCATGCACTAAATTGTTACGGCTTTGCGAATGTACGCAGAGTCACCGAGGATAACGTCGATCTTAATCGCAATTTTGTTGATCACGATAAATCCTATCCAGACAACATAGGCTATGCAGACATACATCATCTTTTAGTACCGCAGGACTGGACGGCAGAATCCGTCAAACAAGCGAACAAAGGCTTGGCAATCTATCGCAGTGAGCACGGTGCCGGTGCCTTACAAAATGCAATCTCCGGTGGTCAGCACACGCACCCGGATGGTGTGTTTTTTGGCGGCATTAAGCCAAGTTGGTCGAACACAATGTTGCGAAGCATTGTAAATCAGTATTGTTTGAAAAAAGAACACGTCGCTTTGCTGGACTTTCATACGGGGCTCGGACCCAACGGCATTGGTGAGCTTATTTTAAATGGTGATTTCAAGCAGTCCTATGAACGTGCCCAAGGCTGGTACAACGACGAGGTGACGAGCTTTCAAGACGGCTCATCAACGTCGGCTGAGCTAACGGGTATGATGTGTTTTGCGTTTCTCGATGCGATGCCCGCCATAAACTAACCGGTATCGCGATTGAGTATGGCACGGTCAGCGGTGCGGAGGTGTTGTCCTCGATGCGATTCGATAACTGGATCAATCTACATGAAACGCCCGACACCGACCGTTGGCGACAAGGTAAGCAGGCGATAAGAGATGCGCTTTATTGCGATAACGATGAGTGGAAAGAAAAGGTTTTGGCAAGGGCTCAATGGGTGCTAAAACATGCTTACAAGGGCCTGCGGAGTATTTGAAAAAGGCGCAATGGGCGTTCCATTAGGCGTTAAACACCTAATTTGATTCAATGCGAACACAGCGCAGTAATGTTCAAAACAAATGTCTGTTCACTTTAATGCGGTTACCCCATCCAGAACAGAAATTCTCTTCGGTCGTCGTTCGGGATTGTTACTGCGCTAGTAATGACGGCTGTCGAAGCCTCACTATGGGTTAATTTTTGTTCCGCCGATGCCCACGGGTGCACTTTGCGGTGTCCCGCTCTGGCTTTCGCTCACGACGTCGCGCAGGGTGAAGGCGGTGCCTTAGAGCTCCTGTTCGACGAGTTGAACTGGGGCCCAATTCACCACCACGCGTAAGTATTCTCCCTCTGTCTGCGGCAAGTCGAAACTCTGACGATTGCGCCACTGTCGCTTCCTGCTAGCGACCCGCTGGCGCCAAACCCGTGCCCTTCGTTCGTCTGTGCCGCGTTTGTTGCCTGATAGCCCATGCGCTGCAGCAGTTTCGGGCTCGCCCGCTGCACCACCTCGGGCTTGACCGACAACATCCAGTTTTCCTGCTGCCTGATTAGAGGGATGCTGCATGCCGTTGAGCATGACGATGCGGGGCGTCTCTGTGTGGTTGATACCCGTGCTGTGCAGACAGGCGACCGTCAGTGATAATCATTGTGCCGGCCTTGGCATCGATATTAATAGCCGGCGGCAGTTTATCGACAGACTTTTGATTGCGCACAGCGTCCGACAAAACGAGATGACTGCCCGGAATGACCAATGTCCCGCCGTTGGTTTCGTCAATGTCGGTAATTGGAGTCAGTATATTAATCGTCAAAGGACTTCTAGAATCAAGGGCGATATCTTGGTCCTGATGCAATGCCTGGGGTACGCCGCCTTTTAAAGAAATGGATGCAATCAACGAGGTGCAAATCCAGTTCGACCCGAGAGCCTCGGTGACTAGCTGTTCTACTAAAGCCCCGCCCTGCACAACCGATGGACTTTGCTCTATCAGACCCTCAAAACACTGGCCTTTATTAATACAACAATTGATATTCTGACCGCTGGGAGTTTTCTGTGCAATACCAGCAAGCCTTTCGCCTTCTGCTTGCTCAAGCTACGCGTTGCCGAATAGTGCTTACCTGATCAGGACTGAGCGCATCTTCAATTTTGCAGTATCCCCATTTCAGCATGTCGGATCGCAGCCGATTGATATCTTTGGAAGGTATTGGTAAATCTTTGTCGTTCCAGTATGAATGCTTAGACCCAGTGGTGGTGTCGTAATATGCCCCTGGCTTGAACTCCCACTGCCCCCATTCACTGCTTCGTTTCGGCGGCACGAAGTAGATCTCCGGATTACTTTCAAGCACGGATTTCATTGGATCTTTGGCGGACAGTTCGGCGCGATACATCTGGGATTCTGCGCTTGCCTTCGAAGCAATATAGGCTGGGTCGAATTCGGTCGGAATAGAACTCATGTTATCAATATCCTCATGCAGCATTTCATCATGGTTGAGAGTACACGTAATCCGATAGAGGTTCGAGAGAGCGGCAGAACTAAACCTCTACATTTAGTCTGCAGCCTTTTTTGAATTTGCGATGATTGAGCAGCAACGCTATTTTAAAGCCTCAAGAATCTCAGCGTGTCGCTTGCGATCCAGGTTGTATGCCCTGATGGCGTAGTAGAACGGTATAAACGCTAAGCGCGACCGTCGGGTCCGCCGATCACCGCAAGACTGAGACAAGGTATCGCTCAGGCACGTCCTGCCGCCGTTTTGATGTGATCGCGCCGCTCGGCCACGATCAATCACATCCAGCACGCGCGCCGCCTATGCCGCTGCCTAATACCGGTCGCGGCAGCTTATGTCAGTGAAGGCAAACGCGCCAAAAAATACATGCCTTCGTTGCGCTTGCCCGTCGTCGAGACGCATGCTCATCGGCAACGTCCGCCATCATCGAACTGATGGCGACAATCAACTGTGCAATACCGGTGCCGGCTATAAAAGCAAAAAAGATCAACAATGCCAATGAACCCATCGTAGGCACATCTGGGAACAAGCCCGCGAATCGCAACAGATAAGGCGCAGCAGTTGCCATAGCCCAAAGCGAAACCCCCGCAATAAGCACCACTTTTTTATCCCAGCGTTTGCCTATCAAGGGTGACAGGACATAACCAATTAACGTCGCAATGAACTGGGAAAGTAACACGAGGGGCAACTGAGACGGCGCCAATTCCCAATAAAATGTGTTCACGTAAAGCCCAAGAGCCGCGGCAATGCCAACAGGTACGGAAACCATGATGAACGCCAGTACCAGCGCGCGAAATGATTGGTTGCGAAGGGCTTGTTGTAAGTCCTCAAATACCTGAAGAATTTTGCTGTCGCTGCCCGGCACTGGCCCCGGTAAATGTGGTATCAAGGAGCGTGTTCCGTAGGAGGTCACCATAATCGACAAAAACATACCGATACTGAGTATCAATGTGAACGTTGGGTACGCAGCCGGGTTCAACTGCCCGTTTGCGTATTCGTCGGTAGCTGCAAAAAAATAGCCAAAGCCTAAGCCAGCCACGATCAACCAGCCACTGATGCCGAAGACCATGCGGTAAGCCACAATCGTCGTGCGCTCATCGAAGTCGGATGTTAACTCCGCCCCCAGTGCTAGATGGGGAACATGATACAAGGTCATCGAAATGCGTGTTAACACCGTGAAGGTGAGTAGCCATAGAAATAGGTGAAATTCGCCGGTTACCATCGGGTTAAACAGACAGTAAAAACTAATCGCCAACGGTAGTGCGGAGGCGTACATGAAAGGGTGACGTCTGCCGAGTTTTGATTTCCAGTTGTCTGAAATAGTGCCCATCATTGGATCCGTCACCGCGTCGATCAGCGTCGCGATAAATAACGCTAAACCACACAGTGTGCCAGACACACCTAAAACCTGATTGAAGTAAAACAATAGCAGTATGCTAAAGGCGCTATTTTTGAGCCCTTCTGCAAGTTGGCCAATCCAATAGGCCAATTTAACGCCAAATGTCAGCATGAATATCCTGTTCTAAGTGAGTTTTGAATGCCAATGCCTGATTCGATCACAGGACAGCAAGGGAGGGGGGGAACCATTGGCATTCAATGACGTCATCATGTCCTTCATAAACTCGCATTCCCATTATGTAAGGACCGTTCGGTACCGGTAGCCAATTGGCTATCTCCGCTGGTCGAGCAGCGCTGATGTGAATCGTCAGGCTACCATCATCATCGTAAACAAGGCCTGGTGTACGGTCGCTGATAGACCAGCGATTAATTTCATTTTCAACCAGATACATATCTGTACCGTAGGCTGTTAACGACCAGAATGCATGACAGGGTGGCATCGCGTTGGCTTGGAATTTCAACAGGAGTGGTTGGGACCCGTCAAGACGGTTTCCCACTGCATCGTGCTGAGCGATGTAGGATCTATTCTCTATCGCTTGATGTCCACCAAGCCCAAACTTTGCACCGACTGCGCGTTTCAATATGTCGCCACCAGAGCCAGTGGCACCTCGGCCCGTGGTCCAGCCATTTTTTTGCACATTGCCTGCGTTGTTTCGGCCAATAATAAGTTTCTCGCCTTCTGCGACGCCTGCTATCAGTTGTTCCGATGACACACTAGCAGGGTCATCAACGATCGCCTGTGCTGCGGCAGAGAGTTTCGGGTGCCAGGGCGCGGGAGGATCGATTTCCGTATAGCGTTTCAATTCTGAGTAAAAATCAGCGCCGGTTTTTCCAATCGCTGTCGCACGACCTGCGCGCTCAGTGCGTTCGTTTGGATGAGATGAGGGTGCTGTAACCGTAATGCCATGCTGTAACGAACGTGCCTTGGCGATATCTTCGGGCGATTCAACCAATACGCGCATAATGACCCATGCCGTGGGTGTGCCAATAGTGACAACATGGCTGTCATCGTTTGCGGGTGGTGTCATCGGGTCAAATGTGACGCGGACACGCGTGCCTGCCACACCGTGATGTCGACGGCAAACATAGGCGACGTGTGTGTAAGCGTCTAGGATCATGACGTTCCAGTATCTGCCAGGATGATCCATAGGCGGTACGTTAATAGTCAGGTCGCCCTGTCCCAAGTCATACCAGGCAGATGAGTACAGTGTGTCGTTATTTGGCACAACGATGGCACGGTCGTCGGGCGTCGCAAGATCGTCAATATGATTAATAGTACCTGTATCGGTCTTCGAACACAGTAATGAGCGTGTACGGTGGACTGACACCAAGGGGAACCCCCAAACGTAAGCTTCGGCGGCGGGTGAAATATCATTAGGTGAAGAGGTAAGTGCCATTGGTGGGTAACTGTTCGGGGTTAATCGCGAAAGTCATTGTAACTGATTGTCACTTTACGCTGGTGCCATTTATTCTAATTTGCCAATAATTACATTAATGCATACTATGCAGCCAAATATTCGTCGATACTGACATTAGCCTCTCCTGTATTTTCTCTATCCTTTACGAGATTCACAATGACATTTTCTAAGCTTGGATTATGCGAACCTATTTTGAAAGCCGTCCTCGAGCAGGGGTACACGGCACCCACGCCAATTCAAGCGAAGGTAATTCCTGAAATACTGGCCGGCAGATCGGTTGTTGCATCAGCACAAACAGGAACGGGAAAAACTGCCGGTTTTGTGCTGCCTATTCTCGAGCGGCTAAAGGGTGAGCGTAAACGCCGAGCCAAGCGAATGCGTGCATTGATAATCGAACCGACCCGCGAGCTTGCTGTGCAGGTTCAAGAGAGTATTCGTCAGTATGCGAGACATCTGGACGTGGTATCCATGGCGATGTTTGGCGGCGTAGACACGGAGCAGCAAAAACAGCAGCTTATAGAGGGTGTTGATATCCTTGTTGCCACGCCGGGTCGGCTGCTGGACATGATTCACCAACGAGCACTACATTTTGATGAGCTAGAAATATTGGTTTTGGATGAGGCCGACAGAATGCTCGACATGGGTTTTATTGGCGACATTAATAAAATCATTGAGCGTCTACCTGAGCAAAGACAGAACCTGCTGCTTTCTGCCACGATGTCAGATGATGTGCGACGCTTGGCCGACACCAACATCGAAAATGCAGTTGAAATTTCCCTTGAGAATGATTGGGCGTCCGCGCCGAAAATTACCCAATGGTTAGTGACGGTTGATAAGCACAATAAGTCAGCGCTGCTAAGCCATCTGATTAGCGAGCATCAGTGGACGCAGGCGCTGGTTTTTATTCGTACAAAGCATGGCGCCGCCAAGTTGGCCAGCCAGCTTGTAAAGCGCGGTATAAATGCTGAGGCTATACACAGTGATAGAAGCCAGGCCAATCGCTCAAAAATTTTGGCTGAGTTTAAGTCGGGTGAGCTGCCCATACTCATTGGCACAGGCATAGCGGCACGGGGGATTGATATCGATAATCTTGAACGTGTAGTGAACTATGATTTACCCGATGATGCTGATGATTACATCCATCGTATAGGTCGTACCGGTCGGGCGGGTGCCAGCGGTGAGGCTGTATCGTTAGTTTCCAATGATGATTTCAAAAGACTTTGTGCGATAGAGAGCCGATTAGGTCAGCTCATTGGACGACGGGACAATGAAGCGTTCAAAGCTGTCAAAGAAGTGCCTATTTCTATCTTGGACTTTGTTAAAAAGAGTGCAAGAGAATCGACAGGTCGTCGTTCGACCGATGGAAATAAACCGGGTAATCCCTGGCTGAAGAATAGAAAATAGAAACCCAAGTTTACGCCATAGTCTTGGCGACTCGCCGTCTCGGCGTGAAGTCGTTTAAACGGCCCAGTATGAGATATCGCTTAATCCTTTTGGTTTTTTTTCTATGACCGTTTCCGCCAGTTCTGGTATTAATCTGCGAGTAAATTAATGCGGATGTTTAGCCAATCGGTTGTGCGCTAGGAGGCTTGGTCTGTGGGTGGATGCAGCTCACCGGTATCGAGAATCGGCGACGCGTCCAGTTGTTCCGCGTCCATCAAATAAGCAATCTGTTGCAGGGATGCTATCAGAGAGTTTCGCTGCCAGTCTGGCAGTTTACGGTATTCATTCAAGAAACCTGCCTGCAGCAGTTCGGGCGCATGGCTCACCAATTCTTTGCCGCGTTCCGTCAGATCAACTGCGACCGACCGTTTGTCCTGATCACTTTTAACACGTACAACAAGCTGGTTTTTTGTGAGTCTATCCAGCAGCGTAGTGACGGTTGCTTGTGACAAAACCATCTCTCTGGCGATCGTACTAGGTGACGGGCTACCCAACTTGTTGATGATTTCCATCACGAGCAATTGTGACGTCGTCAGGCCGGTTTTCTTTTGAAGGCTTTTGGAATGAAGATCAATGGCACGCGTTATTCGCCGCAGTGCGACCAGTATTTCATCATAATCTTTCATAGGTATTTTTAGGGTTGTCTCATACGATGTTGTAACTTTCTCGTATGTCGCTTCCTAGGGACTCCTTCAAAGGGTCAAGCCATTCATTGTAATTTTTCCAAGCGTCAATACTATCACGAAATATTGGCTGTCTAACCTGTTCTGAACTGGGCGTTCTAATGCTTCGTTCTGTTTTATGAAATTCGACACAGGATTGTTCGAAAGGTAAGTTGCAGAAATCGAGAATTCGTCTAACTTCATCTTCAAGATTATCGACTACTTGGCTGTGCTGTACCGTCAGAATTTCGCCGGGTAAAACTTTATGCCAGTGATCCATTAAATCAATGTAACCCCGATAGTAATGGCCGATATCCTCTAAAGAATAGGTGAATTCTTGGCCTTCGGCGAACAATTGCTTAAAGCCACTCCAACAACAAGCCATTGGATGTCGGCGCGCGTCGATGATTTTTGCATTGGGCAGTATGAGTTTTATTAATCCAATGTGGCGGAAGTTGTTTGGCATCTTGTCGATAAAGAAGGGCGCGCCAGCGCGATGCATCTTTGTGTCTTGCAGGTATTTCTCACCCATGTCTCTGAGTTGTTGGTCGGCTAATTGGCTCAGTAAGTCAGGATACGTGCTCTTCGCGGATCCTCGATCGCCACGTCTGAGGCTATGAGAAAGGGCGATAATGTTCGGTAGTTCTAGCGTTCCGTCAACTTGGCTATGTGACGCAAGTATCTGCTCTAGTAGCGTTGACCCTGCACGTGGCAGGCCCGTGATAAAGATTGGGTCCGGTGCATCGAATCCTGCTTTGTCTCGGCGCGAGAGTAGCGACGAGGTGCAAACACGTTTCTGTGCCTCAAACTCCTCGAGCATCTGATCTGTGGCGTAACGAGATTGACCTTTTTTAAGCGCATTGCCTTGAGCATATTGGTCGAAAGACAACGAAAACTCCTGTCGATCTTCGTACGCTTTGCCAAGCGCGAACTTGATGTGGGTTCGGTCCAACGGAGTGCTTAGAGGGTTGTCTTCCTGTTCTTGCATCATTTTGAGTTCAGGATCACTAAATTTGTACGTCTTGAGGTTGGCCAAAGAAAAATAAGCCTCGCCGTGATCGGGATGATGATCGATGGCTTGTCTATAAGAGGCAACGGCATTGTCTGTTTGGCCGATTGTTTTTAGCGCATGTCCCTTGGAGGTTAGTGTTCCAGCATCCGCTGGTACAACGGATAGAATGCGGTCAAAAAACGTAAGCGCGCGGGTATAATCGCCTGTTTGCATGCAAACAATCGCATACAGTGATTGGAATTGAGGGTTGGCGGGGTTAGTCGCAAGAAGCTTATCTGCTTCCATCAGCGCCATGTCGAACTTTTGCCGTTTGCGTAAAACTTCGATGTACTCAATGCGCGCCTCCGCATGATTGGGTGACATTAATACGGCGCTTTCAAGCAAGAACTCAGCGTCGTCTAACACGCCGAGTTTTATGCCAATATCAGCAAGCACTCGCATGCCTTCAATGTGCTGTGGTGCTTTTTGGAGAAACTGTCGACAGATGTCCTCAGCGCGTATCAGCTTACCTTGGGCAACCAGATCCATGGCTGCTAATAAGGGCCTGGGTAATTGGCCGAGCCGTTCAAGCTGCGGTTTTATCTGATTGACAGCGACAAGATTTCTCTGTTCGCTATGGATTGCCAGCTGACCCTTCCAGCTGGCGAGCAGGGCAGGGTTAAGGCGTGTTGCTTGTTGATAAGCTTTTAAGGCCGCATCGTAGTCGACACGGGCCATCTGTAAATGCCCTTCTTCCTGAAACGCACGGCTGAATAAAGGGTTGTCTTTTTGTAGTCTGGTGAGCGTCGCTAAGGCTTCGTCGTGATTGCCTAAGTAACGCATACAAACTGCGCGCATGTAGAGTGCGTCGACATGGTCGGGTGCAGTGCTGAGCAGGTCATCGAGCTGGGCAACGGCTTGTTCGAACTGCTTACCAGTAATCAGTTGCTGTATTTCTGTAAGGTTGACTTGATCTTGCTTAATGTAATTCCCCTAAAGACTTTTCGCTTCAGCATTATACGAATTCATGACTTCATACCAATAAAAATCATTGGCGTAAAAAAAACGCCCCATAAAGGGGCGTTCGACGTGATGCTAGATTAAACGTTACGCTTAGTTAAAGTCGTAAGAAACTCTGACACCGTAAGTTGCTGGTCGTGCGTACGTGACACGTTGAACGTCGAAAACAAAGTTTCGCGCTAGTTCAGCCTGCTCGTTAAACACATTGTCGCCAAAAAGTTCTGCGGACCAATTTGCGCCGCTCACCCCTGCAGTAAAGCCGACCATCACCCAGCCATCTATCTCATCGCGATTAATGGTGATGACGTCACTATAAGACTCTGAAGAAGCCGAAACGTGTGGCATGACGTGAGCGGTTAGGCCTGAGTCAAGTTGCCACTGATAGCGCGCGCTCAGGTTACCCTGAAATTCTGGCGCAAATGCAAGCTCATCGCCTTTGCGAACATCGTCTGTTGGCGTTAAGACTTTCGTAATCTCTGTATCGAGAAACGAGAAAGCCGCGTTCAACGTCAAACCTTCGATACTAGCCGGTACCCACGTGACATCACCTTCAAATCCCATTACCTCAGCGTCTGCTGCGTTGTCTGAGAAGAATAAGTTTGAAATGCTCGGATCGAAAATGGTTGTTTGCATGCTTTCAATCTCTACAAAGAAGACACTGCCGTTGAAACGCACTGAGTAATCAAATAAGTCTAATTTCCAGCCCATTTCGTAGTTGGTCACATCATCCGTGTCTAGCTCAAAAGGCACTGAATAATTCGAGCCAGCAGGTCCAGGTGAACCACCGGGTCGATTCAACATACCGGGTCGGAAGCCCTCCGAGATAGTCGTATAAAGCAGGGCGTTGTCACTTGGCGTCCAAGAAGCGGTAAATTTAAAGATGGAGCCTGAGTTCTCGGCTTTGTCCGGTGCACTCAATGCGTTCACAATACCCTGAATCTCTCCATCGTTGATCGCGTTTGGAATTCTTGCGAAGTCACCACGGCCTACGCTGTAAGGGTCAGCTGCCTGCAAAATGGTCTTGATTTCATCGAAACTTTGGCCTTGAGTAAAGGTGATGTTACCTCCGCTGCTACAATCACCGATAAAGGTGAAGGAACCATCGCCGTCATAGAGGTCATCTATATTGGTGCCAAAACGGTTATTCTCAGGCTGGTATCCTTGGCAAAATTGGCCATTAGCACCACCTTCGAAATCGACTTCAATATCGTAATAACGACCACCAACGGTCACAGCAAATTTGTCAGTGATATCGACTGTGACTTCGCCAAAGAAGGCCATCTGTTCATCGGTACGACGAATGTCATTCCTGAAAATGACGTCTGCTGGAAATGGTCCTGCATCAGAGTTGTACGCATTAGGGAATGGAAAGCCTGGCGAGAAACCGGTTTGCGGAGCACCAAAGCCAGGAAAAATAGAAGCGCTAACTGAACCTGGGTAGGTAAAGTCGTTTTTCTCTGTTAACTCGAGATCACTGTAGAATGCACCAGCTGTAACACGAATGCGGCTGTCTTCATTGGTTGTGATGCGAATTTCATGCGTCGATACTTTTAACTCTGTTTCACTTTTAACAAAAAGGTTCGGGGCTTGGCAGGTACCGCCCGGCGTACCGTTTGTTAGTCCCGGCTTTGGATCACTATAGTTGTACTCAGGATAGCTTACGGAAGAATCGCATATATAGTAGGGTAAGTACTGGCCGACATACATGTAATCGGTGTAATCGACGCGCTGATTGGTTTCGCGATCAGTGTATGCACCGGTGTAAAGTACCTCGAGTTCGCCAACGCGACCTGTCAGCGTCCAGTTGTAATTGTCGTATTTGTCTTCGATGCTGTCATCTTCAAAACGCTGAATTTCATAGTCACCTAGGTCGGGGTCAGCGAAGAAGACGCCCTCTGAGTCAATATCTTGGGACGCGACACCGGCAAGTAAGGACCAGTTTTCATTGATATCCCACAGCATAGAAAGTCGAGCGCCGGCGTAGGTTGTTTCATTGAAGTCATCTTCAACCAAACCTGAGTTGTTCGCCTCTAAAAAGTCTACTCCACTTAAATCGACTGAATTGCCCGCGTTAAACGTGTCTCCAGCGTCGAATCGCGCTTGGAGGCTATCGGCGGTCTGAATGCCAGCGCGAGCTAGCGACACGGGCTCACCATTAGCGCGTACTGTGCCAGCATCACGGAAGCGGCCTGAACTACGCAGATCACGGGTACCCGCGACGTTATCGATGTATCCGCCCTGATTGTCGACGTAAACCACACCACGAAAGGTCAGCGCATCGGATACGGGTATATTGACCATCGCTTCGATGTTGTTGCTCATTTCACCACCTTTGGTGAAAGACGTTCCAAAATCTACGCTTGCATATTGAGCGGAAGGATCCGGCTTGTTAGTAATGAGGCGGATTGTACCTGCTTGAGAACTTGCACCAAAAAGGGTGCCTTGTGGTCCTTTGAGCACTTCAACACGGTTCATATCTGCTGTGTAAACGTCAAGATTACGGCCGGGCTGCGAAAGAGGCTGCTCATCAAGGTAGAGCGCGACGTTGGGTGCTAGACCCGCAACACCCGCTGTTGTCAGGTTTGGCGTGGTCGAGGCGACGCCGCGAATATAGACGGTGTTTTGTCCTGGGCCGCTGCCGCCAGCAGTGACGCCGGGTAAGTTGATGAGGTAGTCTGCGAAATTCGAGATACCAAAGTCCTTCAGCGTTTGTTCGCCCAGTGCTGTGACAGCAACGGGAACGTCCTGTGTGCTTGCGGATCTTTTGGTTGCCGTAACCACAATTTCTTCAATTTCTGCAGTTGCCGCTGTTGAGCCTGAAACGGCAAGTGCGGCCAATATGGCTGTGTGAAGTTGCTTTTTTTGGAACATTCATCCCCCTGGACGATATTTAGTTAGAAGTCTAAGAAGGTATTGTAGATCACTATCATGACTATTGCACTTATTTGGCTTTTTTTTGGCCAATAAGCCACAGAGCATTGCTCTGCAACTCGAATACCACAGTCAATAATAGCTAGAAGTGAAACAAACTGTGATCGCGTGAGGCGCGCGCGGGCAGAGCTCAGTTATTAACCAGTCGTGGCCGCGGGCGACGTTGTTCGATAGCTGAAGCGTGCAAGTGAATTAGTACTTAACGCCAATGCGACAAATTGAAGCGTGTATAGTGGCGGATTATTTTTGGCTCGAGTCCCCATGCTGTCCTATTTGTTAAGACGTAATAATGCCACTCTCTTTCTGGGGTGGCGGATGGTTGCGGTTGCCTTTCTGGTCGACTTTATTGCGGTCGGCTTCTTTTTTTATTCCTACGGTATTTTCTTCAAGGCTATCGCGGTTGAATTCGGCGATTCTCGTTTTGGCGTGTCGATTGGCGTGACAGTCACGCAAGGTGTCGGTGCGCTTTTAGCACCTTTTATCGGTCGGGCGTTGGATCGATTCCCGCTTAAGAATGTGATGGCCTGTGGCGCAATTTCAATGGGTACTGGCTTTGGGTTGCTGGGCCTCGTTCAGACGCCTCTGCAGTTCTATCTTGTACTCGGCGTATTTGTTGGTTTTGGTGCCGGCGCGATGGGGCAACTGGCGACCTCAAAACTTGTCAGTAATTGGTTTGTTTTGAAACGAGGTTCAGCGCTGGGTATAGCGGCAACGGGTATTTCGGTTTCCGGGGTGATCATGCCAGCCATTAGTGCTTGGATCATCGCGACATTTGGTTGGCGTGAAGCCTTTATGACCTATGGTCTGATTACCTTTCTGGTGGTTGTGCCGGTTGTGCTGCGGCTTGTCATTTCGAGACCCGAAGACGTCGGATTACTGCCCGATGGTGCGACAGAAAAGGATTCGTTACCGCCGCCCAAGCCGCCTCTGCGCACCCGCGACTTTTTGAGTCAGCCAAATTTCTGGGTGCTATTGACGGTTATTGGCCTGCTGTTCTGCATTCAAAGTGCAACGCTGATTCATATGGTGCCCAAGCTTACTGACAGCGGACTGTCGTTAGTTGCTGCTTCGGGTATCGCCTCGGCAACCGCCGGATTCGGCATTATGGGCAAGCTTATCTTTGGTGCTCTGGTTGATCGATGGGATGTGCGTCATGCACTTTGGTTGGGTATTGGGTTTCAGTTTGTCGGCCAACTCATGATGGTATTTATGGAGGGTCATTTAGCATTTTTGATTGGGGCATGCTTCTTTGGTTTTGGTATGGGAGGTGTTGTACCGATGCAGGGTGCGGTCGTTGGCGCAGCCTTTGGGCGAGAGTCATTTGGTCGTGTTTTAGGGGCGATGAGACCGCCAATGGCGGTTCTACATTTGGCAGGTACGCCTTTTGCCGGCTGGGTATATGATGTTACGGGCAGTTATCGGCCGGCATCGCTGACGTTTTTAGTACTGTACCTAATAGCAGCGGTTGTCGTTTTAGCGTTGAAGGTGGAAACCCGATCGAAAAATCGATCAAGGCAACCTGCAACAGATCAACATAAGCCCGTTGTTGATTGAATGGACTTATAGTGTGTCAGGCATTGTGTCAGGCATTGTCTCAGGTGCACGTCGCAGCAAAGCTCAGTTTAGCGATATTCTGCGATCTCCTCATGTGAAGCCCATGTTGCGTGAGTCCCGCTGGAGATTTGATGAGGTAGCACAATTGTGCAAACTGGACCCGCTTCGATATTTTTTGCATCCACAATGATGCACTCAGAGCGGTTCTGATTCAGGTCTGTTACGAACGAGATGAGATACCCGTCGTCTTCTGATTGTGCGCCGACCTTTGCTGCAAAAGGCGCCTCACCACCATAACGGTTGTCCCCAAGATAAAGGTTTGATGAGTCACCGGTATCCAAGTCGTGCTTGACGATGCCGTTAAATAGGAACCAACCCGGCTCGGTAGTTGTGGAATAAAGATAGCGCGACTTCACGCCTGCGTAGTGCTGGTTAATTGTGCCAAATTCCAGATACCGCTCATCGATATGTTCTTCTGTGGTTTTACCGGTATCGAGGTTAAAGCGCCAGCGGTGTAACTTGGGCTTAAATGAATGCTCATCAATCGTCGCCATCAGCTTTCCAAGTCTTGGGTCGACGCCTGGCACCTGCAAAGGAGCAGGATCGGGGTTTTCTTGGAAATAACCCTCTAAAATAATTTCATTGCCCAGTTCATAAGCGTTGCTCCAGTGCAACACGAAGGTTGGGTCAGCTTCAAACCAGCGTATTTCGTTGACTGAGCCAAAGCGCGGCACGATGGCGAAACGGGTCGGTACATCCGGGTGAAATACCGGAACATGAATGCCCGCTTTTAATAACTCTTCGTCTAAAAAAAGTGGCATGTCAGGCAGAATGGAATAGTTTTTCGTAAATGCCATATCGTGTGGTAGCCGCGGTCCAGGCAGTTCAATGGGTATCACGTGTTTCAATTTCCTGTCGGCTCCAACCACCCCGTAGTGCATGTAGGGTGCTTGTTTCGAGTAGTTGAAAAACAGTAGATCGCCCGTTTCGAGATCTACCTTGGGGTGCGCTGAAATGCCTTCAGCTGGTGCCCAAGGTGCGGTGCCAAATTGTTCAAGCGTATATGGATCAAGCAGGTAACCTTCGCCGCACATGTAATGCGTCGCAAGGATTTCACCGCCGTGCACTACCACATCCGTCGAAGATCCATCTTTCATGTAACCCCTTGCGCCCCAGCCTTGCTGCAAGGATTTTTTAGGGTTACCGGAAATCCCACTCCATATTGCATGTCCAGCAGCTTGTTCTGCGACAAAGCCTTTGGTGCGAATGAAACGGTTTCGGTAGGTGGCTTGGCCATGTTGAAACGACATCGCGTGCAGCATGCCGTCGCCATCGAATGGGTGATAGGTGCCGATGGCGTCATGAACGGGGTTTTCAGTGTTGCGGATGTAAACGCCGCTTAGGTCTTTGGGGATTTCCCCTATGACCTCTAAGTCCGTTGCGTTCACTTCTTCATATAAGGGTTTCCAGGCACCGTTCAGATAGGGATGATCGCCGGGTGTTAGGGTTGGTATAATCTTATTTATAATTTCTATTGTCATTTTTCGATACTAACGATCAGTCAGTATGTTTTCAATTTAAACGTGTGTCTCTGACTTTAACTCCCGCCCTCGAGCTGCCGCTTGGCGACTCAAACTGAAAGAAGAACCCATACGCGCTCACGCAATCGTGAAGTTGAACGCAATCCGGCCAGCAAAAGTAAAGGGCCGACCGGTAGAGTGCTATTTAGCGCGGGTCGGCGAGTTTGAAGATGTTGATCCCTACAAATATTTTTGTGGGCGGTTGCCGTCACTTGGCGTAACAGGATCGGTGGTCGTGCTGGCGGCAGCAATCACGCAAATGGGTCGACAACTGGCTTATGATTTGACGCCGGCCAGTGAAATAGATGCAATGGTGGCGTCACTTGGTGTTGGCGGTAAGTTGTAAAGAACTTAAGCCGATAGAACCTGCTTGTGCTCGACTGTCCGATCATCAGCCTTGTCTAACTCAAAAAAAGCACGCGCTAGATCTGCAACTTGATTAACGTAGTCAGCCTCCAGATGAATGTGATGCGGCCCGTCGAGCCGAACAACTGTCAGGTTTGGATGGTGTATCTCCGAGACCGGGACTTCCCCTTGGTACCAGCGGTCGCCCTGTTCGGCAACGATCAGCAGTGCAGGCGAAGTGCTTTGTTGCAGCATGATATTTAATTGGTTTCGTGTGAAGCGGTTAGACGAAGGATAACGAATGCGTGGATCGGTTCTCCATGAAACACCGCCATCGACGATTTTGTGGCCACGGCTCACGAGGACACTTGCTGCGTCCAGCGTTTGATCTGTGGCTTGGGTGACTCTTAACGCCATAGACTGAGTATCTTCGAACACTTTTGCAGGACGCGTATGTCCGGTAATCATTTTCTCAATTGCCTGTCGGTTGCCGGCGACACGCTCTTCATCTGAATATGTGCCTTCTGCGGCGAAGCCATCGATCATAAAGGCTTGATTGACCCTATCCGGGAAAGTGGCAGCAATGACGCTGGAAATTTGACCACCCATAGAATGACCGATGAGATTGAACGTTGACCAGCCTAGTGTCTCAACAAGGGACATGATGTCCAGTACATAGTCGCCATGATGGTATTGAACGCCAGGTGCTCTATGGTCTGATTTACCATGACCGGCAAGGTCCAAGGCAATGATATTCAGCTCTGACAGTAGTGGCGCCAGTCGATCAAAGGTGCCGGCATTGTCCAACCAGCCATGAATCGCCAGGGTGGGGTAGCCAGCCGGGTTGCCCCAAAGTTTTGCGGTCATTTTGCGGCCGAAGATCTCGAATTCGGTTTCTTCGCCAAGGCGTATTGCGTGGGGCATAGTGCATTCACTTTTCAAAACGCGCGATTATAGCGGTTTAGCCTTTAGAGTGTTTATCTCACAGGCCATACAAGGGACAAAAGGCTGACTGAAATCTCTGTCAATTCACCAGCTTGATGTAGCGCCAGATTGGTGCGCAATTAGCTGCCTGCTTGTCGTTAATTAAACCGGAAATAGCTTTGATATCGTCGCGCCCAACAATTACAGTGGCGTGAGTTTGATCCGCAGGGTTCATGAAGCTGTCAGTTTTGAACAACAATTTAGAACAGTAGATGCAAGACAACAGGTGTACGACCACAGATTTACGACAACAGATTTAGGAAGCGATGAGTCAATGAGCAAATACACACTAGAAATAAACGGTGAAAAAACAGATGTTGATGCGAGTCCAGAAATGCCGCTGCTGTGGGTATTGAGGGATAAGCTTAAGTTAACGGGGACTAAGTTTGGTTGTGGTATCGCGCAATGTGGTGCCTGCACCGTGCATATAAATGGCGTCGCAATGCGTTCTTGTGTGCTGCCTGTGTCTGCTGTGTCGGGGCCCGTCACAACGATCGAGGGGCTGGCTGGGAACGATGGATTGCATCCTTTGCAAAGCGCGTGGATTGAGCATGATGTGCCTCAATGCGGATACTGCCAAGCGGGCCAGATTATGAGCGCAGCGGCGCTGCTGTCGACGAATAGTCAGCCTAACGATGATGAAATTGATAAAGCCATGGCGGGTAACTATTGCCGTTGCGGTACCTACATAAGAGTACGTAAAGCGATACATTCTGCCGCCTTGTTTTATAATGCGGATACTTCGGCTGACCAAGGTTTGGTAGAAGGAGTAGGCGAATGAAAATTAGTCAAATCAACCGTCGCAACTTTTTAAAAGTCTCAGCGCTGACAGGCGGAGGCTTAATGTTAGAGATGACCTTGCCATCTGCGCTGGTTGCTCAAGAACTCGGTACACTGATTGGTTCGAAAGAGCTGAACGTCTATGTTCAGATTGCATCGGATGGAACGATAACAATCTATTCCGCTAATGCTGAAATGGGGCAGGGTATTAAAACGTCATTACCCATGATTATTGCTGAGGAAATGGGCGCTAAATGGGAGGATGTGGTTGTCCTGCAAGCGCCGATAGATTCAAGTAAATTTGGTCTGCAAGGTGCAGGTGGTTCTACAACAATTCCCCGAAGCTTTGATCTAATGCGAAAAATGGGCGCGTCCGCCCGTGAGATGTTGGTTGGCGCAGCGTCCGAATCAATGGAAGTCAAGCGGCAGGACTTGCAAGCAATAGATAGTCGAGTTGTACATATATCCGGCCAAAGCCTCAGCTTTGGTGAGTTAGCAGCGTTGGCTGTGCGTCAACCAGTGCCAGACCCTGAAAACCTTTCTTTCAAAGACCCTCGGTCCTACACCATCATTGGTACCTCTGTCGGTAGTGTTGATAACCTCGTTATCGCCACGGGAAAATCTCAATTCGGTATTGATGTCGATGTGCCTGATATGAAGTATGCATCCTATACCCGATGCCCGAGAGTTGGCGGTGTTGCGCTTAGTTTTAACGAAGCCGAAATCAAAAGCCTAGCGGGTATCCGCGATGCATTTATCGTTGCGCCAGATGATAGCGCTGGTGAAGCGACTATGTCATTTCTTAAGGGTCTGGCTGTTCTTCGCGGTGGTATTGCGATTGTCGGCGATGACACCTGGTCAGTTTTTGACGCAAAAAGTAAGCTTGCCGTTAAATGGGATGATAGCAATGCGTCTGACGATGACTGGCCTGAAATGATTGCTGAAGCCAAGCGCATTGCGAAAAAAGATGGAGGCGAGATCCGCTTGGACAATGCATCAGTCGCTGACGCGCTAGCCAACGCTGATAACAGCACTATCGAATCCTTTTATCAATTTCCTTATGTCGCGCACGTCTGCATGGAGCCGATGAACTGTACCGCGTCCTATCGAAAAGGTAGCGGCGCAGAACCTGATGCGATGGACATCTGGGTGCCAAGCCAATTTCCCGCTCAGGTAAAAGAGATCGCGGAAAATATGTTGGGTATCAAGCAAGAAAATGTCAATGTCACCGGTACCCGAATGGGTGGGGGTTTTGGGCGTCGTGCCGTGCATGATTTCGCCGCTGAGGCGATGGTCATTTCTCATCGGGTTGGTATGCCCGTCAAGTTAACGTGGACAAGAACTGACGATATCCACAACGATTTTTTCAGAGCAGGTGGGTTTGAAAACATGAAAGCGGCCGTCGACGCTAACGGTAAATTGCAAGCGTGGGATCAGCATTACATTGGCTTTGCTCACAAGGGTAAGCCTGTGATTGGTTCAGGCTTGCAGGGAAATGAACTTTCAATGACGGCACTGAGCAATGCGCGTGTGACACAATCCATGATGCCAGTGAACACGCCTTGTGGTGCATGGCGCGCCCCTGGCTCAAACACCAATGCCTTTGTTGAACAAAGTTTTATCCATGAATTGTCACATTTAGCCGGTCGTGACCATCTTGAGTTTTTACTGGAAATGATGGGCGAGCGTCGTTGGATAAGCGAAGGTAATGTTAACGCCCTTAATACGGGACGAGCGATAGATGTCATTAAGCTCGCCGCAGAAAAAGCGGATTGGGGTAAAACGATGCCTAAAGGTTCAGCTCAGGGGCTGTCCTTTTACTTTTGTCATGCGGCGCATGTTGCTGAGATTGCCGAGGTTTCTGTCGATGCGGATCAAAATTTTCACGTCGATAAGGTCACCGTTGTAGTTGACGTTGGTCCAATTATCAACATGTCCGGTGCCATGAACCAGGTTCAGGGTTCAGTGATTGATGGTTTGAGCACCATGGCGATGCAACAGATTACAATGAAGAAGGGCGTCATCCAGCAGGATAATTTTGATAGTTATCCTGTGATGCGAATCGCGGCAACGCCCGAGGTAGACGTTCACTTTATTCAAAGCGATAACAAACCAACGGGATTAGGTGAACCTGCATTGCCGCCTTTAGCACCGGCGGTCACAAACGCTATTTTTGCAGCGACAGGTGTGCGCATAAGGTCAATGCCGCTCAGTGATGAGGGTTTCAATTTAGTCTGACATTAGCGGTTTGGTAAAACGACGATAGTTGGACTTCGATGCCAACTATCGTTTTTTTTTGCCTTTTGTCTGTGCGACTAACAGGGACTCGTTAGTTTAAGGTGATTGCTACAACAAACAACCCAATGCCTGCTGCCCCTACGAACCCTCTATACGCCGAGTCTATAAGCCATCCGTGATCAGGAACATACATGCCAAACGGGGAAAGAATGCTGCTAGAAGCAGGTGAGTTTTTGTCAGTGTCGCTCTTTGCATTTTACAAACCCTTATTGTGCAGCCTCGGCGTCGCGCGAATTCTGGCGCATCATTTTATGAATACAGAGGGGCGGAGTAAAGTACAGAGAGACGTTGAACAGTCGGTTCATATCTGGCGCTAATTTCAGTTATAGTATCAAGCATGATGAAAAGAATATTACTGTTAGTTGTTATATTGCTGTCAGGTTGTACCAGCGTTGATTTTGATTACCCGCGAACCAAGTCCGCGGCGCTTCTCGACACGGCGGACACATACTTGGCGGGAGAGGTTGCCAGCGCAGTCGCGGGTAAACCTGACAACGCCAGTGGTTTTTATGTGCTCAACGACGGGATCGATGCGGCCGCGGCGCGATTTCGGTTAGCCGACATTGCTGAACGCAGTATTGATGTGCAGTACTACCTGATTAAGCGCGATGCCGTCGGTCAGGAGTTTTTGTACTCACTACTTCAGGCGGCGGACCGTGGCGTGCGCGTACGACTAATGATTGATGATATGTTCACGAGCGGCTACGACGCAGATCTGATGGCACTCGACTCGCACCCTAATTTTGAGATCCGTATATACAACCCGTTCAACCGTGGTCTATTGGGTCGTAATCTTGGTGCTGTGGTCAATTTCCGCCGCGTCAACCGACGCATGCACAACAAGTCGTTCACTATCGATAACCAAATCACCATCATTGGTGGCCGCAATATTGCTGATGAATACTTTGGTGCTCGCGCGGATTCAGCCTTTGGCGATATGGATGTTATCGGTGTTGGTCCAATCGTGCAGGATGTCTCGAATATGTTCGACGCCTACTGGCGTCATCGAACAGCAGTACCAGTGGCGGGATTCATTAAACCATTACAGAGCCCAGATGCTGCATTGAATCAGTTACGTGAACTCTATGTTAAGCACAGTGCCGCGTTGGTTAGCACGCCCTATGCGGAAGCTGTGATTGAGCGCGTTTACGCGCTGGTTGAATCGGATACGAGTGGATTCAGGTGGGCACCTTATAAGCTCATCTACGATACGCCAGACAAAGGCATTAAGGGTGCAGCAAATCCAGAGGATTTGATTATAGCGCCGCTAAGAGATTCATTGGCGACGGTGGAAAAGGAACTCATTATTCTATCGCCATACTTTGTTCCTGAGAAAGTCTTTAGAGATGCGCTTATTGCCATTCAACAAAGTGGCGTTAAGGTGCGTGTGTTAACAAATTCGCTGGCAGCAAACAATCAAAAGGCCGTGCACGGCGGATACGCACCGGCACGTAAACCGTTACTCAAAGCTGGGGTTGAACTGTATGAAGTAAGGCCCGATGCACGCGTGCCAGGCAACGAGTACGTTGACTCCAGTGAATCACGGTCTACTTTGCATACGAAATCCTACGTGTTGGACCGACGTGAGATTTTTATCGGATCATTTAACTTCGATCCACGCTCGGCATACATTAATACAGAAATGGGTGTGCTGATTGAAGACCCACAAATGGGCGCGGAGTATGTCGCCAGGATGGAGAAAGTATTACCACCGGAAGTGTGGAGTTTGTCTCTTGACGAAAAAAACCGTCTCCTCTGGAGTGGTCTTAAGGATGGCGTGCCTGTGACCTACACGAAAGAACCGATGACCAATGTTTGGGATCGTCTCAAAGCAGGTCTCTATCGCATGCTACCAATTCGCAGCCAGCTTTAGTTGACGGTTGCAAAATGCTTCTAACGGATTGCTACTTTATTTTCGTTCTTCCGAGCGGAAATATAAGAAGATAAAAAAGTAGTAAAGACTTGATGCCAAATGCCATACAGCGTGGCCTTGGAAAAATGAATCAGGGCTAGTGAAGCTATCCTGTATATCAAGTTCGCGAATTTTCGCCGCCAGAGCAATAGAGAAGAAGGCTGCAATGAGCCATCGTATTTGAAGGTATTTGCCGGGTTGAATCAGGCTAGCTGCTGCGAAAATAAATAGCACGGCGCTGCTGTAGACTGAAACTTCACCAAAGCTGTAGTCCCATTTGTAGTAGGTGAAGTAGAGAGACCCACTTATAACAAGCACTGCAATCAGCGGCCAGGTTGGGTATGTGCGATTTGTCCCAGGGACCTGCGCTTGAGGCAACCAGCTCCCGACCGGGATCGCAGCGATGCAAAGCGTCATGGCGTACATTGCGCCCACATCACATTGTTGTCCGTAATGGGTCAACGATGCATGAAAAAACCCGCTGCCCAGTCCTGAATAGATTAATGCAACACCAAATAGGACGCTTTGGATCGGTACATGAGTTAAATAACCACGTTCAAGTGCTTGCCCCTTTTTCCAATCGTTGGCTCCCAGTGCGATGGCGTAGAAGCCGAATAGGATGTAGGAAATATTTGACCAGGTGTTCATCCGTGTACGCAACACACTGTCTGCGTAAATACGTTCGCCGTACTCGGGATTGATGAACTCGGCAGCGGGTCGCCAATCGGTCCATACGGGGACGTCTTTGAAAATTAGAAACAAGATGATGAAGATGGCAAGTATAGCCAAGGTACCGCCGAGGCCAACACCGTGTACCCAGTTTGGTACGTTGTCGATTTTTAGGCGAGCGCGAGTGCCTAGGCTAAGTCGTTGGCTAATGCTTTGCGTATTTTCGCTCATAAAATTTTCAACTATTACCGATGCTTAAAGTGCCGCGGGGTTAAGGGGCCTCGTCACTCAACCGGCGTCATTGTTTTGTGGTTGTTGCGGTTGTTGAAACTGCAGCGGTGGCGCGATAACTGAATCCAAATCTAAGCCACAACACCGCGCTCTCGAAGCGCGGCAATCGCCGCCTTATCGAGTCCGATGTCAGCGAACACAACATCTGTGTGTTCGCCCAGAGCTGGTGCATGGCGCGTCGTTGCATTGTCCATCGAGGCAAACTGGAAAGGCAGGTTCTGCACAAAATATTCGCCAGCTTCATCTTCGTTGCGAGTGAAGGCACCGCGATGTTGCAATTGTGGCTCATCGAACAGGTCTGCCGCGGAATTGTAGCGCGAGCAGGGTATGCCATGCCGGTTAAAGTGAGTTTCACACTCGACAACGGTACGTGTGGCAGACCACTTTTCTATTTCGCCGACAAGGTAACGCACATTCGCGATGCGACTTGCGCGGTCAAATCTCGCATCCGCATGTAAATCCATGCGTACTAACGCTGTACACAAACCCTCGAAATTTTTGTCCGAAACAACACACGCCATGATGTAACCATCGCTCGCCGTGATAGGTAGAAACCCACCCATTTGAGGCGCGTCGACAACCTGTGCGGCTTGTTGATGACCGGGAATCAGGGTCATCATCGATTCCAACATGGTGACATCAATATGATCACCCAGTCCTGATGTTACGCGGCCAAGCAGTGCTGTTTGAATGGCGCCAAACGCGTAAGCGCCCGTTAACATATCGGCGATCATGATACCGGACGCTTGCGGGCGCGCTAGTACTGGTGGGCTTGCATGGATCTGAGCACCCATGTGCGCGACATCATAGCCACTGGCAGCATGGGCAATGGGTGCATATGCGGCGCGTTGAGCGTCAGGTCCGGTTTGACCGAATCCAGAGATCGAGCAATACACCAGACTCGGATGCTGCGGTTTTAGGCTGGCATAGTCCAGACCAAACTTCGCCATGATGCCGGGCCGATAGTTTTCGATAACCACATCGGCGCTATCAATCAATTCATGTGCTAGCTGCTGACCCTCGGGGCTGCTCAAATCAATCTGCACACCAAGCTTTCCCGCATTAAAGTGCGCGAAGATGCGGGAATTGCTACGTACACCGTCACTGAAACGCGTCGGCTCGATTTTGATTACGTCAGCGCCGCAGTCACTCATCATTCGGCCGCATATAGGACCGGCGTAGGCCATGGAGAAGTCGACAACTTTGAGTCCAGCAAGGGGCTTGGCTGAAGGCATACATTCAGGTCCTTGTGTAATAATACGGGTTAGCGATTTCGGTTCAGTCTAGCGCGATAGTAGCGCCGGTAACAAAAGATGATCTGCGATAGTCGAGACGTTACATCAACGATAAACAGTAATAGGAATTGATAGGCAAAGACACCCTAAATACCGACCTTGTCGAAAACATAAAGTGCCGTCATTAAAAAGGACAGAGGTCAAAGTAATACTTCGGCGTAAATCGTGCTGTTGGTTTACGACGACAGTGGATGTACTTTAGTTTGACCTTAACGGCTCGACTAGGGTTCTTTGACGGCCTGCCAAGCTGCCTTTGCAAGTATGGGCGAGACATCGCTTGGCGACTTTCGGCTTCGGCCTGAAAGCCACATGCGCGAGTACTCAAGGGTCGGTCCACAAATAAGTGGTACATACATACCCGTTGATAGTTGTTGCAGCGTGCCGGATTCAACATGCGGTACGAACCAGTTAGACAGCGCCTGTGCCAAGGCGCGATCAATTTCACGCAGTTCCTGTTTGGCACTTTCTGATAGCTTAATTTCACGTGACAGCATGTAAGCAGCCAATTGTGATTGATCGGTCACCCAGTCGCAGCAGAAAGTAACGATAGATTTTATTCCTGCGCTGGCGGTGCGATGCGGTAACAGCGCAGCAAGTAGATTGCCGTTGAATTGGTTAACGCCATTGATAAATAGCGCTTCGGCGATGCCTTCCTTGTTGCCAAAGTGGTGATACAGGCTGCCGACGCTACAATTGGCATCCTTGAGGATATCTCCGACATTGGTACGCGCAATGCCGACTTCAGAGAAATGGGCTAACGCGACGTCAATTACACGGGATTTTAGGGCGCTGGTCTGGATTTGGCGTGACATGGCACGATTAGAACATAATTCTAGTATTTGTTGCCAGCTTTGCTATATTGCCTTCTACAAAGACCTATAGGACATGCTAAATGGATATCGATCTGAGCGCAGATGATCTTGCTTTTGAAACAGAAGTAAGAGGATTTTTGAGTGAAAATGCCTACACGAACGGAGCAAATCCGGAAGAGTGGCGAATGAAATGGTTTGAGAAAGCCAAAGAAAAAGGCGGCTGGGATGTACCCAAATGGCCAGCTGAATTTGGCGGACCGGGTTGGACGCCTAACCAGCATTACATCTGGCAGAAAGAAACCGCTCGCGCGGGTACGCCGTGGGATATGCCCTTTGGCTTGAGCATGCTTGCGCCTGTCTTGATGGCGCACGGCTCGCAAGAGCAACAAGAACGATTTCTGCCCGCTATCCGAGCACGCGAAGTTAACTGGTGTCAGGGTTATTCAGAGCCCGGTGCAGGCTCCGACCTCGCCAGTCTGAAAACAAAGGCTGAGTTGACCGAAGATGGTAAACACTATGTTGTCAACGGCACCAAGATTTGGACCACGATGGCGCACATCGCAGACTGGATATTCTGTCTAACCAGAACCAGTGATGCCGGTATCAAACAGGAAGGTATTACGTTTCTACTGTTCCCGATGAAACAAGAAGGTGTTGAAGTTAAGCCAATCATTACGCTTGGTGGTGCGCATACGGTTAACACGGTATTTTTTACCGATGTGAAAGTACCGGTTGAAAATCGCGTTGGTGAAGAGGGTAAAGGCTGGGCGTACGCGAAAGGTCTACTTGAGCACGAACGAACAGGTATTGCCGGTATTTCCAACTCTATCGTAGCGCTTGAAGGTTTGAAAAAGCGAGCGAGTAGCGTCAAACGCGGTAACGGTAGCTTGATGGATACACCAAGCTTTAGGTCGAAGATCGCCGAGCTCGAAATTGATTTGATGGCAGTAGAATATACAGAACTTCGTAGCTTGGCGACGGCAAGTGCGGGTACTGCACCCGGTCCTGAATCGTCAATTCTCAAGCTGAAAGGTACAGAAATTCAACAGCGTATCCAAAAGTTGACAATGGAAGCGGGCGGTGAATTTTCAGCCGCATGGGGTGGTATCAACTCCGGGCCTGATTTTGCACGGGCGGGTATGGGTGGTTACATGAGTAGCCGTGTGTACACCATTTACGGTGGCGCCAGCGAAGTCCAGAAAGATATCATTACCAAGAAAGTACTTGGTATTAAGTCGACGAAGAAATAGGAATATTTTGATATGAATTTTGATTTGACTGAAGAACAGCAACTCGTTTCGGACTCGATTGAACGGTTTGTGCAAGACAGCTATAACCTCGAGAGCCGCATGGCGCTCGTCGGAAAGGGGCCTGGTTTTAGTGAAGCTCACTGGAAATCGATGTCCGAGCTTGGCTGGTTTGGCCTGCCATTTAGTGAAGACGATGGTGGCTTTGGTGGTAACCAACTCGACACCATGATCCTGATGGAACACTTTGGTAAGGGGCTGGTGCTTGAACCATTCTTAGCAAGTATTGTTCTGGGCGGTGGCGTCTTGAAGCGCGCGGCTAATGAAACACAACGTAAGCAATGGCTCGAAACCGTTATCGATGGATCAAAGCAATTGGCGCTGGCGTACTCGGAAGCTGAGTCAGGCTATGAACCTCACAATGTTGCGGTAGCAGGCACTAAAACCGCAGATGGCTTCACCATCACTGGCACAAAATGCATGGTACAACATGGCGGCACAGCAGATGCCTTGGTTGTTTCATTTCGAACCAGCGGCGGCACGACCGATAAATCGGGTATTTCCCTTGCTTTGATACCAGCAGATCGCGAAGGCGTCACAGTTCAGGGTTTCCTGACAGTTGATGGTTTGCAGTCGGCCGAGATCGCTTTCGACAAGGTTGCTGTCAGTGCTGATGATCTACTCGGTGACGTCGGTGATGGTTTCACGGTACTCAATGCCACGATTAATGATGGCATTCTGGCAATCGCTGCAGAAGCGGTTGGTGCGATGGAAGTGCTTTACAAAGATACCGTTGCCTATACGCAGGAACGTGAGCAGTTTGATCACGCTCTGGCAGATTTTCAGGTGTTACAGCATCGAATGGTTGAAATGTTCATGGAACATGAGCAGTGCAAATCGTTGCTTTATCGTGCCACGATGGAAGTGGCTAACGGCGGTGATGATGCGCAACGAAATATCCACGCACTGAAACATCTTATCGGCAAGGCAGCATTTTTTGTTGGTGAAAATGCGGTACAAACGCACGGTGGCATGGGTGTAACGGAAGAGCTAAGAGTCGGCCACTACTTCAAGCGCTTGCTAGTGATTGAAGCCCAGTTCGGTAATACCGACTATCATCTCGATCAGTTTGCTGCCTAGTTGTGAGTAAACCGAAGTTTAGCCTAGCTTTGGGGCAGGCTAAACTTCTAAAGATGTGTATCAATGCTTTTTTGATACAAAGGCCAGCTAAGCCATTTGTTAACCTTGCAATACCTTCGCTCAACTCAGATGTTAATCTTCATTATACAGGTCAGTTGCACTGAACACCTGTCGGCTTATTTCAGCGGGTGCAAAATGACAGACATCTTTGAGTAACCCTTCACAAAATTAGAAACGACGCGTTCCGGCTCACCAATGACTTCCACTTTGTGAAACCGTTTGCTGATTTCTTCCCACAAAATGCGCAGTTGCATTTCCGCCAATCGGTTGCCCATACAGCGATGAATGCCAAAGCCAAATGACACGTGTTGACGTGCATTGGCGCGGTCAATGATGAGTTTGTCTGGGTTGTCGAAAACGGCTGTGTCGCGATTACCTGACACGTACCACATCAATACCTTGTCGCCTTTCTTAATGGTCTTGCCCTGCAGCTCAACATCTTCTAATGCGGTTCTTCGCATGTGAGTCAGCGGGGTCTGCCAGCGAATGATTTCAGCGACCATGTTGGGAATAAGGTCGACGTTTTCACGCAGCTTGTCGTATTGATCAGGAAACTGATTCAGCGCTAGAACGCCGCCGGTTATCGAATTTCGCGTTGTGTCGTTGCCACCGACAATCAACAGCATAATGTTGCCTAAAAACTCACCCGGTGGCATATCGCGTGTCTCTGGGTTTCTAGCCAACATTGTCAGCAGGTCGAAGCCTTCGTGGCTGGGATCAAGTCGTTCACTAAACAGCTTTTGAAAATACTTCAGGCATTCCTGCAGTTCAGCTCTGGCTTCTTGCCAGCTAGAAACATAGCCTGACTTTGGACCCATGACACCGATATCAGACCAGTAGGTGAGTTTATTACGGTCTTCAAATGGGAAGTCAAACAGTGTCGCTAGCATGCGCGTTGTGAGTTCTATCGATACCCGCTCGACCCAATTAAACGCTTTGCCAATGGGCAGGCCATCCAATATTTCGATGACGCGCTCGCGAATCAATGTTTCCATTTTTGCCAGATTCGGCGGCGCAACAACCGGTGCCACGGTGGCCCGTTGACCATCATGCTTGGGTGAGTCCATGGCGATAAAAGAAGAAGACGCAGCGCCAGCATCATCGACGATACCGATGCCGGATGCGCTGGAGAAACGCTTGTTATCTGCATCAATCAGTTTAATCGCCTCATGACTGGTGACAGACCAGTAAGGTCCATAGCGACTCTCCGCATGGAAGTGCACAGGGTCCTCTTGCCTTAGACGTTCAAACATCGGCCAATGGGCGTCTTGCCGGAACAAAAAGTGGTTTGAAACATCGAGTTGATCGATGTCAGCATCCCGCGCAAATGCCCGAGCGCTCTCTAGGGTCGCGTTTCTATAGTCGAACATATCCTGCGTTCTCCTGAGGTAAGACCCATACACTAGCGATATCCGTCGAATCTCTCAAGCGCGGTGACACTTCAGTTGGTGGTGGGTAACCAACCGACCCAATCGCCACCATTCTAGTCAGAAATTATATTGACGATTGACTTTGTCTTTGTGCCATTGATATGAGCGAGCAGGAAGTCGAAAGTACAATCGATTTCTTCGCTAGGAACCTCAGGGTGTAGGCCGGGGTTCCCATGTAGTCGTTTGTCCTTCGAGGCGAAGGCATCAAAAATCTGCAGGCAACCTTCGCGATTGAATAACTCATCCTCCAGCTGCATTAAAAACAGTATTGGACATTTGATGTCTGCCGCGGCTTTGAGCAGTGTTTCGCCATGCGGAAAATTTTGTTGGACGCCCATCAGGCCTAGAACAGCCACTGTGACATCGCCTCTACTGGCAACCAAGGGCAAGCCGAATAAAGAACCCATCGACAGACCAAAATAGGCAAGCTTAGCTATAGCGAATTCAGACTGGATCTGTTCAATTGCGCAAGTCCAATCGTCGGTCATATCAATGAGACTATTGTCACGCTGATACTCAGGGAAAAATGCCGTGCGCCCACCGTCACCCACTTGACGTAAACCGTGTACTGGTCCGTCAAGCGACAGAACGGGCAGATTGGCACCCACAAAACGTTCAGCCAGATCGCTGATAGGCGCCTGATAACGGTTGCCAGAAGCACCATGGCCGCAGCAGATAAGGGTTTTGCCTTCAACGGGTGCGTCGGGCAGCCACAGCGCACCGGTGATATCCCGCATACCATCCCTGCGGATACGGAATTCCTTGGTAGCGTTGTCCCGAGTATCTTTGGCATCTGTCCACTGTATGTCTGCTGGCATAATTTTCTCTGCTTGTTTTTTTAAGGTGGTGCTGCTGATTTTTAGCAGTGTGCCTTGTGATGATTGGCAAGTGCAAGAACCTGCTCTTTGACCGCCCTATAGCTTTTAGCAATTCGTTTAGTGACGCTGCTTCATAGCCTTGGGTCCAAAATAATTGCATCGCAATCTCGGCTGAGGCGGCTTCATCAAATTGTCGTCGTCGACCCGCTATGGGATTTACGTTTCTCAATTTAATTAGATCCGAAGTGCGTTGGTTGTAACGTTTTAATTTTGATGCTACTTGCATTAAGGACTGTTAGATCCTATGTTAATTTTTCTTCGGCTCGCGGACCATGAAAACGCAATGAAAGAAATCGCCAGAACCTCAGCAAAACGGATAAGCGGATTGTTTGCTGCGCTGATTGTTATCGCCAGCGCGTATGGGGACCATCATGAACAGCAAGAGATTGATGTAAACGACCCAAACTATAATCCAGATTCGACGCTGTTCCGTGGCGCTGCGAATAACCCCTATTTCCCCCTGTATTTTAATGCGCTGCCGCAAGGGGGCGCGGAGAATGTGCCGACCGAGGTGCGAAGAGTCGATTTAAGACCTGACCGTGACGTGACATTGTACGTTGAAATCTACAACCCTGATGCCAAGATCCCGCTGATTGTCACCCCTGGCGGGATGGGCGAGATTAACGGCTTTCGTGGTTTTGCGCGCAATGTTGCTGCTGCGGACAGTGATCTCAAGGTGATTATTTGGGATCGCCGCAACATGGGTCGCTCGGAGGTATCGTTTGGCAGCGAGCCGCTATCAATTGAAGAGGCAGAAGATCTACACATACTGCTGCAACGCCTTGAGGTTGGCCCAGCGACTTTTTACGGTATGTCCTCTGGTTCTCGTTCAAATATGATTCTTGCCGAACGGTATCCAGAACAAGTTGCTGCGCTGGTTATATCGCCGTTGACTGGCGGGCCGATTGCGGCTGAGCGTTTGTCGAAAGAGTACTATCTGGATTACCTCAAAGATGAAAGCCTCACGTCGATGCAGGCGGTTGCCACAACGCCTCTGTGGGCTGCCTATCTGGAACGTAATAGTCCAGAGCTTCAAAAGGCTTTCTTGGAACAAGACGTCGAAGATTTTCTAGCGGCGATGAAACGCACCGGCGAGCACCTGGCCTCTTATCATGCGAAAACAACGTTGGGCATGACCGACGAACAACTCGCAGCCCTAAACGTGCCCGCAACGTTGATACTGCATCACGGCGCGGAGAGAGATTTTCTGCACCCGATTGTGAATTCTAGGGCTGCAACGACACTGCTGCAGAACTCAACTTTTGTTATTGCGCCGACGCTCGGTCCGGTTCTCGATGAGTTATTACCTTTCGTTAGAAAGTATACGCCGGTGGAATAGTCTTGCAGGCGCAGTTTACTGTCGGCCTAATCGTGGTGAAACAAACTGTCGTCAGTCGTGGCTGCGTCTAGATCAAAACCTTGTTTGGCAAGAAAATATCGACGTATAGGATAATAGGCTACAGCAACAATGGTCCATACCACCAAACTCCAAATCACAGTGGATGACAGATCTCTCGACAAAAAGTAAATGCCCACGAAGGTCGACAGTTCTGAGAATAGGAACAGACTCCAAATCCACACCGGCTTCATATTGAACATCGACTTAGCATATTGTTCTGGGTAGCGCGTGTGGATGCGTGTCAGCGACCAGTAGACAAAGATAGACGGTAGGCTGGCTGAAATTGTTGCTGCGCGTGCAATATCACCAATATCGAGACCAACTATTAAGGGTACAACACCAATGACCATCATGATCGCTAAGATGTAGTG
>CAJJAA010000045.1 GCA_905182025.1 uncultured OM182 clade bacterium
CCTGCGCTATTACGATCACCAATCGCAAAGTGACAATCTTCAACATCCTGGGCCAGGCTTTCCTCGACAATAAAGGGCACGGCTTGAAGAATTTGTCTGGGTTGTTTACTCGGCACTTTAGCGGACGTCAGTAGAATATCTTCACCGCGCAACATGACATAGGTTTCGCCGCTGATATCGACGGATGTCGAGATCTGAGCAAAGGCTTGGCGATTACCTTCACCGCGCAAACGAATGATGCCGGATGCTTCATCAAGCAATAGCCATTCAAGATGGTCTTCACCGTTGACTCGGCCTAAACGCAGAAACAGATTCTCAGCCATTGTGCCTCTCTGTCGTTGCAGCAACTAACGGGCTTGTTGCAACGCTTGTTGTACGCCTTGTTACCGGGCCAGCCAATACATCAATAACCCGACGCAACGGGGCCACACTGTTCAACGATCTTCGCGTCAATTTACGCGTCGATGTTCGTGTCAATGTTCGTGTCGATGCTTGCGTATTTTCCAATTTTTGCTCGGTCACTTTTGGCAATATCTTCTTACTTTGGTCTCGGTAGATAACACGCATGCTGCCATCCGTGCCGTCCCGTTGAATAATACTCGTGAGGTAGCCAAACCGATCTTGATATCTGGCTTTAATGCTCACCTGAAAAAACTCCGATCTTACAGTAATTCCATTCAAAACACCCTGCACGCCCGCTTGCACGAGAAATGCCGAGGTCGATTCAAACGGCTGGCCACCATCGCGATCGGCTACCAAGGACTCCAGCGTGCCCAAATCGGTGCCGGGTAATAGTGCCTGCAAGACGCCGGCGGATGCGGTATTCACATTCACCTCTATTTGAACGTCAGGTAGTGCTACCAGATACGGCGCGATAAGCTGAAATTGCTGTGGCTCCATTTCCAGCAGCAGGCGCAACTCGGATATGTCGCCGATTAACTGACCCGCGGTTCGATAAGGTTTGTCTAAACCCAAATAGGCATAGTCCTCTGCGCCTAAACCATCGTTGGCATCATCGGCGTCTATCCAATCTTTAAGATTATGCACATGTCGATCCTCAGCCCCCTGCTGAGTAAATAATCTGATCAGACGCGCTTTCGTGTCATTGTCTTGGGTACTGCTATTGGGCGAACCGTTTGGCGAACCATTTGTAGAATCATTTGTAGAATCATCGAGCTGACTATTTGCAGAGCCGTTCTGGCCATTATTATTCGCTTCCGTCGAGGCTAAGCCATTGACGTTCATGCGACTCTGCAGATCGATAATCTGCAGTTCAATTTCGCCATCTTCAAACTCAAACACGTCACCGGGCACTGCCCACTGCTCGCCCAAATGATCTACCTCCGGGGAATCAATAAAATCCTGTCGCAGAATTTGTCTGGCCAGCTCTTCGCCGCCCAATGCATACTGTTTAACGATACTCTGATCGAAGCTTACCCGGGCACGGTTGATCGAAAAGTTCTGCTCCGTGGTCATCGCGGCACCCAAGACGGTGGCGATGACGACAATCAGTAAGATTGAAATAAGCGCAACGCCCTGCTGCTGTCCTCTAAAGGGATATGTCGATGTCAGTCTCATGGGCCGTCCGAGCCTTGATCGCTAATGTCTGGATCAACAGCAATACCCGGCCTGCCATTATCGTTACGGTTGCCGTTGTTGAAACTGTCATTGGCGTTATTGTTGGAACTGCCGTTACCGCCGTTGTTGGCATTGTTGTTCGAATTATTGCTCGAATTATTGTTGCCCTGATCATTCGACGACGGATCCCGCTGTCGAATCACAACGTTTGAGACCAGCGGAAAGACTTTTCTGACATCTCCGAAGGCATCGGCTGATATGACCACTTCTACCATGATCGGTAAGGGGTCTGAAGCCTCCTGCGCAGGCCATATATCACCGGACTCACCTTCAGCACCAATGACATTGATTGTAAAATCGGAGATTTCCGTCAACAGTATTTGCTCGATCGGTTTGGCATCTTCAGCGCGGTCTAACACGGTCCAGAATGAACGCACCAACTCCTTGTCCTCATTCATCGCATAGGCCACGCGTTGTAAATTACTGCGCGGCAGTGCAATGGGATTGTTCCAGCCGGTATGCGTGAACTCCAGCGCAAATGGACCACTGGCCACTAAAAATGCCGGCTGATGATCGCCAAATTCATCGCGAATGCCGCGCGGCACCGCTTGAGACAGATCACGTTCCAGCACCGCCATGGCATGGCTAAATTCTGAATAGAGTTTGATGCTGGCTTGCGTATGATCATGGGTTTTAATCACCGTGCGCAACATCTGATTGGCACCCAAACCAATGATGGCGAAGATGGATATGGCAACCAACACTTCCAGCAAGGTAAAACCTTGTTCGGCATGGGACCTGCTCTGAGTTTGTTGTCGGCAAGCTAACATCAATACTTACCCACAAAACCGGTCAACTCGACGATGACATAGTCGGTATCACTGGCGGGTGACACGCTCACAATCAAACGGCGCATATCCGGGTTATCCGTTGATTCGACATCCATCAGCACTTCCCAATCCTGGCCTGCCATTGTGACGCTGTAGCGATCTGAGCCTAAGCCGGGAAAGCTGTCTTCGGTGCGCGGCTGGCCACGGGTTTCATTGAGTTGATTCTCTGCGACCCAATAGGCAACAGTTCGCTGTTGTACAATGGCTGTCTGGCTGACGGTTTGCGCGGCGTTACGAATCAGTGCACCGGACACGACCGCAAAAATTGCCAGCGCAATCATCACTTCCAGCAGGGTAAAACCCGCTTGTTTAGATTGACGGCTAAAGCGATTCATCTTCAACCCATTCGATGTCGCTGTAACCATCTGACTGCAGACGTTTGGATAAATCAGGCTGCTGAAATATTTCTAATTCAAACGGCGTCGTCTCACCACTGGAAAGCAAAAGTAACTTTGGCCCCTTTGCATCCTCGTTATCTGCCAGGCTAAAACCTTTGCCGACAATCTCGAGCGACAAGGTCATCGTTTCCGGTAATTTGCGAACGCCAAAAGGCGCTTGCTGCATTTGCGCCCAGGACTGAGCAATTTCGTCATAATAATAAAAACTGTAGCCATCGTCTTCGACCGTGAAACCCATCTCGACGGCTTGCACAACTGCGTGCTCTCTTGCCATCTGCAGTAGTACCTCAAGTCGACGCGCTTCGGTATCAAAGTCTTGCGTGCGGGTAAATGACGGTAGGTTTGCAACCACAAGACCCGACATGATGCTGACGATAAACAACACGACGAGAATTTCGATAAGGGTGAAACCCGTCTGCCGATAATGCTGAGCATGACGTCGATCGTAACGCTGAGGAGAGAGTCGAGACTGCCGATGTTTGCTTGTTAGCGGCAACGCGCACATGGCTGTTTAATTGTCGTCCGTGCTGATATCGGCGTCGACACCCTCACCACCTTCTTTACGATCTGCACCGTAGGAGTAAACCTCATATTTGCGATCTTCACTGAAGTATAGATAGCCTTCATCCCAGGGATCTTTAGGCAACTTTTTTAGATAGCCATCTCGGTTCCAACGGCGCGCTTCAGGAAAACCGGAAGGTTCGTTCACCAACGCATCTAAGCCTTGGTCTGTACTCGGATAGTTACCGTTGTCGAGCCGATACAGTTCCAGCGCAGTGCCAATCGATTCAATGTCGGCTTTGGCCGCTTGAACTCTGGCCTCATCCGGCCGACCAATAATATTCGGTACAATCAACGCACCTAAAATACCCAGAATCACGACCACCACCATGATCTCAATCAGCGTAAAGCCTTTTTGTTTGCCGCCCTTCATATTGCTCATACAGATCCTAGTGTTCATGTTCTTCATCAAATAATGACCTAATTGTCTGAATACGCATTCGTTAAAAAGTGCATTCGCTTAGAATAAATGGTCTTAAAATAAACGCCCTTAAATTAAATTGTCTGTCGCTCGGCCATTCGCACTGTTTAGTCTGGCGCTAACCGTCTGCGTGATACCGGTCTGCTTTCTCGATTGGTCTATTTATCTATTTATTTATCTTTTTATTTACGTTATCTACTTTGCCTACGTCGATTACCGCTGGTTCACTTGATTGCAGGACGCGCGTCACAATACGCATTATGAGACCAGCTGATTCAGATTGATGATCGGTAATAAAATCGCCATCACGATGGTAAATACGGCGCCGCCCATTAATAGCAGCATGAACGGCCCAAATAAACTCAGCAACACACCCAGCAGCAGTTCAACGTCCTGTTGCATGCTGTTGGATACCCGCGACAGCATATCATCCAGTTGACCGCTCGACTCACCACTGGCAATCATGTGCAACATAATCGGGGGAAAATATCCGCTTTGCTCAAGGGCGGCGTTGAGACTCGAACCCTCACTGACTTTAATCGTCGCCTCCGATACTTTGAGTCGTAGCCATGTATTCGACAACACCTGCCCTGCGATCTTCATGGCCTCCACCAGCGGCACACCACTGGAGGAAAGAATGCTCAGCGTGCTGGCAAATTGCGCGGTGTTCATGCCGCGACTCATCTTCGCGATCAGCGGCAAATGTAACAGGCGACGATCAAATTCCAATCGGATTGAGGCCACTTCCAACGCACGTCGCGCTGCAAACGACAACGCCACTAAAGCGATAACAACAAACACGCCGTAGTCTTTGACAAAATCACTCAAGGCAATAATAAAAATGGTCAGGGCCGGCAGATCTTGGCCCGTATCGGCAAACACCTTAACGATATCCGGCACAACATAACCGAGCAGGCCAGCAAGGATAGCGACGGTTAACAAAAACAGAATGACTGGGTAAACCATGGCCTGTTGCACGCGGGACCGTGATTCTTGCTGAGATTCGGTAAAGTCCGCAATCCGGTTTAACACCAAATCTAAATGCCCTGCGGATTCGCCAGCAGCAACGGTTGCTCGATAAAGCTCTGGGAATGCGCGGGGATACTCGGCCAAACTATTGGCCAAAGAAAAACCTTCCAATACCTTTGATCTGACCGCAATCAACATCGCTTTGGTTTTCGGCTTTTCACTTTGCTTTGACACCGCTAGCAAAGCCTCTTCAATCGGCAGAGAGGCCGCAATGAGCGTCGCCAGTTGACGCGTAACCAAGGCTAACTCTCGAATGCTTAATGTTGGCTTAAACAGATTACCAAAAGCATTGCTGGAGGCTTTCTCTTCTTTGGTCGCGGTCACGCTTAGGGGCGCCAGGCCCTTATCGCGTAACATCTGGCGAACCTGACGAGAACTGTCAGCCTCAAAGATGCCCTTCTCTTCGCGTCCCTTGTCGTTAAGGGCTATATATTCAAAGGCTGCCAATTATCTAATCTTCCGTCGTGACACGAAGCACTTCATCTATCGAGGTCACACCCGCCAGTACTTTGACGCGGCCGTCCTCGCGAATGCCGGTTGTTTTTGACCGCGCATGTTCTTCAAGTCGTTGTTCTGATTCACCGTTATGTATCAAACGCCGCATTTCATCATCAACCAACACCACCTCATAGATCCCCTGCCGGCCGCGATAGCCTTCGTGGGCACATTTTTCGCAACCCACTTCATGGTATATCTCGGCCGTCTCGTCAGCGTTGAGTTTAAGAAAGTCACGTTCATATTCATCCGGCGCGCGTTTCTCTTTGCAATGACGGCACAGCACCCGCACGAGACGCTGCGCAACTAAGCCAACAATACTATTACTCAGCAGGTAAGGCTGAACGCCCATGTTCTCCAATCGTGTCAACGCACCAACGGCAGTGTTGGTGTGAATTGTTGATAGCACCAAATGACCGGTTAAACTCGCCTGCACGGAGATGTCCGCTGTTTCAAAGTCTCGAATTTCACCAACCATGACGACATCGGGATCCTGCCGCAAAATTGCCCGCAGTCCCTTCGCAAACGTCATATCCGCTTTTGTATTCACCTGCGTTTGGCCAATACCTTCAACGTCGTATTCAATCGGGTCTTCGACCGTCAATATGTTACGGGACTTATCATTCAATTGATCAAGGCAGGCATACAGCGTGGTTGATTTACCGGAACCCGTTGGGCCCGTCACCAGAATAATACCGTGCGGTTTTTTGACCAGTGACTGCATGTGTTTGAGATCAGAACCACTCATGCCCATATTAGTCAGATCACGGCGGCCTTCCTGCTTATCGAGTAAGCGCATCACAACCCGCTCACCGTTACTGGCGGGAATGGTGGAGACACGCACATCAACTTCTTTACCGCCGATGCGTAACGAGATACGTCCATCCTGAGGCAGCCGCTTCTCGGCAATATCGAGTTTCGCCATGACCTTTATTCGCGATACTAATAACGGCGCAAGTGCGCGACGCGGACTCACCACCTCTCTTAACACGCCATCAACGCGAAAGCGCACAACGAGACGGGTCTCATAGGTTTCAACATGAATATCCGAGGCATCAACCTTGACCGCTTCGGTCAGCAATGAATTGATCAGCTTGATAATCGGTGCATCATCTTCCTGCTCCATAAGATCGCTGTTTTCCGCGATGGAATCCGCGAGACTGCCGAGGTCCATCTCTTCACCGAGATCCTCGATCATCTGCATGGCTTCGCCAGAATCATTTTGGTAGGTAATCGATAGCTTTTGATCAAACACGGATCGATCGACCAGCTGGCTCCTGAACGGACGTCCAACAATACGTTGTACCTCTGCCAAGACCTGAGGCAGCAAACCGGCTTTGTAGATCACTTCGGCTGAATCGGCATTGCTATTGGCGCCGCCATTGGGCTCACCAAGCGAACTCTCAGCGACAGGCAACAGGATAACGCCATGTCGCTTCGCAAACGAAAATGGCAGGCGTTGGTTTAATTCCACATCGCTCATCTAACTCTTTATCCTATTGAAGATCTTGATCTTGCTAGCCCTGTGATTTGCCATTCAAACAGGCGCCTGTAGGAAGCCTGCCGATGACATTAACGTACCGCATTGTCGCACTCACCGCGCGTCTAATCCAATATCCGCCAATCTTAGGAAGAAAAAGATAATTCACATCACTAATTTGTAAAGATTTATCAAATCAATCTTCATTTCTGACAAAAACATCTTTATGATGCCCCTACTATACGTATTACTTATAAAAATTTACGTCCCTATTAAACAACGTGATTATTCACAAGATCAATTATGAAACTAAGTGACATAGACCTAAACCTTTTCGTCGTCTTTGATGCCATCTATACAGAAGGTAATTTGACCCGCGCGGGTGAGATTATTGGCATCACGCAGCCGGCCGTTTCTAACTCGTTGTCTCGATTACGTACCCTGTTCAATGACCCGATGTTCGTCAGAACAGCCGATGGCATGGTGCCGACGCCTGTTTCTCAAAATATCGTCGGCGGCGTGCGGCAAGCACTCGGACTTATCCGTTCAAGTGTACAGGAGAGTGAATCCTTTGATCCGCTGGCCTCTGACAAACGCTTCAGAGTCAGTATGACGGATCTAAGTCAGTCAATTTTGCTACCGAATATGTTTGATCGTATCAGCCTAGAAGCACCCAAGGTGTCAGTTGATTGTTACCACGTACGTCGCAGAGATATGAATATTGAACTTGCGTCGGGCAACCTCGATCTAGCCATTGATATCCCCCTTGCACCGGATCCCCAAATTAGACAAGCACCCCTCATTTCGCACCCGCATGTTTGTGTTGTTCGAAAAGATAACACTGCTGTTAAAGATAAACTGGACCTTGCCACCTATTTAAGTATGGGCCACGTACATATTTCGAGTCGTCGTGGTGGCTTAGGGCATGTTGATCTCGCTTTAGGGAAAATGGGCAAGCGACGTCACATCGCGCTGCGCACGCAACATTATCTGGCAACACCGAACCTGGTATCGACAACCGACCTTGCGCTGACCGTACCTAGAGTATTCGCACAGTTCCTGGCTAATCAGCTACCGGTCAAATTTTTAGAATTGCCGTTCGAAGTGCCGAATTTGGAAACCTACCTTTACTGGCATGAAAGTACTGATCGCGATCAGGCCAACAAATGGATGAGAGATCTCGTGCTTTCGCTACCGGAAAAGTTTCCTTGGGCGAACGAAGCGAAGAATTTAGCGAAATAAGGTTTACAAGCAGCACTGAAGTTCGACAAGCAAACGTTGTTCGCCAAAATAAGGGCGAGCAACCCATCAATAAGAAACACAGACCTTCACGGTCTGCAATCGAAAGGATCACTAGGTCATCATGGACTTTGTCGGCAGCCATATACTTTCAGTCTCGCAATTCGATCGGGAGGCGATAGAAAAAGTATTTTCCGTTGCCGACCAAATGACGCCTTACGCAAACCGTCAACGTGTCACACGTGTCCTCGAAGGCGCCATTCTCGGCAGCATGTTCTTCGAGCCGAGCACCCGTACACGTGTCAGTTTCGGCAGCGCCTTCAATCTGCTCGGCGGCGAAGTACGTGAAACAACGGAAGTCAAAGCCTCCTCTATCTCCAAAGGTGAATCTTTTTACGACACCGCCCGAGTGCTTTCCGGTTATAGCGACGTGATCGTCATGCGTCATGAAATTGAAGGTTCGGTTTCGGAGTTTGCCTCCGCCAGTCGTGTCCCGGTCCTCAACGGCGGTGACGGATCGAACGAGCATCCCAGCCAAGCCTTACTTGATCTGTATACCATTCGTAAAGAACTCGCCGGTCAGGGCAAACAAATCGATAACCTGCGCATCTCACTCATTGGCGATCTGCGTTACGGTCGAGCCGTGCATAGTCTGTGCAAGTTACTGAAGCTTTATAACAACGTGCATTTCACGCTTATCTCGCCACCTGAACTTGCCTTACCGGGCGAATACGTTGAGGCGTTACGCGCTGCTGGGCATGAGGTTGTTGAGTCCAGCGACCTGCAATTGAACATCACCAACGCCGACATCCTGTATCTAACCAGAACCCAAGAAGAGCGCTTTCCATCGCAACAAGAAGCGGATAAATATAAAGGCCTGTACCGACTCAATCAGTCTATCTACACCGAATTCTGTGAGCCCAACACGGTCATCATGCATCCCCTACCCCGGGATTCTCGCGGTAATGCTAACGAGCTTGATAATGATTTGAATGAAAACCCGAATCTCGCCATTTTCAGGCAGACGGACAATGGTGTCCTCGTCAGAATGGCATTGTTCGCACTGATTCTCGACATCACGGACCAGATCGACAAGCATTCTCGCGCCGTCAACTGGTACACGGCTAAACGGTTTTAAAACTCTACAAAATAGACGATGTATAGCAGGCGAGCAAAGCGATCTTTTCGGCGCACCACTGACCTGGCAGCAGTCCTAACGGCACAGATAATCGGCATGTTGAATTCTGATGACTTGAAGCGGATGATGACTGACTCACTTAAGCGGCATTGTTTCAAGACGATGTCCGACAACACCAAGCCACTCTCTTAAGGAGGGAATATGATTTACGACAGCATTCTTGACACAATTGGTAACACACCCGTTGTTAGACTGAACAACATTGCACCTGCCAACCAGAATATTTTCGCCAAGGTGGAATCTTTTAACCCACTGGGCTCTGTTAAAGACCGACTTGCCTTCGCCATTATTCAACAGGGCGAACGCAGCGGCCGACTCAAGCCAGGCCAGACTGTCGTCGAGGCAACCTCGGGTAATACAGGTATTGCGTTGGCAATGGTTTGTGCCGCCAAGGGATACCCGTTCGTTGCCACCATGGCTGAATCTTTCTCGATCGAACGTCGTAAGATCATGAAAGCACTCGGTGCTAAGGTCATTCTTACTCCCGCAGCGGAACGCGGCAGCGGCATGGTAAAGCGTGCACATGAACTCTCTGAACAACATGGCTGGTTTAAAGCCGACCAATTTGAAAACCCGGCAAATCCTGCCTTTCATAGAAACACCACCGGACCTGAAATTCTCAGCGACTTTGCCAAAAGAGAACTGAACTATTTTGTCAGTGGTTGGGGAACCGGCGGCACTGTCACCGGCGCTGGTGAGATCATCAAAATGGCGCGTCCTGACGTGCAGGTCATCGGCGCAGAGCCAGAAAATGCGGCGATGCTTAGCGGCGCAGAATGGTCTCCCCACAAAATTCAAGGCTGGACACCCGACTTTCTGCCCGGCGTCCTAAATACTGACATTGCTGACCAGATGATTTCGATTCCGGATGACAAAGCGATTGAAACATCGCAGCAACTTGCCTGCAAAGAAGGTATTTTTTGTGGTATTTCTAGTGGTGCAACCATGTGGGCTGCGTTGGAAGTTGCCAAGACGGCACCTGACAATAGTACCTTTGTGGTGATGCTACCGGACACCGGCGAGCGGTATCTTTCAACGCCGTTGTTTGAAAACATCACTGAAGATTCAGATGATGCGTGGTTAGAAACGCTCTAACGATGCGTTGCTAATCGCTGTATAAAGGGTCGTACAAAACGTTTCAAGGCGCGTGGTAGACGCGCGTCATGAAGCTCACCCTCGCAAGCCCGTCATAAAAACATTAGAAGCGCTGATTTTAGGCACCACATCTCGATAACTCTCCAGCAGGTGATTCAATGAATAAACGTCTACTCCCCGGCAGACTCGGTAATCCCGGCAGTACATTTTTGACTGACCCACGGGCTGACCCACGAATCGTTGCAATGCTGGAAGCTGCGGGTGATCTCGGTGACGACATTGAGCCGATCTCGGTCGACTCCTCCTATCAGGCGTGTCTGGACTACTGCAATGCTTTTGAAGCCTCTGCGGCCCAGATGCACCCATTGATGGAATCGGTCATGCCGAGCTATGACAATGTCATCTCCAGCACTGAAACAATCAAAGGTGTCGACGGCAACGACATCAAGCTCTATATCCATAAACCTAAAAATCAGGACGGTCCGCGACCCTGTATCGTTCACACCCACGGTGGTGGCATGGTGTTGATGACCGCGGCGGACCCTGGTTTCGTACGATGGCGAAATGAGATCGCTAATGCCGGTCTTGTCGTTGTCGGCGTAGAGTTTCGAAACGGCGGCGGCAGCTTAGGCGATCATCCCTTCCCAGCAGGTCTAAATGATTGCGCCAGTGCATTGAAGTGGACCCATGAGCATCGCGAATCGCTGAATATATCCAGCATTGTGCTATCAGGTGAATCCGGCGGTGGTAACTTATCGATTGCGACGACCCTTAAAGCGAAACGGGAAGGTTGGCTAGACAATATCGATGGCGTCTATGCGATGTGCCCCTATATTAGCGGTGCCTATGCCAACCCACCGGAACAGCTGGTATCTCTGGTTGAAAATGATGGCTACACATTGGACTGCGTCATGATGGCCGCAATGGTGAATGTCTATGACCCCGAGAAAGCCCATGGCAGCAATCCCCTTGCATGGCCCTTGCAGGCTTCAGTCGACGAACTCGCCGGCTTGCCGCCACACATCATCTCGGTCAATGAGCTTGATCCCCTGCGGGATGAAGGCTTGGCGTTTTATCGAAATTTACTTAAGGCAGGCAACTCGGCTGTTGCGCGTACCGTGCATGGTACCAACCATGCGGGTGACTTAACCTTCCCCGATGCCACGCCGGATATCTATGCCGAAACATTGCGATCATTGTGTGGCTTTGCGTCATCGCTACAATAATGTTGCGGAAATCGGCTTTGAACTCTCGTTAGAGCGATGTGGAACGGTATGTAGAAACCCGTAAGGAAACTCGTAGCGACATTTAAACGTATACACCCATGTTCCGACTAATTAGCAGAGTACCCAACACCGATGAGAATTGTTTTAGCACCCATGGAAGGCCTTGCAGACGTGCATTTGCGACGTCTGCTGACGGCGCAGGGTGGATTCGACTGGGTGGTCTCTGAGTTTGTACGGGTTGTAGACCGCGCTTATCCCGACCGGGTTTTCTTTAACATTTGCCCGGAGCTGCAAAATGGCGGTAAAACCGATTGCGGCACCCCTATTCGCGTTCAACTTCTCGGTAACGATTTAGATGCCATGGCCGAAAATGCGCTGCGGGCAGTTGAGCTTGGCTCTTATGGCATCGACATTAACTTCGGTTGCCCAAGCAAGACCGTCAATCGCCGCCAAGGGGGTGCTGTCATGTTAAAAGAGCCCGACAGCCTATACAAAGTGGTTAACGCTGTGCGCAGCGCAGTGCCATCGGACATCACGGTGTCAGCCAAGATGCGACTCGGCTACGACGATTTATCGTTGATGCTTGATAACGCGCAGGCCATTGAAGCGGGCGGTGCAACCGAGGTGACAGTACACGCAAGAACGGGACTGCAAGGTTACGCTCCGCCTGCACACTGGGACGAGCTGGCTAGAATCAACAATGCCATCAATATCCCGCTTATCGCCAACGGTGACATTTGGACGGTTGAGGACTACCACGCTTGTGTCGCGACGTCGGGTACAACGGATGTGATGCTCGGCAGAGGCGCCGTACGATGCCCTGACCTTGCCAGTCGCATACGCCAAGATCAAATGACACAGGCACAGTGGCAAGCCGTTCGACATCTGTTAATCGAGTTTTGGCACGACATCAGAGAGACGCTACCGGAAAAAGAATGCGCAGGTAGACTCAAACAGTGGGTCAATCATTTACGCAAGGTGCACCCTGACGCTGAAGCTCTTTGGCATGAAATCCGAACAGAAAAACAATGTCCGAAACTGGACAGCTTAGTTGAGGCAGCCTGACCGTTGCGAAGTCGCTGCGCTGCCGTTGCTTGTAAGTGACCCGATCACCTTCATAAAATGAAACATTAACGAACCCACCTAACCAATTCGACAAACATCCTAAGCAGGCCATTACGTTTGTCGAAAACTCACTCGAAAACTAAATAGGCTCGGATACTACAACGCGGATACTACAACGCGCTTTTATCGCTCGTTCAAACGCCGCGCACTAGTGCGCCTGTTTTCTGCATCATCAAGCGCTCTGCGCACCACTATTATTCGCCGCCATATGCGGCTTTTGTTTCTGAGGGTTCGGCCCACAAATACTGTCCATGGATGCAGGCAACAGCAGAGCATAAGCACATAGCATGTTCGAACGGCTACCGCATCGGTCATGCAAGCACCGAGCATAGCGAAAACCGCCCCCCTTTAAGGTTTAACTTAACAAAAATTAAATCAGCATAAATACCTCAGCGATTGAATTTCGTTTATGCTAAAACACCTTGTTTAATGTTGAAGGTGTTTGTTTGGAGCCGTTGATTATTCTTGTGGCCTTTCTATCGGGGTTACTCTTCCGTCGGTTCGGCTATCCTTCCCTGCCCGGCTATCTACTTGCAGGTTTTGCCTGTCATGCTTTAAATATTGGTGATGTCCAATTGATCAAAGCCCTTGCCGACTTGGGCATACTGCTGCTGCTTTTCACCATTGGTATCAAACTCAACTTAAAGGAACTCGTCTCACCACAAGTTTGGGGGGTTGCCTCCTTACAAATTCTTATTGCCGTACCTTTAACAGTGGTGGTCATCGTCGCCGCTGGCATGCTGTTCCCGGTCTTGGCACTGAAAGACATATCGTCAGCTTGGATATTGGCATTTGCACTATCGTTCTCAAGTACCGTCTTTGCCGTAAAAATGTTTGAAGACCGAGGCGAGACAATATCGCTACATGCGAATTTAACCATTGGCATTCTGGTGATCCAGGACATACTCGCCGTGCTCTATTTGGCGTTCACTTCGGATACGCCGCCAGGTGTTAGTGCACTCGCACTATTTTTACTGCCGCTACTTCGACCGATTGGCTTGTATCTGTTGCGTCATGCTGGACACGGCGAACTAGTCCTGCTGTTCGGCATTGCCTTCGCACTCGGCATTGCTCAGATTTTTGAGTCCCTGCATTTGAAAGCGGGTTTGGGCGCCTTGATTGCCGGCGTCATCCTAGGACAGTCTGATCGTTCCAAAGAACTTTACGCTTCATTAACCAGCATCAAGGACCTATTACTCATTGGTTTTTTCCTACAGATCGGATTTTACGGTCTGCCTTCGAAAGAAATGATTATTGTCGCGCTCGTACTGAGTTTGCTGATCTTCATAAGACCCGTACTGTATTACCTGCTCTTTGTCGCCTTTAAACTTCGTGCACGGACTGCCTTACTCGCCGGTTTCGCCCTATTTAACTACAGTGAGTTCGGCCTGATCGTCGCCGCAATCGCGACCGAGCAAGGTCGCTTATCGGTCGAATGGTTAACAACCCTGGCTTTAGCTGTATCCATCTCTTTCTTCCTGGCGACGCCATTGAACGCTAACGTGCACAAAATTTACCACCGGTTTCGAAAACACCTGTATAAACTTGAACGGCAGGATCGTCTGCCACGTGAAGCGGCTGCCGAACTTGGTGACGCGGAAATCGTCGTGCTCGGTATGGGCCGAGTAGGCACTGGCGCGTACGCCTACTTCTCAGAGACCAGCCCTGGCAAAGTCATCTGTGTTGAAGAAAGTTTCGACAAGGTCATCCAGCTGCAAAATACGGGTTTGAACTGCGTACATGCTGACGCGACTGATCACGATTTCTGGGCTCATGCCGATCTTTCTACTCGGCACCTCATCCTGGTTAGCCTCAGTAATCACGCCGAGAACCTCTCTGTCGTTAAGTTAGCGCAATCCTTCGGCTTTGCGAACAACCTCGCCGTCGTGTCACGCTATCCCGATGAACAACAAGAACTCGAAGACCTTGGCTGCATCGTATTTAATCTTTACGCAGAAGCCGGCTACGGTTTCGCAGAACATGTTGAAAAGCACCTGATCGAGCAGAATGTGGCATTGGATCAACAGCAGAAGCGACAACCACAAGGTATGCCGCAGATGACAAAAGAATAAAAACGACTAACATGACGATAAAAAGGCCTCACCATGATCTTCACTGACCAATCCCCTATTCAATTCTACGAGCCCCTGCCTGAGTCCGTCGATGTTGTCGTTATTGGCGGTGGCGTAATTGGCATTTCAACAGCTTGGTTTTTAGCCAAAAATGGTGTGTCCGTGCTTGTCTGTGATAAAGGGCGAGTAGCTGGCGAGCAATCAAGTCGAAACTGGGGCTGGATTCGCCAGCAATCTCGCGATCCGGCAGAATTACCCATTGTTATTGAAAGCATTAATCACTGGCAAAGCTTGTCAGCGGAAATCGGTGAAGACATTGGTTTTACTCGCCAAGGTGTTTTGTATGCTGCGAAAAACGACAAAGAATTAGCGGAACACGAAAGGTGGATGGATGTCGCTATGCAACATCAGCTAGACACAAAAATGCTCAGCGGCGATGAAGTCGATAAGCTGATTAAGGATAAACCCGGACAATACAAAGGTGCGATATTCACGCCCAGTGATGCGCGTGCCGAACCCTTTAAAGCGGTGCCGGCTTTGGCTGCTGCGTTACGAAAAAAAGGTGGCCTGATACGTGAGAACTGCGCTGTGCGTTCTCTCGATGTGCAAGCAGGTCGGGTCACCGGCGTCGTAACAGAACATGGTCGTGTCGCTGCACAATCAGTTGTCTGTGCCGGCGGTGCTTGGTCAACGATGTTCCTCGCAAACTTAGGTATCAACCTACCGCAACTTTCAGTTAGAGCAACCGTCGCCAGAACCGCGCCTGCACCGGACATTTATCAAGGTAATGCGGCGCTCGGAGAAGTCGCCATCAGACGTCGTCAAGATGGTGGCTACACCGTCGCTTCTGGTCCTGAAAATGAACACTTCATTGGCGCTGACAGTTTTCGACACTTTTTTAAGTTCATGCCAGCACTTTACCAAAGTATTCGCTTTATCAAACTACGATTCGGCGGTGACGTCATTCAAAGAATGTTGCCAACCCGACAATGGCGCGACGATGAGGTCACACCGTTTGAGCAAACCCGCGTCTTGAACCCTCAACCTTCAGATAATGCGTTAAGGGCGATGCGCAAGGAACTGAAGAAACGTTTACCAACATTGGCCGATATACCCTTCGCAGAAACATGGGCTGGCATGATCGATGTAACGCCAGACGTCGTTCCCGTCATGGACGAGATCGAAACACATCCCGGTTTGTTTTTAGCGACCGGCTTCAGCGGTCATGGGTTTGGCATTGGACCGGGCGCCGGTCAGATTATGGCAAACATGGTGATGGGTAATCGGGCAGCACATGATCTAACAAGATTCAAAATGGCGAGATTCACGGATGGTAGCCCGATGATACCGGGACCGGGACTTTAGCCTAGCGGCGCCGATTTCTTCGCCTGCGTGCGCCTGTACCTAAAACTATACCTGCGCGTGTGCCTGCGATAAGGCTTCGATATACTCGGGCCCAATGCCACAACACCCGCCAATAATCGTCGCACCGGCGGCTTCAAGTTGATGCGCCATCTCAACAAAGAACGCAATATCAATGTCATTACGCAAGCCCGTTTTAATGTCGTTATCAAGCGTCCACTTTGGGTCCACTTTGTTGAACCGATTCGGATAGCCACCGATGGGTTTGTCCGTCAAGCTCGCCAACTCTTTCAATGCTTGCAGTATCGCTTCAGGGGATGTGCAGTTGAACAAATAGGCATCGATTTTAAGCGGCTCTATCAGCGCCAGCGCTTGTGCGATTGACTCGCCACTACGCAGGCCCTTGCCAGGCTGCTCATTCAATGTCCAAGCAACATAAACAGGTTTGCCGTTACCGTGTTTTTTTGCCTGCCGCGCGGCGTGCAATGCTTCCGCACCGCTAGACATTGTCTCGCATAAAAACAAATCAACATACGGCTCGAGCGCCTTCACCATCGATGCATAAATCGCTTCGGCATCGTCACTACTGGGCACAAGATCAGGCCTAAAACTCTCGGACAGCGGTGGCAGCGAGCCGGCGACTTGGACTGCCGTCTCACCCTTAGGGTTTTTGTCGTTGCTCACGCCTTCTCTGCGCAAATCTTCCACTGCCTGTCTCGCCAACTCACCCGCAAGGCCGGTAAGTTCAACGTAGCTTTTCGCAAGATCACTTTTGCCGAGATAACTGGGGATGGTCGAATAGCTGTTCGTTGTTATTATCTTCGCACCTGCAGCGATAAAGTCCTTATGGACCTGCAACACAATCTCAGGTGCATCGAGTAGCGCTTGAGCAGACCATAAGCCGGTATTATCGTGAACGCCCCGACGTGACAATTCGCGGCCCATACCCCCGTCTAATATTGTTAGCATATTCATCACCTGTAAAATTATTTAATATCAACTCAAGTTCCGTCCAAAGCACGAACCAAAGTACAAACAAAAATGCTAACCAATAACGGTCTCTGCGTTTTCTGGCACAACCGTGTTTTCGATATAACCCAGCTTTTCGATTTCGACCCGAACCACATCACCCACCTTCATAAATGAAGGTGGCTTCATCGCAACACCGACGCCACTCGGCGTACCCATAAATAGCACATCACCGACATCCAAGGTAAAGGACTGCGTTAAGTGCGCGATAGCCTCAAAGCAGTCAAAAATTAGATGTTGGGTATTCGATTTTTGTCTTTGCTCACCGTTTACGGTACACAGGATGTCGAGGTCATGAGGGTTGCCGACTTCATCAGGGCTTACCAGCCATGGACCCATCGGACCATGGGTATCAAAAGACTTGCCGATCTGAAAGGTGGGCACACGCATTTGCCAATCTCGAACACTGACGTCGTTGCCACAGAAATAGCCACCGATCACTTCATGGGCGCGGTCAGCCGGCACGTGTTTGCAACGTTTGCTGATCACTAAACAAAGCTCTGCTTCATAATCAAGTTTGTCAGATACCATCGGCAAATTAATATCGGCGTAGGGCCCTGCTGCGCAGTTGCGTTGTTTGTTAAACCACATCTGAAACGCAGGCGGCTTCGAATTGGTTTCTGCAATGTGATCACCATAGTTGAGACCGATGGCCAAAATTTTCCCGGGTAGTGGTATCGGTGCATGTAACGACACAGACGATAAGGGTATGCCTTGCTTTGCGTGCGTTGCGGACGCAATGGCGTCGTTATCAAGGCCGCCGTCAAGCAGCGAAATCATATCGCCCGAAATGCCATTGTCAGCAAGCGGAACAATCTCTTCGCCCCTGACAAGGCCAACTTTTAACGTAGCGTCATTCGCTGTTGAGTAAGTAGCAAGTTTCATACTGTCTGTCTCCCGAACATTGATCTTGAACATTGATCTTAAACTTTGATCTTGAACTTTCATCTTCGACATTAATTCTGAACTTGGAACATCCATCGGAACGATCGATCTTAAAGATAGATCCTAAAGATAAATCCTAAACAATGTTGACGACACATCATCGTCACTTAGACGATTAAACCAATATCACCTTATCGCCGTGGCACACGCTTGAATCCCAATAATGCGTGCATCATACCAACTAGATCACCACAAACTAACGCATATTTTTACACACAAGCGCTTCCCCCGGCCCGTGACGCTCATGCGACCGCGTCCGCGCCGACATCAGCAGCGATTATCCACGGACAGACCGCTACAGCGTTGCATAAGAGCAGCAATAAGACGACAGGGCAATACAGACAGAGCCGCAGAGAGAAAGCAATAGAGCGCAATGTAGAGAGTCATGCCGAGCAGGATGCGTCGGCCAAGATCTGAAAAGCGCATCAAAAAAAATCATGTAAGATATCCATCGAGCACAACAGGCGTCGTACCTCATCACTCTGCTTTAAGGAGAACAAACACATGAAACTGAGTTGGTCCCACGCAGTTTTGAACGTAAAAGATGAAAAGAAAATCTTAGATTTTTACACAGGCTGTATGGGCTTCACCGTCAGTGATCGAGGCCCCATCGTCGAAAACGGGCCAAGCATCGTTTTCATGAGCCAAAACCCCGATGAACATCACCAGCTTGCCATCGTAACCTCCAGACAAGACGACGAACCGGCCAATTCATTGAATCATTTAGCATTTCGAGTCGACACATTCGACGATGTGAAAACGCTCAAACAGAGACTTGAATCAAACCAGGTCGGTTTTTTACCGCTGTGCCATGGCAATACATTATCTTTGTATTTCTCGGACCCAGAAGGCAATGGCTTAGAGGTTTTCTGGGATACACCTTGGCATGTTGCTCAACCCGACGGCATTGTTTGGGACGCTAACCTCGATGAACAACAAGCACTCGCGTGGGTGAAGGCAACATTCAAGGACAAGCCTCGCTTCAGCAAACGCGACGATGCCGCTGATGCGTTCGTTAACAGGCCTTAGCATCTAGCAACCATCGCGTTTAGAGACAATAATCAACCTCTTGCCTGACGCGACACCTTGAATACAATGTGCAGTGTAACAAGCAACAGACCCAATTCTGGCATGGACAAGATTTATGAGCTTACCTCTCTCACAGTACACAGTCTTAGACTTAACCCTCGCCCGTGCCGGGCCTACGGCTGTGCGCTTGCTGGCAGATTGGGGCGCAAATGTAATCCGCATCGAACCACCACCGGGCGCAGGTGGCGGTGATGTCACCGGTGGACGCCACAGTCCAGATTCACAAAACCTGCATCGCAATAAACGCGGGGTCACCATTGACCTGAAATCTAAAGCGGGTCTCGCACTCTTTATGACCATGGCAAAACAAGCGGATGTCATCGTCGAGAACTTTCGAATGGAGGTAAAATACCGACTTGGGGTCGACTATGAGTCCGTTAAAAAAGTTAATCCCAAAATCATCTACGCCAGCATCTCCGGATTTGGTCAGAGCGGACCCTATGCAAAACGGCCCGGTGTTGATCAGGTTGTACAAGGCACAAGCGGCTTGATGTCGATCACCGGTGAACCCGAAGGCGGACCGATGCGTGTGGGTATCGCAATCAGCGATACTTCTGCGGGCATGTTTCTCGGTCAAGGAATATTACTCGCACTGATCCATCGGCAACATACTGGCGAAGGTCAGTGGGTTCATACCAGCTTGCTCGAATCCATGTTGTCAAAGTTAGACTTCCAAGGCGCACGGTATACGATGAAGGGAGAGATACCCACGCAAGAAGGCAATAACCATCCAACCAACTCCCCCATGGGCGTATTCGACACGAGTGATGGCAAGGTGAACCTCGCTGCAAGTACAAATAAGATGTTCAACGCATTCTGCCAAAGTATGTCTGTACCGGAGCTTGCCGTGGATGAACGCTTTGCTTCACCCAAGGCACGGGTCATAAACCGACACGAGCTGTGGCTATTGATAAACAACCTCACCCGTACAAAAACAACCATTGAATTAGTCGACGCGATGAACGCGGCGGGATGCCCCTGCGGCCCTATCTATAATATCGGCGAGGCATTTGAGGATGAACAGGTTAAGTTTCTTGAGATGCAACGACCGGTTAGCCATGAAACGTTGGGGCAATACAATCTGGTGCGTTCACCCATTAATCTTTCAGCCTTTGATCAACCGGCATCTTTTGATCGCCCAGGGCCTGAAGCGGGTGAACACAATGAGGAAGTATTGACGGAGTTTGGCCTCAGTGCCGACGAAATTAACTCTCTGCGAGACAGCAAGGTTATCTAATAAGTTTGAACGGCGAGCACTCATCGACCGAGATCGCGGTGCATTTCATTCAGCATCATCGTCAACATTTGTCATGCGGAACATGTGTAACGGTTCATCAACATCGTGGGTGATGAACAACACGGTAACACCGATAGCCTGCCAGGCTTCAATTAGCGGTTGCTGTATGTGGCTCCGATAACCGCGGCCCTCGGCAGAGGCACATCAACCAACGATTGAATCTCTCCCGGATTTGGTTTCAACACCAATATACGATCCGCCAGGTACAACGCCTCTTCGACTGAGTGTGTGACGAGCACGATTGTCTTGCCTGTTTCTTTCCAGATGTTCAGAATGAGGCCCTGCATCTTTTCGCGCGTGAGTGCGTCAAGCGCGCCAAGCGGCTCGTCCATCAAGATGACATCAGGTTCATTGGCCAGACAACGGGCCAAGGCGACACGCTGCTGCATACCACCAGACAGCTCATAAACTGCCTTTTCCTTAAATTCCTGCAAGCCGACCACATCCAAAAGGTGATCAACGATCTCGCGCTTTGGCTTTTCGGCCATGCCCTTCATGCGCGGACCAAAGCCCACGTTTTCACGCACCGACATCCATTCAAACAACGCGCCCTGTTGGAACACCATGCCGCGTTCTGCACCGGGGCCATGTACGCGCTTTTCATTCAGGGTAATCTCGCCCGATGTCGGGGCAAGAAAGCCCGCAACAATGTTCAAAAGCGTGGTTTTACCGCAACCTGATGGTCCAAGAACGGCCAACAACTCGCCCGCCTTTAGATCAATGGATACATCCTCAAGCGCCTGTTAAATCAGGACCAAAATTTTTACTTAACCCCTCAAGTTGCAGAATCATGGGACGACCTTTTAAACGATCAAGGCACGTGACTGTTTTGTTTGCCTGAGCTTTCTCAGCTGTCGCTGTTGTACTTAATTGTGTAGTACTTAATTGTGTTGTACCTAATGTCGTTTTACTTAGATCTAGCTCGCTCAATTTTGAATCACTCAATGCTTGCGCCGTTAATTTCTGAAGGTTCGGTTTTTGTTGCTTCAATGCGCCCCTCCCTCTTGCCAACGAAACAGTCGTCTGCTGAAGCGGGACAAAATGATGTCAGTTGCCAGACCGATCAGGCCAATCATCATGATCGCGGCAAACACGTTATCGAAATTCTTGTACCGTGCCTGTTGAGTAATAAACCAGGTTATGCCCGAACTGGTACCAATAAGTTCAGCGACAATGAGATAGGTCCACGCCCAGCCCAATAATATTCGACTATCTCGATAAAGCGCGGGCATCACACCCGGCACGACGACGCGAAACAACACCACAGGACGACTTGCGCCCAATGTTCGAGCCGCCTCAATCAATGCAGGATCGATCATTCGCGTGGTGTTTGCGACGATCAAAACCTGCTGAAAGAATGTGCCAATGAAAATTATCGCGACCTTCGGCGCATCGTGAATACCCAAAATAGCGACCGCCAAGGCGCCGAAGGCAGGTGCGGGGAAATATCGAAAAAATTCAATAAAGGGCTCGAACAATCGAGACATAACTGAATATGCGCCGCAAAGGATTCCCAACGGAATACCCACCAAAGAAGACAGCGTAAATCCCCAGAAGATGATCGTTATGCTATGCCACAAACTCTCGTGCAACCATTGCTCACTGCGGCGCTTCGGCTCCGTCGTAAAGGATGTGTAGAGTGCTACAAAGACTTGGTCTGGTGCTGGCAGGTACACGGGATTAACTCTGAAACCTTGCGGTACTGCCGCGCCCGATGCAATTGCCTTCTGTACTTCTGAGTCGAACGTGGCGCGTTCGACCTGCATCTCCGAGCGGAAATAACTCACATCACCCGGTTTAGTGATCTGTACGTTGGGATGCCATAGAAAAGGCAAGTAACTGACGGACGACCAAATCAGCAATGGCAGCAGAAATGAGGCAGCCAGAAGCAGCTTAGAGTTGCCGTTAGATGGCTGCATCAGCTTAATACCCTACCGAAAGCGTCAAACTCGGATCGATGTATTGCTCAATCATCTGCGGTTCGGAATAAGCTTCATATTTAACATTGAAGCTATCCGATATACGTGTTGAACCGTAAAGCGATTCAAAACCCGGCTTGTCGACCAAATAGCTAATCGCTTCTTGCCGACTTAAGATCCGCGTGCCGGCGAGAAAGGGTTCATATTCCATGGGGGTCAAACCAACTCTGGCAGCCATGATCTCAATTCCCTTGGCACGCGTTTCAGTGTCATCAAGATAAGCAACGATGCGATACCAGACATCGATCACCTTGCGCCAATCCTCCTTATTCTGCGCGAGGCTGACAGGCGAAACAGACAACATATCGTAGATTAGACCGGGTTGGTCAGCCGATGTGTAAATGGCTTTGGAGCCGGGCAAAGCTTTCAACGCCATGGAAGAACTCGGTTGCCAAGCAACGATTGCGTCTACATCCCTTGATGCGAGTACCTGCGGTGTTTCGTTGGTTGGTACATTAACGAGTTCAACATCCGCTTCGCTTAAACCTACCTTTTCTAGTGCGTTGAGTAATAACAAATGGCTGACAAAGCCAATCTCGACACCCACTTTCTTTCCTTTTAGATCTGCTACCGACTCAATGCCCGGCGCCGCGACGACCATGTCGTTGCCATTGCTGTAATCATGAAGCAATATCATAACGCCCTGCACACCGGCTGACCCGGTAACCAAGGTATCGCCATTGGTCATACCGACTGCATCTAATTGACCGGCGGCAAAGGCATCCATCGACGCGACATAGTCGAACCATTCAAACTCAACTTCTACGCCCGCCTGTTCGAACCATTCATTCTCAACCGCTATTTCCCAAGCTACCCATCCCGGCCAATCGCTGTAACCTATTCGTAAAGGTTCAGCCTGTGCGTTGATCATAACAATCAACAGACATAAACAGCCTAGTGTGTGCTTTAACATAGTCGTTTCCTTTCATTAATGGGTTTCGTAAACAACTTATAATCGTCGTTTATTACCAGAGACATTTTATTGACACCCGAACATCGGAAAATGAGAGCGATACGTGAGACTCATCAAAGCGCAATATCGGCCATCGCAATCGATAAACCATTACGACGACTGCCTTGTTACATACTTGTTACTTACCGGAAGATACGGAGCGAGAATCGTGCCAACCTCTAACATCGGCCATAAGGCCACAAAGGCAGGCCGATTTTGATACTGCTACGTTTTTAACCGTCAAAAATTGCACAACATGCGACTAAGTTCGAATGCCGCGCACGAAAAAGGTGCCAAGCGGGTCATTCACAAAAGAGTCATACCTGACCCCACCGCAGCTTTAGCCGCTTGCACCAATACACAGCCGAGATGCACCGACAAGGGCAAACCTAATCTAAACGCAGCATTGTAGACCAACCTGCAATCATCTTTGATTGACTCGAACAGTCATGCTTGTGATTGCACTTTAACGGCAGAAAGCCGATCTAGAACTATTTTAAACGAATATACCGATCAAATCTTTCGATCAAAAATATTCGCCTCGAGTCAAAAAAAACATAAACTTATTGTTAGATGAACCTCAACGAAATGCACCATAGTAGAGATTTTATTTATATTTTTAGAATTCTCATTTGAAATCACCGCCCATTTTTAGCGCTGGAATTTACCAACCAATAACGCACAACAATGAAGCTCGGCTGCAGAGCAACCATTTTTATTGGCTTTGAAGAAATTCTTAAGAATGAATTGTGCATGGCACGCAACTTGCTCTACAGGAATTAACAACCATGTTAGGAGTATATCTTGCGTAATAAACCAAAACTTCACTTTACCTACCTCGCGCTGTTGACCGGTCTCACGACGGGCTTACCAGCATACGCTGAGGAAGAATCCATCATTGAGGAGGTGGTCGTCACGGGCACAAGGATAAAATCCAATGCCAATAGTAGTCAGCCCATCTCAACACTTACATCAGAACAGATAAGCTACAGCGGTCAAGGTGATCTAGCGGAAATACTCAGCGACAACCCCGCGCTGCTTTCTTCCGTTACCGCGGCCAACTCTCTCGACAGTGGCGCCAACAATCTCGACGACGGTTCCGTTAATAATATTGGTGGCTCCGCGCTTAACTTACGTGGATTGGGAATTGAACGAACATTAACGTTAGTTAACGGTCGTCGACATGTATCGGGCATCGAAGGGACAGCCGCCGTTGACATATCATCGATCCCTTCTGCTCTCGTCGAACGGGTTGAAATACTGTCCGGTGGTGCATCAGCTGTTTATGGTGCTGATGCGGTTACAGGTGTTGTGAATTTCATTTTAAAGAAAGATTTTGAAGGCTTACTAAATCACTTTAAAAAGATTTGTGCTATCGTCGGCGTAAGATGAGTGCCCTGGGTGGCATGAACTTCGACAATGGTCGCGGTAACATGACCATGTCATTTCAATACGAGCAGGATGATGGTCTGCTAGCGGGCGATCGAGACTTTCTTGCGAACCAAGGTATTTCAGACGACGACCAAAACCCCGCGTTGCGATTTCAATCCGGTGAAATCACCTCAGGCGGCACGCCCAATCTGGCCCAATTTTATGACTTCGGCACCACGGGACGATTCAATTCAGGATTACGTATTCCGTCTCAAGCGGATTTTGTCGCTGACTACACAAGTGAATTCGGCGTTGCACCGAGCTTAACCAGCGCTGAACAATCACTGTTCACTCGCGCCTCAAATGCACCACCTCGGGCAATTCTACCGGGTCGAACCTTTAACATCACATCACCCTATGGTGTTGTAGCGTTAGGTGATTTCGGCGTGGAAACACCACTTGGCTCAGAGCCCGATTTAGATGGCAACGGCGTCTCGGATTGCCTACAAAGCTTTACAGGCTATAACAGCTCATTGGACGGCGCCGAATCTTTCGGCATCGCGGGTGGTTGCTGGAACATTGATGCTAATGGTGCTTTGCAGCCCTACCAAGACGGTCTTGTAGCGGGTAGTTTTAACCAATTTGGCGCTAGCGGCAGCTACATCCGTCCTAACCGCGTCCACATTATTCCTGAAAAAGAGCAGTTCTCTCTTGATTTTAATGGGCACTATGACATTAATGACAATATGACGGCTTTCTGGGAGTCTAAGTACGTCAATGTCGAATCTGAAGTCTACGAGCAGTATCACAATTTCACTGACCTGCTCTACGGCGCACCCGACAACCCTTATCTACCAGACTCACTGAGCGCTTTCGTCAACAATGGCGGCTTGGGTTTCGCTGGCATTGATGGCGGCTTACACATATCACGTGACTCTGAGGACTGGGGAGACAACGTCACCACCAGTGAACGAGAAACCATGCGTTTTGTTGCGGGTATCGAAGGCGAGTTCAAAGACATCAGCTACGAAGTCTCGGTAAACTACGGTCGTTTTGATCGCACGATGATTGACCGTGAAGAG
>CAJJAA010000046.1 GCA_905182025.1 uncultured OM182 clade bacterium
CAAAGAGAACCTTCGCGCCACTGTCCTTAAGACCGTACGCCATCTCATCAGGTGTCCACAGGGAATTCATCGCAACCGCAATTGCACCCATTGACGTTATCGCCATAAACGACAACACCCACTCGGGATAGTTTCGCATTGAAATCGCAACGCGATCGCCCTTTTCGATGCCGTATTCTTGCTGCAGTACCGCTGCGAACAGACCCGCTTTTTCATGAGCTTCGGTAAACGAATAACGTTCGTTGTCGTAAACAAGAAAGGTTTCATCCGAGCACGCCACTTCAAAGTGTTCGCGCAGGGTTGCGGGTCCGTTCTTAAACCCTCTAACCGTTCGACCGTACATTTCGATCGTTTCAAGTTCATAGTCCTGACCTACAGCGGTTAACTGAGCGATCGCTTCAAGACGCGTCAAATTCGTCATTTGGTTACCTGTTTTTGTTGTTTGGTTGAGCCTAACTAGATTGCAGACACCCTGCTATGGTTTGGCTTTTGAAATTGATCTGTTGAAAGGCAGTCAATATAGCGATGGGCAACAATTGATGTCAACGTTATGTCTAAATTCTTGACGCTCGACAGCCTCTTAGCTCAACATCCGCAACGATTGCGACTGACTTAGCTAGCGCATGTGCGAGACAATCACTGACGGCATCACTAAAAAAGTCAGCTAAAACAAACATGTAGAGAAAACCGCTGCCGCACATTTCAAACATCTTCATTTTGCTACTTGTTGACCAGCACGCTCACGAACTGCCATACAGTTACCACATTCGATCGCAAGGACAAACAGAACGTGACAGGAACCTCGAACACAGTCGACCTGAACACAATCGGCATCAACAGAGTCATTGATCATCCCTTAATTGCGCCAGGGTTAGATGCCTCTATCGGTGACAACATCCAAGGCCCGTCCATGATCAAGGTACCCGACTGGGTCGACGACCCTCTCGGTAAGTACTATCTTTACTTCGCTGATCACAAGGGTAGCTATATTCGACTCGCTTACGCTGATAGCCCGCTTGGTCCGTTCACGGTTCATGTACCCGGCAGCCTGCAACTAGAAGAATCCCATTTTCTGACGCAGGCACCTGAAACGACAGAGGCGCTACTCACTTCGGTACGGCAACGAACAAAGGATATACCTTACCCGCACGACATTATTCTTGATTTGGTAACGCCTCACATCGCCTCGCCTGATGTGCATGTGGACCATGTAAACAAAAAGATTATTATGTATTTTCACGGCCTAGATGCATTTGCAGTCCAACTTACTCGGGCCGCGGTTTCTGACGATGGCGTTCACTTTCGCGCCAACGAAGCGTTGTTGGGTCAACCCTATATGCGGGTGTTTGACTATGCGGGCTATAAATATGCTATGTCGATGCCGGGCCAGTTTTATCGATCCAAAGACGGCTTGAGTGATTTTGACACAGGCCCCGTGTTGTTTGAAAGCAACATGCGACACGCTGGACTCGTGGTTATCAACAATACCCTGCTGGTTTTTTGGACTCGCGTGACGGATACCCCTGAGAGAATTTTGGTGTCACGTATTGATCTAAGCAAGGATTGGCTTGAATGGAAGGACTCGCAACCGATTGAGGTGATGCGCCCTGAAACCATTTGGGAAGGTGCTGATCAGCCGATCGAGCCAAGCATGCGAAGTGTTGCCTACACCCCGGCTAATCAACTCAGAGACCCCGCGATCTTTGTCGACGACGATGACACCTATTTATTATATGCCATCGCGGGCGAAGCAGGCATTGGTATCGTGAAACTAACAATTCCTCGCTAGCGATTGTGCTGTCGTATTGGTGTAAATCGATTGACTATTCGCCCTTGAAATTCGGCGGCCTCTTTTCAAGAAAGGCTTCTCGGCCTTCGGTGTAGTCGTGTGATTTTCGAATATTCTGGCGCATCGCCAAACCCCGTGCTTTGGCGATCTCTTCATTGTCGAAGACGCTACGCCAGAGCGTTTCCTTTTGCGCTTGAATCGCCAACGGGCCACTTTCTTGACATAACCTTATCGCAAATGCCAGCGCGTCGGCTTGCACTTGGCCCGCGTCAGAAATGATCTCAACCAAACCCGCTTGCTGACACCACTGCGCGCTCATGCCATCGCCAGGGGTCAAGAATGCAAACGCTTTCGAGTAACCCAGCTTCTTGCCAAGCTTGATAGGGATATCCACCGCATTGGTACCCACCTTGGGCTCTGAGATAATAAAATTAGCGGCCGCGTCTGCAAACACAAAATCGCAACCGAGCACCAGGTTCACGCCTTCGCCGACACAATGTCCATGCACAGCCGCAATTATCGGTTTATTGGTGACCATATCATCATCCAGTATCAAGCCGCCTAAGGCCGCGGTGATACCCTGACGCGCATTTTCACCCAGCGCATTCATATCGGCACCAGCACTGAAGGCTCGCTCCCCATTGGCTTGAATGACCGCCGCCCATAGAGAATCATCATCTCTGAATCGAATTAACGCCTCGTTAACACCTAAATACATATCCGCATCGAACGCGTTCATCTTCTGCGGTCTATTTAGAGTAATGACAGCCACCCTGCCAACCGCTTCAAACAAGACCCTGTCGTGAAAAGCTTCAACCATTACAATTTCCCCTCAAGCGCCAACTGATGACTCTCTGCGTTAATCTCAATTAATTTGGACTTACCTGTCGCGCCAGTCTGAACGTCAAATTGACCCATGGGTTGTAAAACAACCTTCGCCCTAAACCGTATCTGATGGTGAATCGCTGTCTCAAGGTCCTGACAAATCTTTTGCTGTTGAGCCTCATCAATCCCCACCGGCGTTTCAACTAACACGATGATTGGCGGCTCGATAACCGGCCCGGCTTTCGGCAGTACTAAACGAATATTACCCGTGGTGCTATCACCATACCGGTTTACAACATCTCGCACTGCATTGGGGAATACGTTCACGCCTTTGACAAGCAACATATCATCTACCCGTCCCTTGAATGTCATCCGCACACCGGGTCGGCCGCACTCGCAGGGCTTTGTATCAAGTCGAATAATGTCTTTGTCGCGCCAGCGCAACAATGGCCCACATTCACGCTCAAGGCCCGTGAAGATGATTTCGCCTTCTACACCGTCTTCGATCGGCAAAGGTTGCATCGTTTTTGGATCGACGATCTCAAAATAAGCATTATCCTCCGCATAGAAATGAATACCTGCATGCGCTTCGCAGGATATGCCGGTTGGACTATGACAACCTGTCGCACCCATATTGTCGTAACATGTTGCGCCGCCGAAGCCAGCCTCTATCTCGGCGTAAATCTCCCGGATGCTGCCACCTGGCTCACCGGTAACGACGACTTTCTCAATGCCTAGATTCTTCGGATCAATGCCACTACGCTCATGCATTGTTTTGGCCAAGTGTCGCGCGAATGAAACGGTCGTGCGTATCATCTTTGGTCGCGTTGCTTCTGCGATTTGAGCAACGCGCTCAACCCCACTTAAGGCGCCCACCGGCACCACACATGCACCGTAAGCCATCATCGAATCAACCGCAGGTACGCCAGCAATCCACATGCTGAGCACGCTAGCGTGTAACACTACATCCCCTGGCTCAACGCCAATACGCACCATGCCGCGGGAACAATTTTCCGCCGCTATCGCTCTATCATTAGCCGTAAAACCGCTGAAGGTCGGCGAGCCTGTTGTACCTGAAGATGATGAAATACGATTGACTTGTTTGGCGTCGCAGGTGATGTGCATACCTAATGAGTGACCTAACTCTGCTCGAGATCGCTCTTGGCTCAATCGTTCTTCATCTTTGTCGAAGAAGGGGAAATCCTGATAATGCTCAAGACTTTTTAATTGAGCAGGCTTGACGCCCGCTTGTTGAAATTTATCGCGGTAATACGGACTTTGATTATCTACTTTTTCGACCAGACTTTGTAATTTCGTTAGTTGAAGCGCGCGAAGGTCGGCGCGACTCAACGTTTCCATTTTTTTGTTCCATAATTTCATTATCGACTCCAGCACGTCAAAACCTTTTCGCAAGGGTATCACTTTGGCCACAGCGAAACGATTAGGTCAACATTAGGTCAATCTGAAAATGCTGCTAAGCAAACCGCATTGCTTGTTATAGGCCGGAAAGGTCGAACATCACGAGTACTACATCGCAATAACGATAAAGAGCTCGATCACAGGGAAGCCTTTATTTTCTTCGGCAAAACATCAGGCCATAGTGACGTCACGCTATTGTTTAGTTACTTCCATTGAATCACGCGTGATTCTTGCCCTGTAGGGATTCAGATTGAGATACTCTGGACGCGTAATTTCAACTCTTTGTTTTTTTGTGTCGTACTTAATGGTAACTGCACCGGTATCATCCGGGTCGCCATAATCAGGGCCTGATGAACCCTTGCCTTTCTTGCCTGATTGCAGAGAAATATAAATAGGACCGCCGCCGGGCGCAGTAGTAAAACCGTCATCTAAATAGGCTACCCACTCACTTCCAGAAGTGGGTAATTCGGACTCTAACCCCAATATAATTCTAGCCGAGTCTTTTGAGTAGGCGCTGCGAACCGTTTGAATTGCATTTTGGTAAGCACTGTTAACCTGCGTCATATTGGCTGTCTGGACGTAGGAACGGTAAGCGGGTAGACCAATTGCAGCGACCACCCCGATAATGGCTAACGCTACCATCAACTCGATCAACGAGAACCCATGCTGGCGTCGACTAAAACTCATCTCTGGTCTTGATCACTTTGTCGGTTTATCAATAAGTTTTTATCTCGGGCTTTCAAAATCGGCGCCAGTGCTTTTAACGCATCCATAATGTCATTCAGCTCATCATTGGGGCGAAGATTTCTTTGGTAGTCGTAATCTCCCTGTTTAAGTGCCTCAATATAAGCACCGATCGCAACTTGTGGGCCCGCAACTCGATGGCTTACAACTAAGGCGAATACGAAAGAAAATAAAACGAAAACGCCAAAACCTACAAGCGATGCCTGAACGCACTGAAGCATCAAATCATTGATTTGACCTTGAACACGAAAATCTATCACTGGGTTATTGTTCATTAGCGCTTCGACGCTACTTGTTATCTGCAAAACAACGAGTCCAACCACACTTAAGATTAGACCGCCAACAAACATATAGACAAAGCTAAGCTTCAATTGAAATTTGGGCTGAACCAGCATGTTGCTGATTTTTCTTTGCTGTTGTGCCATTAGATCACCTGTCGGCTTATCCCGTTTGCGCACCCTTACTATAACGTTTGATTGGCTAACTTTGGCTAAAAACTTGTAAGTGGTTCGTTAGTGGCCGGATATGGTTACAGCCACCTAACATCACAGCTCACCTAACGAGGGTCTGGTGCAACCTGGATCATTCGCTTACCGCGGTTCTCGCCGGCCAACAGGCCAATTAGACCGCCTGGAGCCGCTTCAATGCCTTGCAAAACATCTTCAACCACCTTGAGTTGTCCCGATGCCGCCCACTGACTCAGATTATGATTTGCATCAGCATCAAGGTGACTATAGTCAGATACCAAAAAGCCTTCCATCCGTAGCCGTTTTGTCACCAACAACCCGGGAATTCCAAACGGACCGGGCTTGGGTTTACCATCGTACATCGATACAGCACCACAGCAGCTAATGCGCCCCTTTAACTTCATTGCGAACAACGCAGCTTGAAGAATATCGCCACCGGTATTATCAAAGTAAACGTCAACACCCTCAGGGATCGTTTTGCCGATGGTATGTCTTAGTGGCGCGGATTCATCTTTATAGTCAAGACACGCATCAAAACCTAACTCCTGCACCAACCAATCGCACTTTTCTTTACCACCGGCAATGCCAACAACCCGAGCACCTTTGATTTTGCCAATCTGTCCTACAATCGAGCCAACCGAACCGGCGGCCGCAGATACCACTAAAGTCTCACCTGCATGAATACCTGGCACATTGATCAAACCGTGATAGGCGGTCTTGCCCGCAACCCCTAACAGAGATATTGCATGGGTCAATGGACCGTCGAAATCTGGTATCTTCGCGGCTGAACTCTCATTCACGGCCGCATATTCTTGCCAACCAATATCCGCCGATATCAAATCTCCAAGCTTAAATTTATCACTCTTCGTCTCGATAACTTCGCCAATACCACCACTAGACATAACCTCACCGGCACCGATGGCGTCTCGATAGGTGGCTCCCTGCATCCAAGCGCGGTTCGCGGCATCCTGACTTAACAAGATGGTTCTGACCACAACCTGCCCAGTCTGCGCCTTTGGAATTTCACCCTGAACTAGCTCAAAATTATCGTGAGCAAGATTGCCCTGCGGCAGGCTTCGAATCATGATTTGTTTATTCACTTTTTAATCCTCTAGTATTAGCTTGCTTACAAAAGTGGGGTCGAGCAAATAAAAAAGGACTCTACTTGAGCCCTTTAAAACGGCTTGATCAACCAAGCTACTTTACGGTCATAGGCCACTCTAGGCTGCGTGATAGTTCTCAACGATCTTGCTGAATTTATCCTGCGCTTTAGCGATCAATTTAGGTAAATGATACGTCGGAAATAGATCATCCGACGGCTCATAATCACGCAACATAAGTTTGGCAAGGTTGGCTTTATGAACCTCGGTCGAACCATCCATGATGCCCATTTGAGGCGCAGACATCCACATCGATCCCAGCGCGGTCTCGTTAGACATACCTAATGCTCCGTGAAGATGGATAGCACGATAGATGATGTCATGGTTAACTTTAGCCGCACTAATTTTAATCGAAGCAATTTCTTTACGAATCTCTCGCGTATAAGAGCCAATGTCATCGATCATCCACGCGGTATAAAGCACGTGAAGCCTGAATTGCTTCAACTGAATGTAGGAATCCGCCAGGTCCGCTTGGACCATCTGCAAATCTGCTAGTCGATCGCCACGTGCACGACGGCTAAGTGCTCGCTCACACGCCATATCTAAAGCCTTGGTACAAACGCCGACTGCACGCATCGCATGATGGATTCGTCCACCACTTAATCGCGTTTGCGAGCCCACAAAACCGGCACCTTCGTCACCCAGCAAGGCTGATGCAGGCACTCGGACATTGTTATATCGCATATAGGCATGGCCGCCTCGACCACGACTCGTGTCATAATTTTCTTTCAATGGCGTACCGAGGTTATGCACATTACGTACAATCTCAACACCCTGAAGATCAGAATCAACGATAAACATTGACGCTTTCTCTAACATCGGTTTGTCAGGATCGGTGATCGCCATAACAATCAGGAAGTCAGCGGCGGCGCCATTGGAGGTATACCACTTCTCGCCATTGATGACCCATTCGTCGCCATCTCTTACAGCTGAACATTTAAACTCCTCTGGCCCACCCGCATGAGGTTCTGTCATTGAGTAAGCGGAGCGTATCTCGCCCCTGAGTAGCGGCTGCAGATACTTCTCTTTCTGCTCTTCAGTACCATTGTGAGCGATTAATTCCATATTGCCTGTGTCAGGCGCCTGACAGCCGAAGATCGTTGGCCCCATGGAGGTTCGACCAAGCTTTTCATTCAACAGGCATAGCTTCACTTGGCCAAGTCCAGGACCACCGAGATCCGGGCCAAGATGAAAGCCCCATAAACCCTGATCGCGAACGCGCTGCTGTAATTCTTTGATGTAGGCACGAATCGCATCCCAGCCATCTGCATCTAGCGCCTTACCGTGTTTGTCTGTACCGACACTCATAAACTGATCCAACGGCTCGATGTCCTCTGTCACAAGGTTTTCGACCCAATCGATTTGTTTTTGAAACTCGGGTTCTACGGAAAAATCTATGGCCATTTCACTTTCCTCTTTTGTCTAATTGCGTCTTATTTTGTTTTGCCTGGTTTTGTCTCGTTTTGTCTCGTTTTGTCTCGTTTTGTCTGCGGGAGTTTTCGAGCCGGTGTCGACTACTCGAATGCAACGGAGACACAAGACTTTATTCTTCTTATCATCCAACCATGCCACTTTTTCATCGCGCCTAACAAATTTAACAAGCGCCAATACAAAACTATCGATTCGCCTAATATATGAAGATAAGCGCGCTCTTTCGCAAAGCTGCCTTAGTAAACTTCAACTGTATTCTCGAAATTAAAGCCACCTTCTGACATGACCAACCGATGTCTTTCGCCACTCACATCACTATCCCAGCTTTCATACCCTGCATCGCCATGCCACATGGCAACCCGTTGACCTGCGCTCGACTTAGCCACACGCGTTTCATAGGTTTTGCTGTCGCTGTTCCTGAAGAATTCAAGCGTATTATTTAGCCCACCGTGTAGGGTCAACTGATACAAGGTGATCCAGGTTGGTGGCGCTAGATCTATCTTGCCCTCACCGTGATGAACCAACGCTTCCTCCGGTGACACCCAACGGTGCTTAAGAATTTCCCCGCCGTCAACTTCTACAACCTCATCATGTTTTACATCGGTGATGAAAAACCACGTTGTGAATCGTTTTGGTGTACCCGGCGGCGGCGTCCAATGTGCAAAATAGATAAATTCGTGTGACGCGGCTTTAATGCCCGTTTCTTCCTCAGTTTCTCTGCTGGCGGCCGTCAACGCCGCACCCTGAAGTTCACCGTCATCACCGTAATCTTCTGCGTCAATTTTACCGCCAGGAAAGACCCACATGCCGCCAAAGCTAATATTCTTGTTCTTTTGCAGCATCAAGACTTCTACGGAATCATTATCGGCACCTTCACGTAACAGCACGACAGTCGCTGCTGGGATAGCCGGCGGGGCTGCATCTGCATCTTTGTTTTCGATATCACCATAAATATCGTTTCGGTGAACCTTCTCGCCTACGACTTTCTCGTTACCAGCCTTCGGTGTCTCTTGCTTCGACATGCGCAATCCAAATCTTAAAAAAATAAAGCATACATGAGTAGAGCCTCTCTCTCATAGCCTTTGAAATAACAACGGTATCGACTATTCGAGGGTGGACTCGCCGACCACTTGAAGTCGATGGATAACACGCTCCTGGTCACCATGATCATGGACGGCATAGTGAAGCACAGACCTGTTGTCCCACATGACAAGATCGCCTGCTTGCCAATGATGACGTGCCTGATATTCCATCTTGGTTGAATGATCAAAAAGGAACTCAAGCAGCGCCTTGCTCTCTTGCCGACTCCAACCGTCAATCTTCTCGGTGAAAGACCTGCAAGCGAATAGTGCCAGCTTGTCGGACTCATCGTGTTTTCGTACAAGGGGATGTAGGGCTCGAGCCGCTTCTTTTTCGTCTTGCCCGTACAGTCTCGCCAGACCCGCAGCGCTATGCACCGCCTTGAGATTGTTAATCGTTTCTTTAAAGGCCGGCGTAAGTTCTTGGTAGGCAAGGTGCTGATTCGCAAAAGCGGTATCACCACCAAAAGGAGGTGCTGCGTGTGCGTAAAGCATGGTCAGCTTTGGCGGCGCTTGGTTGTAACTCATATCGGTGTGCCAATGCTGATTGACATCAGAACGCTTGCCACGATTACGCAGCTCAATAATATCCGGGTAGTTTTCGAGTCCACCGTAGGGAAACTTCACCAGTTCGCCCCAATGTTTGGCAAATGCCATGTGATCAGCCGGCGCGAGACTTTGATTCGGGAATACCAGAACATGGTATTGACAGAAGAGCTTATTTAGCGCTTCCCAATCGGACTGAGTAATAGACTTAACATCAAGGTCTTCAATGACGGCACCGAGGGGTGCCGCTAGGCGTCTTACATTCATAATGGGTCCCAACGACTAAGATTGCTTAGAGTTGGAACCATCATACATTGTGAAAGCGATTGTCGTTAACTACGGATTTAGCGGCTAATATTCTAACTTAAAGCGCCATTGCTGCTATCCACAAGCTCATGCCAAGGCCTACTGCGAAAGCGAGTATCCTGAGAGAGGTAATACCTGCGACGTACATCACGCCGTGCATAGCTCTTGCGCCGAGCCATATCATGGCAGCAAGTGACCAGTTGCCCGACGGATCGACGCCCGCCATGAATGCCATAAGATTTGCTGCGGAGAAAACAATGAGCGCTTCCCAAGCATTCGATTGGGCACCCCAAGCACGTGCACCAGCGCCTTGAAGTTGCTCGCCTTGAACTCTTGGCTCTGCAAGATCGGGTTTACCAAACTGCTTCGCTCGAAAGGGAAGCGTTGAGTTAGCCCAGATATAAGGCAGAATCATGCCGCCTAAGATACACCACAATTGAATCGTCATAATTTTCCCCCATTAGTTCAGTCCACATTAGCCAACAAAAGCGTTGGCGTAAACACTTATACCTATTGGTCTACCGAAGAAGCGTTATTCATACCATCGACACAAACTGGGCACCGCCTCGGTGACAACATGTCTGCAGAGACCAATCTCGTTTTATCTACGGCTTCAGATCAGCAATACGAACCGTATTAGCCATGACCACACGATCATGCTCATCACGTATTTGCAGCATCAACTTTCGCTTATCCCAATCGACTTCGATGATTCCGAAGCTGGATTCGTAGAAAGGTACACCAACCCGAAAGGGACCCGCTTCATGTTCCGGATCCTTTTTTAGAATTTGCGTTAAAGGAAGATTCAAAGATGACGCGGTGACTTCCCATAATGGATAAGGCACCTGCTCCGTTTGACGGTAGATGGCGGAAGCGTGTCGATCACCTGATATCAGTACAACGCCATTGGCCTGTGTATCCGTGAGTAGCTTATAAAATCGATTACGCTCTTTTGGCAGCGTGCGCCATGCCTCCCAATTATGACCGTCGGCAATCACTTGGATCGAGGTTGCGATGATCCGCACATCCGCGGGCTTGTTAAGCTCCTGCTCCAACCATGTCCATTGCGCCTCACCCAACATCTGCTGATTTTTAGCATCACTCATGGCATACCGACCATTTGATGTTGGCGGCACCGCAACCTGCAGATCGGACCTGAAGAATCGCGTGTCGAGAAGGATAAATTGAACCTTCTTGCCGACCTCGCCAGTGATCTTTGAAAAATAAACGCCATCGCGATTGGTTCTAGGATCATCCTTGGCGATACCCCAGACATGGTTATAAAGCCGTTGAGAAAAATATTTATGGTCCCAATTACCACCACCATCATTTATGCCGTAATCGTGATCATCCCATGTCACTAACAAAGGCGTTGTGTCGCGAAGTTGTTGAAACGGTTTCGACTCGCTCAGCTGTTTATAACTGGCTCTTAAGCTTTTTAGTTCGGGGTCATCTTTCTCCGTCTTGGCATAAACATTGTCACCAATAAAGAGGAAAAGGTCAGAGTCGGTATTTTTAATTGTCGTGAAAATTTCCTGCGAATTGGTCGATACCGCACAGGAACCGAAGGCAATTCGAGACACCGTTTTCGATTCATCCAATGCCATCGACGTCATGGGCGATATTTGAAAATCGTCGGCATTGACACTCATCGCTGCTGAAAGAACAATCACAGCAAGAGCGGCGGACGTCAGTCGAGTTAAACGTCGAACGGGTGAAAAATTAAACATCTTGATTCCTTCAATCAAATTCAATTGCCTAGCCGTTTGGACGGCTCCGTAAAGTAGTATGTAAACAAGTGTCGTCAATTCAATGAGAGTCTATCAAACCGCAGCCTTGATGAAAGAGACAACGCGAGATCAAAAAGTTTAGCTAATCTCTTTCCAGAATTGCTAATTCCTTTATGATATTTCTCACCCTGACTTTTACCGACGCTGATTCTTGCTCTAGAGCATCAACCAAAATGGCATCGGCTTTTTTGCGGTATTCCTGATGGGATAGGGCAAGCTCGTTGAATCCATTAAAAGCCCAAGCACGCACAACCTTATTGTCATCACTTAACGCTTGTTTTAGGCAGATTTCTAAGGGTTTTTTATGCGCCTTGCTAATGCTGACGTAGGGCAGGCACTGTAATAACTGCAACTTTGATTCCGATTGCGACACACTAAATAGCAATTCGAAAAAAACCTTTTCATCAATGACAGAACGCGGGTTGTTTTCAAGATGATGTTTCAACAACCAGGTCGCACCAACCTGTGTTGTTTCATCTGACGCCAATTTCAATAACTGCGCAATAAATTCTCGCCCTTGATAGAAGCGATGATAGATTTCAATAACTTTATCTTTCGACTTACCGTCCCACTGAACAAGTGCTTTGTTCAAGCTCATCGCAGACCCTCAGCAGCTTTAGACATACCGCGTCAATTTATCGACATACATTTTTAGCCGCGAAACTTTAGCATCCTGACCCTTGGCAGTACCAGCCCCATAACGCACAGCGAATTGATCAACTCTGCACTAGACCTCGCGATCATCCTCTGACAGTCTTACGCCTCGATGAATTCAACGCGCCGAAACTGCAAACAAATTTATGTCATCAACATCCTCTATCGCCTCAGCCAGGCCTTCAAGCGAGTTCGCTGAAAGCAGCCCAAAATCCAACTATCGCTGGTTGTTACTGTTCGGCGTTTGGCTTCTGTACGCTGCATTTGGTCTTGCGGCGACAAGCCTTGCGCCACTGGTGGGTTACATCAAAGACGACATGACACTGAGTCATAGTGAACTGGGGACTATTCTGGGCATTTGGCAGCTTGTGTATATCGGATCAGCCATTCCGTGCGGCATTTTGCTCGATAAATTCGGCAGCCGTTGGGGTTTGACCATCGGTGGCATCATTATCGCGCTATCACTGCTTACCCGCGGTTTGTCAGACAATTACATGCAGCTACTGGCGGCCGTCATGATCTTTGGTATTGGTGGTCCGATCATCTCTGCCGGTGCACCAAAGGTAGTAACGGCCTGGTTCAAAGGCTCTGACAGAGGCTTGGCAATGGGGATCTATATGACAGGTCCGGGTATTGGCGGCATTATTAGTCTCACTCTGACCCATTCAACCTTATTACCTGCCCTCGATGATTCCTGGCGCAATATCATGTTTCTGTGGGCGGGCGTGAGCCTTGTTGTGTCAATGCTTTGGCTCTTAATCTCTTCTCATAAAAGTGCCGATCCGCCAGCATCTGAGATACCCAGTGGCGCGGGTAGCGGCGGCCAGTTGGCAGCGTTTAAAACAATTCTAAGAGAGCCTGCGGTTATTCTGGTGTTGCTGATGAGTGTCGGCGTGTTCTTGTTCAATCATGGATTGAATAACTGGTTACCCGAATTACTGCGTAATGATGGGATGACTTTCATCGAAGCAGGTTACTGGGCGGCAATACCTACCGTTATCGGCATTATAGGCTCGCTCTTGATTCCGAGATTAGCCACGCCGGGTCGGCGCTTTAATATTTTGATTGGTCTGAGCGCCTGTGCCGCAGCGGCAAGCCTGTTGCTGCATTTTCAAGAGGGTCCCTTGTTGTTTTCTGGTCTACTGCTGCAGGGTATCGCCAGGTCTTCTCTCATGACGGTACTCATTCTTACCCTGGTAGAGCTGCCTGCAATTGGTGAACGCTATGCCGGTTTAGCCAGTGGTTTCTTTTTCTCGGCAGCGGAGATAGGTGGTGTACTGGGTCCAGTCACGTTAGGACTTTTGTATGATGCGACGGGTAACTTCGATACCGGCCTGTACTTCCTGACGGCAGTCGCTGTCGCAACCGGATTAGGCGGCGTTAAGCTGAAACAACTGGCACGACAGCGCTAGTCTCGATCTTGCGGAACCCGTGGTTTTGCCAAAAACAAAAAGGGCAACGCAAACGGACCGAAAAATGCGCCCAAGACCACCCATAGTCGGATACTGAGACCTTTTTTTTAGCGACTGAAAAACAAATACCTGCACACACAACTGTGATGGCGACCAGCACATAACTTGTGATTGGTAACATCCCCTTCTCCTGCAGGCTTTTGTAAGACTTCTTTAGCTTAGCGGGCTTTACTCATCGAGCCCTATAGACGCTGAACCCGCTTTACACGTCTTCAACCACTTCTTTGTAACTATTCGACTCGAGATCATCGAGAGGGAAAATAGGTCGCCTCACGTTGTTAAAATTCAGTTGTGAATAGTCTGATGTACAAACCCCTACGCCTGCACATTCAACAATCTCTTTCGCGATGGACCGATAGGTTGCACGGTAATGAATGCGACTCTTCAACATGAGGTAGGTTTTTTGCAAAGGGTCTATACCCAAACTCGAGAAGCAACCCAAATCGTAAGGTTCAACATGGCGCGATATCACGATGATCTGCACGTTGCCCGTATCTAATACTACGGTGGTACCCATATTCATGGTTGAGCCGGTGCTCATCGGCCCTTTCACCGTGAAACAGCCATCGGATATCGTTTTGACACTGCCTGTTACCTCCAAAGGCCTGGATTGCGTTTCCAGCGCATCCATATGAAATTTAGCGCCCAATGTAATCGTGACCCTGCTGCCGACGCCCGCTGCAACCATTACATCTACGGCATCAGGATCATAGATGCCAAACGCGGCTACATCCTGCAGACCCTGATCCAGTATTTCACGCAGGACCTCTGTCGTATCCATCGTTCCACCGGAGGCGGTATTATCATAATGATCCAAGAGAATAACCGGTCCGTCGCCTGACCGCTCGGCAGCCGCTCGGCCGGCATTTATAGATTCTTCGAGGGACACGGGTTTATAAACAAATTTCTTGCGTTCTGCCCAAGCCATCTCAAGTAATTCATCAACGATTTCTTGCGCCCTAATTTTATCGTTATCAGTAACGACAACAACACTCAGACCTGCATTGTAGATATCCGCATGAGGGAAGCCAGTGAATAGACTCACCAACAGCGCATCGTCTTGTTCGAGTTCGAGACACCGCGCTTGCAACTGTTTGTTAGGAAAGTCATCTGTGCCCTGCCGCATGACGTGGGGCAACATTCTGGCATTACCGGACACCATCACTGGCACGACTTTCCGGGCCAGAGATTCAAATAGCACCTTGCCTGCTCTTAAACCCGTTTCGTACATATCAATGTGAGGGTAGGTATGGAAACCCGCGATGACCGTCGCATTTTCGACCATGGCGGGATAAAGATTGGTATGCATATCAAGCCCGATAGCAATGGGGATGCCTGGGTTTTCGGTCCGCAGCCGCTTCAACAGGGCGCCTTCACCATCCTCAATAGATTGCGTCACCATTGCACCATGAAGTTCCAGCAGAATCGCGTCACAGCCCTGTGCATCGGCACAAATCGTATCGGTTATATAACGATAAGCATCCTCCAAAACAGGTCCAGAAGGGGGCGCGCTTGCGGCAATAGATGTTTTAACGCTTGCACCGGCCTGTTCGGCGGCATCCAACAAGCCCGCCATCGTAGTACCTGTACCACGGATCATATTCAGTGCAGCATCGCCCTCAAGGGGCTGTCTTCCTCCACCAAATCGTGTGATATCAGTCGGTACCGGCGAGAAAGTATTTGTCTCATGACTCATCATCGCTAGCAATACTTTCATCGAGGAACGCCTTTATTGAATTGGTTTGATGGTCATTTAGAGACACTTGTTGATCAAATCTTATTCACTGAAGTTGATATCAGGGTCCTGATAGTAGCGCTGGTGCCATATGCCTTCGCCCTTCTCTTCTTCAAGGGGCATACGCCAGCTACGGACATTGGCTGACGTCAACGCAATACGATACAACCCGCGAGGCTCATTAATGGTGTTTCGGATATATTCTTCAGCGCCCTCTTTCGGTAGATAGCGTTCTGCAATTTCGCGATAGGTATCTCGCCATGCGTCATCATGGCCCACATCGTGGACAAGATCTGCAGTGCCTTCAATAAGTACTTTGCGATACGGTAGGCTTGCTTCGTCAATGCAAAGTGCAGCACGACTATCCGCACGAAGGCATTCAAACCATTCGGACCTTTGTCGTGGCGTAAAATAAATACTGTCTTGTTTGTAGAGATACCAGATGGGCGTAACTAACGGACTACCGTTGTGTCGTGTTACTGCAAGCCGAAGAATGACGCCTCGTTCGTTCAGAAATTTCAAGCGCTCTTGTTGTGATAGTTTTGGCATGTTTAAGCCTACGTCACTTTTGGGAGAGTGATCATAGTACACGTCACCGTGGCGTTTAAAAATGTTGTTTAGATAGTTGTGGGAACAAGAGGCAAAAAAAAGGCGCGTTCCGAAGAACACGCCTTTTTAATTTCTTGACTTACATCGCTATAACGCAATCCCTAAGGACACATACAACGAAGATTCAAGCATTACTTATAGAGCAGTAATGTTTTCAGCTTGTGGTCCCTTTTGGCCTTGGCCAACAGTGAACTCAACTTTTTGGCCTTCGACCAAAGTTTTGAAACCTTCGCTAACGATTGCACTGAAGTGTGCAAAAACGTCTGGGCCATTTTCTTGCTCAATAAAACCAAAACCTTTTGATTCGTCGAACCACTTAACTGTTCCTGTAACTGTATTTGACATAACTAATATCCTAAAATAGTAAAATTCGCCCTTGGGCATTTAGTAGCGGAGAAATTGGCTTGTACTTAAGAACTTCAGGACGGTGCGTTATGAACGGAACGAAGTGGAGCAAATAAACAGTAGACTTTCTTTCTAGCTGACACGTATTTTAGGCTAATGCAACCTAAAGTCAACATAAATAAGGCATATAGAAGTCGTTACCCTATGCTTTTAGGCCTTCACAAGGCCATGGGACGGGCTTTAGCCATCAACATGCCTTCTCTTAAAGAAGTCTTAAAGTAGGCTCATAAGGGTCTCTAAACACCCCAATGACACCTCAAATCACCTCTATATAAGTTGATTTTTGACGAATTTGGCGCCAAACAGCGCTTTGAAGCTCGACCTGAAGGGACTTTCGCCTTATAGTGCGCGACCTTTAACTATGTCTTTGTAAAACTTCAGGAAACCCCCTTGATTACTACCGCAAATGTCACTATGCAGTTCGGCTCTAAGCCACTTTTTGAAAACATCTCTGTAAAATTTGGCGAAGGCAACCGATACGGTCTGATCGGCGCAAATGGCTGCGGAAAATCGACGTTTATGAAGATTTTGACCGGTGAGCTCACTGCAACATCTGGCAATGTATCTATTTCTCCCAATACGCGTCTTGGCGTCCTGAGTCAGGATCAATTTGCTTTCGAAGATTTCAGTGTTGTTGATACTGTCATCATGGGCCACAAAGAACTTTGGGAAATCAAACAGGAAAGGGATCGCATTTACGGTCTTGCCGAGATGTCGGAAGCTGAGGGCATGAAGGTCGCTGATCTAGAAGTTCAGTTTGCCGAGCTCGATGGTTACAGCGCCGAAAGCCGCGCGGAAGAAATATTAATGGGCGCAGGCATTGCCCAATCACTTCACTACGGACCGATGAGTGAAGTAGCCCCAGGCTGGAAGCTACGGGTCCTACTTGCTCAAGCACTTTTTTCAGATCCAGATGTTTTACTACTTGACGAACCAACGAACAATCTCGATATCCACACGATTAAGTGGCTTGAAGATATTCTGAACGAGCGACAGAGCACGATCATTATTATTTCTCACGATCGTCATTTCTTGAACTCCGTCTGCACGCACATGGCGGATATAGATTATGGCGCGCTCGTCGTCTACCCCGGCAATTACGATGACTTTATGATTGCATCGACACAAGCACGCGAACGATTGCAGTCTCAGAATGCAAAGAAGAAAGCGCAAATTTCTGAACTACAGCAGTTTGTTAGCCGCTTCTCGGCAAATGCATCAAAAGCAAAGCAAGCCACCTCCCGCGCTCGACAGCTTGAGAAAATTGAACTACATGAAATAAAACCTTCAAGCAGGGTAAGTCCGTACATACGGTTCAATCAGCAAAAGCCACTGCACCGCCTTGCGGTGACCATTGAAGATCTAGGTCACCGTTTTGACAATGAAGATCTATTCCATAAAGGCAATTTGATTATCGAAGCGGGTACACGACTAGCAGTCATTGGTGAAAACGGCGTAGGCAAATCAACCTTCCTGCGATGCTTGGTCGACGACCTGGCAGCAAACGAAGGCACCGTTAAGTGGGCAGAGAATGCCACTTTAGGCTATTGCCCGCAGGATACAGGTGGCGAATTCAATTCAGAAAAAAATCTGTTTGAATGGATGAACATGTGGCAGAAGCCTGAGCATGACGATCAGATCGTTCGCGCGACCTTAGGTCGACTGCTTTTCTCAACAGAAGACTTCGATAAGAAAACCAAAGTTTGTTCAGGTGGCGAAAAGAACCGTTTGCTGTTCGGTAAGCTGATCATGTCCGAAACCAATGTGTTGTTGATGGACGAGCCCACCAATCATTTGGACATGGAGTCAATTGAATCATTAAACCTTGCACTCGATAATTTCGAAGGCACAATCATCTTCGTCAGTCACGATAGAGAGTTTGTCTCATCCCTCGCGACAAGAATATTGGAAATCAAAGACCATAAACTGATCGATTTTCAGGGTACCTACGACGAGTACCTGGCAAGTATGGAAAACACAAAGTCATCCTATGGCTAAAGCCCCAGATGATAAGTGAGTAATTACTAACCATCCAAAGCCGGCGGTTAATACGCGGCTTTGACCGATTAAGTTGATCACCCCATGGGGTAGCGAATATCCCGTGACACGGCATCAATTGCGTTCATCACATCGTCTTCAAGAATCAAATCTGCTGCCGCAAATATATCCGCTAACTGATCAGGATGCGTTGCTCCGACGATCGTCGATGCCACAAAATCATGCTGCTTGCTCCAGGCTGTCGCTAATGTCACGGGCGCAATTCCCGCCTCGTCCGCAATCGTCATGAACCTTGCGGTCGATGCAAGGGATGCTTCATTCACAAAGCGACGGGCCATTGCCGCCTGTCGCTCTCCAACACTCATGTACTTGGTAAACCTGGCCCCTTCAGGTAACGCACCGTCATTGTATTTACCAGAAAGCACACCGCCAGCTAGCGGTGAATAGGGAATCAAACTGACCTGCTCTTGCCGACAAGCTTGCGCCAACTCGTCCTCGAAACGACGATTGTTCAAACTGAAATTATTTTGGATTGTTTCGTATCGACTCAGACCATGCATTTCAGACACCATCGACGCTTTCGTCACGCCCCAACAGGTTTCATTACTCGAGCCGAGCACCCTCACTTTGCCTGCTTGGACGAGATCATCGAGCGCCCCAAGAATCTCCAAATAGGGTGTGTCGTGATCCGGCCAATGGGTTTGATAAAGATCAATATAGTCCGTCTGCAATTTCTTCAAACTGACTTCAACCGCTCGAATGATGTTGTGACGATCAAGGGCTGTCTTACCGTCTCTAACCGCCGCCTTAATCCAGCCGTGACTCGGACCGGAGACCTTCGTCGCTATTATCAACGCGTCCCTCGATTTCGTTTTCATCCATCGGCCAACAATCTCTTCCGTTAAACCCGCATACTTCGCATCGGGCGGCACGGGGTAGTTCTCTGCGGTGTCGTAAAAATCGATTCCCGCGTCAAATGAGCGATCTAGAATCTCAAAGGCTGTTTTCTCATCTGCACCGGTACCAAACGTCATGGTGCCCATACATATTTCCGATACAGCAATCGCGCTGCGACCTAATCTGTTTGTCTTCACAAGATTACCTTCTACAAAAAATGACTTTAATAATGAATGGTCTAAATGTTAAACAGAATGTGAAATCCATCACTGCCTACCAATAGCTGCTATGGATTGCAGCACCTTGGCTTTCAAGAATTGGACCGACAACCTCGATGTGCCGTTCTCCACGGCCGATAATCTCGCGACAGGCAATGGTGAATGTATCGCCGGCGATTTCTCCAAGTCGTGCAGCTGAACAGCCAAACACGACCCGCCCAACCGTACTCCAATAAATTGCACCGGTACACATGGCGCAGGGCTCGGTGCTTGTATAAAGCGTCAAGTCAGCCATTTGTTCTGCGGTTAACTGTTCACTGGCTTTGCGCAACAGTTCCAATTCAGCGTGGCGGGTTACATCATTGTGGGTGTGCACCGTGTTCAAGGATTCGATAACAATATCCTGACTGTTCGGACCGGACGCCAACAATGCACCAAAGGGGTGATCGCCATTTTCTACAGCCGCTTGAGCAAGCGCATAGGTTCGCTGAATGAGTATTTCATGTTCGGACAAGTTACTTTCTCGATTAAATATTTTTGATGAGTTTAAAAGACATTAAAAAATGTCATCGTCTGGGTAGGCATCGAACCAATTATTACTCTCCTGATAAGCTAACGCGAACTCAAGTAGCTCACGGTCTTTGCCAATCGGCGCGATGAATTGCATACCCATCGCTCTGTTTCCATCACCGCCTTCGAAGCCAGCAGGCAAAGAGATCACCGGGCAGCCGCTTAACGTTGCACCAATTGTTACCTCCATCCAGCGATGATAGGTATCCATCGTTCTACCAGCAAGGCTCGTCGGCCAATGTTGCTGTATAGCAAAAGGGAACGCCTGCGCGGACGGTAACGCCAAAATATCATATTTGGCAAACGCATCGTTTAGCGCTCGAAACCAATTTGAGCGATTGATGCCCGCATCATAAACGTCGGCTGCAGTGACATGAGCACCTTGTTCAATTTCCCAGATAAGTTCCGGTTTGAGTTGTCGACGATGATCATCGTTTGCATATAAGGCCCGCCGAGAATTTGCCACAAACCAATGTCGAAGGGTCAGCCAAGTTTGCCATAAGCTATCCATATCAAAGGGAATACGTATCGCCTCAACTCGACCTCCCGCTGCTGCGGTTTGCTCCAGGGCTTGTTCGCATAACGCCAGCAGACCTGACTCAAAAGGAAGATAGCCATCATAGCTGCCCAACCAGCCGATACGCACGTCTGACAAATCAGCTTTTTTATACTGAGATAATGATACCGGTGCCGGTTGCTGACTAAGAGGTGATCCTGCATCCGCACCCGCCATCGTCTCAAACAGACAAATCACATCTTCGACCGTTCGACCCATAGGGCCTTCAATGGATAACTGATCGAAGAATAACTCCTGCTTGTCCTTTGGTACACGGCCAAGACTCGGACGGAAACCAACGACATTGTTATAAGCGGCGGGGTTTCTCAATGATCCCATCATGTCACTGCCATCCGCTACCGGCAGCATGCCTGTCGCTAGTGCAACAGCCGCACCACCACTGCTACCGCCGGCCGTCAGAGATCCGTTAAATGCATTGCAGGTCGCGCCGTATACGGGATTATAGCTTTGCGAGCCGAGCCCAAACTCCGGTACATTTGTCTTGCCAATGACGATCGCACCTTGGCTTCGAATACGGGATACAAAAACATCATCGGTTTGAGCAACGTTACCGGCAAAGATTGGCGAGCCAAAACTGGTGATGAAACCAGCGACATTGGAAAGATCTTTGACTGCATGGGGCATACCATGAAGCCATCCTTGGTAGTGCCCTTTTGCCAATTCTGCATCGGCGTTCTTTGCTAACGCAGTGAGATCATCGCCATCAAGCATTGCCACAATGGCGTTAAGTTCCGGATTGAGTCGGTCGATACGATCAAGCGTGTACCTCATATACTCTTCACAACCCAACGATTTTTCCCTGATTTTTTCGGAAACCTTAACCGCTGTCATCATGTCCATCATCTACCCTCGTATCTGTTTTAGGCGCGTCCGAAAAAGGACTGTTAGGCGAAAGCTGTCGAAGATCATTCAAAGCTAATCGATATTGAACTACGCAAGTCCAGAAAAGCCACCAGGAATAACATCGAGCAAACGCTGCGCCTCAAGTGGTAGAGCAAAGATATCCTCTGGGCGATTGGTCACCATTTGATTCTCAATAGGTCTTAACCAACTCACCATATACCCTAGATATAGTCCTACTCGCATTTCACGGGTACGGTTTTCACCGCCAGAATGGATGACATTACCTGAATAGAGCAATGTAGAACCCTTTGGCATTGTCGCCAGACACACTTCATCATCCCGGGGCTCTCTATCAGCATCCCATAGGTGACTGCCCGGAACAACACGGGTTGCGCCGTTGTCCTCGCTAAACTTGGTGAGTGCAATATTGGCACTGATCAAAATTTCCGTGCCAGGGTGATTGCGTCTTTCTTCGGATTGAATACGGTACCAAGATGCAGCATCGGTATGAAACGATTGATGGGTTTGGCCGCCATTGAGCACCATCAACTCGGCATTGCTGAGCCGAATTTCACGAGCACGTTTGTCCCTTAAGAGGAAGTGATCTGCTAATTTCAGCAAATAGGCATTGAGTAGAACATCAACCATCGCTTCTGACTTACTGAATAGGCCATGCAGTCGCTTGGTTTGGTAACCATAGAAGCCGTCTTCGGAATATGAATCTCCAGCATCACCAAGCTCGCTCGTTCCCCAATCCATTTCTTGCAGAGAACCACCAAAGTCCTTCATCAACACATCGCAAAAATTCAAACTAATGAAATTCTCTACAACACAAGCACCGTCTTGTTGAATTGCCGCATATACCTTTGTCTTGTCGTCCGTAACATCAAAGTGCTGTAATTCTGGCATAGAAAAAACCTGAGGTAGTATGTCTATTAGTGTTAACTACGCATGCAAATAAGGCAAGCGCCACGCGATTGTTGTCCCTTTAGCCATAGCTGCTTGCAAAAATAATCAAGCAACGAGGCTAACGCATTGCTATACCTGTCAACGCCAAATCGGTTGCCCTGCAATTTGCTGCGTAAATGCAGGCGAATAGACTTATACCGGCAAAACCTCCAGACCAACAAACGCACCGGCAAACGGCATGCCAAAGTCGGGGTTATCTTCGATACGCTTATGAATTTCTTCGAAACAATACGATTTTCACTTTCATCATCAACACGAGCTTTCGTAGCTAGAAGAAAGCCAAGCACCTCATGCAAGTGAAACAGACACCCACTTCCTAACGGAATTAATGAGGTATATTTTCGACGCCTTATTTAGCTCATGGGTATAAATGACTCGCTCCTTCAATTCACCTTGGTCAATCAAATACTGTCGATAAGTGCCGTTAAGTAAACCGCAAGATACCGGCGGCGTATAGTACTTACCGTCTAACTCAAGGACAAAGTTGGCGATGGTAAATTCCGTGACCTCGTTATTCTCATTCCACAACAGGACATCGAAACAATCGGTATGTTGCTGTCTTTGCGCCTCATACATTTGCCGCTGCGTTGTTTTATGATAGTAAAATGGGTCTGATGAATCGATTGACGAATGGCCCAACCGAACTTTTTCTGGCGCACTCGGTAACGTAGACGTTCCCAGCGGCGTTGATACAACATCAACATAGCCGCTCTTGTTAACCGTCATACGTACCCGTTGACTACTATGAGGCTGACACTTGAGTTGGTCCGACAAGCCTTGAAGAGAAGCATTAATCTCCGTCTCGTTCACTTTGAAATTAAAATACTTGGCACTACTTTGCAATCGCGCCAAATGATAATCCAACAAAAAGTAGGGCTGATCTTTTTGCCAGAGCAACGTTTCCAAAAGCTCAAACGCCTGCGTCTCCGTCACATTATCAACAGCGCGCGACTTAAGTAGGCACTCTTCATACTCCGACAACGGATCTGAATCCCAAACAATACCGCTGCCCACGCCATAGTCGAGTTGTTTGCTATCTAAATGTAATACAGCGGTGCGAATAGCGACACTAAATTGGGCCAGGCCACCGGGCGCCAGGTAGCCGATGCTGCCGGTATAAATCCCTCTTGCCTGAGTTTCTAGTTCGTCGATAATCTTCATCGTTGCAACTTTTGGTGCGCCGGTAATGGATGCACAGGGAAACAGGGCTGAAATAATTTCAGAACAGCTTGATGATGTCTGTGCCGTCACCGTGGAGGTCATCTGCCACAGCGTCGGGTATTTTTCTAGCTGCAATGGCTTTGTTACTTTGACTGAACCGGTTTTTGCCACTCGGCTCAAATCATTACGAATCATGTCAACAATCATAATGTTTTCAGCACGATCTTTCTCGGACGATGCCAATTCGTTTTGACGCTGTTCGTCATCGGCTTGACTCAAGCCTCTGCGCACAGTGCCTTTCATTGGCTTTGTTGTGATTAGCGAACCGGTTTTGTTAAAAAACAATTCAGGCGAAGCGCTACAAATCGCGAAGTCTTCCGATTCTATATAGGCTGCATAAGGCGCATCTTTTGCAAACCGATGAAACAACGCTAGGGGATCTCCGGTGTAGTCAGCACTACGTTGAAAGGTGTAGTTGACCTGATAAGTGTCACCGGCGCGAATGCGTTTCTTAATTTTTGCTAACTGCTCAAGGTAGTGATCGCAAGAGCCGGACTGACGCCAATTGTTTGTTTCAAAATCACCTTGTATCGACGGCGGGTTGTCAAACACTTGTACGCTTTCAAACAGACCAAAGCAGAACAAAGGCAGATCCGATTTCTTCACCGCCGTCAGCGCACTATCAAAAGCGGAGCTGGCTTCGTAACTAATAAAACCGGCGGCATAGAGTTTGAGTTCTTCTACTCGAGATTCAATATCATTGAGCAGGTCGACAATTTTTGTCGCATCTGACGTTGAGACGACGTCGACGGGATGGGTAAACAACAACCATTCGCCCTGCGCATTCGCGCCCATGGCATTTTGCCCACCACTATTAATAGTAATGTTCGTATGCGCTTCGTTTCTTCGTAGCAGAATAGATTTAATCATTACGGGGCATTGTAAAGAGTTGTCGAGGTTTGTCATGAATATCGGCGATAAGTCTCGACGCTGTCGTCGCGATTGTATGGCTATTTTGACTATTGCTGCTCTGCAAGAGGCTCAGCGGCAAGCACGTCCGTTATTCCAGATTCGAGCAACAAGGTCAAAAGCATAATCTGAACCGCTAAATAGCTTTTGTCATTCTGCCACCACTCATTTGGAGAGTGAGCATTGCCACTGCGACCACCACGGCTGACAGTAATGGCTGGGATGCCAAGAGATATGGGTAGATTCGCATCCGTCGACGATATTTCTAAACTCGGATCAAAGCCAAAGTGTTGGCTCGCAGCGACCGCTCTTTTGACCAGAGGTATGTCCGCGTTGCCAGCTGCAGCTGGACGTTTACCCACCTTAACAAAGTCTATTTGAAGCAATTGACCGGTAGTTCTGGCCGCATTTTCTTCCACTATGGCCTGAGTAAAAGAGGCTCTGAGTAATGCGTCAATTTCATCAAGCTTTTCTTGGTTACCCGAACGCAAGTCCACTTCAGCCCAGGATTCGAACGGGATCGAATTTACAGATGTGCCACCACCTATTCGGCCGATGTTAAAACTGGTTTTCTCACCCGTCGAGGTAATGACAGGTGCCTTCTTAACAAATCGAGCAATACCACGTCCCATCGCGTGATGAGGATTCGCCATACCAAATGCGCCCCAGGAATGGCCGCCAGGACCCTTGATAACGATTCTATATCGGTGCGAACCAACACCGCCGTATACGATCCTATGACTTGAGCCACCGTCAATCGCGATGAGTGCATCAATAGGTTCCGCTCCGTCGCGGAACAGATATTTGATACCCCGCAAATCGCCTAAACCTTCTTCACCTACATTACCGATGAATAACAGATCCGCTTCGGTTTGAATTTTGGCTGCCTGCAGGGCATGCAACACAGACAACAAACTCACCAGCCCTCGGGTATTATCACCAATGCCCGGCGCGTACATTTTATCGCCTTGATACTTGATCTTCAGATCGGTATCAAGCGGAAATACTGTATCAAGGTGTGCACTTAACGCGACCACTCGGCCGTCTCCACGACCTGGCCTTAGACCAACCACATTGCCAACTTTATCAATGCGTACATCTTCAAGACCTGCTTGCCTGAGCATTTCCGCAAAACGAAGACCTCTTCGCGCCTCGCCGAAGGGTGGCGCTGGAATTTCAGTCAATTCAACCAGTTCACGCAACGATTGCTTGTCGATCGATTGAGGATGATCAACGGCCACGCGCACATCGTGACGCAACAGCATTTGGTTAATGTCCGTTTCGATCTCGTTACTGGCGTTGGCAACAGCGGCGGAGCAGAATAATATCGGCAACAGTCGTCGCAAAATTAATTGAACCGTTGTCGACACGATTGTCATTTGAATTTTTAGCATGTTGGATGGCGCATACATAAAGCGAGTCAGTTTAAGGCTCTGGTTTGATCTGTTTTGTTGTCGTCATCTTATATTTGAGAAGACCCTTGCGAGTCTCGCCAACTTTAGCCGTTTACCCAAAGGAACGACAGTAGCAAAATATCAACAGGCTTGATTGCTCAAATTGCGTTGAACAATTTCAGAACCCTGTAGAACGTTTTCTGAACGCTTTTTTGAAATTAAACGAGGATGAGAAGCCGCGCATCCATGTTACCGATGCGCTTCTCACTTTACGGGCACTAAGTTCGTATGACGTTTCGCATTGGATACCTCTAAATGCCTCTTAGATATCGTATAGGCGACTCTTTATAGTGCGGTTAGCGGTTGGTAGCTGCTTTGCGCATCATTTCATGTCGCTGTCTTAAGGTCAAATCTGGGCTAGCTGATATTGAACCGCTCACGATGCCCATTCGGCGGTTTCGCGACGGAACAAATCAAGGCCCTCATCCAATGCATCGAGACGCTCTTTCCAAGTCTTACCACCGGTACCCAAACGAATCGTATCAACCCCAGCATCACGGTAGGCGCGCAAACGTTCTCTAATCATGTCTTCAGTACCGATGAGAGATGTCTTCAGGACCATCTCATCAGGCACACGTCTAATGGCTTCGGGCTTCTTGCCTTCAATCCACAATCGTTGCACCTCTTCGGCTGCATCTGCATAACCTGCACGACTGAAGGCATCGTTGTAGAAGTTGGTTTTTGCCGAACCCATACCACCCAAGGTGAAGGCGAGACCCGGCTTTCTATCCTCGATGAGCTGTTCCACATTTTCACCAATTTCAAAACTAGCGCCAACTTGCACATCAATATCACTCATGGAACGACCAGCCTTCGCAGCGCCCTTGCTCATGGGATCAAAAAATACATCGGCGTGCTCAGGGATGAAGGACGTGCCTAACCATCCATTAGCCTGCTCACCGGTAAGCTCCAAAGATTTTGGACCTAAGGTCGCAAGATAGATCGGCAGGTTGGGTCTTGGTGGCTGAGACAAACGGATAGGCTTACCTTCTCCGCCAGGTCTTGGCAGCAAATAGTGCTTGCCGTCATATTCCAATCGCTCGCCATTAAGACCCATGCGGACAATTTCCATGCACTCCTTTAGCCGTCCAAGAGGGCTGGCAAAACTCGCGCCGTGCAGACCTTCTACAACCTGAGGGCCACTGACGCCAAGCCCCAGAATAAAACGATCATTAGAAACTGTCGCTAGACTCTGGGCTGTCATGGCAATCATCGAAGGCACGCGCGCAGATATTTGCAAAATGCCGGTACCCAATTTAATTTTTTCGGTCTTCGCCGCTATGAACGCCAGCGGTACGATCGCATCCATTCCCCATGCTTCCGCGGACCAAACCTGATCAACGCCAAGCTGCTCTGCTTTAACGGTATAGTCAACTAGGTCGTCCCAGTCTTCTCCGTTGTAGTAGGCACTGCCTATCGAGATTGATGTTTTCATTTTTAACTCTTCCAATTTATAGTTTGCTTAACATAACAATTTCAACCGCCAACGCTCTTCACCTAATTTGACTAAAGCCAAGTTTGATTCAATTGAGACAAAAGCTAAAATTGTCGTGGCTATCGTTTAGTTAGCGATTCAAGAGCGCCTTCGAAGCACGAATATCCCACAATCGCATAAGTGCTGGCAAGACGGTAAAGGTCATGACAACCAGCGCTGAGATTGAAATGGTCAACAACAGCCCGACGGATGCCGCACCTTTGTGCGGACTAAAAGACAACGAGACGAATGTACCGATCGTTGTTAGCGCGCTTATTACTACCGCCCGGGATGTGCTTGAGGCGTAGGCGTCAGCGACGGAGTTCGAATGTGTGTAGCGATGCACGACATGAATTCCGGTATCAACCCCCAAACCAATAATCAGCGGCACGACAAGTATGTTAGCCATATTGAGGCTAACACCGGCTATCTCACAGATAGCAAAGGTAAACACGACGGATAATACAATCGGGATAAGCACCATAATCGGCAGGTAAAGGTTACGAAAGTAAGTCACCAGTAAAACAAAGATGAGCAACAAAGCGATAGCACCTGCCTGCATAAATGACTCAACCACAACATCACCAACGCCCCATTCCACTACTGAGCGACCGGCGATATTGGGCGCAACCTTTTGTACCGCCTCGATAAACTGCTGGGTTTGCTGTCGAGTTAGCAGCGGTTCTGCCGGATGCACCGTCATCAGATATTGACCTTCGCTACTAATCATCCTTGCACGTAACATTTCGGGCAATGCTTGCAGCGTCATCGGCTCAGCAACAAGCATGGACATCAACTGATCAAGCTCGGATATGAGCCTTTGCTGCAGCTCACTATTGCGCGCCACTAATGCAGCGTCATCTTTAAGATAGACACCCAGTTTCTGCATATGACTTAGCAGCACTCGTTCGCTAGGCACTAACTCGGGCGCCGCGCCCTGAACGGTCTCGTCCAGATAAAGCAGCGCTTCGGCTAACACGACCTGACTTTCTTCTTCCGGCAGGACTTCTTCCAAGGTGCTGTATAAAGCAAATAATTCTTGCAGTATTACTTGTTTCGCCGCCTGGTCAGGTGGCACAAAATCCAGCGGCGTATCGACGTCGCCCACCTCATCGAGTTTTTTCAGTCGGGTTTTCAATGCCGCCGCTATGGCCTGATCGTCCGCGAGAACTGAAATACTGTAGTCGGTCACCTGACGGTTTTTCTGTAGATCAATCAGACTCGCCATGCCCTCCGTGTTTGTGTCCCGCATTGCCAAGACACTGTAATCGAAGCGAATATTTTGAGCGAAGTACAACGCGATCAAAGTCGCAACGAATATCACTGACAGCACTAGTTTCGGGTTAGCCGCGGAGAAAGGGTTAAAACCGCGCGTATGCAGACTATTGTCAGCCTCCTGCGTCTGGACCATGTTCGGCATCGGCGCAACCAACCCATTGCGATCAGACCCTTCGCGGGTGAGCATCCTACCGAGCGCTGGCAAAAGCGTCAGCGTCAACGCACAAGCTATCGCCATGCCGCCAGCAGAGATGATGCCGAGTTCCGCGAGACCCCTATAGGCCGTCGGCGCAAAAGACAAAAATGCGATCATCGACGTTAAGGTGCACAGCAGTAATGCCGGACCAATATCCGCAATGGCGATCTGCGCAGCTGTTTCAGCATCCCTTGTCGGGGCTTTTTCTGAAGCATCGCCTAAAACCTGCGAGCCGCTCTTTTTAAGTAGCTGCGCGGCTTCCCTCATTCGCAAAACAAAGTGCACGGCGAAGTCGACACCTAAGCCAAAGAACATGACCACAAATATAAGTGACAGGGCGTTGTAGCTACCCACCGCGAGGGTCGCAAAGCCCGTTGTTAGTATGACCCCTAGTAGCAGTAATCCAAAGATGGCACCAATCACCGCAATTGATCTAACGCCGAAGCCAAGGATAATCGCGAGAAGGATAAGAGATACGGTACCCGCGTAGCCGATCCCTGTCATTGCCGCGGTCAACTCTTCATCAGCAAGTACCAATTCACCCGTGTGGCTCACACTGACCCCGTCAACAAACGGTACAGAGGCGGTGGTTGTCTTTAACGTCTCAACGATTTGCTTATTCGGTAATCCCTTATCGTGTTGTTGCAAGCCTTTGACGACGATCAACTGGTAATGTTTTTCGGTCTCAGGATCGACAAGCCGATGAAAAGCTTCGAGTGTTATTTCATGATCCTCAAGCTCGCCGTCAAATCCATCAGCCAAGGTTGCCAAGGGCAGTGGCAACGGCCCACCTCGAAGGCTTGAGGCTTGGTCTGCAAAAGTAAATACAACATTCCCCAAACCCGCAGCGTCGGCTAATCGCAATAGGCTGCCATAATTATACTTTGCACCCTCCGCCCAGCGCTGCAGATCCGGTGTCGACGGAAAATAAAGCCTATGTCGACTGATATAGTCAGCAATTGCTGGTGCAAAAACATCGCTGAAAATGGGCTCGCGCAAGAGCGCGGCTTCAATCGATTTAGCAACAGTTTCGACTTTTTCAGCATCGGCACCGGATACCACCACGACAGCGGTCTGTTGCAGAAGAGGAAAGGCTTGCTTGTAGTTTTCATTGTCTTGATACCATTGCAGGTCATCAGATGGTTTAACCAGTTTGCTCAAATCTGAATTTATCGCACCAAAAAATACCGCGGTAACGCCTGCAGCAAGTGTCAGGGCAATCAATAATAGTAAAGTGAATCTTGCGTGGGCTTCGACTAATCGAACCCACCGAATCAGCATGCGACTAAGCAGGCTATTGTTCATTTAGTAACTCTGCATCAACCCGTTGTTGAGAGCATAGTGAATGGTAAGTCGATTGAAGCAAAGCAACTGAATGTTCATGGGTAATATGTTCGGCCTGACGACGGTTTGCTATCGCGGCCGCATGTCGTTCATCAGGATTCTCGAACCAGTAATCAACCTTGGCACTTAGATCATCAGCATTGCCATGCTGAAACCTTGCATGAACATCAGTGACAAACGTTCCTGTCGCGCTATCTTTCGAATCACTGACAACGATGGCTTTTGCAGCCGCCATGGCCTCGATCACGGACATACCTTCTAACTCAATCTCACCGGCATGCAAAAATAAATCAGCTTCAGCGTAATGCTGCACAAGTTCGTCATCAGAGACCGAACCCATGAACACCTTAAGCCCAAGTGAATTAGCGAGATCACGCATCTCTGTTTCGAGGGGACCCGCACCGATCATGGTCAATTCAATTTGCCCTCGGTATTTACTCTCTGCGATGGCATGCAGAATGGTTGCTTGGCACTTTTCCTTCGCAAAGCGACCAACCGAAAGCACTTTGAAACTCTGCTTGCGCGTCGACCTGGGTTTCTCTGGAATTTCCAAAAATCGCTTTGGGACGCCATTCGACAGAACCAAGACAGACGACGTTAATCCATTACTAACGAGCGCTTGTTTTGCAAATTCAGAAGGCGCTATGACCAAGTCGACCCGATTATAGAAAGCAGCAATAAGGAATTTGTAAAGTATCTTGGCAAGAAGACTTGAGCGAATGCCAAGATTGAACAACATGTTTTCAGGTTGCACATGAAAAGAACAAATCACAGGCAAACCAAGCCCTTTGGCTACACCCAAGGCAGACCAACCGAGAAAAAACGGAAACTGTATGTGCAGCAAATCACTTTTAGACAAGGTTGAGCGCAATAAAGATTTATCGGGAATCGCCAGAGGTACTTTCATACGATCAAAAATACCACTCAAGCCTGGAAACCTCAGCGGTTTAAACTGCACCATGCGCTCATCAGGTTGCTCAACCCCGGCGGCAGTTCCTAGAATTGTGACATCGAAATCATCACTCAATGCTTCAACGAATCGTCGACTTGATACGACAGTGCCGTTAAATGGGAAATCCCACGAATCGACCACAACTGCTATCTGTCTCACCAAAACCTAAATCCCTAATTACCCATATCTCTGCAGATCATTATCCTAGCTTGCGCAACGCTAAACAACTACCGTACAGAGGTGATTTTGCTCAGCAAAAACCATCGACGTGTCGCGTCGACTACCCATTATCAGTAGGGCTGTAATGTTAGACCGCACTGCCGCTGACCTTCTCCTAAACATTAATCATATTGACGAGACTTCCAAGTTTCTGAAAAACGATCAATACCTGAATCGCGTCGCAGCGCCTGCGTGCTTGATGCCGTTGATTCATCCAACGGCAATCCCGTCGCATTTGCTACCTTTGTAATACCATTAAATGCCGCAGCGACACCGATTGCATCGACGGTCGCACGAGCCCCAATAATTGCGATCGCTTCATCACGACAGCGCGTCATTTGCTCAGGGTTAGACTTATAAACCGCCTCGGCAATCTTGAGCAATACCGTTTCATTTTCAACACCTAAATTTTTCGCCTCTGCTGTAATCGAATCAAGCGCCAAATTCAGGTTTTGTTGCTCGCCACTTTCACGAAGTAGCATGGCATGTGAAGAGGTTCAGTAAAAGCAGTCGTTGTAGGATGAGACGCGCGCAGCGATAAGTTCAATTTGGGGTCGACTAATCTGAACGTCCATATCCTGCAAGCCATAGTGACTACGCATAATTTGAAAAAACTGTGCAACCGCCAGGGGCACTATACCCATGGCCCGGACAATGTTCGGCACTTCAGGCAGGCCTGATGTTATTTCTGACTGGCCTTCCGATTTTGGCGCCACCATTAATGGCACCCAGGCACCTTCGTCGACGACGGCTGCATTCGATTGACGAGTCGGTTCGCCCGTGTGCGCTGCATCACCAGTGAACTGAACCGTATCGATTTCGATCGGCGTTATACCCAGCCCGTGTGCGTAGCTATCGAGGATAACTAACATCGCTAGCATGCCGGTGATCTCGATATACTCCTGCGCGCTAGCAGTCGCTGTCACCTCCTGGAACCACTTCTGTGTTAAACGACCTGAGTCCGTTGCAATACGATGAATGATTTCGACGAAATGTTTCGGTAGTTCGGTGGCCGCATCGTGCTCACCCTGAACCCAATTGGGGGACGCAGCTTCACGTCGCTGCAGACACAGCTTGCACGCTTGCGCCCGCCTGATTTCTCGCAGAATAGATTGACGCTGTTGCGCCGTAAACCAGGTGCCCGTATCGAGTAACGCGACAAGCGCGGTACAATGGCTTGCAACAACGTTATCGGCAATCGGCAATCCGCAGGATTGGTAGCAATGCTTTAGGTCTAACAGCAGCTGTTGGACGGAAGCATTCGGCCCATGCTCTGGTAGACCACTTGATTCTGTCGTTAGTTCCATCGTTGCTCGCTCCTCGATTATTCAACCATGCAGCTCATTCGGCCCGAGCCTACGGACATACATTCAATAAAAAGCAGGTTGTTAGTAGGCCGACATCAATAAATACTATCCTCTTACAACCGAAAAATACTCTTCAATTCGTTTTAAATGACCATCAACATCGGTGTCTCCCGCATTATGCGTGGCAACAGCGATCTTCGTCGCACCAATTTCCTGCCATTTTGAGGAATGTGATAACCAACGCTCTGGGGTACCGCCGGCATATTGCGCCTGCGCAAGTATTTCAAAACCGTCCCAGGACTTCCCGGCAGCCGTTCGCTCTGACTTCAACAGTGCGACAGCTGCTTTTGCTGCGTCATTTGCGCCCATCAGCGGGATCCAGCCGTCACCTAATCTGGCACAACGTTTTAGCGCCGCTGGCGCCGCTCCACCGAACCATATGGGGATGTGCTGATCCGGTCTTGGATTAATACTCGCCATATCGACTCGATGAAACTTACCCGTGTAGTCTAGTGAGTCTTCTTGCCAAAGTGCTCTTAACAATTCGACCTGCTCGGCTTGCCTAGCACCTCTGCGTTCGAAGGGTACATTGAGAGATTCATACTCTACCTTGTTCCAGCCTGTACCGATGCCAAGCCTGAAACGATTATTCGATAGCATGGCAATCTCAGCAACCTGTTTCGCTACCAACGCGGTTTGGCGTTGAGGCAAAATCAAGATGGTTGTAACCAACTCGATGGTCTCAGTAACACCGGCAATATAGGCAAACGTGGTCAGTGGTTCATGAAACGCAACATCTTTATCATAGGGCCCTTTGAAACCGCCCGGCCGGCTTCTATCTGCTCCCAATACGTGATCGTAGATCAATAGCTGCTTTGCACCCAATGCTTCTGCACCTTGCACAAATGCTTTCATTGCGCCTGGATCACGACCTATTTCGTTATGTGGAAGAACAACCCCGTACTCCATTTACTACCATCCTGTTTTCTTGAATATTCAGTATTAAGCCATTACTGTTGGGTTTTCTACAAATAAAACCTGAGCGATCGAATAGG
>CAJJAA010000047.1 GCA_905182025.1 uncultured OM182 clade bacterium
AACGGCAAGGACAGGTTTACCGGTCTTTTGTTCTAGCCAGTCTAAACCACCTTGCAATAGGGCTTTGTCACCGCGGAAACGATTGATAATAAAGCCCCGTGTACGGGCCTGTTCAGTGACGCTAAGTAACTCATAGGTGCCATATAAGTGGGCAAATACACCACCACGGTCAATGTCTGCAACGATGATCACGGGGCAGTCTACGGCTTCGGCAAAACCCATGTTGGCGAGGTCATGTTCCCTTAAATTAATTTCTGCAGGGCTGCCTGCACCTTCCACCATAACTAGATCAAAGTCTGCTAATAACTCTTGGTGGGCCAACACCACGTCTTGTAATAATTTAGGTTTGTGCTGGTGGTATTCAACGGCTTTCATGTTGCCAATAGCTTTACCACGCAAAATCACTTGCGAACCCAAATCGCTATTGGGCTTAAGTAGAATAGGGTTCATGCGTACATCGGGCTGCAAAAAACAGGCTTCAGCCTGCACGGCTTGGGCGCGGCCGATTTCTCCCCCATCGGCGGTTACGGCACTATTGAGGGCCATATTTTGACTCTTAAAAGGGGCCACCTTTATGCCTTTGCGGGCTAATATGCGGCACAATGCCGTGACTAAAATACTTTTGCCTGCATCAGACGTGGTACCTTGTACCATGAGGGTACGCGCCCTTTGCTGCAACACAGTACGGGTGTCTTCCACGACAAGGGTGCGGGGCCCATGCGCCATTAATGTTGGCTTAATCATGACACAGTTTCCTTTTGCTGGTCTAAGTCTAACAGCAAATCTTGCAAGCTCTGTTGATATTCCCCAGGTTCCTGCCACATGCCACGCTGGCACGCTTCGAGCAGTCGCTCGGTCATTTCTTCTAAGGCGGCGGGATTATTGTCGCGCATAAATTGCTGGTTATCAGTGGCAAAGATAAGCCCATTACTGACCTGTTCATACTGGTAATCCGCAATTAAATCGGTTGTCGCATCGTAGGCAAATAAGTAGTCGACACTTGCGGCCATTTCAAAGGCGCCCTTGTAACCATGTCGCTGCATGGCGCTAATCCATTTTGGGTTGAGTACACGCGAACGCAGTACCCGATTGAGTTCTTCTTTTAAGGTGCGTATTTTGGGTGCGCTGGGATTACTGTGATCGCTATGATACACCGCAGGGATTTGGCCACTAAAGCTAGTCACTGCGTTGGTCATGCCCCCTTGAAACTGGTAGTAATCATCGGAATCTAATATATCGTGTTCACGGTTATCTTGATTTTGCACTACCGCTTCTAACTGACTTAAGCGGTGCTTAAAGTGGCTATGAGCGGCCACACCATCACCCACTTGATTGCCATAGGCGTACCCACCCCAGTTGAGATAGGCATCAGCAAGATCGGCTCGTTCGGCCCAGCATCGTTCATCAATGAGGCCTTGTAATCCAGCACCATAGGCACCGGGTTTACTGCCATAAACACGATAGCTGGCCTGACGTTGGGCATCTGCGGGGCTTACGCCTTGGGCCTCTAATTGCGCTTGTCGTTGTTCAATATTTTGGCGGATAGTATTGCCATTACCGCTCATGGCATCAGTGCTGGAACCGGGTTCGTCAAACTGGGCGAGGGCCTGCACGGCAGCATCATATAACTTCATGACATTGGGAAATGCATCACGAAAAAAACCAGAGACTCGCAGGGTAACGTCGACCCGAGGTCGGCCTAACAACATGGCAGGAATAATTTCGAAATCCGTTACTCGTTGTGAGCCAACAGCCCACACAGGTTTAATGCCCATTAAGGCAAACGCTTGGGCAATATCATCACCGCCAGTGCGCATAGTCGCAGTGCCCCAAACCGATAAGCCTAATTGGGTAGGGTAGTCGCCATGCTCTTGCAAGTGCCGTTCGATAAGGGCTTGGGCTGAGCGTTGGCCGAGTGCCCATGCCGCTGCCGAGGGCACGCTACGGTTGTCCAAAGAAAAGAAATTACGCCCCGTAGGCAAGGTATCTAAACGCCCCCGTGTAGGCGCGCCGCTAGGGCCAGGTTCAACAGCTTGGCCAGCTAACCCTTGAATGAGGGCTTGAGTTTCGCGCACCGCACTGTCTTCTAAAGCGACTAAAATAATGCTTTTAGCATAGTTTAATTGTTCACTTGTAAATGGAAGCGTTGTCGCTAAATCATTTATATTATTGGGCTGTGGAGAAAGTAAGTACTCATTAACTAAGTTTAGTGCGAGTGATTCAAGACGTTCCCTGGTGTCCATACTGGAGCGCCATAGGTTGTCACTTTGCTGCACTAATAGCGCAGGCTTAGGGCCAAGCCAAGGGCTGACATCGGTGGCTAAAGGGTCGTAACCCTTGAGCCCTAGATCAAGGGCTAGGTTGTGCAAAATGCCACGCTCTTCGTTGGCCTCACCACGGGGTAAGCGCAGCAGAGCAACTAGGGTTTCGCTTAGTTCGTCAATGGCTGGCAGCTGGCCTAAAATGTGTAGCCCATTACGAATTTGAGCTTCTTTAATGTCACATAAGTAAGTATCAAGTTCGGCCAGCATTTGGCTTTCGGTGGTGTTGGCTGTCAAGCCTAGTTCTTGTTTAACATGGCTGCTGGCTAAGGTGGCAACAATTTGCTCTCTGAGCCAAAGTTCCCGCCCCGCATCCAAACCTGTGGCTTGGTACAATTCGTCTACCAAGGTTTCTAAATCGACCAGTTCTCCATAGGTTTCAGCACGTGCCATAGGTGGCATTAAGTGATCAATAATCACCCCTTGAGCGCGACGTTTGGCTTGAGCACCCTCACCCGGATCATTAACAATAAATGGATAAAAATGCGGCATGGGGCCAAGGGCCACATCGGGCCAGCATTCATCACTTAACGCCAGCCCTTTGCCGGGTAGCCATTCCAGATTGCCATGTTTGCCAAGGTGAATGACAGCGTCTACCTGATAACTATGACGCAGCCAAAAGTAAAAGGCTAAATAACTATGCGGTGGGACTAAGTCTGGATCATGATAGTTGGCACTCAAATCAAGGTTATAACCGCGCGCTGGTTGAATACCCACAAAAGTTTCGCCTAAGCGCAGACCCGCCAACATAATGCGCCCTTGACGGAATTTAGGATCTTGCTCTGGGCTACCCCAACGTTGCCACACGGCTTGTTGGCAGGCCTCAGGCAACTCAGCAAAATGCTCCAAGTATGCCGCTGCATCTATACTCTGCCAGCAAGGTAAATGGTGCAAGGTGTTGGGGTTGTTGGTGACCGATTCTAACAAGGCTTCAATTAAGGCATTGCCATTTTCTGGCACCGTATCAATAACGTAGCCGGCATCTTGCATCGCTTGTAATACGTTGATGGCTGATTGTGGTGTATCTAGACCTACGCCATTGCCAATACGTCCATCTTTAGTGGGGTAGTTGGCCAGTATGAGAGCAATGCGCTTGTTGTGATTAGCCTTATGGCCAAGGCTGCAATAACCCTTGGCAAGGCGTGCCACGAACTTGGCTCTTTCGGGTTCTAGTTCGTACCCCACAAGATTGATTTGACATAGTTTGACGCGGTTCAAATAGCCAATCGGCCCTACCTGAACATCGCCATGAAGAAACAAAACTGCATCTTTCGGTAACGAATTAAGAACAACTCGGCCATAGTCATCTGCAAGATTCAGTCTTGATCGATCTACCTTCTGAAAATTAGTAAATCCGACAAACAATATTACAGTCATTAACAACAAAGCTTTGTAAATTTTAGCTATATCAAGCCTTGATACTAAATCACGCCATGCAAGTGCAAACCATATAGCCATCGTCATGTATGCAATAATTGGATAAGGCTTAAAACTTGCCAGCAAACGAGACTCAAGCTTGAAATCGATCAGCAATACCAATAAAAAACTAGAGCCTACGAAAATCCCTATGAGTGATAGCGCATAGTTTCTGCCGAGTATCGAAAAAGATCGTAGCAAGCCCCAGAGTACGAACGGCAAGCCAACCCAGGTCACTTGCTGCAAAGACTGGTTCGACATCCAAGCTAAGAATCCTAGCTTGTCCTTCATCGTGACACCCGATTGAGTATCAGAGTAGTAACGTCGAAAAACATAATCCAAGAACTCTCCTGCTGAATTGATCGGACCGACTAAAGCGATCTCAGGTTGCCTCGTTAGAATAAGGACGGCGTACGGCAATAGCCCGGCTGTCAGCATGGCAAGACAAATAATCCAAATTAATGGTCGGCGTATTTGCAGCAACCATGCGCTGCGGGATTCATAAAGTAAGAATAGACATCCAATCGACGACAGCATGAACAATGGCCAGTGATTTGACAGTGATAATCCACTCACGAAGACCCACAAATACAAGTATCTAAGTTGATGCGTTTTTGTGTAGTTAAGTAATAACAGGAAACTGAGTAAAAATAGAAACACTGCCAAGCTGTAAACTTCGATGATGATCGCTTGAGACCAAAATGTGACACTTATGCCGTAGAGAATCATCGCTAACAGAGCTGCGCGCGCATCCTGCGTTAAACACAGTACAATTTCGTAGAGTACTAGTAATGCACAAAGGGCGAACAGGATCGAAACAAGATTACCCGCAATCAGTTTTGTCATGGGTATAGAGACAAATGACTGGCAGAAAGTCGTGAACAAGGGGTAACCGGGCGGGTGGCTAAGGCCACCTAGATGACACACCATTTGAAATAACCCTGCATCTTCCAGCGTTATGCCCAAAGGCATAGAAAACAAATACAGTAGGAATAAAACGATGCTAACAGCAAAGGCTGCTGTTCTAGATTGGCTAAACTTCGTCAGTCTACTCTTCAAGCAGGCTATGAGTTAAGACTCGATTTGAAACTTACAAACAGCATCCATAAACTCAAACTCCTGCGCCTAAGCTCAGGCTCCGAAAAGACGCATCGAATCAATATAGTCATCTGCTGAAAAATTATCCTCATCTTGCAATGTGCTATACACCTGGTCCAGCCACAATGAGTACTCCTCCCTAACACCGCGATACTCAAGCAACATATCAATTGCCATAATAGCCTGCTCTGCAACAACATAATCCGTTAGGTTACCCGCAATGGTATTTCGAATCATAGCTTCGATGAGCGGCTGAGCGCTACTGGATAGATCCACTGAGGACAATTTACTGTCAATTTGATTTAACGTCGTTGTCAGCGCAGCAATGCTGCTCGAATAATCACCATTTTTGTTTACCGCAAGGTGAAGCTTCTTAACTTCGTTTCTTAAAGCGACGTCAGAACCCTCTCCCATGACTTCCGCCAATGCGAGTACGATAACGAAGTTAGCGTCATTAAGACGCACAGAACCCGGAGGTAGGCCGGATCTTTCGGAAGCAGTCCATCGCTTTTCTGACATTGAATGATGACAGGCATGGCAATCAAATAAAGCGATCTCTGGAAATAATCCACCCTGGTTCAATCGCTCGTCTATCAATGCCAAAGTTTGTTTCGCCGCAGTAACCTGTCCAATAGCCCATACATCGATGTTGCTACCGTGCCATTTTTCAGCTTTGTAATCGTCATCAACCACATAATGTGGAGGCTGTAACGCACCAAAAGTATCGAGCTCAAACGATACGCGTGGATGTCCTGCACCCATAATATCGTGAGTGGCCATCTTTTCCCCTGTGCCTAAATGACAGGACAAACAGAGTTCGGCACGTTCTCTGGGCTGATCTGTTGGGTACAAGCCCGCACTAACGTTCGCTTTATGATTACTATCAACATCGACATGCGAAGAAATGTACTGCTGCGCACCGCCATGGCAAGCTTCACAGCCGACACCGTCTTCAATTTGGAATTTTTCACTCCGTTTTTCAATCGCGACATTGTCCGCATGACAATCAAGGCAAATTTTAGCTTCATGAGCATTGCCGATACCAAGCTTGGCCGCAATACTTTTTGATTCTGGTGTTAGCAAGGTTTGATAGGCAATGCGGTGCCGATCCATTCGACTCCAGACAACATATTCATTTTGCAAAACCGAGGTCACATCTTTACCTCGAACAGATCCATGACAAACACCCGATGCACAGGATGCAACGCCCATATGGTCAGCTTCAGCGTATTGCGGTAACTCTGCGCTTGCAACGGACATCGCCGAAGCAATTAGCATCGCGCCGAAGCCTAACAGCCTAACAAATAATTTTTTCATCACTCTGCCTGCTTATCTTTGGGTACGTCATTAACGAACCAAGGTTTGCCGTCCTTATCCAAATAAAGTTGTCGCATGTCTTCGGGTAACAAAGGTCCAGAACCCACTCTGCTGAAAACCGCAACCTGCCCGCCAGTTTCATCGACTGCTCGATCTCTCTCTAAACCTCGAGAAAGCGCTATAACGGGTTTCTTCGTTTGGTAATGCGCAATCGTCTCTGGCTTAGGTTCTGGACTAAAGCCATAGAATCGAGGTTGTGTATCGGGTGCAGTGAGCTGAATAACTTTTAGACCTGCATGTCCATCTGCAACATAGCCCATCAAACTAGCATTTGTCGTTGCAACAACAACGTCTCGCGCATCAACAATATTATCCGTAAACGTCTCATAGACCTTCATACTTGTCGGATCTTCAACATCAACAATGATTAGACCTTCGCTACCTGCTGCGACATAGGCATAGGTTCGCGCGACAAACAGGTTATGTGCTTCCTTCATCTCAATCGTGTTGTCAGCGACAACGAAAGCTTTTTCAATATCCGTGATATCAATAACGCTTAAACCTGCATCGTGTGTAACGAATAAGAACCTGAATTGTTGCACGACACTTCTCGCGCCACTAATCGGTACGGTCTTGACGTAAACAGGTTTCAAAGGGTCATCCAGATCGACAATTGCTATGCCGTCAGTCACTGCGACGTAAGCCATGTGGCCACCCATTGCAATGTGTCGCGCTCCGTCAAGTACGCCGCCTTCATTCCAGGTCACTGCGCGCTTAAGGAAGTTATTTCTTGGTTCAAGGTCGGTCAAGGTACCCATGTCTGACAAAATCAACCCTTCGACAGAGTCAGTAATGATGGCGTACTTATAGATAGGATGAGTTGGTCGCTCCTGATTGACGTCCCGCATCAGTTCACCGACATTTTTATCGGGTGCAACAGGCTGGGTTGTCGATAATGAAACACAGGTCGCATTCTCTGACTTAATATTTGTATCTTGCCCAAGCTTTGATGCAGGCGCTGTAATGATACGCTGACTCACACCTTTATTAGCGATTGATGCAACATCATAGACGACCAAACCTTTCTCCCCAGCGGCCGCAAACAGATACTCGCCACGAAGCTGAATACAGTTCACTGTGCCTGAGGCATGACTGTGGCCGGTGGTCAGCGCCTCGTCTCGCTCTTTGTGGGCAGCATAGTAATCCGGATAGACATACTTCTGCAGATAACTGCCTATAACAGCCTGAGGTTCATCCCATTCGGTAACTTGAACAGCTTCAACGGAGCCTTCTCCACCAAGATAAGCGTGGTAGCCAACGAAGTCGATGAAGTCCGTCCCGAACCCTAACGTCTGCGCCATAATGGCGTTGTTGTTACTAGATTCGTCAAGGTGACAATCTGAACACACTCTCGTTTCTGTTTTTCTAACTGTGTGGGCAAAGTGCGGATTAATTGCCTGCGAGCTATAACCAGCCGAGGATATTGGCGGTTGCTGGACGTATATTTTTTCACGATTGGCATTCGTCGAGGACAATACCAACGCAGAAGTTGATCTTAACGGTGCTATCCGACCCCCGTTAATTTTTCCTCGTCGACCCAACATAAAAATTTGATCGCGAACGACTTGAGGGTTGTAGCTTGCATAGTTTCTTGTTTCGCCACCTTCATAGTGATTTCGTTCGGTTTTCCAATTGGCCTCAATAGGCAAGTGACAACCACCACAGCTCGTTGTCCAAGACTGGTGGCATGTATAACATTCCATCGAGTCGTAGCCATGTGCTCGATCCTCGGCAGCGACCTCCGGCCCCCACGTCTGCACGGACGAATCGCGCTTCATGGTTTTCGCTCTCGCAGCCTTAGGATTGTAGGTTTCATGTTCTGGATTGACGGCATCTTTAACCATCGACATTTCCCACTCACGATCAGGCCATAGGAGACTTCGTTGATACAACTTACCCTCTCGCCAACTAAAACGAGGTTTGCCATCTGGGTTTCGAATCAAACTCAAATCTGTTCCGCCGGGAGGTGCTGCGGGCCCAGAAGTTCTTAACGTTGGATACTCATTTGCGGTGCCGTGACAATCGACACAATCGATCTCTACTGCATTGGCGACTTCACCGTATATGTGACCATTACCGTGGTTATCTTGCGAGAAGTGACAATCAACACAATGCATGCCCACGTCTAGATGAATAGACGACATGTGAACTGCTTTATCAAACTTCTCAGGATCATCAGGCTCTACAATTACATCGTCTTTATCTAAAAGATTTCCCTTTCGATCTTTCTTAAACACCGCTCGAAAATTCCAACCATGACCGTGATAGTCAGCAAACTGGGTGTTCTCCAATGTCGGATTCAAATCAGAGACGTTTCTTAAAAATTCTTGATCAGACCAGAGCCCTCTTGCAGCAGCCGCTCTCTGGGTTGGTCAGGCTAGCTTCATAAATTTCATGGTCGGTAGGATATTTCTGCTCCTTTGGAAACATCGAAGGTGCATCCGCTTCGTAATCCCACATCGTGTAGCCAAGAAACGTATTAACGAACATATTAGGTTGATGCATATGGCAAGACATACATTGCGCTGTAGGAATTGCTCTCGTGAAGGAGTGTTTTATTGGATGCCCTTCTTCTTCCTTTGAAATCGTCGGATCGACCGTTTTAGACAGGCCCGTATGACCAACTTCAGCATAAGGCCCTGAATGACGGGGGTCACGGTCATTGGCATAGACCACATGACATGCACCACAACCACTGGTTCGGTAGTCGCCGGGATTATCATTGGTTCCCAAAAACCACATCAGCGGGTCATTCAAACGTGTTTTGTGCAGATTCAAAACCGGCACAGAAATTCGCCCGCCGGTACCTGGACCGCGATTTGACTGCCTAAAGTCGGGACGACCAGGCTCCTCTAATCGCTGCAATAAACCCAATGAATTGGGTAGACCTGTCTCAGGGAATAGGTTCGTTAAATTACGTCCACCGCGCTCGAACACCCTAAAAACATCTCCGGGCGGCACATTTTCCCAAGTCGGCAAGGGATACAAAATCGGCAACACGCCATGTTCTTCCCATGCTTTATCTGGATTGGCTAGCGGCGGTCCCTGAATTGCACTGGCGCCACCATCTTCATCATACGCTTCACCTATAATGTATTTTTTAAATGGCAGGATGCCATTTGCGTAACTCGCCGCGCCAAAGAGCAGAGCGCCTGAGGCCATAATACTGCGTTTAGCCGCCTGCACAGTCGATAGGTGGCAAGCGCCACAAGCGTCCTCCGCCACACGCAGGTCAGATGGGTTTACAAAACGAACAAACTCTTTTGCTTCCCTATTTAGCAGTGTGTAACTACCACTTGGGTTTGCACTGTGTGGAAAGTTCCAATCCGATGGATAACTCGGCAACACGTGTGCTTCTTCCAGCACGTGTAACTCATCTTCGCCTTCATGGAAGAACACATCGGCGTTACCACCATGACAATCTATACACCCAAGGATGACCCCTGGGCTTTCGTGCATACTTTTACTATCTGTATCCGTGTGGCAAGACAAACAACCTGCGCTTTTCTCATCAGCCGAAGCAACAGACTGAGTCCTAGGAGCGGCAGGGATAGGGTCATAATGACGTTCTACATAAGGACCGTTCGCGCTGGATCCTAGCGTGCAGAAGCTAATAAGTAATAGGCACAGCGCCGTACTTACTGTCGTTAGCCGTTTCAACTGCTTATTTATCATCGAATACTCAAAAATCATCATTTATTAATACATCAAAGTAATATTGGCTAAGACCGAATAAGGCGTTTTCGCCTCATTGCCATATAGATCGTCGAAGCCGTCGGCACCTAACAAGCCCGCCGCGGATAATCGTACAACAACATTTTGCGACATAAATGGCCGCCAGATAGCTGATACAGATATGTCATGACCTAATGCGTCGTCAATAGGTCCTTGTTGCCGCACAGCCTCAAGCACTTCTGTACTATCAAACATCAGATAGTTCCAATTAAATGAGAGACGCAATTGAGGTAACACATCGGCATCTGCACCGACACCCAGTAGGAAAATACCCGGGTTAATGAAGTTAGATTGACCTTGTTCTTTACTGGGCCGAAGTGAAGGCAAAATGCCATTTCTACCCATTAATGCCACACCACCACCGCCAATAAGCGGTACGTTTTGACGAATCATGAAGCTGGTATCTGCGCCGGCAAACTGAGGGTTTTCAAATATCGCATCAAAACCATTCGCCTCATCATCAAACGGATCATCGTCGCCCGATGCGTATAGGAACGACAGCTTTGGACGGAACCAATCAAAGTCCATTGAACCTTCTATCGCGAAGAAATAGGCATCGATTTTTTCTTCTTCAGATTTAAAGCGCGCACTCGTTTGTTCACCATAAGCGTAGTAGAAAGACGTCGTTAGATTGAGTCGATCAATGTGACCGTCGCCGCTATAACCGAAATAGGTTACATCGTAATCACGTGCAAAACGCTCTTCAAACAATGAGGAAGGTCTGATAATAAAACCGTTCTTATCGTATGCGATCTCACCTTTTTCACGATTTCTATTGTGGGTAACTGAAAACTGAGAGATGAAGCCTTTTTTAAACAAGTCTTGCCAAAATAGATTCGCAGTAAAAACATCGTCATCTCTGATCGATTGTGTGACGTCATTCAGGCCACTATTTGTATCCTTCTCAAGACGCCTAAACCAAGCTAGATTGTATTGAAAAATATTGTTGTCACGTGTTCCAAAGAGTCGCACGCCGAGCTGCGAGTCTTGAAACAAAAAGCCACGAAAGTCAGATGAAAATGGCTGAATACCAACACGAAGACTGTCAAAGTCGTAACGGTCCGACACATTGCGCAAATGTTTATCAACAAACAACGCTTGAATACCAACAAACGAATCTGTTCGTTTCCTGCCTGAACGACCGCCTTTATCAGGGTCTACATTCAAAATACCTTTCTCATCTGCATGCACCTGATTGATATTAAAGACAGGCGTAAAACGTATCTCCCAATCCGGTGGGCGATAGATTGTGTCGCCCTTATAAAATACATTTTCGATGATCAAATTCTCAGCAAGAATAAGGGTTTCACCTGAACCAATCGTGTCCAAGCTTCCGCTTCTTGTAGTCGTCGCAGTACCGACGGGGATTGGAAAACGTCTTGGCTCAACAATCGTGTCACTGATCGCGATGACGCTGTAAAACCAATCATTACCCCATACAGGCATGTCGCCTTTGAGCGGGTTGTGTCCGTTGTAAGGGTCCCAGAGATTGGTCTCAATACCGATAGCCTCGACGATTCGCCAACGGTCAGGAACGGGCGGGCCCAAGTCAACCTTGTCAAACCAAGGCTCTATACCTAAATCAGAAATCGTTTCACACTTGGGTAATTTATATTTATCAACACGACCATTGCTGCCAGAGTCACTGCCTGGTCTGCGTCTATTGGACTGCTGTCCTGAATCACAATAGGTGTCGGCCGGCTCAAAACCATCGTCAGCGGCCGTTAACTCCGATTCTACCAGCGCGCCAACGGCGACTAGCGCCAGAGCTGAAGTTCTTATTAGCCCAACGAATCTAGATACCATTGCACACCTCGGTATCGTTATTATCAATGAACGGAGTTTGAGGACAATTCACGTAACGCAGCCGCGAGCTCTGTCCGGGTATTTGAAGAGTATCAGCACGAATTTCAGGTGGTGCATTATGAATGCCCGTGTTCAGCCTCAAGCCAGCGCGATGCAAACCAAGGAAAGAGATCATATCGTCCTGGTCGACACCATCGCCGGAAACGCCGATACCACCGACAAGAACATCACCACGATAAATGGGCACACTACCGGGAAAAATTTGGATACCGTTAGCTAGATTAGGTACCTGCCCTACCGTTTGAAACGGAACAGCTGGTGGTTGCGCAAGACCCGTGTTGCCAACGCAGTTTTGCTCAACATCAACGGACGTTATTCCGGCCACAAAAGCAACATGCTGAATAAGCGAGTTATAAACTAAATCGAGCTGCAAACCGACACTAAAAACACTCCACTCGCCTTCAGGTTTGCTAAAGGGACCCGGCGGACCTGTTGTCGGCCCATCAGGATAATGCGGCCGAGAAAGGTTACCGCCAGCTCTGTCTGAAAAGGCAACAGGCGCACCGGTACTTTCGAGCGCGTCAGCATCGCCTAGAAACAGCTGCGCGTCGAGCGCATATCTGGAGAAGCTTGGCCGTGGTGTATCCAATAGCGTTAGATCACTATTTATGTATAACGTATCCGGAAAGCCTCGAAGGATTTCTGCAGGTGCACGGCCATCAGTCCGTCCAGTGCCAGAAAAGAAAGTAGCCGTTCGCGCTTTTTGCAAAGAAACATCTGCACCGAAGACAGGCCCGTCTCGTGTTCGACCCATACCTAAGATTGTGCCGTTGGTATCCACCACCGACGCGGTAACACGAGCCTGCGTACCTGCAGGAACGCGAATTTGCGCTCTAGATTCGTTGGCAAGATTAATCGCTTCGTTCAAGATGATTTGCACTTCACTCGCCGTCAGCGCGTTTAGCGCATCACCAGATGGTGAATCAGCCGCGGCTGTTGCTGGATAGCGATTAACATTACTCTGATCAACAAAAACGAACGCATCAAGGCTGGCGCCATCAGAGTCAACAAAGACCGTGGCATCAGCCGGTCGAACACCCGAATTGGGTTGCCCAAAAGTTGTGCCCGCTTTCGTCTGCGAGGCACTATTATAGTAACCAATGACGCTAACGTAGTTACCATCTGACGCTGCTATTGTGTCGGCAATGGGTTGTGCATCACTCAACGACGACAGTAACTCATCCACAAACGAATCGCTAAAACGTGCGGTTTTCCCCACTATCGTGATCTGATCAGCACGAATATCAAGCGGCGCAGCATATCCTCGCGTCGCAGACGTTGCGATCAACTCATCGAAATCCGTGTCGAAATTTGTGATGATTTTATCCAAGCCATAAATGCCATCGGCGACAACACCCACACCACCCACTGCAACACCGTCGATGTAAAGTGGCAAGCCGCCCGGATCAGCTGACAAACCTAATGGCGCTCGATGCGGACCGACAGTGGACGCACCGCCCTTGATCTCGTTGGCTAAAATCACTGCAAGCCAACTGACTAAACTGCACCCCAAAGAGCGGCCCGGAAGGCACATTACCTTCGCCGGGGTTGAAGTTTTCCTGGATTATCTGGCTCGCGGTCCTCGTCGTAAACGCGTTCTCCTGCGTTGACAGGTAGGCGCCGGTAATCGCTTTCGATATTGCCGCCATTGTCGACGGGATAACATTACTGAGGCCTTCTAGGCCACGCCTGTAATCGGTGAGCCAATATCGTTGGTCGACGTAATCGTCACTGTCCCAGGCGCGCCAGTCATAGCAAAAACACCCAATACGTTGCCAACTCGGTCAACCACAGCAATCGTCGATGGTAAATTTCTCGCCGAGGCTTCTGCAACGGCTTGACTGATGATTGTCTCTACATCTGTCGCTGCCAGAAAACAATTATCACCGCAGGTTACAGGGTCTGCAGGGGTAGAGACTGTATTAGACGCAGCACTTTGTTCGGCAGCAACAGTGCTTCCACCGCCTCCTCCTCCGCCACAGGAAGCGAGAAAAAACGTACATGATAGTAATAGTAATCCAAGCTTACCTACCGATATTTTCATTCCTCTTTCACCATCTCATCGGTCGATCTGTCTAGGTCCAACAGTTTCTGAATCGAATCTCTATTTGCTGTTTCAATTAACGCACCCATAGGACGCTGATCTTCCAAATGGAATTCGTGACACGTGACACAATTGCTTTGAAGTAAATTGGTGCTATCTTCACCACCATGGCAATCACGACAGGAGGTTATATCTGGCATTAAAACATCACTTGATTCAGTCGAGTTCACCGCGTCATGACATCCACTACACTGCATATTTTCATGGCTGCCGTGCGAGAATTCAGCTAATGGCATCCAATCTTCATTTAACTTAACCGGCTTCACTTCCCAAGGGACAGCAGAATCACCGCTCTTAGAAATCTCATGACAGATGGTGCACGTCTGCTTTTCAAACAAACTACTGGCGGCTTGAGCGACACGTGCATCGATATATGCGTTGGCTTGTTCGGTCATCGTCGCAGAACTATCGGCATTGGCATTCACAATCATGTCAGATATGACCTTCGGACGAGCAACCCGTCCTGGCCGCCTTGCTTCTCGGACACTGGGTGACGCTATGCCACCTGCCTGTTTCGGTGCTTCAGCTTCGTTATCACCATTCAAGAACTGATAAGCGTAATATTCGCGTAAAGTGCGCATTAAGTCCGGCGGGGAACCGTGAGGCACGACCCTATCAGGTCGATCTAGATCAAACGTCAGTTGGTGACAGTCAGAACAATGTTGCTCCATCGTCACAGCTTTCATTTGCATACCGCCCTTCTCGGGCTCGTGACAGTCAGAGCAGCTCAGAATTTCAACACCCTGCATTCCATCAATACCTTCCTCAGACATGTGAACATCATGAGGAAAAATAAGGTTGCTGTTTTCTTGTATCCCATCTGTCGAGAGAGCCACTCGCGTGTTTTGCCAACCCTCCGATGCTTCCCACTCGTGCATACTCAACATAAATGACGGATGATCATCAAGAAAATCGGTCGCAGGTCTAAGTTCAGAGTCGAAACCTGCCTTATCCATATCACTGTGGCAACTCGTGCAGCCAGCCTGATCTGTGCGCGTAATACTGTCAGTTGCGCTATGTTCTTTGTGACAATCGGCACAATCATTGCCGATCTCATAATCGGTACCAAATATTTCAGTATCAAAGTGATGGTTCACTGACTGATGACAAGCGAGACAATCTTCATCCTTCGTCTGGGTGAATGCCTCCGTGTGACAAAGGGTACAATCATCCTCCATGAATGCATGAGTTTGATGAAGCTCACCCGTGAGCCATACTCCGTCGTCAGGCACTAAGGGAATGTCACGGATTTTATCCATGCCAACATACAAACCAACAGCTGGAATCACTAAGCCAATGCCAAGCAATAAAAGAAAGAGTGCCCAAGTAAGTTGACGGCGAGGCGCCTTGATTTGCTTTAAACCAGCAGGAAATCTACTTTTGAGTTCAGTTATCTGTTCTGAATCCAGTTCAACGTCGATCAAATAGTCAAAACCATTCTCGCCTGCTGATATTTTAAGCTTATGACCAGAAATTTCTACAACATCGCCATCAATCAGGGATTGCTTCTTAGCCGTTTGACCATTGACAGCAAAGCTTTTTCCATCACTGACTGTCAGGATTAAATCTCTACCTGAGCTTGTAATTTTTGAATGTAAAAGGGGCAGAGACATGTCTGCAATCTGAATAGTTTGGTCAGTCCCTCGACCGATAGTAATGACATTACCATCAAACTCATGTTGAGCTTTGTCACGTGACTGCATGTAGCGAATAAGTAAGCGCACCGGTTTTCCTTAGCTTTTTGTAACTACCAATAAATAAAAACAGATGCAATATGAGCTGCTAAAGCCGCAATAAGCCCAAAAGAGATGGGCACATGAAACGATAACCATATTTCCTGAATCGCACTGAGTCGTATGTCTGTGCGAATAACTCCTAACAATTTCTGCCTAGCGCCATATTCTTTAACCAAACTGGCTAAATCTTTCGTTTCTTGCCCTCTGGCAAGCGTAAGCTTCTGAACGAGGTTTTCTACGACCACATCCTGATTGTTATTGTTGACTATAATTCCGTCAATCATAACTTTTGATTTATCTCTACCAAGTAGTTGATCCAGGAATCCACCGCCAAATTCAGTCCTATCAATGGCGCTGTTTACCATGGCACCAATTTCTTCTGGTAAATCACTGACTAATTTCTTCAACTGTTGGTCGATACCCTGGATTTGCTCAAATATGTCATCGCGGGTTCTACTTTTCTTAACTTTGTTTCTTGCACTGGGATAAACCACATAGGCATAGACACCAAAAAAACCACTAAAGATCACCAAACACATGAGTGCATATGCCACAGTGTGGATGTTCCACCCGAACTGAAACCCTGTATGCAAGGTAGCGATAACTAATAAAGAGCTCCCTAAATAAACATGCGCACTCACCCACCCCTTGGTTGTCCCCCAACCGTTGGCAAAATTTCGTTTTCGTTTGCCAAGATAAAGGAGCCATAGAATCATCAATGCACCAATGGTCCCAAGGGTATAACCATACCAAGTACCACCATTCGGCGATTGAACTGGATCATGCCATGCATAGATAATGATGCAGAGAACCATAAAAGCCAGCGAGACCCAAAAGTATCGACCTCCTTGGTGAGATACGAATGAAGTAGACATCTTATTCCTTAACTCTTTTTCGCATTGTCATTTTCATTTTCATGCCAGCTTAGCGAAGTCTACTGGATTTAAACGCATTGCAGCGCCGGTTGGACATGCCCTAACACACGCTGGCCCATGATTTTGTTCAATACATAAGTCACACTTAACCGCTTTCTTTATTTCGTTCGGAGCACCGTGGGACAAAACTTCGCCTTTGCCCGGCGCAAGCCCAATGCCAAACAACATCCACTGCCAGAAGCTACTCGTCGCTTTTGTTTGGTATGCCATTTCAATCACACCATAGGGACAATTTTGCTTGCAGTTACCGCAGCCAATACAATTATCGCCGATGACCACTTCTCCGCCGCCACCCATGCGTTGAATCGCATTTGGCGGGCAATCTTTCATACAGTGCGGACTCTCACAATGGCGACAAGATGTGGGGACGTGAATATGTGCATGTGTCGGCCCAGCCCTTCTGTTCATCCTAGACGTGCCATCATGAGTTGCCGCACAGGCTTGTTCACAAAGATCACACCCAACACAGAGGTCTTCATCAATCATCAGCGCGCTGGTTGCCTCACCGAGACCTTGATCCATTAGGAATGAAAGTAGGCCGTCTGAGTCATCGTCCCCTTGTAATTTAACGTTTTCTTGATACCGCTTTTTGGTTTTTTCCTGTAATTCCTCGCGTAAACCGGGGGAACGAGACAGAAGCATTTCGAAGGCTTCTTTATCAATCGATACGGTTTCAGTCTTTACTGTTGCTTTAATCGTTGCAGAACGTGTCGTATCACCTAAGAGCGCCATTTCGCCAATGTCTGCGCCAGCCGGAAGATAGGTGCGAATTAGCTCTTTTCCATTAACTTCATTTGAAACGGTTACTGAACCGCTTCTAATGAGGTGGAATGTATCCCCTTCATCACCTTCTTTCATGATGACTTGGCCAGGGGTATAACTGTTGATCACAGCTTTGGAAGCTATCGGCTCCAGTTCTTTGATATCCGTGTTAGGCGCAAATTTTGTTTGGATCTGCCGAACAATGAACGTTTCGTCAAGCACACGTTTTACTGATTCAATAGAAGCAATAAGTTTTAGCATGGTACGACGTGGCGTTTCTATCAGTATACATTGATCGCCAGCAAGCACAGTTGCTGAGCGACGACGACCAGATAACAAGCTACCTTCACCCGTAAACGCACCAACAGCCGACGAGATAATCAGATCTTCAGTGATGACTGTCTTAATGCCACCTTCAAGGACGGTATAGAAAGAGTTTGTGTAGTCGTCTCTTTCAAACACCACATCTCCCTCGTTAAATACATGCACCGTACTATCGAGAATCAATTCACGAAACAACAAAGCGTTGACCGAGGAGAATATCGGGATACGCTCCTGCATCATCGTTAATACGTCATCCACTTCCATGTTGTCGTAGGGAAGCGCTTTAAATTTATCCTCGATTAAACCATGATCCGCCGGTTTAACATCATGGCCTAAAATGTATTCAACGACCTCATAGCCCTGATTCATCGCTTGTTTGATGAGCGGATACCCACCAAGTGCGCCAATGACATATATTCCTGTCACATTGGACTCGTATTGGCTGGTCAAGGCAGGAATGGCCGACATATCTTTACTAGGAAATTCAATTCCAAAAGATTCCACTAGGCCCCGAGGAGGAATGGCGCCTAATCGACCGATTACTCGGTGCACAGGGAGCTTTTCTATACCAACATTCGTACTGAGGACTAGATTACCGCGGAATTTTTCACCTTCCAGTATTTCCACTTCGGTGGGGGAGCTGCTGTAAAAAGCCCCAATTTCTTCAGAATCAATAGCAGCTAGTATTAAATTTAAGTTGCCTTCTTTTGCACGTGCGAATTCATCTTTTCGATTAACAATATAGACATTATTATGTTTTGCTAAAGCGATGGCATTCTCAATGGCTGCATCACCAGCACCAATAACCGCTATGTTTTCATCATGATATTCATCAGGGTCATCTAACTGATACTGGATAAAGTCAGATTGATCCCCGGGCACGCCCAATTGGCGAGGGTTACCTTGCATACCGATACCAAGAATAATGTGCTTGGCTTGAACTACCTCACCATTAACCAAACCAATGCTAAAATTGCCAACTTCACCGGTAATCGATTTGGCTTCAGCGCCATACTGAATATTAACTTTATGATGAGCGATACCTGTTTCCCAAGCATCAAGAATTTCTTCACGTTTACCCGCGGCAAAATCAACGGGCGAACGTAAGGGTAAAATGCCAGGCTCTGCCATGACATGTTTGCCTTTTTGGTATTTTTGGATGGTATTGGCTATTTTCGGAGAACTTTCAAGCAGCGCGTGAGAGACTTCCAGCTCGGCACAACGTGCGGCTGCACTTAGACCTCCCGGCCCGGCACCAATGACGACGATATCGTACAAACCAACCTCCAAATACGTATCGGTATTTAGTTTTATTTTTGACTAGCCTGCCATCTTGCTTCTTATGGCAAAAAAATTTTGAACCGCCCCGTCTAAATTACCCAGTCTTGCGGGAAAACTTAGGGCCTTTTGTTCATAGCTTCCAAGAGTACGAATCTAACACAGTTGGTTATCTCGCAACACCGTATCTCTTCAGCATATTAAGAAATTATTAACTTTTTTTTATGGACTTTTCAAAAATGCATATCGTTTGCATCGGCATGGCAAAAAGAGATCACTTTTTATCGGCAGGAAAGCCGAAGACGCGCACCTACGTCGGCTCAGCGTGATCTAGTTCACGTCTATTGAAAATACTCGAACGCATACTGTGCAAGCGTGACTTTCATCACAACAAAAGGTCAAGCAAACCGATTGAATGCCACTTAGGAAGGAAAAAAATACATCGAAGCATTTTCAATTGGAGACACAACATGAACAATCTGCAGACGCGATCGACAACAGGGACTACTTTAACTGCGCAACTATGCAACTACTGCAAACGACATAATTAACGCGGCATGCCTACTCTGCTTTCTGACCTTTGCAATATTAGCTGTTGTTTGGGGATAATTGATTTAGGCGGATAACTTCCATAAGCCCCGTTAATATCAAATCCGGCATGACATGATCAAACAACTTTTCGCGATCGAATAGCTGAGAGAAACCTCCCGTACCTATTACCAGCGGAGGGTCTTCACTAAACACTTCCTGAGTTATTCGAGCCACAAGCTCTTTCACCATACCGACGTTCGACCAATACAGACCTGCTTGAATGCTCTCTATTGTCGTACGACCTATACCTGACTCAACGGGAACGATCTCAACGGATGGCAATTGTGCAGTCTTGGCCTCCAAAGCGTCCATGGAGAGCTTTACCCCAGGAATGATATTCCCACCCAGAAATTCTTTTTCTTTGGTAATCGCACAGATAGTTGTTGCTGTGCCAAAGTCGGCTACGATCAAGTTTCTGCCTGGAAACTCCTTCAGTGCGCCTATAGCATCCGCGATCCTGTCCGCACCGACCTCTTTGGGGTCTCTATAAAGAATTTTTAAACCCGTCTTAATGCCTGGACGGAGTATGAGCGGGTCAATGCCGAAGTATTTTTGGCAACATGCGCGCAACGTATAAAGTAAATCGGGCACGACGCAACAAATAGCAACCGTACGAATATCATCAGGATCAATATCGTTTTCACGCAGTACAATTCTAAAGAAAACACCTATCTCATCCGACGAGCCTCTGGTCTGAGACGTTCTGCGAAACTGTACTTTCAGATCGTCGCCGTCGTATACACCACCATAAATCTGAGTATTACCTACATCAAGACATAGAATCATTGCGCCACCTCATTCACACCGCATTTAATTAAACCACCATTTAGCTCAACATTATCGATAAGGCGCACCTGACCTAAAAATACCGCACCGTACCGTCGATTACCTATGGTTTGAATATAGTCGACCTTAAAACCGTCATCGGACAAAGACGAGGCAACTTCGTCATCATTCAGCAACATTGTCAACGCCTTAGAAAATACCGGCGCTTTGCGCCTTTGCTCTACGGTTAGATTCAAATTTCTCGAGCTTAACGCCAAGCCATCGTCATCCCTTACCGTGTCACAACCAATCACCTGACAGTCCAAGAAGAATGAATCAACCATCCCCTCAATTAGCCTCAATTGTTGTTGATCCTTCTCTCCGAAATACGCGCTCGAAGGTCGAACAATGTTTAGCAACTTCATGACAACCGTCAATACGCCAGTGAAATGCCCCTGACGATGGGCCCCACACAACTGCTGACTAAATTTATTTTCATCGACGGAATATCGATAATGATCTGGGTAAAGTTGTTCGTAGGTGGGCATTAGCACAACATCTACGTTTAGGGATTCTGCCAGTTCAAGGTCCGCGCTATTCTTATCAGGATAATTCGCCAAGTCATCTACATTATCGAATTGCGTCGGGTTCACATAGATACTCAAAATAGTCGTATCGCTTTCTTTGACACTACGTTCGATCAAAGAACCATGCCCAATGTGCAACGCGCCCATCGTTGGCACAAAGCCAATGCGACCAAGACTACCAGCCTTTCTCAGCTTGATAAATTCAGAAACCGACGTGCACACTTTCATCGATAAGACTCTTGAGGTGCTGGATAACTTTGATCGGTCACGTCACTATGAAAGTGATTAACTGCCCCGCGCACCATCGAAAAACTATCGGCATATCTGCGCAGGAACTTAGGCGTGAAATCCGGGTTAACACCAAGTAAGTCATGCAGAACGAGGACTTGCCCATCCGTATGAGCACCAGCGCCAATTCCGATCGTTGGAATATCTAATTGTTGCGATACACAACTACCCAGTTTCGTTGGGATGCATTCCAACACAAGAGAAAAGCAGCCGACAGCTTGCAATCTTTGGGCACTTTCAACGAGTGCATTGGCCTGCTCTTCATCCTTTGCTTGAACCTTATGACCGCCAAGATTATGGATCGACTGAGGCATCAAGCCAAGATGGCCCATAACAGGCACACCAGCATCGACTATATGTTCAATAATATCGATTTGATGTTTATCACCTTCAATTTTGACTGCATTAGCGCCGGCATTCATCAAACGATGTACGGCGTCCATTGCCTGATCAACCCCTTTGCTACAACTCAAAAATGGCATATCCGCAACAATGAACTTATCCTTTGCGCCTCGAGCTACTGCGGCAACGTGCATCTCCATCATGTCAATGGTGGCATGCACTGTCGAATCAAAACCGTGCATGACAACGGCAAGGGAATCACCGACCAATAGACAGTCAACATCCGTCTCGTTCAGGATTTTTGCGGACCAATGGTCATAGCAGGTCACCATCGAAATCTTTTCACGTTCGAGTTTTTTCTTTGCGAAGGAATGTATATTCATCTCTTATCTCCAGCGAGACTGGATACGAATCAAGAGAAAGGGTTTTCAACAAGCCTATCGAAACGACTATACCGAGCCTTCAGTATTCTGAAAGTTGGCAAAAGTATCGCGGCGTTGGTACCTGTCCTCTTCGGATCAAGTCCTGCATCAATAATGTGTCTGTTTGTAAAATTCAAGTTCGGTCTCCGTCTCATCACCTGTTGTCAGGCTTAAGATCGAAGCGCGGGCGCAGAGTATGGCAAAAAACGGAGTCTGTCCATAGAAAAGCCGTGAATAAAGAATAACCGAAATGGTGGGCCTGCAAGGTAGCTGACGGCCCTATGTCCGCACTACGTAGGCCTTGCAAGCCTATTATTATAGAAATTGATCAATCTCAGTTCACTGTCAAAGGCTGTAAAGTGTCCACTATAGGCTTATTCAGTAACTAACCGTTGCCCGTCGGACCTGTGGTTTTAGCGCAATAATGAAAATGACAATAACAAGTGTGGCGAATGCAAGTATGGGAAACAGCACGGGTAGTGTTAGCCATTGGCCAAGCAAAGCAACTGGCATCGTCATCAGTTGCGCAAATGCCATATTCATTTGGAAAATACTCATAATTCTGCCTCTGTACTCATTAGGCACAAGGTGCTGAATCAGTATTGTGCTGGAAACCATAATGGTGGTCATGCCGATACCCAAACCAATATTGCCAATAATGGCGTATATCGGGGTGTGGCCAGAAACAAAGATAATAAAAGAGACGCAGAAAATGAAAGCACCCCCAATCAAAATCAGACCGCGTTGACGGACCGCGGCATATCTAGTCAAAACCATGGCCGCAAATAGTGATCCGAGCCCCCAGAACATGACAACATAGCCCATATTGGCAATCTCCACACCAACGACGGTGGTGACCCAGGTAGGACCAAAACTCGCCGTTGCTGGATAGCCGAAGCTCATCATGGCAACGATCAAAATAATAACCCAGAGAATGACACTATGGCCTTTGGCGTATCGCAATCCGATCCGAACGTCATCGAATGCTTCACCGATACCGTATCGTTGGCTAGATTTAGCGATTTGTTCCTCATCTGGCGTGTATGACATAACTGCGATACAAATCATGGATATGATCAGGCCTACAATGCTAAAAAGATAAGCTCCCCCAAAGCCAAGGCCGTCAATAAGTATGCCGGTAAAAAGCATTGCGAGCGGCATAGCCACCTGACCCGCCACTTGGTTTAATGACATACCCGCTGGCGTAAGGGCGGAACCAAGAATGTCGGGTAAAATAGCCAAACGAGTCGGGCCATCAATACTTTGGAGCCCCGAACTCAGAAACGTGAGCAGGAAGAAAATAGCGAAGCCAAATACATCGCCAATGCTGAGCAGCATCAAGACAGCAATACCAACGGTTGTGAGTATCTGAAGAGACAGGATAATCAGAACAATATTTTTGCGATTATATCTGTCAGCCAAAGCGCCACCATACAGGCCGAATGCCAGCGCACCTACGCCGCGACAAGTGGCTATGAATGCAACAAGAATAAGCCAGATATCTGGCGGTGCGTAGTGCTGTACCCACAGGATCTGTGTAATGAACTGCAATGGCATCAACATCTGGCTGATAGCAAACCCCGATAACAGGTATCGAAAGTCTCGGTTGGCCAATGGCGCCAGTGAACCGGTTAACTGCATTAAGATAAAACCTTCCTGTAGAGCAGAGCCTGACAAATACTGTTGCAAGCGATTAGGCAGAAATTTAAACCCAGATACTTAAGTTTCAGATGCAGCTGTATGCTGAGAATCGGGAGTATAAAGCGCATTTTCGCCAAATTGCAAAAGCATCATTATGAGGAATAATTAAAGCAGAGGTTTGGAGAACCCAATTTTTGGCAGAGCATCCCGAAGGCTCATTGCTCGAAAGACCGATCGCGCTGAGCAGTAACCAGCTGACATGAATTTCACGGCGCGATAAATGCCAACCCAGCCTATCACCGCCGCAGCCTCAGGCTATACTCAAGCGCAAAAAAAACTCAGCATTGTTCTTGATACAAACCTTGAAGACTTTACCGACCGCACCTAAATAGCGGTAAACTGGTTGCAACAAAATTCTCAATGGAAGATTGCAATGTTACAGCAGGCGAAAGATTTACTGGAAGAAGGTGCTGAATTCAAAGCGCTATTGGATACGCTTACCAACACAGACTGGGAATCACCCACCCCTTTTAAGAACTGGACGATCAATCAGGTCGTGCAGCACTTGCATGGCACGGATAAAATGGCCGTACTTTCGTTGAAAAGCCGGGAGGAATTCGAATCGACAGTAAAAGACCGCAAAGCGCTTAGCGCTAATATGAACCCAACCCTGACAGGACAGGATCTGTTAAATGAATGGTGGTCCTATTTTCAAGAAATGTGCGAATTACTCGGCACAAGCGATCCCAAAAAGCGCTTGGCATGGTTTGGCCCCGATATGGGCGCCATGATGTTCACCACAGCTAGACAAATGGAGACGTGGTCACATGGCCAAGACATCTACGATCTAAAGAAACAGCAACGGAAAAATGGCGAGAGACTAAAAAACATCGTTGTTATAGGTGTACGAACATACGGTTGGAGCTTCGCGAACAGAAAAATGGAACCACCTGGCGCAGCGCCGTACGTTAAGCTTACATCGCCTTCAGGTGAAATTTGGGCGTTTAACGAACCCAGTACTGACAATTATGTTGAAGGTGATGCAGCTGAGTTTTGCCATGTTGTTACGCAAGGCAGGAATATTGCAGATGTTAATCTTAACGTCGTCGGCGAGCCTGCTAGACAGTGGATGGCTATTGCCCAATGTTTCGCTGGCCCACCTGAAAACCCTCCAGCACCCGGCACTCGCTCATCGTCTTAAGCTTTACTGTGCGGACAAACGTGGTTTGGCTGTTTGCCCATACGTGTTTTAGGAAGCTCCTAGGCTGTTCAAGGCGTTAGTAACTTTTAAAAGTTGTAAATGGAGGTCCTGCAAGGATAACGGAGACGCCTAGTCCAAGACCTGACGGATGTTATCGCCGTGATGGTTTGAAGTTGAAATGGTGGGCCTGCAAGGATAACGGAGACGCCTAGTCCAAGACCTGACGGATGTTATCGCCGTGATGGTTTGAAGTTGAAATGGTGGGCCTGGAAGGACTCGAACCTTCGACCTGCCGATTATGAGTCGGATGCTCTAACCAACTGAGCTACAGGCCCAGACAACGACTTCGGTCGTGAAATGGGTCTTGGAAAAAAGAGGCGCAATTCTATCAGAACATCTACCGTAAACAAATGATGCCCGTTTATTTTTCGAGATCAAGATAAGCGAGTATTCTCTCAACGCAAACCTCAACCGTATCAACCGCCGTATCAATATCTAATTCTGGATTTTCAGGCGCCTCATAATCACTATCGATACCCGTGAAATTCGGCAACTCACCACGCCGAGCCTTCTTGTATAAACCCTTAGGATCACGATCCTCTGCCACTTCAAGCGGTACATTGACATAGACTTCAATAAACTCATTGGTGTCGAACAAACCCCGAGCCATATCGCGCTCAGATCTGAATGGCGAGATAAATGACGTCAATACCACAATCCCCGCATCCACCATCAACCTCGACACCTCCGCGATTCGCCTGATGTTTTCTACTCTGTCAGCGTCAGTAAAACCGAGATCCTTATTTAACCCGTGCCGAACATTATCCCCATCAAGTATGTAGGTCCGCACGCCTCGCTGATGCAGCACCTGCTCAAGCGCATTAGCGACGGTGGACTTTCCTGAACCACTCAATCCGGTAAACCAAATAACCTTACCTTCGTGACCATTGAGACTTTCTCTTGCCTTGCGATCAACCATAAGCGCTTGGCGATGCACATTTTGCGCGCGCCTCAAAGAAAACTTAATCATGCCGGCAGCAACTGTCGCGTTGGAGTATCGATCTACCAGAACGAATGACCCCATCGCCTTGCAATCTGAGAAAGGCTCAAAAGGTATAGCGCGATCCAAGCTGAGACTCACTTCGCCTATATCGTTGAGTGACATCGAGTTACTTGATAGCTTCTCAAAGGTATTAATGTTGTATTTGTATTTAATATCCGTCACCGTCGCGCTTACTCGCATTGCACCAAGAAGCAACCAGTAGGACCGACCAATGAACCCTTCATCCTGATCCATCCATACCATATTGGCCGCAAACTGATCCGATACTTCGCAAGGCCGATCTGCTGTTACAATAACATCACCTCGGGAGATATCTATTTCATCCTTTAAGGTTAGCGTAACCGCGCGACCGGTCGCGGCGGTTTCGAGCAGATCGTCATACAAGACGATATCTTCTACGATCGACGTGACACCCGATGGAAGCACCCTTATCGCATCACCCTGGGTAACACGCCCCGACGCAATGGTTCCTGAATAACCTCGAAAGTTCGCGTCAGGTCGATTGACCCACTGCACAGGAAACCTTAAGGCACCCTCGACACTCGCCTCTTCAACACTAACTGACTCCAGATAGCCCATAAGCGTCGGCCCGGAATACCAAGGGGTGTTAGCAGATCTTTCTAAAATATTGTCCCCCGCAAGGGCAGACAGCGGAATAGCTTCAATCGAATCGAAATCCAAACGCGCTGCAAACTTGGAATAAGATTCAACAATATCGGCATAGACGTCTTTGTCGTATCCAACCAAATCCATCTTGTTAACGGCAAGCACAACCTGCTTGATACCAAGCAACGATACGATGAACGAATGTCGGCGTGTCTGCGTCAAAACGCCTTGCGTTGCATCAATCAAAATTATCGCCAAATTCGCCGTTGATGCGCCGGTCACCATATTACGAGTGTATTGCTCATGGCCCGGTGTATCCGCCACGATAAATTTTCGTTTATCTGTATTGAAAAATCGGTAAGCAACGTCAATGGTTATACCCTGCTCTCTTTCGGCAACCAAACCATCCACTAGCAACGCGAAGTCTACCTCTCCACCCTGAGTTCCTTGTCGCTTCGAGTCAGCTCTTAACGACTGCACTTGGTCATCAAATATCATTTGAGCCTCATAAAGAAGCCGACCAATCAGCGTACTCTTACCGTCATCGACACTACCGCAAGTTATGAACCTGAGCAGATCGACATCAGCCTGTTCTTGTATATATGTGTCTACTTTTTCTTTTGCCGTTAGCGTACTCACTAGAAGTATCCCTCTTGTTTTTTCTTCTCCATGGAGCCTGCAGAATCACTATCAATAGCTCTGCCTTGTCGTTCGCTAGTTCGACTTTCTAACAATTCCAAAATGATTGAAGGCAGATCTTCTGAATCAGACTCAACCGCACCGGATAAGGGATAACATCCAAGCGTACGAAACCGGACTTTCTTCATCTGAACTTTTTCGTCTGCACCGAGCTTAAGACGGTCGTCGTCCACCATGAGTAGCAAACCATCTCGTTCAACGATCGGTCTCTCGGCAGCAAAATAAAGAGGCACCAAATCGATTTTCTCTTTATAAATGTATTGCCAAATATCCAACTCGGTCCAATTTGATAACGGAAACACGCGAATACTCTCGCCTTTCTTTTTGTGGGCGTTATACAAATTCCATAACTCGGGGCGTTGATTTTTTGGATCCCATCGGTGCACTTCAGATCGAAAAGAGAATACCCTTTCCTTCGCCCTACTTTGCTCTTCATCGCGACGCGCACCACCGAATGCAACATCGAATTGATATTTATCGAGAGCAAGCTTGAGCCCTTCGGTTTTCATGATGTCAGTGTGTAACGCAGAACCATGATCCAGAGGGTTAATATTTTTCGCCTTACCTTCCGGATTGACAAAAACCATCAATTCCATGCCTGAGTTTTTGGCTACCTGCTCTCGAAAGTCATACATCGCCTGAAACTTCCATTGAGTGTCAACATGAAGCAGCGGAAAAGGCGGCGGACTCGGATAAAATGCTTTTTTCGCAAGATGTAGCATGACGGAAGAGTCTTTGCCTATGGAATAAAGCATGACTGGGTTATCTGCAAGCGACATAACCTCACGCATAATGTGCATGCTTTCTGCTTCCAATCGATCAAGATGCGTTAATTTTTGCTCACTCAATCCGCTAACGCCTATTTCTTTGCCCACGTTTCTCTTTCCACGTATATCGCTCGCAGCCAATTTATTCTCTCCGGCACTCAGCCGATTAACGGCAACCGAATCCGCGACAACAGGTTCTGCAATCAACGGTGCTTCGGAAAATACACCGAGCCCGACTTTCATCTCAACGTCCTTGCGAACAGGTATTGTCATACTTCCATGTCGCGTCACGATATTCCTGCAGTACTCAACTAAATCAGCCTGCGGCCAAATCACTACCGATTTATTCACCACAACACTTAACAGCGCATCGACAAGCTCGGCCTCATCAATCGGATGATTCATAAAGACCCATTGTCGGCCTGCACGACTATCATTGAAGAGCAAAACAGTTATCTCTTTAGAATGTCGAATCTGAACGAAATAACTCGACCAGCGCTGACGACGGCACTGCTCCAATAGCTTTGCAAGTACTTGCTGCTTGGCGGGCCGCCCGAATTCATCAACCAGGTTTTGCTCCGTCACAACCGCTGGTAGTAAGCCGATCTCAGAGATATAGCGCTCGGTTGTTCTGATCGACTGACCCGAGTTGGCTTCAATCAAAACTTCATGCACGCTCTTTGTATCCCAGGGCACAAGTTTTCCTGTTGCGTCATATCGATTAACAAGCAAGCGCTTATTGATATTTGGATCTATCATTTACTTGCTAACCACCTTGTCGCGTTATGCGTAATTTTAGATTTTGCCCGCCAATCACATGAAATATCAACATATATTTCTAGTTTATTGATATTTTCGCATAATGCGACATCACCATCCCAGCACACCAACACCATTACATACCCGCAAGCGTTAACCCGCAGAGCACTTAGCGCCCAATACATGACATAATCGTTTTTTTTGCAAACCCCTAAGCAATACATGCAAGTACACATAATCGGCGACCTACATGGTTATTACGATGTCTACGAATCCCTCCTCATAGAGCATGGGATAATCGACGCATCGCTGAACTGGACAGCAAATTCGGACCAGCTTTGGCTCATTGGCGATATTTTGGACCGAGGTGGTGATGCAGAATCATGCATCGCATTGACAATGAAACTGCAACAACAAGCATCGGCGGCGGGAGGCTTGGTGCAATGCCTTCTAGGCAATCATGAACTGATGTTTCTTGCCGCAAAACATTTCATGGGCACGCCCGAAATTGGCGAACAGGTTTGGAATCAGTGGGTAAAGTGGGGTGGCCAACCACATGAAATGGGCAACATTAATGATACGCAAATGGCATGGTTGAGCAGTCTACCCGCAATGGCTCAAGTCGGAGATCTCCTGCTCGTTCACAGTGATAACCTTTCTTATGTGAGCTTTGGTCGGTCCATAGACGAAGTAAATAGATACTTCGCGGACTTAAAGGACAGCACCAGCGTAGATAAATGGAATAGCACATTACGGGAGCTTTCAACCCGAGGCGCATTTAATTTGTCGATCAGCGGACCGAGACAAGCAGCCCTTATGCTGAAGATGTATGGCGGCAAAACTCTCGTGCACGGCCATACCCCTATTTCACTCTCAACAGATATTCGCGCAGAAGATGTCACACAAGCCAGAACCTATGCAAATGGGATCTGCTGCAATGTGGATGCTGGCATTTATCTGGGCAGCCCGGGGTTCATAAAGACATTCGAAATGGCGATCTAGCGCTGCCTCGACGCAATGTTTTAGGCGACCCTTTAGGCAATATTTCAATCAATGCTTCAAGCACAAAAAAGCCCGCTTAGAGCGGGCTTTTTTGTTCTACTCGGTAACGATCTACGTCACGACCTAAGTCGCAATCACCGAACCCTTAGGACTTCTCATCCAAGAACGTTTTCAAATGATCCGAACGCGTAGGGTGCCTTAGCTTTCTTAATGCTTTCGCTTCAATTTGTCTGATTCTCTCGCGCGTTACATCAAATTGCTTTCCGACCTCTTCCAACGTGTGATCGGTATTCATATCGATACCAAACCTCATCCTCAACACCTTTGCTTCACGAGCAGTCAAACCAGAAAGAATACCGCGAGTGGCCTCTCGTAAACCTTCATCAGTCGCCGTATCCAAGGGAGATCCAACCGCAGAGCTTTCACCCAGGCTATTGTTAGAATCAAGGAAGTCGCCAAGATGAGAATCCTCATCGTCACCAATCGGTGTTTCCATCGAAATGGGCTCCTTGGCAATTTTTAAAACCCTTCTCACTTTATCTTCAGGCATTTCCATTCGTTCGCCTAACTCTTCAGGCGTAGGATCACGTCCCATTTCCTGAAGCATCTGACGAGAAACTCTAGAAAGTTTATTAATTGTTTCGATCATATGCACAGGGATACGGATAGTACGCGCTTGGTCAGCAATTGAACGTGTAATTGCCTGACGAATCCACCAAGTGGCATAGGTAGAGAATTTGTAGCCACGTCGATACTCAAATTTATCAACCGCTTTCATCAATCCAATATTGCCTTCCTGAATGAGATCTAAGAACTGCAGACCACGATTGGTGTATTTCTTTGCAATCGAGATAACAAGTCTTAGGTTTGCCTCGACCATATCCTTCTTGGCTCTTCTTGCCTTAGCCTCACCAATCGACATACGTCGGTTGATATCTTTCATCTCAGCGCAGGACAGCCCTGTCGCCACAGAAGCGTTCCTGATTCTCTTTTGGCTTCGAACGACCTCATCTTCGAAGTTCTTCAAACCCTCGTGACCAGCCTTGATTTGCTTCTGGACCCATTTAAGATCAGTTTCACTACCGCTGAAATTTTCGAGAAATACTTTACGCGGCATCTTTGCTTGCCGCACACAGATATTCACGATCATACGTTCCGCTCGACGAACCTGTACATTAACGACTCGAACTTGCTGTACGATTTTATCGAAATGTTTAGGCACCAATTTGAAAAACTGAAATGCCTCACCAAGCGCAACTAATTCTTTCTCCGCTTGCGTTGATTCACGGCCATGTTTTTTGACAACACGCTCGGTCTTCTTCATCTGTTTTCTTAAAATCTCAAACCGCTCGGCTGCAAGCTCAGGATCTGGACCTTTCTTCTCTTCTTCCTCGTCGTCATCCGTTTCTTTTTTCGCACCAGGAACAACTTGCGCGGCGGGTACGACATTCTCGACCGGGTCAAGAAAGCCTATTATTACATTCGTTAACTCACCCTCTTCTTCTTGGCTCGCGTCGTATAGCTCAAGTATCGTATCGGTTGTGCCCGGAAAATAAGCAACGGCATTTAAAACGTCCCGAATACCCTCTTCGATGCGCTTCGCAATCACGATTTCGCCTTCACGAGTAAGCAGGTCAACTGTGCCCATTTCCCGCATATACATGCGAACAGGATCGGTTGTTCGACCCGCTTCATTCTCAACTGCGACTAGAACAGCCGCCGCTTCTTCGGCGGCCACCTCATCTGTCGAGTCGCCTTCAAGCATCTGATCATCAGCCTCTGGCGCCTTTTCATGAACAGCAATGCCCATGTCATTGATCATGCCAATGATGTCTTCAATTTGTTCAGGATCTGATATGTCGTCAGGAAGATGGTCGTTAACTTCCGCATAAGTCAGATAGCCCTGCTCACGGCCTCGACTGATGAGATCCTTCAAGCGAGATTGTTGCTGTGCTAATCCACTGGCCATAGCATTCCTTGACTTTTTGACTTAGAAAACGAGCCGGACATTATAGCGGCAGTCCACCTAGTATTCCACTTCAAGTTACGGGTTATCGCGTGAATTACTAAATGGGATTTGGACGTATTTCGATTAAAAGCAGCTACTTTCGCGGAATTTTTATACTCTCGCGAAGTTGTTGCTTTTCTTCATCGGTCATATCCAGAGGCGACTTGCGATGCAAGTCTCGAGCTCGACTCTGTACCGATTCTAAGTTGTGAATGGACCGCAATCGGGACAATATACCCTTAAATTCTGCAGGGCTATTATCCACGGATAAGAGCTGCTCTTGTTCAGCCAAGCCCTTTAACAGCGCAAACTCTGCACGATCTTGAAACCGATGAAGCAGAAGGTTAGGCGAACGAATATCCTCTGCGATGAGCAGTCGAATGACTTCTAGAAGTAGACCACAACCTTGGGTTACCTCAAGAAAACCATAATCAGAATTTGCCTCAAGGGCAATTAGCTCGGGCTGTTTTACTAATAAAGCGAGTGCTTTTCCAGCCAAAGCATGGGTCTTGCCAGGCTCTGTATCCGAATAATCTATTAGGGAATGATCATCATATTCATCATATGAATAGCCGTCTTGATCTGCGGGATAACCATCGATATCCGCAAAATCTGGAACTTCCGCCGAGTCCCGCATGTTCGATTCACCCGCAGCACTTCTCGGTACATTTCTCGGCTTACTTAGCGTTGACTCGACCTGATTTAGCGAAATCAGCTTTTCCGCCGTCAGGTTTGTGATTTCCGCCAACTGACTAATCATCAGCTCTCTAAAAACGCCGTTCGGGATCTTCATGATCAGCGGCAGCGCTAACTTGCTCAACTGCGCTTTGCCATCAAGGTTGCTAACATCAGCTTCTTCTTTTAGATGATCAAAAAAGTAATTCGATAGATGAGGCGCTTGATCGAGCCGCAGCTCAAAATCGACCTTTCCTTCCTTACGAATTAGTGAATCGGGATCTTCGCCTTGAGGAAGAAATAGGAATCTTGCACTACGGCCGTCATTCATGAAGGGTAATGAGGTCAGCAGAGCCTTCCAAGCGGCATTGAGCCCGGCTGTATCACCATCAAAGCAAAAAATTACCGTCGTAACCTGTCGAAATATTCGATCTAGATGCTCGGGTGTCGTCGCCGTACCAAGAGTGGCAATACTATAGTTGACACCATGTTGCGCTAGCGCAACCACATCCATATATCCCTCAACCACAAGCAACCGTGTCAATTTTCTCTCGCGCTGCCTTGCTTCATAAAGCCCGTACAATTCTCGACCTTTATGAAAAACTTGGGTTTCTGGCGAATTCAAATATTTCGGCTTACCGTCGCCAATGATTCGACCTCCAAATGCAATCACACGCCCTCTCAAATCCCGAATCGGAAACATGATGCGCTCCCGGAACCGATCATAGTTTTTCTCTTTTTTGCCTTCCTCTTCTTTCTTGATCACCATGCCCGCATCGATCAACAACTGATGCTCTTGATTAGTCTTCGCTAAATGGCGATGAAGGTTATCCCACCCAGCAGGCGCAAAACCGAGCCCAAAGTCGCGCGCAATCTCACCGGTTAAACCACGTCCTTTCAAATAGTCAACGGCGGCCTGGCGCTCACCATGAACTCGCAACTGATCTTTAAAGTAATCGGCCGACTGCTCTAGAATTTGATAAATTGATTTTCTTTTTCGCTGTTTTTCTGGCGCTTCGCCGTCGTTCGATTTTGGGATGTCCATTCCGGCGCGACCAGCAAGGTGCTCAACGGTTGCGAGAAAATCTAATCGGTCAAACTCCATGATGAATTTAATGGCACTACCGGACGCCTGACAGCCAAAACAATAGTAAAATTGCTTATCGGGGCTAACAGAGAATGACGGGGATTTTTCGGTATGAAAAGGGCACAGACCGGAATAGTTCGCACCTGTTTTTTTCAGCTGAACACGTGACTCGATGATTTCAACGATATCTGTTCTTGCCAGTAATTCGTCTATGAAATCAGGTGGTATCAATGGTGTTCTTTTCTTGGGAAATGAGCTTTCACAATGGCATTAGAGGTTCTAAAAGGCAACTGGGCTTATTGCAGCTTTGCCTTAATCGTTGCACTCAAAGCACCGACATCAGCTCGACCTTGAACCTGAGGCTTCAACACACCCATTACCTTTCCCATGTCTTTCATGGAAGTCGCACCTGTTTGTGCGATCGCTGCGTCGATAAGCGCCGCGATAGCCGCTTCGTCAAGCGCTACTGGCAAGAACTCTTGCAATAGGTCTAGCTCGTATTGCTCTTGGTCTGCTAGATCCTGTCGGTCGGCATCGAGATACTGCGTAAGGGAATCTTTTCTTTGTTTTGACATCTTGACGAGGATCGAAATGACTCTTTCGTCGTCGAGTTCGATACGCTCGTCAACTTCGACTTTTTTCAATTCAGACATGACAAGCCTTAGAACACCCAGCCGCTGCTTTTCACGGGCACGCATGGCGTCTTTAACCGAACTTTCTATTCTGGGTTTAAGTTCTGAAGTGGACATTTAGTCTAGTCTTCTAAAGATCGATATTTGATGGATAACAGCTATCTTGTCTCGTGACACGGTAGAACGTCCGATTAACTCGTAGCCTGCAGGTACTTACCTGCAGGATTGGCTATTCCACCTAACGCTCGACAATGTCTAGTAGAGACGTTCCATTCTTCTAGATTCGCGCTGAACTTTCTTTGCATGTCGCTTCACAGCTGCTGCAGCTTTACGCTTTCGAACAGATGTAGGCTTTTCGTAGAATTCACGCCGACGAACTTCGGCAAGAACACCGCCCTTTTCACAAGAACGCTTAAATCGACGTAGAGCCACATCGAACGGCTCGTTTTCTTTAACTTTTACATATGGCATGAATTTAATTTACTCCAACTCGAAGGGAGCGGATTCTATCGACATAGCCAACCAATTGCAAAACTTACTTGCCTTAAACCTAAGGCTATCTTACAAATCTGCAGCACAAGCTTTTTCACACTAAAATCAGTAACATACCGCTTTTTGTAGACTAGCAAACAACCTATGAAGATACTTGGCATAGAGTCATCTTGTGACGAAACAGGCATCGCTATTTATGATGAGCAATCCGGGCTAATCGCGGACGCATTATATAGCCAGATAGAACTGCACAAAGAATATGGCGGCGTCGTTCCCGAATTAGCCTCGAGGGATCATATCAGGAAGACGTTACCGATGATTCAACAACTAATGAGTGAAAGCCAGCTATCCCCGACCGACTTGTCTGGTATTGCATACACGGCCGGTCCTGGACTGGTTGGCGCCTTGATGGTTGGTGCAAGTATCGCAAAGTCACTTGCACTGGCCTGGGACCTGCCCACCGTTGGCGTCCATCATATGGAAGGCCACCTACTTGCGCCGATGCTTTCAGCGGATAAACCGAGCTATCCGTTCATCGCCCTACTGGTTTCTGGCGGTCATACACAGCTTTTATCATGCGAACGTTACGGCGTTTACGAGATCCTGGGCGAATCGGTCGATGATGCTGCCGGCGAAGCGTTCGATAAAGTTGCGAAAATGTTGGGGCTAGACTACCCAGGCGGCCCTGAAGTCGCCAGACTTGCGGAATCCGGCACGCCCAACGCTTATCGATTTCCCCGTCCCATGACGGATCGACCAGGGTTCAATTTTAGTTTTAGTGGATTAAAAACATTCACGAAAACGACCATCGCATCAATCGACAATCCGTCAGATCAGGACAAGGCAAACATTGCGCTGGCCTTTGAAACAGCCGTTGTCGATACCATTCGCATTAAGTGTAAACGGGCAATTGAACACACAGGCTTCAAATCACTCGTTATTGCCGGCGGGGTTAGTGCTAACACGTCACTACGCACATCTCTGGAAGACCTTGCTTCTAACATGAATACAAAAGTCTATTTCCCAGAGTTACAACTCTGCACAGACAACGGCGCCATGATTGCCTACGCGGGACTCCAACGGCTAAAACACGGTCATACTGAAGACTGGGCCATCTCCGTTCGCCCTAGGTGGCCAATGACAGAACTGGAGAATGCGCAATGAACAACCAGCTAGATACAATATTTATTAAGCAGCTTCGTATCGAAACGATTGTTGGCATTCTGCCCCGAGAACGAATAACCCCTCAACCGATCTTTCTCGATGTAAAGCTCAGCGTCGATGTCCGTACGCCGGCGAAAACAGGGGATATTTTAGATGCTTGCGACTACACCGCGCTGGCGGATCAAGTCGCAGCATTCATTATTGAGCAAAAGTTTCTACTCATTGAAACGTTGGCGGAGGACGTTGCTGAATTGATACTGAGGGACTTTAAAGTTGAGAAAGTGCTTTTGACTGTATCAAAACCAAACGCTGTCTCTGCCGCAGATTGTGTTGGCGTGGAAATCTTAAGACCGAAGTGACATCAAATTTATGCGGCGTAACTTCAGGTGAGTCTCAATTAATCCACTTGAGGTAAGGACCGTATACCTTGTCGTACATCCGCAAATATTCTCGTACATTTGGTTATACAATTGGCGCCTCGCGCGACAGAGCAAGATTGCATCAATACTGCGGCGCATTGCCGTTGCCCCGCGGTGACATTAAATCGGTTTCTTGTCACACCTATTGAGGGCACCAATCATGGCGTCCGCTCAAGCCAATATTTTGATAAATTCTCTACCGCCTAAAAGGCAACATAGGTACAATCGCGGCGCATCCGCGATAGACACGAAGCAACCATCACGATGCTAACAAAAGGCTCTACCATGCGTCTCTCTGCCCCGGATTTCGAAGGTTTACTGACGAAACCAGTCGTTGGAACGATGTCACTGCAAGAAAGACAGAAGATGATTGCTCTCGGCGACCAAAAAACGTCTATATTGTCTAATTGTATCCCGAAGGGAGCACAACCATGCATGATCGATGGCGTAATAAACCGACCCATGTTCCTCATTTGCAAGAACCTGAGTAAACTGCAGCAAGACGCTAGGGGGGTCACCTCTTATGATAGCGGCAAAAGGACTGAACTCGACACATACATATCGAACGAAAACGGCTTCACAGCCTACGTGCTGGACCCCAAACAAACTAACATTCAGGAAATAACATGAGCGCTGATTGCCTGTTCTGCAAGATTGCCAACAAAGAGATTCCCGCAGAAATCGTCTACGAAGATGATCTTGTGATTTCTTTCAGAGATATTAACCCGCAAGCGCCTACCCACGTTTTAACAGTACCGAAGAAACACGTCACGACGCCGAATGACGCCGAGGTCGAAGATCAATCTCTTCTCGGTCATATGATGCTGACGGGCACCAAACTCGCTGCAGAACTCGGTATCGATGAATCGGGTTATCGATTGATAATGAACTGCAACAAAGAAGGTGGTCAGACTGTGTTCCATATTCATCTCCATTTGATGGGTGGTCGACAACTTACGGTACTCGGCTAATGTCTATCATCGATCAGGTTATCGTCGAATTCGATAAGGCGCTTCGCACATCCTCTGGCACAGTTGGACAAACACGTCGATTGTCGCCGGCAAGCTCAATTGCTGATTCAGAACTGTCGAACATTGAACAGAAAAAATCCGCAGGGCTTATGCGCGTCAATCATTGTGGTGAAGTCTGCGCACAGGCCTTGTATCAGGGCCAAGCTCTAACAGCAAAGTCGACCCGCGTCGAGAAACAGCTACAAGCCGCAGCCGACGAAGAGACTGACCACCTATCTTGGTGTGAAGGACGCATAGACGAATTGGGCTCTAACGTCAGCGTGTTAAACCCTATCTGGTATGTTTCTTCATTTGCTTTAGGTGCTCTAGCGGGTTCTTTAGGCGACAGGATCAATCTTGGCTTTGTCGCTGCGACAGAAGAGCAGGTCTGCAAACACCTCGAGGAGCACATTGAGGCTCTGCCAGACGCTGATAAAAAATCCAGGGCAGTTTTGTTGCAGATGCAACAAGACGAACTTCGGCACAAGCAGTCTGCTCTAGACGCAGGCGGCCAGGACTTTCCGTCACCGGTAAAAGCAGTCATGACGGGTATATCTACCCTCATGACGAAAACATCTTATTGGGTCTGACATACCGCCCCATAGTGGGTTGGGTTGGATTGAAACAACCGGCTCGGTCGATAAAGCCGCCCACTCTCTCAGCGAGAGCGACCCTATTTGCTACCTACCGAAGATGCTAACGACACTAAAGAGATTGAAGTACGTCGGCGAGCTCAGGGGCTAAATTGCTTCGCAACAGCGCGAGGTATTCACTGTCTGAATCCGAACGCTTAGAGACAAGCTGATAACCCGATTGTTTATCGAGACCGACAGGCAGCTTGGAAGATTGTTTGCAAACACCCGCACCCTGACGCCAGCTTATCCCTCGAACACGATAGTCAATTTGGAGAAAATCAGGCTGTATTTGCTCTATCAGATTCTGTACCTGTGCACCGGGATCACCTGCGCAACTTGATATCTCAAGTTCCAGTCTAAAGTGAGCAAACTTGTCGCTAATATCAAAATAACTATGCGCTGCAATATGGCTTGCGTCGAGATGACCGAGACTTTGACTCTGCTGCCCCATCATTAACGCTCCGCTTGCACCAAAAGGTTTGTAAGGCACCGTTGAAATATTCAAAATCTTGGCGTCAAGAGATTCTGCGATGGTAACTAACAGGCGCTCCATTTGGGCCTCACCATACGCTTCTTCCAAGCTACAGAACCAATCATCAGTGGCGCTAACGTTTTCAAACGCCCTCAAATTATGCGCATTGAAACTAAGTGATCGTGTAACACTGCTAAGATTAGACAACCTATCCACCGGCGTTAGCGATTGGCGGATGGTATATTATTTGAACCCGAACGCCCGCTGGGTCAGCACAGTAAAAACTTCGCGCACCATCCCTGTGAGTTCTCGGCTCAGTGAACATATGAACGCCTTCGGACTTAAGGTAAGTAAACCAAACATCGATTTTTTCAAGGTTATTGATAAAGAAACCAATATGATCAAGTTGCTGAGCACCGGCTGCTTTAGACGCTTCGTGTTCTACTCGATGAAGCGCTAAATTGTCATTGCCATTTGTCAGATAAACATTATCGGCATCCGGCCGCCATTCAATATCCATTCCTAACAACTGCGTATAAAACCGCTCCGACGCTTCGTAGTGATTCGTAAACAGCGCAACGTGTCGCATACCATCTGTTTTACCTGGCCGCTCCATCAACATTTATCCTTCAACAATTTCAAAATCATGAGTAATCTCGACACCGGCCTTGCCAAGCATTATCGAACCTGAACAGTACTTTTCAGCGGATAACTCGATTGCTCGCTTCACCAACGACTCTTTCAGAGATTTGCCTGTGACAACAAAGTGAAAGTGGATTTTGGTAAACACACTTGGCACATCATCAGCGCGGTCTGCGTCAATATGCGCAACACAATCTGATACCGTCTGTCTGGATTTTTGCAGAATGGTGACGACATCAAAACTTGTGCACCCTCCCACTCCCATCAAGATTAATTCCATCGGCCTGACGCCCAGATTTTTACCACCGGCAGATTCGGGACCATCCATAAGCACTGTATGGCCGGTCTCTGATTCGGCAACAAAATTTACAGCCGATATCCACTTAACTTTCGTTTTCATAATCACACCACAACTCGAAGAGCCGTATAGTACCGAATATTGTCCGTTCAACCACAGTAAAACGACCGTTTGTCGTCATTTTGAGCCAACTAGATTCAAAGCATGGTTGTTTTGCCTTATTGCTCGACGTAATCTATAACCTCAATCTAACTTACTAGATTATCTTATGGTTAGCTCAAGTCTGACTAGTCAAGATTTCGGCAACATGGACGAGTTTTTAGCCGTTGCCCATCGGCGCAAGTACCCGCGTGGCAGCACCATTATCTATGCAGGTGAAGCAAGTGACTCAATCTTCTATATTACGAAGGGATCTGTGACTGTTTTTATAGAAGATGACACGGGTCGAGAAATCATTGTTGCCTACCTGAATGAGAAGGATTTTTTTGGCGAAATGGCGATGTTTGGCGACCGAATACGGACAGCCTGGGTCAAATCTAAAACTGAATGTGAAGTCGCCGAACTTGGCTATACAAAATTTGCTGAACTTAGTAAGCGTGACGCAGGCATGCTTTATAATCTAGCCAGTCAATTAGCGAACAGGCTCAGAAACACCACGCAGAAAGTTGGCGATTTGGCGTTTCTCGATGTGGCAGGCCGGGTCGCAGGTCAACTACTTATTCTTTGCAAAGAGCCGGACGCGATGACGCATCTTGACGGTATGCAAATCAAAATTACCCGCCAAGAAATTGGTC
>CAJJAA010000048.1 GCA_905182025.1 uncultured OM182 clade bacterium
ACCTTTTCGCCAAGCTTAAACTCGGACAGCAACAACTCATTTGTACCCCGCAGCTGGCCCTCATCAATGACATAATTCAGGTTAAGATTTAGTTTGCCTTTCTCAATTGCACGGCCAGCAAAAGCAGCGCTATAAGGCGACAGAGACGTCATCAACAGGTTTCGAAATTCAACCACCAGGTCCATCGAATCCGTTGGCGCAAACAAGTTGAGCTTCCCATTCATTCTAGATAGACCAAACTCATCAACGTTACCCTGCATTTGAATATCGGCGGGTTCACTGGTGAAAGAGGAGATTGCGCCTATCGTCCCCGACAAGTTTGTCGTGACAGTCCTAAAAGGTAGAGGTAACGAAAGATCCGAAAAATCCACTGTCGCTTGATTGATCGTCGTGTAGGCAAAGGTCATCTGCAAAGGTTTAATCTGTTCCGTTTCCGTCGACGTATTCGCGACTGGCTCGGAAGCCCTCAAGACATTTTCAATATTGGTCGAGCGATCACGATAAATTTCAAACTTTGTAAAAGGCTCATTAATTACAATTCTTGACACATGCAGGCTTGCAGGGGTGTTTCTGTATTCAAATTTATCAACCGCGAGCTTCTTCCAACCGAGCAGCCGAGAATCATTAAGCTCGTCGATCAAATCGAGGTCACTAACGGCAGAACTGCCGGAGATGCTTAGCGCTGAACTGGCAAATGTAACCTGTAACTCCGCAGAGACTGCACCACCATCGAGCCTTACATCTGCAATCGCATTCAGATAAGGATCGGCGATGGCGACTGGAAGCGCCTCCATGCTCACGTCCATTTCGACCTTTAGCTCTGGCAATGTCGCGACGGCACCTTGAATTTTGATCATGCCCGTTTCACCTATGTTAAGCGAAGCGGTTAAGCCACTCGAAGAGATCGTTGTGTTTTGTATGTCACGCACCTCCAAATCGAGATTCTGTATGTCTACGGACGCTGCCGGTTGAGTCGTTTCATCCGAAATTGACAAAGCACCATCGTACATCTCGATTGAGTCTATTAGTAATGTCCAGCCCGCTTCTGCATCTGAGCTTACGGCTGAAGTATTCTGATTTAGCGCATCGCTTGAGGACGCACTCGTGGCGATGAGCTGATTAAGATCTATCGATCCATCCGCCAGTCGATTTAGCCGCAGTGAAGGCGACGTTATTGCTACGACACTAAACCCCAACTCTTGTTTCGGATAACGAACATAGCCCCCTTTCATTGATAAGTTAGCAAAACTGATAAATTCAGAAAGAGGTTGAAGCCCCTTAACAGAAACGTCTGTCAATTCGAGATTTAGATCATTAACTTCCACGTTCAATACGTCGGTGTAGCTCATCGAATAATTCATCGCAAGAGCGCTATCGCCACTAAAATCCGTAACGGGCAGAATTTGTTTTAGATAAGTACGCGTTCGAGCAAGCTTGCTTTTCGTCTCGAACCTACCCGATGACGAGAACGGCGCAACCATTAGACTGCCCTGCCATTCAATGACTGAATCGCCAGGGATTTCGATTCTTACAACCTGATTGCCAATTCGATCTGGCAGTGAACTAAGCTGCGATACGCTAACATCGATTGGCGTGAAATTGATTTCAACAGGCTCATCAGGCACACGATCATAAAACAGGAATTCACCTGCTTTAATATTGAATCCATCAACAAGAAAAAGTGGTAGCGAGTCAGCGCTTACTGAGTCGGCCTGGCTCTCGACGGCTTTAGCTGCGGCGGTTCGCTGCCAATCAGCCAATATAATTGACAACCTGCTTTTGTCGATCGAATAACGTTCAAAATAGAGGTAGGGCTTATCCAACGTCACTTCTTTGAATCTAAGCGCGCCAATAATTAAACCTGACGTTTCTAAATTCACTGTGATTGAATCTGCCCGTATCAGTGCAACATCATCAGTATCATTCAGTTGTATGGCTTCAAAGATCAGTCGAAAATTAAATGGATTCACATGGATTTTTTCGATCTGAAGCGTTCTGCCTAAGCGATCCGCGACTAAACCAACCATGGTATTTTTCATCACCATCGGCAAGATAAGAAAGCCAGTGAGCGTATAGATGACAAATACGACGACAGCCCAAAATCGTTTTTGACGATAATCAATCCATTGTTTCAGCTGGTTTTTCAACAGGTCATTCAATTCAATAGTCCATTAATTTTGGGTCGCCGATGAAATCACTACTCACTGGTAAAAAACGCCGATATTCGTTGATCGACATTCTGCCTAATATTCATATGAAATAGACTGTAGTCATACACATGCATGCTCGAGCCAGGCATGCGAGATGGAAAAGCGTCAGAGCGCAGCTCCCGAACGGACAACATGCGATTAATACATTGCGCATCCGCAACACCGACCTCAAGCGGCATCAAAGTGAAGTCTTCCCCCTCACGGGCTTGACCATAGCTAGGAAATCCAATGCTACCAACATTGAATTCATGTCCAACATAGGCAGAATCATTAAGCCAACTCAATGGATTCGTACAAATCAATTCCTGCGCTTCAGCGAATATCCCATCACCATCACCATCGACACTATTCCAACCAACAACACAGCCAGTGTCATCAGCTGTCGCACAGGTTACTAATCCAGCATCACCCTGCTCAATCGAAAAACCAATGAGATAACCAACAATAAAATTCGCCTCCAGTACTGTGCCGACTATCTCCTGCGCGATCAAGCGTGTGACATGTTTCGTTCCTTGAGAATGACCTGCAACAATGAAGGGTCGTCTATCTCCCTTCTTATTTCTGCGCTGATTAAAGGCATCAAATGCATTAACGATATCGGCATAGGCTAGATCGAGCGCCTGCGCGCCATTGCCATCTCGGTCCATGAAGGAAAAAAATGTCGCTTGCCGATATCGAGGTGCATAAATATCACAGCAACGATTAAAGACAGAAGCCTGATGCCGCAGGATCCGCTCGTCGACAACCCAGTTAGCTGATTTGTCATCCAAGGGTTGATTCCAGTTGTCTTTACTTGAATAACTCGTCGGATGAACAAAGAACACATCAACTTTTGATGCGCCCAGGTTCGTCTTAAGGCCAGCAGGGGCTGAGCTTGCAGCAGCCAGATTGCCCGGCAAACTCGCCCAGGCGGCGTCTGATGCATAGACTGGCGGGGTTGGCGCATTCGCTGGAGTGAAGGGACTTTCTGGACTAATCTGTGAGGCAAATACAAACAGCATCAATGTCTGTCGATTGAGGTAGCCCAATACAATCAAAACAAGCAATAAAGCACCGAGTGACAATAGTATTTTCTTCAACATAGGCATCAATCGCAACGTGAGTTTAAGACTAACACCCCTAACAACTGTACTGACATTTATATCGCTCTCAATCAGAAAATTAGCACAATAGCCGACTAAATCAAGGGGCGGGTGTTTTGCAAAAAGTCGTGGTCGGCATTTCCAAATGGCTTCTCATAAAAGCTTACGCTTCGCCTACGATATCGGCTACTACTGGGAATTGGAAGGTCAGACGGGGTTCTAGCTCGACGTAACTGCCCTTTAAATAAAACAAAGTGACATCGTCAGAGTATCTGAAAAAACAATCGCTCCAAGTGATAATTTCAACCCCGTTTGGCATTTCTTCGCCATAATTCCCTATGGTGCCGATGGATGGCACCTAAAAATATAGCGATGACGGCTAACGTCTTTTGCTAATTCCCCGCCTCTAAGCGGTCTGCGTGACTTTACTATTGTTCACGACAAGTGACTTACCAGCAGCATCCCAAGGTTTCAGATTGCGATTGACTATCCCGCCGCTTACACTCGATCACAGTGAATTAAATCGGTAGGAGAATGTATCTTCATGGCTAAATATCAGCTGAACATAAACGGCGAGGACATTGACGTCGATGTCGACCCACAAATGCCACTTTTATGGGTACTTCGAGATGAAATAGGTCTCGTTGGCACAAAATTTGGTTGCGGCATCGCACAATGTGGAGCGTGCACCGTGCACGTCTCCGGCCAGCCGATTCGATCCTGCATAACACCAGCATCAATGCTGGCGGGACAACCGATTCGAACGATTGAAGGTTTAGCTAACGGAACCGAGTTGCATCCGCTTCAACAGGCTTGGATCGACGTTGATGTACCTCAGTGTGGCTACTGCCAGGCAGGCCAGATCATGTCCGCGGCGGCCCTATTGGAACAAAATCCGAGTCCAACTGACAACGATATTGATGCAGCAATGGTTGGCAATTATTGTCGCTGTGGTGCCTACAATCGAATCCGCAAGGCAATTCACCTGGCCTCTGAAAACACCACCACACCGTTTTATGACGCCTCGACACCGAACATTGAACAGATAGATGGCGATATGAAAGGGGAGCAGGCATGAACGACAACAACAATGACGATGCAATGATGGACGATGAAGGCAGTATTGATGTCGTTCGTGCTGTTGAGCTCGAAATCAATGCACTCGCTAATACGCCTAACCGACAACCAGCCTTGTCTATCAAGAAGCTTGATCGACGTTCGTTTCTGAAACTCAGCGGCATAGCCAGCGGTAGCTTAGTACTCGCGGCAATCATGCCCGGTCCTGGCGCCACGGCGGAAGACTTTGGCAATTTAGTCGGCTCCGTTGAGTTAAACGCATTCATCAAAGTTTCCTCTGAAGGGAAGATTGTTATCTACTCGTCAAACCCAGAAATGGGTCAGGGTATTAAAACTGCGCTACCCATGATCATCGCAGAAGAGATGGGCGCAAGATGGGCGGACGTTGAAGTCCTTCAATCGGATGTTGACGAATCTCGTTATGGCCGGCACGGCGCCGGCGGCTCTACCACTATTGCGAGAACCTTTGACCAAATGCGCACCATGGGTGCATCCGCAAGAGAGATGTTCATTGGTGCCGCGTCACTTGCAATGGAGTTGCCCAGAGACGAGTTATACGCACAGGACAGCACAATCTCACACGTCTTCTCAAACAAATCCTTGAGCTTCGGTGAGCTGGCAGCTCTAGCGGTTAAACAATCTTTACCTGATCCAAAAACCCTGATTTTCAAGGATAAGGCTGACTACACTATTATCGGCACGTCGGTAACCGGCGTCGACAATCTCGAAATCGTTAGCGGCTTAGCACTGTTTGGTATCGATGTCCGAGTGCCTGAAATGCAATACGCGGCATATCAAAAATGCCCTGCATTTGGCGGCAAAGTTGTGAGTGCAAATCTCGAGGCGATAAAAAAACTGCCCGGCATTACCGCCGCATTTATCCTCGATGGCAATGACAATGTTCGAGAGTTATCTTCAGGCGTGGCTTTAGTAGGCACCTCGACCTGGGCCGTGTTCAATGCCAAGAAAAAACTCGATATCCAATGGGACGAATCGACTGCGTCAAAAGATAGTTGGACGCAGATGGTATCAAGAGCCAAGCAGATCCACGCGCAACCCGGTACAGAGCTCATCACGGAATCCGGTGATGTAAATGCAAGTTTCAGCAACCCAGCGCATCAAACTATCGACGCTTTCTACGAGTACCCCTTCGTTGCGCACCTATGCATGGAACCGATGAATTGTTCCGCACACTACAAAGCGGGCAGCAATGGCGAGAAAGACACGTTAGAGCTTTGGATCCCAACCCAAGCGCCGACACGGGCATACCCGGTTGTAAAATCGATGTTCGACCTCGATCAAGAACAGGTAAAGATTCACCAAATGCGATTGGGTGGTAGTTTCGGACGGCGCGTCTATGCCGAATATATCTGTGAAGTCATTGCTATATCCAAGCAAGTCGGCGTTCCCGTTAAACTCACTTGGTCCCGTGAAGATGATATTCAACATGACTTTTATCGTGTTGGTGGTTTTCAGTCCGTCAAAGGTAGCGTTGACAAAAATGGCAAGATTGTCGCTTTTGAGGACCACTTTATGGGGATGACTTACAAAGGCGGGCGCATTAGTGGCTCTGGCTTTCGTGCAACAGAATTCCCAATACTGAACCTTAAAAATGCTCGGGCAAGCAAAACCATGTTTGATATTCAAACACCCTGTGGTCCGTGGCGAGCACCCGGCGCCAATACGACCGCATTTGTCATCCAAAGTTTTATCCACGAGTTGGCGGTTAAAGCAGGTCGTGATCATCTCGAAGTTCTGCTCGAACTCATGGGTAAACCGCAATGGTTTGACCAAGGTAACATTCGATCGCTAAACACGGGACGTGCTACCGATGTTATAAAGCTGGCAGCCCACAAAGCAAACTGGGGAAGACCAATGCCAAAAGGTCATGGACTCGGCTTGGCTTTCCACTTTAGTCATGCTGCTCACGTTGCAGAGGTTGTCGAGGTGAGCGTCGACGCCAACAAAAAGCTTAAGGTTCACAACGTAACTGTCGCAGTTGATGTTGGACCGATTATCAATATGAGTGGTGCCACGGCTCAAGTTGAGGGTGCCGTCATCGATGGCCTCAGTACAATGATGGGACAGAAGATTACGATGGAAAATGGGCGTGTCGAACAGTCGAACTTCCATGACTATCAGGTGCTGCGCATACCGAATGCGCCTGCCGTTGATATCCATTTTATCCAAAGTGACTATAGCCCAACGGGATTAGGTGAGCCGGCACTGCCGCCTTTAGCGCCTGCTGTAGGAAACGCAATCTTTGCTGCTATTGGCGAACGCGTTAGGAAGATGCCATTGACGGATGAAGGTTTTACGATTTGAACAGGTCCTGCCTATTTAACTCGCCAAGTGAATTAACCAAGTTAACTATTTGAAATAACCATCGGTGTTAACTGATTCAACTTGCTAACCGCAGGCAGAGTCAGTTAACAAACGATGATCAATCGCTACGGTAACCCGCACACAACTCAGGGCCCCACCTCCCCAAGACAACTGTACTTTGGCACCATCACAAAATAGTTTTGCTTTCCAACATAGGTAATATCCCCTTAAATCGCGTTTTTAGGGGAGAAAACTATGGCAGCATCCATCTCGAACAATAACCTAGGTGATAGCGTAAACGAATCAGAGGAAGACAATATAGTCTTGCCCGTTGATGAAATTTCCGTGGACAAAAATGCACATAAAAATTTGGAAGTACGACGCAAGATTGAAGATATTTTGGAGGCACGACGCCTCAAAAAGGAATTCGACTTTGACTTCTAATCGAAAAGCCAGCATCAGCCTCTAAAGCGACAGGCTCAGTAAATGCTGAATAACTTGACGAATAATATCAATGCGATCATTACTTTCTCGGAAGCATGCAAACATCGAACGCCTTATCGAAGGCGCTGCGGTTACTGGGTGTAACCACTGCGTTTCCTCGACCAAGGTGCGAGGTAGAAAGGTCGCCCCTGCACGCGTCTGCAATAGATCGTAGGCCATGCTGGCCAGGTTAACTTTCAATAGAGGTGCTGGGGCTGAACTTCCACTAAAACGCTCCGCATGGAAACTCGCAAACGCCGTCCCCCAATCAACATAGATATATCCTGTACCCATAGCCGCTTTAACGCTGCTATTAGGCACAGTGCTCGCTAAAACTAAATCTAGCGACCCAATCTTTTCGACTTTACACTCGGTCGTTGATGGCGGGTCATGGGCAATGATTAAGTCCATTGTTCGGTCCATCAACATTCTGGACAACAATTCAGTACTGTGACCTTCGGCCTGCACCGCAACTTCAGGCATAACCTCGATCAGTGTCTTCAAGTGCTTTTGAAGTGACAGAGACCACATACTTGAGGTGGCACCAATGTGAATTCGCGCCTCAAGTTCAGGCAACAAACTCACTTCTTGCAGTGTCCTTGCCCAAGTGTTCATTAGCGTCTCGGCAAAAGGTAACAACCTTTCGCCTTCACTCGTCAGCTGCATATTGCCTCGATGACGAAGAAAAAGACTCACGCCGAGTTGCGACTCCAACAGCTTTATACGAGCAGATACTGCAGCGGATGTGACGAACAAGTTGTCTGCTGCTCGAGCAAAGTTCCTCGTCTTATTAACCTCCATAAAGGTCTTTAATAGACTGATATCCATAATTCGTCACAATTGAGTAAGCGCATTTTTGCGCCGCCATTGTTAAACGTTTTTTTGTCATTTGCACAACTTTTTTTTGCTTTACCTGAAGTTTTTTTTCACTAAGATGCGCTCTTCTTTTGAGCCAGTGCATGACTAATGCGACACCCCATTCTCCCTATTCTTATATCATTGGGTATCTTTCTCATTGGGCATGGGTTGCAGCTGTCGTTGTTGCCCCTGTTTGCGAGAGACATCGGTTGGACTGACTTCGCCATAGCACTCACCGGCGCTAGTTACTTCTTGGGGTTTGTCGTTGGCTGTATCGTTGTGCCACGACAATTAGCCCGATCCGGACACATCAGAGTATTTCTTTGCGCGGGCGGAACAGCGGCGGCCACCCTACTCATTCTTGAATTCTCCCCCTACCTTTGGGCCTGGCTATTGCTGCGATTTATAACGGGTTGTTGTCTCGCATGCATGTACACAGTGGTCGAAAGTTGGATAAACGAATTCGGCTCCAACACTCATCGTGGACGCCTAATTTCTGTCTATATCATTACGACTTTAGTGGGCATTGGTATTGGTCAACAAATGCTCGGGCTGATGGAGCTCTTGCCACTGTTTCGCATTGGCGCCATCGTCATGCTTCTCGCTCTTCTACCGATGGGCCTTTCACTCGTTGAGCAGCCGATGATGCTAGAGACAGAGTCACCAAGCCTGACAATGGTTTCCACACTGCCGATCATCGCTTCGACAGGGATGGTTCTCGGCGGTATTGTCACCGGCAGCATTTGGACTTTGGCGCCTTTGGTCGCCCAGAACTCAGGTCTTACCCCAGTTGAGATTGGCTTTATGATGAACGCCGTCGTAGTGGGAGGGGCTCTTGCTCAGTTACCGCTGGGCTGGCTGTCAGATAAATTCAACAGAGCAACGACAATGAACGTGATCGCTATTTTTACCGTGATCTTATGTGGCATTGCTCTAACTCGACCGCAAGAGGGCATGGCGTTAATCATGCTGATGTTTTTTCTGGGTGGTACAAGCCTTTCTATCTACGGAATTTGTGTATCGGAAGCCAATGACAAATCCGAGCTAAATAGAATACAGATCGCAACTATACTGCTTCTCCTAAACAGTGCTGGGTCAATTATTGGTCCTATAGCAACAGGGCTGGTTGCCATTCACAGCGACAAAGCACTCTTCATCGTGACACTCAGCAGCATGATTTTCTTAAGCATGATCATCACCTTAGCCGGGCGACGAACCCCAAAAGACATTGCTGCAAAGCAGCCAGAAAATGATTTTTATGGCGCAAAACCCGGTTAAAACAGGGGCGTCGAATTAGCTGGGATAGTTTGATAACGATATCGCCTTGTTGAGACACAGCCCTCTTCTAAATATTGCCAGGTGTCTGCGCCCACGAAGGTAAGCAGGGCAATACTCGAATAGTCGCAAAGTGCCAGTAGCCACTCGTTAACAGCGAACCTCTGTTGCGATGCTTTACAATCGGGCATTTCCGAAGGCGAAAGGATCAGAGTAAGAATTGACCGTGGGAAGCCGCAATTGGTTTCAATCGCTCTTCCTGCCAGAGTTCACATCTCACGTTGGCGACCCGTCGTCCGAGCCTTGTGACGATGGCAGTGCCGTAGGTATCCACCGGCTTACCACTTCGAAGATAATCGACCGATATATCAACGGTCTTAGGAAACCGTTCAATGCTTGTCTCAGCAAGCAACTGAATAACCGCGGTAATCTCAAGGAAAGACCCAATTGCGCCACCGTGAATTGCCGGTAAATTAGTATTGCCAATGAGTTTGTCATCGAAGGGCATGATTGTCGTAATTTCAGTGCCCCTTTGTTCGACTCTGATGCCCATAAAACGTGTATAGGGCAAATGGTCCATGACTGCCTGTAAATCCAATGTATTACTCTGCCGCATATCAGCCAACAATTTCATAAATTGGCTCCCTGCGCGTTAGGCGTACCTATCATGAAGGCCGCCACCGATGTCGCCACAGGGTCATCCTTACTAGACTGAAACGCGACACCTCGCACGAAGGCAATGTACTTAGTGATTTTGTAACACTGTGCTTCTATCAATATTTCCTGTTGCGGTAAGGCAGGCCTCATGTAATCGATACGGATATCGAGGGTTGCCATACTCTCGCCGTCGTCCCATTCCTCATGGCATCGAACCGCCCAACCAGAAGCATTATCCAGACATGCGGTGATGACGCCCCCATGCAGAACACCGGTATCTGGGTCTCCGACTAGATCCTCTCTGTAGGGAAGCTTTAGCAAACACACCCTACCTTCAACATCGACAATTTCCATGCCTATGGCTTGTGCATAAGGTGGCAGTTCATGTGGTGTTCCATCAAACATTGACACAGCTATTCCTTTTTGTCCGCGTTGGGTTTTGGCTGAAACCGCTTCTGAAAGTCCGCTGTTGAATTACTACTCGGGTATTGCGACGTGGGCTGCGGCACATCGAGGAAATCACACAATGGCGCCCACCCTTGGCTAGCTTCAAATACCAATAATCGATCCGCCGGAATGCTATCGATGACTGCCTGATTATGTCGATTGAAAACATCAATGGCATGACCTCGATTGGACACATCACCGCCGAAAGTATTTTCAACGATCAACTTACGCACCATGAGTGCGTGAGGGTCAGTGACACCTTCGGATCGTGACAACATGCCTTTAAAAATTGTTGCGATGGCGCTGTCATACCATTTTTCAGGGTCACGCAAGGTCAGTAGCACCTTCGCTTCAGGATATAGCTGCGAGAGCTCTCGCCAGAAATAACAAACCGGCCAGTCAACAGCACTCTGATAACCACTAAACACGGTTTCCCAATCAACAGGCTTGCCATCAGCAGCCTCTTGCCACAACGCTATGTGATCAGGCTTTCCGAAAACTTCCATCATATGATGGCAAGGACCAAAACCCAGCTGCTCCAACGCGCTTTTCATCGACAAGGTACCCGTCCGACCAAAGCCGGCGCCGATTATTTTTAATGGCATTCCCTAATCCCTATTTTTAATCTCTGTGCACACGAGAGAATTACGTAGACCTTTATGAATTTCAACAAAACGTAAATAAGTTTGCTCAACGATACCAACTTCAGTTGGTTTGTTGTTTTGATTATATGCTACTTAAGATCGTCTCTTCGTCATTTATTTGCACGCCTGCGCGCACAAACAATGTTGATTCATGATGGAGCCCCTTAGACTTAAACATCTACCCAGAGACTCGTTCCATCGCAAGCAGGGATAAGCATTGAATTTTTAGGCCCGTTTCAAATTTTCCAAAAAATGCGGACTTTGAAAGTCTTTTATTGCTTGGTCAATCTGCGCCGCTGTATTCATCACAAAGGGTCCATATTGCACTATGGGTTCATTAATTTTTTGACCGCTAAGGACCAACAATTCCACCCCAGAAGGGCCCGTAGTCAGCACCAAAGAATCACCCTCGGCATAGACACCAAGTTCGCGCGTCATCAATGAATCAGTATTGCCTTTGTAGACATAGACATGAGCTAGCTGGCTCGAATCGAAATCCAACTTAACCGACTCGCCGGCAAGTAATTTTATGTCTAGAAAAACAGGTTGTGTCGAAGCGTTTACGATCTGACCTTGTTGCACAACATCATCAATCCTAACATCACCAGCGATCACACGAACTTCGCCGCCCTTCGGTAACAGTTGCTCGCCAACACTTGCACTAGCGATTTCCTGATAGGCTGCAGGCTTCATCTTTTCAGCGGCAGGCAAATTCAACCAGATTTGGAAACCATGCATCAAACCTTGCTCCTGCTCCGGCATTTCAGAATGAAGCACGCCAGCGCCAGCCGTCATCCATTGCACATCACCGGCACCGATGACGCCTTCATTACCCATGTGATCACGATGACGCATGCGCCCCGCCTTCATATAAGTGATGGTCTCGAAGCCACGATGAGGGTGCTCTGGAAAACCACCAATATAATCAGCAGCATCATCGGAATTTATTTCATCAATCATTAAAAAAGGATTGAGCACATCATTCAATTTTCGACCAGCCAGGCGGTGAATGCTAACACCATCCCCATCCTGAGTCGGTTGAGCAGTGATGACTTTATTGAGCTGTCTCATTGGTTGTCTCCCATTAGAAAATTATGATTAACCAACAACAATTTTTTCTCTGTTGTGTGGCGCTAAAAAATTTTGACTGGGTCCAACAGGAATCACGCCGGTCGGGTTGATCGTCAAATGGCTGGCGTAATAGTGCGTCTTGATATGGTCGAAGTTTACCGTTTCAGCGACACCCGGCACCTGATAAAGCTCACGTAAATAAGCGCTCATAGCAGGATAATCGGCAACACGTTGCCGGTTGGTTTTGAAGTGGCCGAAATACACCGCATCAAAGCGAATCAGAGTCGTGAACAACCGCCAATCGGCCTCTGTTAACTGCTCGCCAACGAGATAGCGTTGCTTTGACAACATATCCTCGACCCAGTCTAGCGAATCAAATAGTTTGAGAATGCCGTCTCGTAGGCTTCCTGTGTGGTCGCAAAACCAGCCCGGTAAACACCATTGTTAATCGTTTCGTACACACGCGCATTAACTGTGTCAATTTCCTGCTGCAAATCCTTCGGATAGTAATCATCGACGTTACCCGTTAAGTGATTAAACGCAGTATCGAACATGCGAATAATCTCTGAAGATTCATTACTGACAATTGTCTTCGTTTGTTTATCCCACAATACCGGCACAGTAACTCGCCCTTCGTAATTTACATCGGCTTTTAGATATAGCTGATAGAGAAAGTCAAAGCCGTACAAGGGGTCGTCCAATTCCCATCCATTGCCTAGCATAATGGGCTCAACGACAGTGACATCAATATAATCCTGCAGTTCATTGAGCTGACGAGAGATCAAGGTGCGGTGTGCCCAAGGACATGCCAGTGAGACATACAGATGGTAACGACCTTTCTCTGCTTTAAAACCCAGTGCACCGTCAGGACCCGCTTGCCCATCGGTTGTTAACCAGCTTCTAAAACTGCTCGCCACGCCCTGTGCCAGTTCAAAAAGGCTATCGCGCGACACCCCTGCTATCCGCCGACCTCGTCTTAGCGATTGCTACTCAACACCCTTTGGCGAAGCTTGCGAGCACGCCGGAAACTCAAGCGGCAACGCTGACCAATCTTCGACGCGTTATTGCACACGATACGTCATTGGATGGTATTACCCGCAGCGCTGGTTTAAGTAGTGAGGGGCAAAGATTCTATGTACAAAATATGGATCAAAAAGTCGAAGCGATACTGGCCGGCATTGGCGTCGGTCATTTACCGAGGCGGCGTATTCAGACGCACTTAGATCAAGGCCGTCTGATCGGACTTGATTCAAACCAGACCTCGCCTGTGGAAAACTTTCTCGCTTGGAAATTAGGCAACAAAGGCAAAGGCCTGCAGTCATTAACTAAACAATTCACTGAGGCACTGGGATAACGCAAAACTGATTATTTCAAAAGGTCGATTCAGACCAGACGACCTTCCGCAGAGAGCTTAACTTCACCACCAACGTTAATTTCATACTCGCCGTCCGCATGACTAGCGCGCAAGTAGAGCGTCGAAGGTCGATTTATCTCAAAGCCTTGGGCAACACGAATATCAATCGATGCGCCGCCAAAATACTGATGGTGTACGAGATAACTCGCAAGACAGCCATTGGCACTGCCTGTTGCCGGGTCTTCACTAATCCCAGCATCATTGGCCAGCATTCGAGAGGAAATATCATACTCGGCGGTGTAACCCTCCCTAGTGAAGGCAAATATGCCAAAGCCGAGTGAACCCTGCTGATTAATCCGTTTCAGTGCCTTCAATGACTTGACCGGCACCAACGTAAAACCAAGCCCCGTAGAAACAGACTGAACAGGATAGTCTTCATCGATGTCGTCTAATGCTAGACCTAGCGCGTCTGCTGCTGTTTGTTTATCGAGAAACTCACCAAACTCTGGCTGCTTCTGCCGCATCCAAACAACACCGTCGTTGGCAAATGTCACCGTGATCTTTCCGGCCGCCAAGTTAAGCACCAACGTATCACTTGTGAGCTTAGCAACGTGCTCTCGAATCAAATAAGCGGAACCAAGCGTTGGGTGTCCGGCGAAAGGTAGCTCTTGCGATGGCGTAAAAATCCTCACGTCATAGCCAGATTCAAAATCGCCCCCCATAAGAAAGGTTGTCTCTGAAAAATTAAATTCCCTGGCGATGACCTGCATATCATCTGACGTTAACCCAGCCGTATCAACAACGGTCGCCAATTGATTGCCTGAATAACCACCGGAATGAAACACATCGGTGATATAAAATTGTCGTGACATCAAAACCCCATCATTTACCGTTCTTATGGAAAACTCATTGCTTTTTGAACGGCGAATGCTCTTCCATGTAGTCAATTTCTTCATCGACGTGTTGGCGTTCGTTTTCAAGGAAATTTTGTATCGCCTCACTAAAGGACTTATTCACAATCCAATGCGCGCTATAGGTATGGGTCGGCAGGTAACCCCTTGCCAGCTTATGTTGACCCTGCGCACCCGCTTCTACGCGTTTCAACTTTCTTGAGATGGCAAACTCTATCGCCTGGTAGTAACAGACTTCGAAGTGCAACATTTCGTGATGCTCGATGCAGCCCCAGTTACGTCCGTACAGGCATTCGCCGCCAATAAAATTGATTGCACCGGCTATATAACGGCCCTCTCGTTTACACATCACGAGCAATATATCTTGCGCCATTGATGCGCCAATTAATGAGAAAAATTCACGGCTCAAGTAAGGCGTACCCCATTTACGACTGCCGGTGTCGAGGTAAAATTGATAGAAAGCATCCCAATGATGCTCTTGAATATCTGCGCCTGTGAGTGACTCAATATCGATACCATTGGCGACGGCAATACGACGCTCGCGCTTTATGTTTTTTCGTTTTTTCGATCCCAGATCCGCGAGAAAATCGCCGAAATCCCGATAGTCATTATTGAGCCAGTGAAATTGATTGTGGGTGCGCTTCAAAAATCCAAGTTCACCCATACGCTCGTACTGCGCTTTGTTTGCGAAGGTAACGTGAATCGATGAAACATCAAGTTGTTCGGCCACCTGCATAACACCCGACAGCAAAAAGGCTTCATAATCATCTTCGCCAGTACTCGGCTTAGCGAGTATTCGGCGCCCCGTCACAGGCGTGAACGGCACTGACACCTGCAGCTTAGGATAGTAACGTCCACCTGCCCGCTCAAACGCATCCGCCCAACTGTAGTCGAAAACGTATTCACCTTGAGAATGGTTTTTTAAATACATAGGAACGACGCCAAACACCTCGTCATTCTCATTCAACAGTTGCAGATGATACGGCGCCCATCCGGTCTCGGCCACGGCAGAGCCACTTTCTTCAAGGGCATGAAGGAAATTGTAAGAGACAAACGGATCATAGGGGTGAACATAAGAGACAGAGCTTGAACCCGAAGCATCTGCATCCGAAGATGCAGAATGCGGGTTCGCACAGGCGTCCCAAGCCGCCTGACCAATTTCGCTGATTGAGCCAACAGGCTTTAGCGTAAAGGTCATACTCGGACCGCCAGAGCTACCACTAGAGCTACCACTAGAGCAACCACTAGAATCGCCGCAACAGATACCACAAAGGCTTCTAGTTGAATCACGTTAATCGACTCGAATGAAAAACGTTATAGCATTTCACTCGCGATGACTTCGAGCGCTGCAGCTTGACCACTACCGATCAACATAGAGCTGACGTGACCTTTATCACCGGCTTTTTTCCACGCTTGTAATCGTTCTCGAATGACGGATTCAGGTCCAACCAATGCACAGGCGTCGACTAGCTCATCAGGCACCGCCGCCATTGCTTCATCCTTCTTACCCGCTAAATACAGATCTTGAATCTTAATTGCCGCATCTTCGAACCCAAGCGCCGAAGTATAATCGGTGTAGAAATTCTTACCTCTGGCCCCCATGCCGCCAATATATAACGCCATGTTGCCTTTAACAGGCATACGACACGCATCAATATCGTCACCCATAATACAGGTCACAAACGGCGCAATATCATAATTCATTAAAGTCTTACCTGCTTTATCAAGACCTTTCTGGATTGGTGCTTGCAATACATCGAAGCGATCCGGATTCATCCAAATTGGAAAAACGCCGTCAGCCACTTCGGCACTGCCTGTTAATCCACGCGGCGTGATCGACGCCGTGTAAATCGGAATATCATTGTCTGCTTGTAAAATACTTTTCAGAGGCTTACCCAAGCCTGTTCCATCTTCACCCGTATAAGGCATGCTGTAATGAAAGCCCTGATGCTGAACCGGTTCTTCACGGGCCATAATTTTTTTAACAATAGACACATATTCCTTAATTCGAGTGACCGGCTTCCCGTAGGCAACACCGTGCCAACCTTCAACAACCTGAGGACCCGACGCGCCTAAACCCAGAATAAACCGGCCATTAGAAAGTTGATTTAGCGTCATTGCCGTCATCGCCGTACAGGCCGGAGATCGACCCGGCATCTGCATGATTGCTGTTCCAACCTTGATCTTGTCGGTCTGGGCCAACACCCATGCCGCAGGCGTTACCGCATCGGAGCCGTAAGCTTCAGCAGTCCAAACAGAATCATAGCCCATGCTTTCAGCACGCTTAATTTTGTCGATATCGATGTTTATTACTTTGCCGGAATACCCAGCCAAAAAACCCAGTTTCATTTAACAACTCCAAATTTCAGTATTACAATTCATTTTCGAACGCAACGTTACGGGCGTCACCCTAGATGGCAAACAACTAGAAAGAAAAATTATTACCCGTAAACGCATCATAAGTATTTTTAGTATCCCCAGGCGAAACACAGGAAATAATGTGCGTCGTGATCCCCATTTCTCCATATTCTCGAATTCGGTCCTGGCACTGTTCCTTTGTGCCGAGGATCGCGATGTCATCAACAAGTTGATCATCTAGCGCACCGGTCGTCTTGGCACGATCTTTTGCGGCCCAGCCTTCAGCAATATTTTTTGCTACGTCTTCATAACCCGCCCATGCAAGAAACGCATTGTAAACAGGCGTCGCATAATAAGGTGCAAATCCAGCTCGAATTGAATTTCGCGCCTTTTCCATATCGTCTGTCACGACCACTTGGTGGCGACAAACAACCTCAACATCTTCTAATTTTTTGCCTGCACGTTCTGCACCAATGCGGATGTGCTCCATCATTTTTGGTAATGCATCTTTAGGGAATAAATTAAGAATCACACCATCGCTAAACTCGGCTGCTGTCTCTAACATTTTGCTGCGCAGCGCGGCCATATAAACCGGTTGTGCACCGGCCTCAAGAGGCAATTGACGATAACCGTGACTCTTCACGGCCTGACCGTCAAAATTAGTTTTCTCGCCCGCCAGCATTTGCTTGATAAGCAAGGTAGTTTCTTTTACCCGCGTCAAAGGTTTTTCGAAAGTAAGGCCGTGCCAGTTTTCCATCATGGTTTGACTTGAGGATCCTAGGCCTAGGATAAACCGACCGTTGGATAACTGATGCAGTACATGAGCAGTTGAGGCTAGTACTGCTGGCGTACGTGAAAACACCGGAATAATGGCCGTACCGATTCGAACACGTTCTGTGCTTAAAGCAACTGCTGCTGCCGTTGTTAACGCGTCAACACCAGAGCTATCTGCAAACCATAGATCATCATAACCTTCGGCCTCACCCCATTTCGCCATATCTATCGTCGGTTGGACACCTCGAGGATCTGGGAGGGTTAGTGCAGTTCTTTGTGGCACAGGCATAACTAATTCCTTCTTATATTAATAAACAAATTTCTAAAGTTATTCTTACCGTTTAGCGGTATATCTTATGCTTGCTGACGCCAAACTTGCGGATTCATCATATCCGCAAGGGATGATAATTCAATTCGCCAAGGCGTCAGTTTTATTAAACCGTAATTCTCATCAGTGAAATCTGACCAGAATACCGTTAAGTCGTAACCGAGAGGCGCCGGTGTTTGCTTATACAAACTCCATATTCTCTGCTTACTCTCCAAGCTATCATCCCACTGAGCGTGACACTCAGCAAAAACTTGCTCGTGACCCGGGTCCCAATAACTTAGCGATACATAACTATGTTCTGCGAGATGCTTCGTTTTAAAACTATGTCGCCCTGTCGCAACCCAACCCGTTGAGCCATCCCAAATCGGATGCAACATTCTCGACCGAGGTCGACCTTGTCGATCTATCGTCGTAAAGGTACACCAAACAATTTTCGCTATACGCCGCTGGAATTCTGGCTCTATCGCTGTAAAATTTTCGATTTCCATATCACCTCCAAAAGCAGCTTTTCCCAATCATGGTGGTCACACTCAGGGCTTATCTCTCGAGGTATAAAAGGCTAGATGATATCTGCGCTGGACAGCTTATCCTCATCATCCGACACATCCAAACCAGGTCGATAAAGTTCCTTTTTCGTTTTAGCAATGACGCCTTCCTGCGCACCACTTTTCTTGCGATCATATTTCTTAGCAGAAGTATAACTGGGCTCAATCAATGTTTGCGCACCGAATGACTTTTGCCGCTGCGCTTGTGTCACCTCACCATAACTTGTTGTTCGCTGCTTTGGTGTCCGACCGATAGAAAGGATAATTTCCTCCATCTCTTCAGGTGATGTCTCTTGCCCGTGGCTTGCGCCGGCGGCACGCGTAATCGTTTCGTTCATCAAAGTGCCACCCAAATCATTCACACCCGCTCGCAGACAAGCACGTACGCCATCGGGCCCGAGTTTGGTCCATGATGCTTGTATGTTCTCAAAAACCGGGTTTAGCACCAGTCTTGAGATCGCGTGAATCAACACCGCCTCTCTAAAAGTTGGTCCTTTTCGCGCATTACCCTTGAGGTACATGGGCGCTTCCATATGGATAAATGGCAGTATGACGAATTCTGTAAACCCGCCTGTTTTCGCCTGCAATGCGCGCACTCGCAAAAGATGCCGTGCAACATGTTCATACTTTTCGATATGACCGTACATAATGGTCGCAGTTGTATTGAAACCCTGCCCGTGAGCCGCCTCCATAACTTCCAGCCATTGACTAGTGTTTATCTTGTCAGGACACAATGTTGCCCTGACCTCGTCATCCAGGATCTCTGCGGCTGTGCCTGGCAACGTTCCCAATCCAGCTTCTTTAAGCTGTCCCAAGAACTCATCAATCGAAACACCTGATGTGTGCGCGCCCTGCCAAACTTCTAGCGGTGAAAAGGCATGCACATGCATGTCTGGTACAACCTGTTTGATGCTATGTACGATGTCTATGTAGGTTTGACCGGTATACTCAGGGTGAATACCACCTTGCATACAAACTTCCGTTGCGCCTCGCGCGTAAGCTTCAGCAGTACGACGCATAATCTCTTCGTGGGACAGATCGTAAGGTCGACCGCGCAGATTTTCGCTCATCTTGCCTTTCGAGAACGCACAAAACTGGCATTTGAAGTAACAGACATTGGTGTAATTAATGTTGCGGTTGACGCAATAGGTCACCGTATCGCCGGAAACCTTTTTCCTAATCTCATCCGCTGCCTGGCAAACGTGGGTGTAATCATCACCGCGACTTTTGAACAAACGCACAATGTCGGCTTCGGTCAGTACTTCTTCCTTTTTGACTTTATCAAGAATCTGGCTGATATCTGCACTTGGTGCACGCTTAGCAATCGCCGTCACTCGAGCCAAATCGCCTTCGGGCGCATCGACAACGGCGCCCGCCGCCCATTCTTCGGTTCTTGCAAAACCCTCCCCATCGATCGCCTGTCTAAGCGCAGGTTGTATCGCGGGATCTATCCACTTCTCCATATCCATCGCGTAATCGGGGTATATGGCAAGTCGTTCAATCAACAGTTTACCCGCATTAGCTGTTGCACTGGCCAAGTTGGTGAGGTGCGGCCAGGGCGCTTCTGGGTTTACAAAGTCAGGTGTCACTGGAGACACACCACCCCAGTCATTAATGCCAGAGTCAACAATTTGTTCGAGTACGCCAGGGCTAAGATTGGGTGGCGCTTGGATATTCATCTTTGGCCCAAAAATGATCCTTGCCATAGAGATCGTCCAAAGCAATTCATTCAAGTCGGGCTCTGGCGCATTGGCCATTAGCGTTTCCGGCTTCGCACGGAAATTTTGAATGATGATTTCCTGAATTTGATTGTGCTCAATATTTAAGTCTCGCAGGGACAACAGTGATTCTATTCGCTCTCTACGAGTTTCACCGATACCGATTAGGATACCTGAGGTAAAAGGAACACCTGCCTCGCCAGCAAGGCGCATGGTTTCAAATCGACGCTCGGGCACCTTATCGGGAGACCCATAATGCGGCATGCCCTTTTCTAACAACCTGTTCGAGGAGGACTCCAGCATGATGCCCATTGAAACGGACACTTTGCGAAGCTCAGCAAACTCGTCAGCGGTCATCAGCCCAGGGTTTAGGTGCGGAAACAAACCGGTTTCCTTGAAAACCATTTCCGCCATGTCGCGCAGATAGGATAAGGTTGATTCTTGCTTCAGTTCCTTTAAACCGTCTCGAGCTGCCTTGTATCGTAGTTCAGGCTTATCTCCCAAGGTAAACAGTGCTTCTTTACAACCTGCCTTGGCGCCATCCTGGGCAATTTTTAAAACCTCATCCGGCGTCAGATACGGCGCTTTCAACTTTCTAGGTACCTGCGCGAATGTGCAGTAATGACAAACGTCACGGCAAAGATGTGTCAGTGGAATGAACACCTTTCGTGAATAAGAAATCGTGTTCTGATGACCGACATCACGCAGCATTGATGCAACATTCATAAGCGCTGCAGTGTCGGTGGTTTCGCCGAGAGCGAGTATTTCATCGTTCGATAAGGGCAGGCTACTGGCTTGCACCAGAAGACTTTCAAACTGATTCATAGGATCACTCTTTCTTCAAAATTTGGGGTAACGTTTGAATTATCTTGCGAGATGCCTTCGTTTGCATCAATAGAACCCTTAAGAACTTTGGACAAGATACCACTGTCGATCAGGAAATTATGTGTATATGTTTTTAAGCCTTTAGCACCTAACTCATTGGCAAGCGCAGCCAAATCATCCGGCGTGTCAATATCCAGACCAATACCCGGTAGTTTAGCAATTGTGGGCTCAATACCTAGTGCTCTTGCCGTTTTTAAGTGCCGCCTAAAGCTGTCCACGCCAAAACCGAAGTCCATGCAATCGGGTGGTGAACAGACGACGCAATTTGATCCACCTAGATCGCTCGCGGGCACAATCATAAACTCAGGCTCCGTCGTTTGACCAAACCCATCGAGAACTACCTCAAGCTCTTCCACACTCACCAGAGGTACATCGCCGGGCAAGAAAATCATCGCCTCAACATTCTCTACTACCAATTGGTTGGCTGCGGCCGTAACCGCTTGTATCAAACCGCCAGCGTCCGGTTCTGGAAGAATTCGGCAGCCATATTCCAAACCAAGATTTGCCACGTTGGTATCACGGGTCACCAATATCACTTCATCTATTCGATCGCAGGTCGTTGCAGCTTCCAAAACATCCTGCACCATCGCCCTAAATAGATCCCGACGTTGATCTGCAGACAATATGCCGCTCAGACGCTTTTTCGCATCTTCGAGCTGTTTTACAGGAATGACCAACGAAATACTCATGAATCATAAATAGAATGAATTCTGGGGGATGTACATTATCACGACTTATATTGTCGCGATAGTCAGATTGGCGCTGAGACCCATCTGCTTGGTTATAACAGATATAGACAGTTTTCATGACCTAGCGGCTATAGCAGTCGGTAAACGCCCTACCGCCCACAAGCCCTACCGGTTAGCTCCTCAGCATGTTTCATCCGAATATCAGATCATTCATGGATAGGCGTTTATCCTCGACGGATTCCGGATCGAAATTGCATGGACGCATTGGCCTCATGGTGATTCTGTCGTCACACGCTTTTTCTGCTGACGCTCCAACGCTCGAACCGACGCTTCAACCCAACCATTCACCCAGTTACCGAGCGCGCTGTTATTTGCGCCAGCCAAGACCACGACGGTAACGTCGACACTTTTGTTATCAGCAAGCGAAAAAGCCGCACCCATTTCGTCATAACACGCGAAGTCGGAAAAAAATTATTTCATCCATATGCGCTTAAAAAGTGTTGGTAAAAATAACGCAGGCGATCGGAGCAAAGGTTTAGATTACTACCCATGTTGTGACAAAAATGCAGGAAAGGCATGCGGGCAGCGCTTATTTATGTGGTGCGCCAACGGAGATGTATTTTGGTTTAGGTGCTGCGGTAGAGGTCGAGGTAGTGGTAGTGGTGGATGGTAGTGGTAGTGAAAATAAGAGTGGTTTGGCCAAGACCGTACGATATTGAACAAACGCTTACCGATACAGACTCAAACTAAACCATTACGATTTATCCGTCGCAATAGCTGAACGGCTTAAAATGTCTCTGCAAATGCAAGACAAGCTTCAGCAAGATCAATTCTGTCCTGAAGCGACAACATCATTGTTTTTGTCACCAATGTTTTGATACCAAGCGCTTCGATATCTGCCACCATGGCTGCGTCCGCTTCGTCGATCACGAAACCATCGATCCTTCCCTGGTAATGTTCCGCGACGGCCAGTGCTGTCTGTGGCATCCCCAGTTCTTTCATCATTTTGGCTGCTGGCCCCTTAATAGCTTGTCCTCCCACGATAGGCGAAACAGCGATGGTCGGTGCAGTCGCAGCCTGAATCGCAGCCATAACGCCGGGGAGTTTCAAGACGGGATCAACACTAACAAAAGGATTCGATGGGCAAATGATAATGCTGCCTAGATTGGTATTGTTGAGCGCCGCACTAAAACCGATTGATGGACTTGCGTCTTTGATTCCTTCGAACTCAAAACCCGTCACTTTAGGTTCACAACGATCACGTACAAAGTAATGCTGGAAAGCCATTAATTCGCCGCTTTCAACCTTAACTTTAGTCGCCACAGGCATATCGCACATAGGAATTATTTTGTGCGCAATGCCAAGCCGTTGAGTAATCTGGGCCGTAGTTTCTGACAAGGTCAAGCCACTACTTAGAGACTGAGTCCGAAACACATGGGTTGCCATGTCTTTATCACCTAACCGAAACCAACTCTCTCCGCCCAATCGCTCAAGCGCATTGAGAAACTCCCAAGTCTCCCCTGCTTGCCCCCAGCCAAGTTCCTTGTTGCTCAGATCGGCCAAGGTATAAGTCACCGTGTCCAGATCAGGACAGATATACAACCCAATATGCTCGAAGTCATCGGCCGTATTGGCGATGATATCAAGCTGATTACTTTTCAATACTTTAGACAGACCTAAAGCTAGCTTTGCACCACCAACACCACCGGATAGTGCAACACAGGTATTGCTCGATGAAGCTAATGATTTTTTATCGACCATTAGCGAAACATATCCATTTCTTTAGGTCGAATAAGCGGTTGGACACCACGCTTGTCGGAATCCACGGGCTCTTTTGGACGATAACCTCTGACGAGTACCACAGGTGTTTTCTCGTCCGTCTGGCCCATGACCAAGGACGCACCGGCTGCCAACTCATCGGCAGCGCCCACCTGAGTAACAACAAGTTCATGTCCATATATATCTTTCTTGCCGATATAGTCTTCGAGCGCTGTAAATCCAGAGACGCCTATGGCAAGCCCCAGAGAGCCTATTCGCCAAGCACGTCCTATACTATCGTTGACAATCACACCAACATTAACGCCAAGTCGCTCGTTAATTTCATCACGAATACCCTTCGCACTCTCGTCAGAATCGACGGGCAAAAGTAAGCAAATATTATTCAGGTCATCGCCTTCATGGGGAATGTTGGACTGATCAATACCGGCATTTGCTTGAACAAAACCGAGTCTCTGCTCGACAATCAGGACACCGCGACGGCTCCTAAC
>CAJJAA010000049.1 GCA_905182025.1 uncultured OM182 clade bacterium
CATGACTTCCTCGAAGGCAAAGACTTGACCTCGATCGGGATCAAAGTGCGGCTCATGGTAAGTGCGTTTAACGAGATGCTGCGCCAATGGTTCAACCCACTCCGGCTCAATTTCCGCGACCATACGCCCAAACAAACGTGTTGTCTCGACGAGTTCACCCGCCATTATCCATCTTGGTTTACGCTTGAACTGGCTTGAACCTGGAAAGACGTAGAAGCGACGATTACGTGCACCTAGGTATTCGTTCTCTTTGCCTTTCTCCCCTAAGTTGCCCAACAGACCCGCCAGTAATGCAGCATGAATATCGTCGTAATGTGCTTGTTGTTTGTTCATGTTCAGTTTGAGTTCCTGGCACATCAAACGGAGTTGGCGATGATTCTCGCGCCATTCAAAATAGCGTACATAGGAAATAAAGTTCTCTCGGCAAAAACTGCGGAATTGTTTGTTTGTCAGTTCTACCCTACTTTTTTCGCAATGATCCCATAGCTTTAAAAACGCAATAAAGTCAGATTTCTCATCCCAATGCTGTCGATGTTTTTGGTCCGCGGCCTGTTGACGTTCATGAGGACGCTCTCTCGGATCTTGAATCGCAAGCACGCTGACGATCGTGAGAACATCAGACAAACAATTTTTCTTGCTCGCTTCCAACAGCATTCTTCCCAAACGCAGATCAATCGGTATGCGCGATACATCTCGACCGAGCCGAGTAATTTGCTTTCGCTTATCCACCGCCTGAAGCTCAAACAACAAATGATATCCGTCGTTTATCTGCCTTTGATCAGGCTTTTCGATAAAAGGAAACTTTGCAACATCGCCCAATTTAAGCATCAGCATTTGCAATATGACGGCAGCGAGGTTGGTACGCAGAATTTCTGGCGCGGTGAACTCAGCTCGTGAAATAAAGTCTTCTTCTGAATACAGCCGAATACAAACACCATCGCTGATTCGACCGCATCGGCCCATACGCTGATTGGCACTGGCTTGGGAAATTCGCTCGATAGGTAATTGCTGCACCTTAGAGCGAAAACTGTATCGAGAGATTCTTGCCAAGCCCGGGTCGATCACATAGCGAATACCCGGCACGGTCAATGAGGTTTCCGCTACGTTCGTCGCCAGCACCACACGGCGCCCCCTGTGTCTTTGGAACACACGATTTTGTTCAGCCACGCTTAACCTTGAATACAATGGCAGCACTTCAAGCTGCTTCAAGTTGGACTTGCGAATCAACTGCGCCAACTCGCGTATTTCTCGTTCCCCTACCAGAAATATCAGCACATCTCCGGGACTTGAATGACCTCTCTCAAGTTGTTCAATCTCAGCGAGTGCGTCCAATATTGCTTGGTTCACGAGCTCATCAGCGTCCGATGTTTTCGAAGCTTCATCCGCTGGTCGATACAACACATCAACAGGGAATGTTCTGCCGGAGACTTGTACTACCGGCGCATTAGAGAAATGTTTCGAGAAACGTTCAACGTCAATGGTCGCAGAGGTGATGATAACTTTGAGATCGGGCCTCTGAGGCAAAATACGCTTCAGATAGCCGAGCAGAAAATCGATATTCAAGCTTCGTTCGTGCGCCTCATCAATGATCAAGGTATCGTACTGTTGCAGGAAACGATCTTTTTGCGTCTCTGCTAGCAAAATACCGTCGGTCATCACTTTGACTAGCGTTGTATCGGTAGTCTTATCGGTAAATCGAACCTGGTATCCCACCTGCTCACCAAACTTTACCGATAGCTCTTCTGCGATTCGGGTTGCAACCGTGCGGGCTGCGACACGCCTCGGTTGTGTGTGACCGATCTTGCCGACAACACCTCGGCCCAGCTCTAGGCAGATCTTTGGAATTTGAGTTGTCTTACCCGAGCCCGTCTCACCGGCAATGATAACAACCTGACTTTGATCAATTGCGCGCTTTATCTCATCAACGCGCTGACTGACAGGCAACTGCGGAGGATAAATCACTTTTGGCAGAGCGGCGCGACGTTTTGAAACTAGCTTGGCAGAACGCGTCACCTGCTCTTCGAGCTTTTCGCGACTGTTTTTGCTTGCCAGCAATTTGTGCATGCGAAAACGATCCCGAATCATGCAAGCGTCTATGGCTTCTGATAATTCATTGTCGGGTCGATTCACAGCAGGTACCTAAACGGAAGAAGGGTTGGAAATGGCCATTGAGTTTAGTTTCTTTGAAAAGCACAAACATCTAGGTGCCAAAAGCGCCGAATAATAACAGTAATCAAGCACAAAAAGCCTGCAAATACTGACTCAACGCGACTGTTAATGCGGGATCTGTAACAAAAAACCCCGCAATTAAGCAGGGTTTTTGTTAGATCTTTGTCTCTATGATGATCATCACGCTATATAGATTAATAACGCTCAAACACTTTACGACTTGTCAAAATTTGACGCGAGTCTACTTTGACAAGTAGTTCATGCCATTTTCGATACCACGAACCGTTAAAGGAAACATTTGTTCATCAACGAGTTTCTTGGTGATAGCCACAGAGTTCGAATATTCCCACGTGTCTTGCGGCGTGGGGTTTATCCAGATGACTTTATCGAATGTATCAATCATTCGTTGCATCCAAATCGCACCTGCTTCTTCATTCCAATGTTCAACACTGCCACCGGCATGAGTAATCTCGTACGGCGCCATGGTTGCATCGCCAACGAAGATGACTTTGTAATCATGCGCATATTTGTGCAGCAAGTCGAATGTTTCAAGACGTTCATTCATCCTTCGCTTATGTTCCTTCCAGACACCATCATAGATGAAGTTATGAAAGTAATAAGTTTCCAAATGTTTGAATTCAGAACGCGCGGCTGAGAACAATTCTTCACAAACCTTAACGTGAGCATCCATTGAGCCGCCATTATCAAGAAACAACAGCACTTTCACGGTATTCTTGCGCTCAGGCCGCATGACGATATCCAACATACCGCCATTTTTCGCGGTTTTATCAATCGTGTTGTTAATATCGAATTCGTCTTCCGCACCCGTACGCGCAAGTTTTCTCAGGCGCCGCAGGGAAATTTTCATCCCACGGGTGCCTAGTTCGACATTGTCATCGTAGGATTTGTAATCGCGCTTGTCCCAAGTTCGTTTGCCACGACGCTTCTTGCCTTTACGTTCTTTGCCGTCGTCGCCTTTGCCGTTCTCGCCCTTGCCTTCTTTATCTTTCTCTTTACCTTCACCTTTTGCAGCATCTTCAACCTGACGTTTGAATTCTTCAATCAGCTTTTCGAGGCCGCCTAGGGATTTGATTTTTTCCAACTCTTCTGGCGAGAGTGACTTTTCAAATTCACGTCGCAAGAACTCATCGGGAATCATCGAGGCAATCATCGACGAGAGGTCTTCAAGTCCTTTAAAGTAGGCACCAAACGCACGGTCGAACTTATCATAATGACGCTCGTCTTTTACCAAAGCCATTCGACTCAGGTAGTAGAACTCGTCAATATCCGCATAAACCAAACGTGCTTTTAGCACCTCGAGTAAATGTAGAAGCTCAGTAATTGATACGGGTATCCTGGCATCCTTCAATGCCAGGAAAAAGTTGATCAACATCTATCTAACCTCACTTTGCTCCACTGCCGCCCTGGCGACGATTCATAAATGCTAGTCGCTCAAGCAACTGAACATCCTGTTCGTTCTTAACCAACGCACCGTATAGAGGAGGAATTGCCTTAGATGTATCGCGATTCTTTAGAATCTCTTCAGGAATATCATCAGCCATGAGCAGCTTCAACCAGTCGATCAGCTCAGAAGTTGATGGCTTCTTCTTCAGGCCAGGCACCTTTCGAACATCGAAGAAAATCTCCATAGCTTCTTTAACCAGATCTTGCTTAATCTCTGGAAAATGCACATCAACGATTTCTTGCATCGTGTCGCGGTCTGGAAACTGAATGTAGTGGAAGAAACAACGACGCAAAAATGCATCAGGCAGTTCTTTTTCATTGTTACTGGTGATAATGATAACCGGACGATTCTGAGCGACAATCGTTTCGCCCGTCTCGTAACAATCGAACTTCATCTTGTCTAATTCCAACAGAAGGTCGTTTGGAAATTCAATATCAGCCTTATCGATTTCATCGATAAGTAGTACAACTTTCTTGTCAGCTTCGAAGGCTTCCCAGAGTTTACCCTTAGCAATGTAGTTCTTAATATCATGAACTCTTTCATCACCAAGCTGTGAATCTCTCAAACGTGACACAGCGTCATATTCGTAAAGACCTTGTTGGGCCTTCGTTGTTGATTTGACGTGCCAGGAGATGAGCTCCATGCCGAGAGATTCGGCAATCTCTTCCGCCAACATGGTTTTACCTGTACCCGGTTCACCCTTAATAAGTAGCGGCCGTTCTAACGTGACGGCGGCGTTCACTGCCATCTGCAGTTCTTCTGTAGCGATGTATGTACTTGTACTGGAAAATTTCATATGTATTAACAACCAAGGAATTGAGGCGAAAGAATATAACTTCCAGCACTTTAATTTGCCAGCGGTTACATATCAAGACTATATGCGACGCATAGATATTGGTTATTACCATCATAATTTGATGTTATGAGCCCAAGCCCTCGATAAGGTCTAAATAGGACCGACAGCCGCACATTTAAGCCAAAATGAAGACCAAGCTTGTCCGATCTCGGCCACAGCCTCATAGACAAGACAATGATTCGAGCAGCGAGGTTCCGGCCGGCAGTCAGATTGGCCACTTATCGTTTTTGGGCTTAATAAATAATTTGCGGATTAAACGGGCCTACATGGCAGGAGTACATGCGGCGAATAGAGGCATTGGCGCGTAAAGTGGCCTTGATGCTGGGAGACGACGTTATAGCAGCCGACTTGACTGGCAAGATGCTTGTTTAGCGGCGGGATCGATTCCTGAGAATCTGCCTAATTGTAAGGATCAGGAGCATCGAGAAGAGCGCAAATATCAGTGCGACCCCCCCTTTCATGCCGCTTTTTGTGCCCTCTAGTAGTAAATCCATCAACAGCACAACAATTGCCGGTGCGTAAAATTCAGAGGACTCACCGGCATACCAAGGCGTAAACAATACAACGACTGCAAAACCTCGAAGCAGGTCTCGCCAACCGGCATTTTTGACGAATGACGTTACCTTCCACCAAAACACGCAGCATCCTACAGCGGCACAAAAATAAGTAAGCCAAGCGAACATATACTGATTGTCGTCAATGAAACTCATTTACCACTAACTCCGGTGGGGTCTAAACAGGTTCTTGATTTTATTGCCCTGGCTCTTGTCCTGCGTCAGCGCCTTGGTCTACCCAAACTATAATTTGCTCCTCGTAACCATCAGGATGGACGAAGCGTTCATCGATGACCCGCCCCTTCACAGACATGCCTGCCTCGATGACCGATTCTTTGCGACCCGACACCAAGGGGTGCCAATTCGGCAGATCTTTTCCTTCGGACAATAAGCGGTAGGCACAAGTACCCGGTAGCCAATGAAACTCTTCAATCCGGTCAATTGACAAATGCACGCAGTTAGGCACATTTTTGTTTCGATTCTCGTAATCGGAACACTGACAACGATCCTCGTCAAGATACTGACAGACGACCGAGGTATAAAAGACTTCACCCGTATCTTCATCTTCAAGTTTGTGGAGGCAACAACGCGCGCAACCATCGCAAAGACTCTCCCACTCTTGGGGATTCATCTCTTGTAAACTTTTTTCTTTCCAGAAAGTCATTATGATTATTTACGTCCTAATTCGCCAACAATTACCGGCGGCATTTGCAGATAATAACCTTGATTTGCAAGGTTACTCATGACTGTCTCAGCATCTGTTCTGGCGAATTTCTTGCCTTCGCTCAAGGTAAATGACAATGCCACTTCTGGGTTGGAAAATTTCTTAAGCAAATCGTCGGGCACCTTCGCTAGACCGTCAGTCCGATCCACATAGAGGTAAGCTTCAGGCTGTTTTAGGCTTTTATACACATCACAAATGGTTATCATTTTCTTTCCCTTTTACCCTCGAGGGCATTGCCCGAGAGAGACTCTCGCCTTAGACGATGTATGTTATCGACTGGAGGAAGACTTCAGACAATCTAACAGCGCGTTACCAACCACCGCCTCACGCCATCCAGTGAGATGATTGGGTAACTGATATAGGCCTTTGTTGTTGACTGAGCGCAATAACTGCTCTAAATGTCGACGTTTCGCCAGCATCTCAGGCGCGATAGTGTTCGATTCGGCCACTGTATCAACAACGGCTTTAAGCTTTTTCAGTAGCTTATTATCGATTGATACACGAGGCTTGAGAATGGATTCGGGTAACTCACTCGCCTTATCCGAGTCCATATTCTGTACTATTTGCAAAATCTCTACGCCATGTTTTCTTACTTCTCTTGGATGAAGATTAGCAAGACTTTGCAGACCAGAAGTGTCTTGGATCTCGTTTAAAGCAACCAGAAGCAACCCTTTTTCGTCCACAACACGATTTCGCGGTACGTTAAGCGACCTCGCTTTTATCTCACGCCAGGCGCATAGCTCACGTAATAGACTCAGTTGATCACGATTAAGACGAGCAATATTTTTAACTTTCAGATAATACTCATGAGGATCAATCTGGGTCGCAATATCCTTCGGCAAACTTTCACATTCCTGCTGCACCCAACTTAAGCGCTCTTTTTTTGCAAGGTTGTCAGCTTGTTTATGGTAAACCTCAAACAGGTAAATCACATCCAGCGCGGCGTATTGCAGTTGACTGTCAGTCAATGGTCTTTGGAGCCAATCAGAGCGTGTCTCTTCCTTGGGCACATCGATAGAGAGGTTTTTCTCGACCAATTTCTGATAACTCAACGAGAAACCATCACCCAACATCGCCGCCGCAATCTGCGTATCAAAAACAGGCGTCGGTGCGACCCCGATGCAATATTTAAACACCTCAATATCTTCAGAACAGGCATGAAAAACCTTTACGATGCTGTCGTCCGTCAAAAGTGTTGATAGGCAGGACAAATCCGTCACTTCAAGAGGATCAATCAGAAAACAACTTTCTCCATCATAGATCTGAATCAGACCAACAATGGGATAGTAGGTGCTCGTTCTGGCAAACTCAGTATCAATCGCGAGCACAGGCTGTTTTTCACAGTGGCTCGCGACTTCCTCTAAGCGTTCGGCTGAGGTAACAATTTCAAATTCAGGGTTCATGGTTTATATAGCTTTGCGTCCATTGAGTGCGTGTGACAGGGTGCCACCGTCGACATACTCAAGTTCTCCCCCCAGCGGTATACCTTGAGCGATCCTGGAGGTCTGCAGTCCATGTCGCTTCAGCAATTCTGATATGTAGTGAGATGTGGCTTCGCCTTCTACGGATGAGGCAATAGCCAAGATGACTTCCTCAACGCCATCCTTGCAACGTTCAGCGAGCGCGTCGATTCCTATTTCATTCGGACCGATACCGTCGATTGGCGATAATATGCCCATCAAAACGAAGTACTTGCCGCGATAATGTCCTGTCTGCTCGATCGCCATAACGTCGCCGGGGTTTTCCACGACACACAATAAACTGTTGTCGCGACTGTTTGAGGAACAGATTCCACACCGGGGCATTTCAGTAAAGGTTCGACACATCTGGCAGTGTTTTACTTCATCCATCGCATGGGCGAGTTTTTCAGACAAAACCCTGGCACCGTCCCGATTTCGCTCAAGAAGATGCAGCACCATACGTTGTGCCGTTTTTGGACCCACGCCAGGCAGACACCGCAGGGCGTCTATCAGTTGGTCGATTGCAGATAATTGCGTCACTGAATATCCGATTTTTCAGATGCTGTTAAAAAGGAAGCTTGAATCCCGGAGGTAAAGGCATTCCAGCGGTAAGGTTTGACATTTTATCTTTCTGATTTTTTTCAACTCGTCTAACAGCATCGTTAAGTGCCGCCGCGATCAAGTCTTCCAAAACCTCTTTGTCTTCGGTCATTAAACTCGGGTCTATTTCCACCCGTTTAACATCATGCCGACCGGTCATTGTAATCTTAACCAATCCGGCACCAGACTCACCGTGAACTTCCTCATTGGCCAGTTCATCCTGCATGGACTGCATTTTTGACTGCATTTCCTGAGCTTGTTGCATCAAGTCACCAAGCCCTCCTTTGATCGACATTGTTCTCTCCACCTATCCTCGCGCTTGAATTGAGCTTGGGTCCAAATGACCATCAAAATTCTCAATCAGCTTTTTTATATTTTCATCAGCCTCGATAACTTCAACGGCTCTTGCATGGGCCTCCTCATGCAATCGCAGGTCCTTCTCAGCCGGCGTTTCCACCGTTGTTTCACCAATAGTAACAGTTACCTGAATCTTCTGCGCAAACACAATCGCCAGCGCCGTTTGAATTCGGGTTTCATGCGTGTTGTTCCACATCGTCGCATGGTGCTCATTCAACACCAGTTCACAGGCATCCTTTGTGAATGTTTTTACCATGCAATTTGAAGCAAGAGACAAGGTGACGCCGGTCAACCCTAGCAGTGGCAAGATCTGATCCCAATTCTCTGGTTCCAACATCGGCAGGGATGATGCACCTAGAGATGGGGACTGATCCTGCGGTTCGGAAACCAAACTGGAGATGTCCGGCGCAGACTGATGCTTTTCGGACTTTGGAACCTGGGATAAGTCTAAGCCAGCATTGGCGTCCAGACCGTCTTGCTTTTGCTCTTGCGCATCAGCAATCGACGTAGTGACTTCCGCTTGCGTAATCTTGCCTTCAGCCTGACTGCTCTGCTCGTAACTCTGCGTCGGCACAGGGCTATTATTTAGCTCAGTGTTTAGCTCAGGGCTATCAGCACTCGAAGGTTGCCCTTCTGCTGCAACGCGTTTTTCAGATTTATGTTCAATATGTTGTTCGGTAGGTTGTTCAATTGATGCTGGAACAGCATCCGCACTCTCGGAGCGCAAAGCAGGCTTGGCAAGCAAACTCGCTAAGGTTCCCTGAGCAGACTCACTATTATTTAAGGTTTTTTTTTTCGCGTCTTCGCTAGACGCTGTCGTTTCCGAGGAAATTTGCGGCAACTCTTCCGGCGTAAAGGTGAGCATCCTGAGCATCGACATTTCAAATCCGGTTCGTGCATCCGGCGCGAACGCTAAATCCCTCTGCCCCATAAGCCCAATTTGATAAAATAGCTGTAGATCTTCGCAATGGACCGATTCGGCTAAAGCCCTAATCACGGCTTCGTCTCCATGGCTATTATCGACACTTGTCGGCACTTCCTGCGCAACAGCGACACGATGCAGAATCGAAAGAATGTCACCCATCAGCGCACCGTAATCCGGCGAGAACTCAGAAAGGTGCTGGATAGTCGCTAGCAGTTCTGCGGCATTTTTAGCGAATAAGGCATTTAGAATACCGAACACTTCTTTTTGGTCAATTGAACCGAGCATCTGCTTCACATCTGCGTCTCTGACAGAATTGTTGCCGTAGGAGATCGCTTGGTCCGTCAAGCTTAGTGCGTCCCGCATGCTGCCGTCGGCGGCGCGACCAAGCTGCCAAAGCGCATTTTCCTCATACTCGATGCTTTCTGTCGCCAATATTTGCTTTAGGTGATTAACGATGCGTTCAGGTGATAGATTCTTTAGATTAAACTGCAAACACCGTGACAGCACAGTAATCGGCAGTTTCTTTGGGTCTGTTGTCGCGAGTAAAAACTTGACGTGCTCAGGTGGCTCCTCAAGGGTCTTCAACAGGGCATTGAAGCTGTGATTAGACAACATATGAACTTCGTCAATCAGATAGACTTTAAATCGGCTGCGCGTTGGCATGTATTGAACATTGTCCAACAACTCCCGTGTATCTTCGACTCGCGTTCTGGATGCCGCATCCACTTCGATCAAATCGACACTTCGACCCTCTGCGATCTCTCTACAAGCGCTACATTCACCGCAGGGTTTGGATGAAACACCATTTTCACAACTTAAACACTTCGCAAGTATCCTTGCGATGGTCGTTTTACCAACGCCTCGTGTACCGGTGAACAAATAAGCATGATGCAGACGATCATTATCGAGCGCATTAATCAACGCTCGAAGCACGTGCTCCTGCCCCTCCAACTCCTCGAAGTTAGCTGGTCGATATTTTCTAGCAAGTACCTGATAGCTCATTTACGGATTGTATACATTTTTCGCACTGTGAGCTTGTGATTGTATTCGTAATTGGACTTGAGTTCACTTTTCAGCGTAAGGTTTTCGCCTAAATGAGACATTACGGACAGGATTATCAATGCCGAAGGACGATTTTATTTGTATCGGACATCGCGGTGCTTCAGGCCACGCACCGGAAAACACGCTTAAAGCTTTCGAACTAGCCATTAAATTGGGTTGCCAGTGGATTGAGCTCGACGTCTACGTCGTTGAAGGCGAATTGCTCGTCATTCATGACGAAAAATTGAACCGCACCACCAACGGTAGCGGTTTGGTCGAAGCACAAACCGTTGAATACTTGCGTTCGCTTGACGCGGGCGATGGGGAGAAAATCCCGCTGCTCTCAGAAGTCATCAAACGGGTTGCCCATCGCTGTAAAATCAACATTGAACTCAAGGGCACCCATACTGCCGAACCCGTTAACGCACTTCTCAAGGATTTCATATCAAAAGGTTGGCGCGAAGATGAGTTTATGATCTCGTCCTTTAATCATGAGGAGCTTGCAGCTTCGAGCCCAGACATCAAACGAGGCGCCCTGTTTCACAAGCAGATTGCTAATATGTTTGAACGCGCTGCTGATCTAAATGCCTATGCAGTGAATCTTTCGCAAAAAATAGCCCATACCGAGATCGTGGCGCAGGCGCACGAACGGGGCTACCAAGTCTTTGTATATACTGTAAACACTCGTGACGAGATGCTGGTGCTAAAGAAGATGGGGGTAGATGGCGTATTCACTAATTTTCCCGACCTGTTTCCCTCGGATAAACCCTAACAATGAGTTTCGAAGTCAAAGCAGCTGACATCTCGGACAAGCCTGCACTCGAACAACTCATGCAGTTCTATCTCTACGATTTCGCTGAGTTTGAAGCTGATGAGATGAACAAATCGGGCCGTTACACCTACCCCTACCTCGACTTCTATTGGCAGGAGCCGGATAGGCACCCGTTCATTTTCTTATCGGACGGCAATTTGGCAGGCTTTGCGCTCGTACGTCAAAATCTTGACCCGACAAGCAACACGTTTTATTGGGAGATGGCGGAGTTCTTTATCGTTCGACGTTATCGTCGATTGCGTTATGGCGCCAAGGCGGCAAAGAATCTCTGGAGGCGATTTCCCGGCAACTGGGAACTCAGGGTACTCAACAGCAACCTTACCGCCTACCAATTCTGGAAGCCTTTGATTCACAACTTCACAAACACTTCGTACAGTGAAACCAAAGAAGAAAAAGGCATCGCCTTTTGCTTCGAGGTTCAGCCTGATCAGGGCAGTTAAAAGGCGGACTTTTGAAAAACTAGCCGTTAGCTAAATCATCGATTTGCTTGCTCAACTGGCTCTTGTCGTCAGTGACAATTTTTTCCAATACTTCTATCCGCTTACGTGCGTCGTCGAGTTCTTGTTCGGTAATCGCAATATCTTCTTCCATGTTAGCCATCCGTTCCTGCATACCTTTACCGCCGCCAGAAGTGCTGGCTTTAACAATCTTGACGATTGAATCAGCAATGACAGACACAACAACAATGACACATATCGCTACCCAAAAAGTCATACTCATATCTATGCTCTCCTACCATTAGTTGTTGAGAGGGTTTCCCTTCTTCGTCTCGTCAAACTGCCGCTACCCGATATTTGTTTATAAACATCCGGGTACCCCGAATAACTAATCAAACCACTACCTGAAATCACTGCCGACAATTCGTCGCTTGTGGTGATTTCAGCCTGGCCAGAACCCGACAAGATGACGTTTGCAAAATCGCTAACCAGCTTTTCAGCAAAATAACTGCCAGAACCTGACAATTTGACTGTTTGCGATTCAACATCGCCGCCAACTTCAACACGTCCAGACCCTGAAATGCTCACATCTAAACGATCTGCAGTTAGCTGATCCACTTTAGTAACACCGGATCCAGTGACAACAATCGAAAACTGATCGTTATCCAAATCAGGCAGGACGACATCACCTGAGCCTTTAACGAAGAGTTGCTTAAGGTTTCTTATCTTGAGTCGATATTGAATTTTTTCCCTGTGGGCACTCAACGACACAATGCTGGAGGCAACATAGCCAACAAGCAGTTCCTCTTTAACGACTGTCGATTGGATTTCATTGAGCATGTACCCAGGTGCATTGATCTCAAGAGACTCTTCTTCATCTTGAACGATGGTGAGGATGCCAGGCCCTCGAAATTGGACGCTATTGAAACTTTCCAGCTTTCTTAGGTAGAGCATGATTAATCCTCTCCTGATATTTTCTTAATCTCTCTCTGCAATTCAAATCTTGATGAAGTGACATGGGACTCCATGCTTCTCAGCCGAGATTCGATGTCCATGAATTTTTTCTTCGCTACTTTTAAAGAACCCGCTGGCAAAGGTGCCGCAGAGTTTGCTTTAGCCTGGCTAGATTTCCGCTTTCGCATAGAAGGCACATCCTCATGTAAGTCATGTTCAGCCTCGTATCGATCGTTCGCCTCTCGATAGTAGGGCTTTTTGTCCATGAGAAAATAGGTAATGAAATAGGCTGGTACCATAAAGGACGGCACAAAAATCAAACCGAGAACTGCACCCAGTCGGACCTGCCAGGTTGCAACACCTAAATATTCCGCCGTACCTGCGCAGACACCACAGACTTTCTTGTTTTTATCATCGTAATAGAAGCCGTAACCACGTCGCTTCCAACTCTTCCTTTTCCAGGCAGAGAAAGTTCCTTCGCCAGACATTCTGGCACTGCGACTTTTCGATCGTCTTCTTGATCGTCGACTCTGTCGAGCATTAAAATTTCCGGCCGTCGAGGCTCGCGCTAGTCTCTCTGCTGCGTCAGCAGTTTGGCGGGCTTTTTCCGCAAGCCGATGAGCTTCTTTGGCTGTCGCATTTGAACCTCCACGATCACGATTCATAGCGCTTGAGCCCCTATGTTTTCGCGAATTCGATTCTTCAATATCGTTATGCTCTTCGTCATAAACGTCATCATCAAAGTACCCCTGCGGATTCGCGGACTGATTATTTGTCATTTCATCTAAAGATGCTTCATCGAACATTTTTTTTGCGTTACGGTCAATCCAATCCTCAGCCTTCGCCGACCACTTATCTGCAACATCATCAACGTAGTCTTCGATGGATCTATCTATTTCTCTATCACGAGGGCTTTGTCGTTTAGCTCTTTCCGCCAACTTGTCTGCACGTTCTGCCGCGCGTCTGGCTTGTTCGCCTTTGCGTTCAGCCCTTTGCTCGGCTCTATCTGCTAGTCTCCGTGCGCGTCTGGCGGCGACTTCGGCTTCTCTATGTTCTTTATCAGACCTACTCACGTGCTTCCCCTAATCTTTTTCCCGCCTGCTGCTTGTCTTGCAGCATTACTTTAACTGCGCTACTTATACTAAGCAGATTCAGCTGAGCCGGTTCGGTAAAAAAACGGCTCACTCAAGCTTGCCTTTGTTCCGAACGCCAATCTGGACTTTCGACATCCAAAATTGCCTCCAGAGTTTCAATGCGAGCAGCCATCTTGTCCGCCACATCGATCATCTCTTCAAGCTCAACTCGCTCACCTGAACTTAAACCGTCCGCCGTTTTTGCCAGCGACTTGTAGTGCAGGATGATCCAAATCGGCGCCACTACGACGAGAAATACAACCACCGGAACAAACACCGCTACTATCCATCCTTCCATTTCGAGATCCTTAACTATTTGTTTCGTTGATTCTTTCGCTAATTGCTTCTTTGACTGTTTTTTTAGCTATTGCTGCCTGACTTGTCCATTCGTTGCTTCAGACGAGCCAGTTCCTCATCAACCTTCTCGTCAGATTCTAGATCGGCGATTTCATCGGCGAGGTTTTTCTGGCCTAGGTCATAGCTTTCCACCTCGCCTTCCAGTACATCAATCTTGCGTTCGTAGCGCTCGAACCGGTTCATTGCTTCATTAACATCAACATCGTGTAATTGACGCTTCACACCCATGCGTGATTTAGCAGTCTTACCGCGCAAAATTAGCGCTTTCTGTCTTGTCTTGGCATCAACCAATTTCGTTTGCAGTTGAGCGATATCGCCGGAGAGCTTTTGTAAATTAATCTCGATTAGTTCGAGGTCAGACTCGACCGCACTGACTTCTTCCTGGGCTGCTGTCTTCTCTTTCAAAGCAGCTCGCGCCAGATCTTCTCGATCTTTCGACAGAGCAGTTTCAGCTTTTCGCTCCCACTCAGAGGCTTCCTTGACCATCTTCTCAGTACGGCGCCCCAATTCCTTTTTGTCTGCGATTAACTTTGCAGATTGAGTGCGTACCTCAACCAAGGTTTCTTCCATTTCCTGGATAATCAGTCTGACCATTTTTTCAGGGTCTTCTGCTTTATCCAGAATCGAATTAATATTTGCGTTAATGATGTCGGTGAATCTGGAAAAGATACCCATTTTCAATGCCTCTCTTTAGTCTATTGCTCCAGGTACTTAAAATTTCCGTTACCTGAGTTGCTGTTGTTGCTTGGTTCTGCTGACAACAATGATTAAATGTTAGTTTGTAATATCCACTTTCCGTGCCAACACGACAATCTCTTCTATGCTCTTGTAATAATTCACTTTTTTCAGATTGCTGATTTCAGGCCAACACTCATATCATGCTATTCACCGCATAAATTAGCGAATTAGGCTAACAATTAGTATTCTGACCCACATATACAAACCGACAGGAACGGTATGCCTTCAGGACAACAAGCAGAAAGATTGATTGGTGAATCACCCTCATTTCTTGAAGTACTTGAATTTGCCTCTCAAGCAGCTCCCCTTAACAAACCGGTATTAATCGTCGGTGAACGCGGCACGGGCAAAGAGCTCATCGCCGCGAGATTGCATTATTTATCAGGCCGATGGGATCAGGAATATCTCAAAATGAACTGCGCCGCAATTAATGAAACACTGCTAGAGACCGAACTGTTCGGTCATGAGGCGGGTGCCTTTACGGGCGCCGCGAAACTGCATCGTGGTCGATTCGAGAGAGCCGATAAGGGCACCTTGTTCTTAGATGAGCTGGCGACCACATCAGCACTCGTGCAAGAGAAGCTGCTTCGCATCATTGAATATGGCGAGTACGAACGAGTCGGCGGCAACAAAACCCTACAGTGCGACGTCAGACTGGTCGCAGCGACGAACGAGGATCTACCGGCTTTGGCGCGCAAGGGCTTATTTCGAGAAGACCTGCTCGACAGACTCGCCTTTGATGTCATTACCCTGCCACCGCTCAGAGCGCGAAAAGAAGACATTTTGATTCTTGCGGAACACTTTGCTGTATCAATGGCAATTGATCTGGGTCGTGAGTATTTCCCAGGCTTTTCTCAAGCCGCCCGCAAAGTACTGCGCACCTATCACTGGCCAGGGAACATTCGAGAGCTAAAAAATGTTGTTGAGAGAAGTGTGTATCGAAGTCAGGAGCTTGATTCACCGGTCGATCTGATTTCACTCGACCCGTTTGACTCACCCTTCAGACCCAACTCAGGTGGCGACAAAATTCAGGTCAGTATGACTGAGGACAAACAGGAAGCGATATCGACCCTGCTACCACCAATACCCGGAGCGACTGAATTTCCGATTGATTTTCGTCAGTCGGTACAGGATTACGAAGTAGGATTGATCAAAAACGCCTTAGCAAACCATCAATTTAATCAGAAGAAAACCGCGGAGGCGCTTGGCGTGACTTATCACCAACTCCGCGGCTATTTAAAGAAATATGATCTACTCGAGAATCCCTAATTACTCGCCCGTGAAATTAGGCGTTCGCTTTTCAATGATTGCATCGACAGCTTCGGCATGATCCTTTGTTTGATGCGCCAGAGCTTGGAGAGATGCCGACATTTCTAGAAGCGAATCCAACTTTGCGTGTTCCCCCTCCTTGATCAGTCGTTTTGTCATGCGCAAAGCACTGGGCGGGTTCGCAGCAATCCTAAGGGCTAGTTTATTAGCAGCGTCCAGTAACTTGTCCGGCTCGACGACCTGAGACACCATGCCCCACGCCAATGCGGTTTCAGCGGTGACGGGTTCCCCCGTAAAGGCCATTTCGTTTGCTCTGGACAAACCGATCACCCGGGGTAAAAACCAAGCTCCGCCGTCGCCAGGAATCAAACCAACCTTGACAAAACTTTCTGCGAAAAGGGCTTTTTCCGAAGCTATTCGCATGTCACACATCATCGTGAGGTCACAACCTGCACCAATCGCCGCGCCGTTTACTGCGGCAATGATGGGCACTTCAAGGTTATTGATGGCCAAGGGTATGCGCTGAATGCCATTGCGGTAGCCATCTCGAATTTCATTCGGCGTACCACCGAACATGCCCTTCTTGTCTCGCATGTCTTTCACATTTCCACCTGACGAAAACGCGCTACCGGCACCTGTGATGATGACCGCTCGAACAGAGTGATCTTTATTAATCTTGTCGCATGCGGCCACAATGGCATCAACCATCTCATCTTCGGAGATCGCATTTCGCGTTTCATGACGATTCAAGGTTAATGTAACAACGTGACCTTCTTGTTCGTAGAGTACTGGCGCAGACATATGGCTTCCTTAGTATTAAAAGGGTCAGAAACTACCATAGCTGATCTTCTAATGCAGCTCTGAGCTGCTACGGGGGAAAGTCGAGCGACAACTGTTTTGGAGGTCAGACCACGAGCAATGTTATGCTTGCCAATCTACCAAAACCAACCCGCGACAATGATGACTAAATTAAACACTTTGATGGCCGACCCACTGAAACTAGCCAAAACATGCTGTGTGGCTGTTTTGCTACTGCTGACCACGTCAATCGCACAGGCGCAGAGCCTCGATGAATTGGTGACAGCTCGACTCAGTCAGATGAAGGATGTCGCTGCTTATAAGTGGATCAACAACCGTGCAATCGAAGATCTTGAAAGGGAAAAAGTTGTCATCGACAATGCTGTGAATGTCGGCTTAAGCTACCAACTAGAGACGCGCTCTTATGGCAATTTTTTCAAAGAACAGATTAGTGCGGCGAAAGAAATTCAGCGTTATTGGTTCGCCCTTTGGTCGCTCGAACCAAAATTAGCACCCGCCTCGGCACCGAATCTAGTCGATGACATAAGACCCGAACTCATCAGACTCGGCAATGAAATTACAAAAGCGTTAGGTCAGAAATCGACGTTAAGTCGGCCTCTAAGCGTCGAAGGACTTTCCTTGCAGACTCAAAAGCGGCTTGTCGACGCGGCTAACAATATTGAAACCTACCAAAGTAAAATGCGCCAAGTACTTGCATCTCGAAAACTCAGAGTTGGCACAACAGGCGACTATAAACCTTTCTCTTTCTTGCACCCTGAGTCGTCCGACAACACACAATCAAACCAATTTACGGGTATCGATATCGAGTTAGCAAAAGATCTCGCTGCATCACTCGACGCAGAACTTATTTTGGTACAGACAAGTTGGCCAACCTTGATGCAGGACTTAGCAGATGGGAAATTCGACATTGGCATGAGCGGCATCTCTCGCAACCTAAACAGGCAACGAACCAGTTTCTTCTCCATTCCCTACCATGTTGGCGGCAAGACGCCGATTATTCGTTGCAGCGATGCCGAAAAATATCAGACGTTGGCAGATATCAATCGTGGCGGTGTACGTGTCATCGTTAATCCAGGGGGTACCAACTTCAACTTTGTCAAAACCAAAATTACCCATGCGTCCGTACAAATATTTGACGATAACACTAAAATATTCGATGAAATTGCCAACAACACAGCCGACGTCATGATCACAGATGATATTGAGGTAACGCTGCAGTCAAACTTAAACCCAGCGCTATGCCCAGCAATGCCAGAAAAGACGCTGACCTATTCGGAAAAAGGTTACATGCTGCCTCAAGATACGCAATGGCAGGGCTATGTAAACTTATGGCTGGCACAACGCATTGGCGACGGAACAGTCGACGGTCTATTTGCAGACTTTACTCAGTAGGTTCGGTTAGCTGCATAACCCAATGCGCTTCAGGGATTGGCTTGTCCGTGAGGAACGCACTCATCATGGCATTGACAGCCTCCGGCGCTTCCTGCTGAACCCAATGAGACACGCGCGGCAAATAGCGAATACGGAAATCCGTCACATAATCCTGCGTGCCATAAGTCGTGTCCTTACTCAGCGCGACATCATCTTCACCCCACACCATTAATGTTGGTGTGTCGATAATCGCAATGTCTTCAATAGAGGAATTCTTACGACCTTTGAACAAGCCTCGATAATAGTTAATCATTGCCGTTAAGGCGCCGGGCTGATTTGCATTCTTGCGGTATACCTCAACAACTTCATCTGGAAACATGTCTTTGTTGACAGCACTATTGCGAAACGCCTGACTAATACCCTTGGCCTGATTTCTACCTAACAACCACTCGGGCAATCGCGGTATTTGAAAGAAAAAGATGTACCAGGATTTCTTCAGTTGTCCCAAACCGTTCTTCATCGATTTCATCATTGGAATCGGGTGAGGTACATTGCAAATAATAAGTTTGTGAAGTGGCCGAATTTTTTTGATAGCAAATTGCCACGCGATCACAGCGCCCCAGTCGTGAGCTATCAAAACCACTTCGGACTTGCCAGCTGCATCAATCAAACCTGCAACGTCCGCAAGCAGATGATCCATTGTGTAATTTTCAATGAGAAGCGGTCGAGAAGTCTTACCGTAACCTCGCAGATTTGGTGCCCATGCTTCGTAACCGAGTTCCGCCAGCATCGGCAATTGATAACGCCAGGAAAAACTATGCTCAGGGAAACCATGCAGACAAATCGCGAGCTTGTCGCCGGAGCCACATTTATCAACTTCAAATGTGAGGTTGTTGGCATCAACAAATTCTGTTCGGATTCGCTTGTCCTGCACGCTGCTATCGACAATATCGTTCATATTTTCCTCGTATTAATCAAAATCGAAACCGGCAAAATAAAAGTATCACAGCTCTAACGGTAAAAGAAAATGTTTGGTCTTACTGTGATTCTTAAATAGACTACGTTGTGTCGGACCAATGCATTTAGCACGGTACATTTCATAAAAGCAGCAGCATGTCTGAAAAATCTAACACTAAAGCGCCGGATAACCGCAAAACCGGTGTTTTCTACGTCAAAGACCCGGCAGGGGTTGTTGTGATCAAGTCAGGTAAAGAAATCGCACGCTACGACACTGTCCAAGCACTCGTCGCCTCACATGAAGAAGGCCTACAGGCCATCTTAAACCGAGATGAAAAACTACACGAAGCCATATTCGGACAATACGCCCCTAAGCTGACCGACAGTTAACGGGGCGCATTTTCTAAATCCTCACGGATGTTTTTCGCGGCCATAAGATAGTGATAGCCACACCAGAAATAAACAAATACGACAGAGACAAGCGCATAACGAAGCGCATCAGTGCCATAGGTATCGCTCAAAGCGTCACTTAACATACCTGTGAATAGAGGTCCTAAGCCGAGCCCAATAAGATTAAGTACAAAAAACAGTATCGACGAAGCCAATGCACGCATCCTCAAACTGACGATACCATGTGTCATCGCCAATGTTGGCCCAAGATACATCGCCCCTAAGAATACAGGCACCACGTAGATCATCAATGCTAGTGAGTAGTTGTTGAGCAGATAAACAGCTAACGAAAAAGGCACAGCCGCAATTGTCGCGATTGCCGGAATCCAAACATACCAACGTTTATCTTTTTGACCATACCGATCCGCTAAGTAGCCGCCCAAAAAAGTACCCGTGGCGCCAGCCGTGCCTGAAATTATACCAAGCCAAAAACCTATCTCACCGGTTGAGCCCAGCTCATATGAGCGAATAAAAAAGGAACCGATCCATTGCCCGACACCATAACCAACAAAGGCATGTAAACCCGCAGCCACCGACATATGACGAAAAGATTTTCTTGACCAAAGCAGTTTAAAAACGTCAAGGAACGGCGGCGCCTCTACATTTTTTGTTACATTGTCCGAGTATCCTCGCGGTGGCTCAATCAATGTGAATCGAACGACTAATGCCATAAGAATACCTGGCGCACCCACTACCAGGAACACCCACCGCCAGCCTAGCCAATCATTTACATACCCACCGATGACAAATCCAATCAAGACACCAAAGTTAATACCCATTGAATAGACCGACAGAGCAGTTGCCCTCTGTCGCTCTGGAAACATATCTGAAATCATAGAGTGTGCCGGAGGGCTGCCACCTGCCTCGCCCACACCGACACCAATACGCGCCAGCAGCAAATGTGTAAAATTCTGCACCGCACCGGATAAGGCGGTCATAAAACTCCATGTACCAATCGCCAAAGCTACGATGTTGCGACGGTTACCTTTATCGGCCCATCGAGCAATGGGGATGCCGCAGGTCACATAAAAAATGGCGAAACTGATACCCGACAGCAACCCAAGTTGCGTATCGCTTAAGTCGAGCTCCACCTTTATGGATTCCTGAAGGATTACCAATATCTGTCTGTCGATGAAGTTGAAGACGTAAACAAGCGTTAGGATGCCGAGCGCGTAGTAACGATACGATGTCGTCAGTTCAACTTGTTCGGGATTCGATTCTTCAGGGGAAGGTGTCTCTTCGTTACTATTCATATTAACAACCTATTCAAGTGTTTAATCATTACAGCAACGTAGCATTTGGTCATTCACAAATTCAGTGAAGAGGAACAACCAGGCGCTAGCTCATCAACTATGATAGAGGTTTTCCTTATTATCCTGGTCAAGCATCGCGTCAACCGCATCGACTTCAGCTACCGCGACCTCCCCACCTTTGACTTGATCGAGGATCATTTTGCCGAGTGTCGGCAGGGTAGAACGATCGATCTGACTTTGTGGATCCCATAATTTCGATCGAATAAATGCTTTTGGGCAGTGCAGGAACACTTCTTTGATATCAATAACAATGGCAAGTTTCGGAGGCTTACCCTTGTGTTGCATCATATCGAGATACGGTTCATGGTCGGTGACATAACCAACCCCATTGATACGCAGTGTGTCATCCATACCTGGAATCATAAACAGCATACCGACGGCACCGGACTGAATGATATTGCTGAGCGAATCAGCTAAACGATTTCCAGGCCGTTCTGGGATCAGCAGAGTATTGGCATCAAGGACTTTCACAAAGCCCGGCTCATCGCCTCGAGGTGAAACATCTGCCCCCTCATGATGAGTAGCTAAAACCATAAACGGCGAACGCTCGATGAAGTTAATTGAATGCTTTTCCAAACAAGCTAACACCTTGGCTTGCGTAGACACATTTGCAACGCCATTAATTTGTTGCATCGCATCCAATGAATCAATGATGTTTATATTTCCTAGCGGCTTCACCGATCTCTCCTCAAAAAATCTTTAAACTAAGGACGTTTAGCTAATACCAAACGCGTAAGTTGACCTGTTATAACAGCTATTACCGGTTGGCACCCCCTTTACCGCCGAAATACCGAGAACCCAGCTAGGTTTATACAATTTGGTGAAAATCAACTGACGACGGCCGCCCTCATGTCATTTCTCTTGAAGCCTATCGTTAGCATAAACATGCGGACTAATAACAACCAAGATTGTACACAGCTGATATTGTAAAGAAGCGGCCGAGAATATTGTGTGCTCAGGCTGAAGTATGCAACTCCGACTGACTCGCCAGCTCAATATACTCTTGTAACTTTCGCAGTGCCGTAGGACCGTGTTCGTTAATGTTAGCGATCGCAGCCTGCATCGCCTCGGTTGGTTTGTCCGTAGAGTTCGCCGGTTGAGTAAACGCATCGAGTCTTGCATCACCTAACCATTGCAACAGCGAGGCATCGGCAGACCAGGTTAATTGATTCATTGCATGAGCAAGCGTTACCCTCATCCAGTCACTCGCCGTATTGGGGTGAGGCACGACAGTACACAATCGGTTTCGTTCATCCTCAGAATCATAGCTTGCTTCGATATGCGCGATGACTGCAGCACTAAAAACTTGCTGACAAAATCGAACGGTTTGCAGCGTAATTTGATTGCCATCGAACACGGGTACTACGGGTCTTCGCGCAAGTGCATCGGCGGTACAGTCTATGTATAAAGCATCCTCGCTTAGCGTCACTGCGCCTTGCGTCAACTCCAGTTGTCCCCTGCTCACCCGTTTTACTCGACCTTTGCGAATGACATTTTTAATTTTCTTTAGCTGTTGTAGCTCAAGGTCGGTTACCGTCGCACAGCGATACATCGACGGTTTTACTTCATCAGCAATTCGTAGTAGCTGGCCATTTTGTTGAACCTTAGCGAACATATCGTCGATAGATTCCGACTCGGCTATCGCTCGCATTTGTCCGGCCAACCCCTCTACGCCGATTGTCGCGCCACTTCGTCCAGGTTGAATATTTGCTCGATCAAGTATCCACGAGTCCCGAGGCATCACCCACATAATGTCGTCAGCGGAAACCTGGTGCGACAACAGCCAAAGACAGGCATCCATACCCGTTTTACCTGCACCTATAACAACATACTGCGAATGTGGTTGTCGCAGCTTAGGCAAATCATTGAGTGGGATACATGCCACATCACTTTGTACTTGATACTCTGGTGGTTTTACAGAGGGCACAGAGACGTTCATGTAGGTTGCGTCCACAACCTTACGCGCAGTCACCTGCTTGACCTCACCGGTCACCATCGATTTAAAAGACTGATCGCCAAGATATTCACACATTGGGAAGTAACTAACACGGCCAGACGACAGAAAACGTCTTTGCATCACTTGGTCAAAATAGGCGCAAACCTCTGCGCCAGAGGCAAGTTCATGTAAGCCTTTGTTCAAACCGGTTTCGTCTATGGCATCGTCACCCAATTTCGCAGAATTAACCCCGTAGAAAGATGAGGGTTGATGCAAATGAACAAAGGGGTAGGCATCGTTCCAATGACCACCAGGTTTGTCGTGCTTATCAACCATGACGACTGTTGCGTCGGTTTCTGTCAGCAACGTGTCAACAAATGCCATGCCCATCGCGCCCGCGCCGATCACCAAATAATCTGCTTCTAATTTCATACACAACCAACCGTTAAATTTTAAATTCTACGTATGCAAACTATCATACACTTCTATTAACCAGGTCAAAGGTTGTACTCACGACGCAGAAACTGGCACGCAAGCAAATGATCTAGATACTGCAGATCGGTTAATAAGTTAATGGGTGTCCTGAATTCAGCCTGAATGTATTGGCGTATTGCGCCCACTACGCACCAACAATAGAGAACTCTTCGGGCTAATCGGCACTAATTTCAAGACGCTCAAATAGATTCATACCCGTCAATACAGTGCCGTAGATCCCAGGCGAGCCAGAGGATGCGTTACACCAGTAAAGGTTTTTGAACGGTGTACGATCATCCAACCGCGTGGTGGTATTTTCAGGCCGCATCGCTGAACCATAAGCATTACCTAACGGCGCCAGACAAAAGTCTTCATTGGTTGTGGGCGAGCCTACGACCTTGACTTCAATATGATCTCGCAAATCCGGCACGTGATGCTCTACCACCAGATCGATCATTCGTTCAGCAAAGTCCATTTTCAATGTCATGTAATCGTGATGACTTCTATCGAGTGCGGCTTTGAAAGGCGCATAGGGCGTGAATGTGCCGATCTCCATAATATGACCACCCGGCGGCGTACTGGTTTCATCTGAACTGTGCGTTGTTGGCGTTGAGATAAAAAGCCAGGCCTTTTCTACGTCTAGCTTTCGACCAGACTCCCACATGGTATTCATGTCCCAATCAAAACAATGCCAAGTGTTGTGATTACCAAAGCCATATTTTTCTGGTTGGTAACTCGGCTTTAGACCTAGATAGACCATCACGCCAGTATCGGAATAATCGTACTCAAGCAGCCGGCGATCACGCTTTGAGAAATGCTCCCAACCAATCAGCCCCGCGGCGGCCTGCGGATCCATATTGCAGATGTAATTTTTCGCCGTGAAGGTTTTACCGGATCGCGTTATTAGGTCGGTCACCGCGCCATCTCCAGCACAAATATTGACGACCTCTTCCTCGAAATACACAGCACCATCATGCTCCTCAACAAAGGAAACGAGGCGCCGCATGTAGTACTTAAAGTGTCGTGTTGGGTAATAAGCACCGGAACCATAGCCACCTAGCAGGCCAATAAAATAAAGCACTGATAACTCGTTAGGAGGCAACAAATGATCGCCCGCTTGAGCTGTTAGAATGGTTCGCGCCTCGATTGAAACACGACAGTCATCAAACAAATCCTGCACCGTTGCATTACGATATTTCATCAGTGTCGGGAAAAAAGGGGCTTTGACGATGTAGTCCCACCAGTGAACTTGTTTCGGCAAGTTGGCCATTTCCTTACGAATCGCTTTGACGACTTTGAAGAACCCATCAAGTCCTGTGGTTTGTGGATAAGCTGCTTCAATATTTCGCTGCAAACCTTCCCAACCATATGGAATTTTGACGCGCGTACTGTCAGGCATGATCATATGGTCATAGCCATCCTCATCGAATAGCTCAAATGTGATGTCGTCCTGCAAACCGATTTGTTTCAAAAACTCATTAATCTTGCCGCCTTCACCACAATCCCAGATGTAGTGAACTTGGGCACAAAATTCATAGCCGTGCATTGAGAACGTATGGGCATAACCACCCGGCACGTCATGGGCTTCCAACATACAAACCTTATAACCCGCATTCGCCAATAAGGACGCACAGGTCAGCGCGGCGTTTCCGGTACCAATAAAAAGATAGTCGTATACCTGCTTGTCGGATTGATTGCGATAGCGCGCATCTTGTAAGGCGCGCTGTTCGGAACTTAGCGCACCGGTGCTATGCTTTTTCAACAGGCCGTCTCCTTTAGAAATCAGGGTAAAGATAATAAAGCACGTTTCGAAGCACATCTCAAAACTATCCGTCGGGGGACAAGATAGCCGGTTTATTAAGGCCCCAGCGATCTTTTCACCAACGTGCAGAAGAATGAGACCGCAGGGGGTATTAAAGGCGATTTTAGGTCGTCATCCAACCCCCCCTTAATCTGCCTGTTTGGACGCCTCGGTCGAGGCGAGAAATGACTCTCCGCGATTACTAGGCTTCTATATTGAAACAATGTGAATTTGACTTCATGTTACAGCTATACTGATAACAGAGTCTCATCAAGGAGAGTTTGTTATGACACATGAAATCAAAACAGAGAAAGCGCTGCGTGATTTGATAGGCAACCCGGTGCATGAGCTCGTCGTTGCAAAAACAACGCCCATCATAACCGCGCCCATTCGTCGCTACATTGAGCGTTCACCCTTCGTATGCCTTGCTACTTACGGGATTGATGGTGCCTGTGACCTAAGTCCAAGAGGCGATCCTCCCGGCTTCGTCAAAGTACTGAATGAAAAAACACTATTTTTACCGGAACGGCCCGGCAACAAACGACTCGATAGCGCGATCAATATCATTCAACAACCACAATTGTCCTTGATGTTCATGATACCCGGCACGTTGGAAACAGTGCGAGTCAATGGAACAGGTGTAATGACCACGGATCCTGAGCTGTTATCGCTGAGTTCGGTCAATGGAAAATCGCCCGAACTCGGCGTGCTGATCACGGTTGGTGAAGCACTGGGGCATTGTTCGAAGGCGTTTCGCAGGTCAAAGTTATGGCAGTCGGACTATGCGCGCCGAGATGGCGTGCCGAGTCTCGCAGAATTAATGACAGGACACCTCGACCTAGATGAAGCTCTGACTGCAGAGTTAGACGCGGGCATTAAGAACGATGTGTTGACGAGAATGTACTAGAGTTGCCCTCATTCATTGCTATCTATTTGTAACCACCCTGCAGAAACCGATAGAAAGGTTTGTTTACCCAAACATCCTCTATCGTCATATCTAAGCTCTGATCGGACAACGCGGCTGTAACAGATTCAACTTTGTCCCGAAGAACCGTTAGCGTAGCCTCGGTCGTATCTGAACGCAGCAGTATGAGATTGATGTGTTCAAATCCCTCGATGTTTGTTTCGCTGTAATAGAAAGGTTGCCACCAGGAATCCGCAATCAAACCCTGTTCGTTTTCGTCATCTTTTTTTGCATAGCGAGTGACGACTTGGTGGAAATCGTGCTTTGCAGCCGCAGTATCAAATTCAAAAAATACGACCCATTCGCGACCGTTTACCACACGAGTGCCATCTTTCAAGGTTGCTACATTGTCACCCGGTACACCCCATTCATCTCGAAAAAGGAAAGCAGAAATTTTGGGAGCGGCGTACAAGAGTCCATTAATATTTTCACTCTTCAATAGTGCGTTAAGCTGCTTAAGATGCACGACGCTTGAGTGAGAGTAGGTAAGTGTTCTGCGCGGGTCGAATCCAGCACTAATATTCGCTTTTCGAAGATCGTATCCGGTAATCACCCCCTTACTTAAAAGTTTATGAAGTGAATTGATAAAATTCTTTTCCTTTAGAAGCTCTTGATGGTCACCGATTTTGTCGAGTCTAGACAAGGTAACTGCGTCGCCGAAAGGACCCATGAGGTGATCATTTTTAGCAATGCTCGCCAGCTTGAATCGCTCGAACGCAGTTATAACGCTGGATTCGTCATCCACATCTGACGGCCGAAGAATCCCAGCAGACACAAGCACAGCAGCCGAACGTCGTTCACTCATTGTCAGCTGTTTGCCTGAACCATCGAGCAAAGACTCCACTTTCATCGCATCAAACGTAGATTCAAGCGCACGTAGACTGAGTTCATCAACAATAGATAAAAGCGTTGTTGCCTGGGCATAGGGCCCAATGAATAGGCTTATAATGAGCAACACTAAAACAGGCATTATTGGCTCCGGTGGGGTTTTGGCTTTAGGTAAGTTAGAACCATCATAATTTGCATCTATACTTCCTGCCAGAGCTATCTACCTTGAACCATGCCCCTAAGCAGACAGCCTCTGCGTCGTTCCAAAAACGGTAGGGGTCGATTGCGAGGCGATGATTGGAGATTAAGTATCGAATTTATATTGCAGTGAACAAACCCTTTTAGGTGGTTCGCTACTTCGACATTTTTCTCCTACCTCACTATTTTTTGTTAGGGCCAGGGAAAAACATGTTCGTCGTATGCTGATAGGTTTTATATTCAGGGCGCTTCTGCGCGGAGTAATATTCCGATGGTTCTGCACCGGTATCGTAGACCAGGGTGCTGTACATCTTCCAAGAAGCAAACAATAGACCCGCTCCCAGCAATAACCAAATACCTAAAGACTCTACTTCATAAAGCGCCAGCCACGACGGTATAGCCGCAATAATCAATCCGTTCCACACCATCCATTCACCGAAGTAGTTGGGGTGTCGACTGTATCTCCATAACCCTACATTGCAGACCCTATTTCTTTCACCGGCTTTTTTCATGGTTCGTAGGAAGTTTAGCTTTTGCATATCGGCGATCGACTCCATGGCGAACGCACCGACACAAACCAATAGCCCAATAATCTCCAGTAAGTGGATATGTTCACTTGGGTTTGCGGCAATAACAAAGGCGGGCATCGCCAAAAAAGACGCATTGGCCAGGCCCTGCCAGAGGGCGTCGACTTGCATGGCCAATGGTGTGTTCGTTTTACCGGCTGCAAGCCATCGCTTTTTTTGATATTCATAGCGAGGAAATTCCTTCTTTAGTCGTCCCATCGACCACAACTTCAACGCACCTAAGCCCATGCGACCGCCAACAAACATGTACACGACACTCACCATCGCCGCTCGCAAAGGCTCTCCATCACTTAGCAGCCAGGTCAAGCCGCCAATGATTGTAAGCCCCAACGGCCAACCAATATCCACATACGACATGCGGCCAGTGAGCCAGATAGGAAGGCAAACGACGAGGCTAAACAGGACTAATTGCAGCAGACCATTGTATAAGCCGATAGCCGCAAAGGTGTCAGTGAACAGTAACAATACCCAGCCGGCAATAAAGGGCAGAAGGGATTTAAAATACTTCATAAGTCTTTTCTACCAGTAGGGGAAGCAAGGATGACTGCAACTCGAGTCGCTTATCGAAAAGGCGCACACTATCATTTTAGCTTGGAGAAACCCAACGAGATAACATAAAAAACGAAACGCATGAAGGTCAAGCTCCAGAGATCTCACAGGTCTGAAAAATTAGACTCTGCGCTTTTCTATTCTCAGTTATGACGCAAGCAAATTTCGCAAACTCAGCGGACAATGTTGATCTGGCGCTAACCAGTCTAAATTCGTAAAATTTTCGGGTGTCGAATAGGGTTCGCAGGCAAGTTGCCTATTTGCAATCAGATAAGCGAGTCACAACATTAGTAGATTAATGCGCCCCTGAGTATGCCCGAAACCAGTGCGAGCTTTAAATTTACTGGGATCTAAAATTGCTTTAGAGATCACCTTCATTGAATACTTTACGAACTCTTTCTATCCGTCGGCGATTCACACCTAGGTCTGAGTAACCCATTCGTGCAGAAGAGCGCACTTGAATGACGCCCTGCTCCGGCAAGAGGACAAATCTTACATCGTCCACGAAGCCGAAAACTGAACTACGCACCTCGGCTGAAAGCATGTTTGGTTGTTCATGGATGATCGTCACGCGACTTTCACTGAGTAATGCCGCTTTAAGTCGGACCATCGCCTGTTTTGGCTCGTCATTAAACGAAAATCGCTCTATAACTTGCGACGTGTTGGACTCTTCACTGGAAACACACTTAGGTGTGCTAGGACATTTCATATCAGTCGTATCGACATGTTGAGTAACGGCACATGATGACATTGTCACCAAAACAGCGACGATTAATGTCAATTTACTGGTATTTGTTTTAAGTATTTGTTGAAAAGCTTCGAAAGAACGTGCCATTTTACTGCGCCCAATATCTCTATTTACACCTTACGTCATCCGAAAGTCGAATGCGCATTAACCATCATCCTTCCCAACCGATCTGCGGAAAATACAGTCTACAAAAACGATTCGAACATCTCGTCGACCTCCAAGTCAGGACTTTCCTGATGTCATCTTTGACATTTTTTAAAATGGTAACATTTATCACAACAACCGCAAAAATGGCATCAGTCATATCATCGCTAAACATCTTTCAAAAATAGCGAACGTTCAAAATGCTAAGCAGGATCCACGAAAACCTGACGGCGCAAGGGTCGATAGTCTTATCTCAGTTCGAATCCAAAACCAAAATGTTTAGTACGCTTATGGTAAGCCGAAATATCTTTTGCGTAACCACTGTAATAATAGGCAGTTAATATGAAATTATTAACATTAA
>CAJJAA010000050.1 GCA_905182025.1 uncultured OM182 clade bacterium
TGAGTAATCTGGGCCGTAGTTTCTGACAAGGTCAAGCCACTACTTAGAGACTGAGTCCGAAACACATGGGTTGCCATGTCTTTATCACCTAACCGAAACCAACTCTCTCCGCCCAATCGCTCAAGCGCATTGAGAAACTCCCAAGTCTCCCCTGCTTGCCCCCAGCCGAGTTCCTTGTTGCTCAGATCGGCCAAGGTATAAGTCACCGTGTCCAGATCAGGACAGATATACAACCCAATATGCTCGAAGTCATCGGCCGTATTGGCGATGATATCAAGCTGATTACTTTTCAATACTTTAGACAGACCTAAAGCTAGCTTTGCACCACCAACACCACCGGATAGTGCAACACAGGTATTGCTCGCTGAAGCTAATGATTTTTTATCGACCATCAGCGAAACATATCCATTTCTTTAGGTCGAATAAGCGGTTGGACACCACGCTTGTCGGAATCCACGGGCTCTTTTGGACGATAACCTCTGACGAGTACCACAGGTGTTTTCTCGTCCGTCTGGCCCATGACCAAGGACGCACCGGCTGCCAACTCATCGGCAGCGCCCACCTGAGTAACAACAAGTTCATGTCCATATATATCTTTTTTGCCGATATAGTCTTCGAGCGCTGTAAATCCAGAGACGCCTATGGCAAGCCCCAGAGAGCCTATTCGCCAGGCACGTCCTATACTATCGTTGACAATCACACCAACATTAACGCCAAGTCGCTCGTTAATTTCATCACGAATACCCTTCGCACTCTCGTCAGAATCGACTGGCAAAAGTAAGCAAATATTATTCAGGTCATCGCCTTCATGGGGAATGTTGGACTGATCAATACCGGCATTTGCTTGAACAAAACCGAGTCTCTGCTCGACAATCAGGACACCGCGACGGCTCCTGACGACTTCGTTTGATTCATCAAGAATAGCTTGAACTTTCCTTGGATCTTTATCGACTTCTAAACCTAACTTGATGGCCTCTTGGGACGGCGTGACCGTGCGTAGATCAAGATAACGTCCCTCAGCTTTAGAGATCACTTTTTGTGCGATGACAATCACGTCATCTGCAAGAATCTCTTCTCCCATTGCCGCTACTGCCGCAATTATTTGCCCGGTAAGGTCATCCCCTGGTTGAACCATAGGGATGCCGGGCACACCAATCAGCCTTAATTCCACGCCTTAATCTGCCTTAGCCTTAGGTTCACCGGTAATCACGATACCGGCACCATCGATACCATGGTGTCGATTAATGGTAATCAAAATTGACGTGAGTGCTTCAGCTGCCGTTGCGTTCGCCAAAGGACCGGCATGCCAGCCGCGCAAACCTACTGCTTCAACCAGTTTGATGACGGTCTCGCGAGCGGCACGTTTATTCCCCGTCACAAGCACATCACACTCAATTTGATGATCTTCTTGTAAATGCACTGCACCAACATTTTGGAAAGCAGAAACAACAAATACATCGTCACCCAACAGCTCTTGAGCCATAACAGCGGCGCTACCCTTTTCAGGTAACTGAACCGTGCCAACTTTAGGTGGCATCAATGGAACGGTCACATCGATCAGAACTTTACCGGATAACCCTGCAGCAACCGACTCTAACGTACTAAGTTGATGCGCAAAAGGCACGGTAAGAACAACAAGATCCGCTTTGGTGGCGGCTTCTAAGTTTTCGTGACCTGTCACATTGAGATCAGGAAACTCTGCTAAAAGCGCCTTAGCCGCTTCTTCACCCTTTTCTAAGGTCCGAGATCCAATAAGGATCTGATATCCGGCCCGAGACCACTGACGCGCCAGTCCGCCGCCTAGATCACCTGTACCACCGAGAATTGCAATAGATTGAACGTCGCTCATTAGCCTTTTACCTACATGAAAATTTCAGCCGCTGATTATTCCTTAAAGCAGCAAGTCAAACAACCAACTAAAGGTATGGGCATCAGTAAAGTTGACGATCTAGTTCGTTCTGAATGAGCACCACACACTGTGAAGCGTGCAGCATGATGGGTCCTAGGGAGATATTCGCAACGCCTTGGCGCTTTAGTGACTTGAAGGTCTTTCGTGGCATAGGAATATGATCTGTGAGCAGAAATACCGCATTTTCTTCAAATTCCTGTTGCCTGACATCAACGCCTTTCTTATCTAAAAGATAAACCTGCTGGGTCTCAAGCCTATGTTTGACCAAATGCTCAAAGCTGATTGCTTGAACGATGATACCCTCGGGCGTCTCGAGCACCGCTTCCTTTGCTAACCCCTCCGCCAACCTCAGGGTACTGGCCAGCAAATTCAAAATATCCGATTCCGTTGTGCCCGCCAAAGATCCAAGTTGATCACCGCGAACCGTAATGGCTCGTGAGTAATCCATTGAATCCTCGAGCACGAAGGTCAAAATCGTATCTTCTCGATGCCCCTTAGATACAAACAAAGTGTTGTTAAATATCTGAGCAAGATACTCAACGTGGCCGTCCTTACCGACAGCCGCCAAAAAGTCATCTGCCCGAGTTGGCGCCTTGCGCGCTCGAATAACGAACTCATTCATTGCCCTAGACACCTTGAGTTCTCTTTTTCCAACTCATCGACAAGCGACCGAACAGGCTTCACGAATTCAAACAACCATAAAGCGCTTGAGTCAGCCCGACCGATCGCATGTCCCCCATCAATCCGTCGTGCATCTTGTTCATCACGAACGAAAATGACATGCGAGCGTCCTGATCAATTAAGATTAACGATCCACCCCAACCGCCCCAAAAACAAACATTTGGATTAGGCGCGAGCAAGCCTGCTGTGTTGATACCAAATCCAAGTCCAAAACTTACCGGCATTCCCAGCGCCATATCGGTGCCACCGATGCGTTCGACCATGACCGATTCGGCCATCTCTTTTGACAACAACTTAACGCCATGACTTTCACCCTTACAGGCAAGTATAGATTGTATTTTTGCGACACTTCTCGCATTACCATGACCATTGGCCGCGGGTATTTCAGCTTTCCGCCAGCCTTGCGTTCGCGATGCCAAAGCTGTGGTCGATGGGTTTGCAAATGTGCGTACCGCAATTGAATCCTTGTCGCCGTCCTGCGCCAGGCTCGCGTCTCCACCAGACGGGAACAAATCGCCAATGCGATGAAACTCTGAATCTGGCACACCAATATGGAAGTCTGCATCCAACGGCTGAGCGATCTCTTCTTTGAAGTATTGCCCAATTGATTTACCGGTAATTCGGCGCACAACTTCACCAATCAGATAACCTTGGGTTAATGCATGATAAGCCGTGGCTGTGCCCGGTTCCCACCAGGGGGCCTGTGCTGCTAACGCTGACGTGACGCCGTCCCAATCATAGAGAGCATCGCCTGCACAGGCTTCGTCCATACCAGACAGACCAGCTGCATGATTCATTAAATGCCAGACTTTCACAGATTCTTTGCCATTTTGAGCAAACTCTGGCCAGTAGTTGGCAACATTGGCATTAAAGTCCAGTTGGCCGCGATCAGCCAATAGAAGTGCAGACAAAAATGACATTGTCTTTGTCGTGCTATAAACATTGACGATTGTGTCTTCTTGCCAAGGTTGCTCAGATGCTTCGTCAATGTGACCACCCCAGATATCGACAACCGTTTCACCATCAACACAGACCGAAACCGATGCACCGATATCCGCGCCCGACGCAATACTCTGCGCCAAAACATCCTTGACCTTGTTGAATCGGCTATCGCAGCTTCCGTTTATCTCTACTATCTTCTCATCGCTCATACTATTATCTTTCCTATATCTACTAGATCGACTAGATCGACTAACCATTAATTCACAGCGCTCATCAGGTTTACACAATCGAAAATGAAATGCTCTGCCGTTATTTGCCTAGAGTTGTTTGCCTCGAGATGTCTGCATCGAGTTGTTTCGCCTCGAAATGTATCACAATTTCTATTCGCCACGCCTGTAAAAGGCCCACAATATAATTCGCCTAAAGAACGACGAGAAGAATCGACAAGCCAGATGTCGTATTTAACATTCACCGGCACGAACAAGAATAATAAGTGACAGCAGTCGTCACATCAGCGGTGCAGTAGAAATCATGACTAACAGTAAAAACCAGCTTTTTTGGTACACAAGCGGCAATGCGCTTTGGATGGGTGCCTACAGCCTGCAACAGATCCTAGTCACCTGGATATTGGTGGGACAGCTTAATGAATCACCTGAACGGGTCGGTTTCGCCCAAATGCTAATAGGCATACCCGGGTTAGCCTTCATGCTGTGGGGCGGTGTTATAGGCGATCGAATGGATGTTAGGGTGCTGCTTAGTCGCGCACATTTTTTTAGCGCCATCCCTCCTCTTGTATTGGCTCTTGTCTCAATCTATGGGCTCATCGGCTACTGGATATTGATCGGCACAGCACTTTTTGCCAGCCTACTCAACTCCGCCTCAACACCGGCAAGAGCCACGATCCTCAACACAATCGCCGCCGATCGTCTGCAGTTCGCCATCACCTTATCGACGGGTATCGGCTCAATCGCGGCGATCGCCGGTACCAAACTCGGCGGAGAAATGGACTCTGTCGGCTTAACAACAATTCTACTGGTTCAGTCAGCCGTCTTTATGGCAGGTGGTTTACTGACCCTTTGCCTGAAGTCCGTCAAGCCTAAACGAACCGCCGCGGACACATCCGTTATCGCAACCATCAAAGATGGCATCCACCACGTTTGGCAGCGCCCTTTTGCGAGAAATCTTATCGGCCTTAACTTCGTCTCCAGCTTGTTTAACGCCGGTGGTTGGATTGTCGTTATTCCGTTTATCGTCAAACGCGTCTATGACGGCGATGCTATGTTCCTTGCCAACATCATGGTGATTTTTACCTTCGGATCATTAGTATCCAACTTCGGCCTATTAAAGTTCATGCCTTTGAAATACCCCGGTCGTCTTTATCTCTCAATGCAACTATCAAGGATTCTCATACTCGTTTTAATTTGGATTCAGCCTGAAGAACCGTTTCTGTGGCTGGCGGCACTGCTTTGGGGGCTGAACATGGGCATTACGACGACGACTTCCCGTCTTATGCTGCAAGAAGTTGCTGAAGAGGCCTATCGGGCTCGGGTAATGTCAATATTTCAGCTGTCATTACTCAGCGCAGCGCCCCTCGGATCGCTGTTTTTGGGTCAAATCATGGGCACCTGGGGTCCAATCAACGCGCTTATTCCTGGAATCTGCGCATCCTTTGTTATATTTATTGTTGGTTTTTGGATGACAGACATCTGGAATTATCGCTCCCCCGAAAAATAAAGTGGGGGCGTTGCCAATACCGCAACGCAACATCTGAACGGCATTTAAAAAATGCCGACTTTTCCACAATATCTGTGGATAACTCTGGTGATAAGTTATCGAAACGCCATTTTTCTTCGGGTTTTTAGGCATAAAGAGCAATTGATTGCTTTTTAACCACACCAAATTAGTCCTTATATTTCAATAAGTTAACTTAATTTAAAAAGTTAAATCAATTCCCGATACCGATTTAGCATAAGGGGAGAGCATTTTTAGGCGTCTGTGAATAAGTCAGGTCTTGAATTTCACTTTCACCCCTAAAATGCAGTGAAAACAGTTTAGATACAGCCAATTTGTCGACAACTGACCCTACTTGAATTTTCAAAAACCACTATATTTGTAAGACATTTCTGTCTTTATTGCGTTAGCGACTAATAAACAATTATTCAGTTCAATGATGAACACCACCACTAACGGTTCAACACTAGAACTCTATGACTCGCCGGTACCGCTGCTGCAAACCGCAAACTAGCTTGAAACAATCGATGCTAACAAGCTATCGAAGTCTCGAATGCGCTCATCTTTGCTTTGATGCTTTTTCAAAGCACCTTTCAACTTCAGCAAATTACCCAAATCAAAAGACGCAAATCGGCGCGCCATTTCCTCTGCCGTGTCAACGACAAGGTTGTCTTCAACGCATCGGTCTGCGATACCTAACCGAACCAAATCTTCTCCATAATGGCGTTCACCAAGCACGGCCATTTTGAGGCCGGTTTGCAACGAATAACGCAACTTAAGCCAAAGAATATTTACCGGCGCCATCATATTACGCTCCACTTCGGAGACATGTAGAAAGGATTGCTTACCAACAACAAGAAAATCACAGGCAAACGCGAGTGCCGACCCACCGGCGATAGCGAAACCCTCCAACGCACCAATAATCGGCTTGTCGCATAGATAGACCAGCCGATGAAAACGGATCCAGTCCTGCTGAAAAGTCTCTCGCCATTGCGGCTGAGGATCTGCGGTTAGCGCCTTTAGATCTAAACCCGCACAGAAATAGCCCTCAGCACCCCGAATAATGATGACATTGCAACTGGGATCTTCACTCAACTTGGTCAATCCTGCCTCTAACGCCCATACGAGCGGACCTACAAGGGAGTTGCGCTGCTGAGGACGATTAAGGATGAGTTGACCTACACCCTCGTCAAGTAACACTTTTACTAGCTCAGTCATATTCCAAAGTCCTTCGGTGGTTTGATCGGCATACTAATCTGTTAAAACGCGCCAGTCGATCTATCGTCCAACGTCCCTATTTTCAAATATGTTACACCGACAGCAATTCTTGAACTTTTAGCGCCAATGCAGCGCTCAACTCTGTAAATCAGCGATGGCAAACGTTATCATTTCTATTATTGAAATTTACGTTAAACACTATAAACAGAATTCGATCAAGGTGAACACATGGGTGTTAAGAATTTTATTGGTGACCTCAAGGTACTCTACTTAGCAGCAACGACTAAACCACCTTCTTCAGAAGCCATTGGCTCGCTTCCGCTGCTGGTCCAACAACATGCCAGTTCAAACCCAAATAGAATCGCCCTACTTTGCGAAGATGAGCAAGTAACCTGGCAAGAACTGAATGACCAGGCAAACAGGGTTGCTGCGAAACTCGAAGCAGACGGCATAACCAAGGGAGACTGCGTCAGTCTCTTCATGCAAAATCGAATCGAATTCGTCAGCTGTATGCTCGGCATCCAAAAACTGGGCGCCGTCGTCGGCATGATCAATACCAACCTCAGCACGCAGCAACTTGTGCACTGCATTAACTTAACAGAATCAAAGAAGTGCATCTTCGGTGAAGAGCTCACGCAGCCTTTAAGTGAAGTCACGGCGGAGCTCAACCTTCGCGATGGGAGCGACTACCTATTCGTCTCCGACACAGCCGAGACACCTGCACCGAACTGGGCTGTAACCCTAGATATTAAAGATGACTCAATCCAAGCATCAAACCCAGATGTGACCAGTACACTGACAATGGGTGATGTTGCTTTATATATATTCACATCAGGCACGACGGGCCTACCCAAAGCAGCCGTGGTATCAAACAAGCGTATCTTCCCACTCAGTAATATGGGCGCGACGATGCTGCTACGTATCAACGAAAATGATCGCATGTACAACTGCCTGCCGCTTTATCATGGCACCGGGCTTATGGCGGGTTTATCTGCCGCATTTCAAGTCGGCGCGTCGAGCGTTATTAAACGTAGACTATCCGTTAGTGAATTCTGGGATGATATACGGAAATACAACTGCACTTGCTTTGTTTATATCGGTGAATTCATACGCTACCTGATGAGTCGGCCTGAATTGAAAGATGACAAAATCAATCCAATTCGAGCCATCATTGGCAACGGCTTAAGGCCCGATATTTGGAACAGTTTCAAGCAGCGATTCGATATCGAGCGTATTGGCGAATTCTATGGCGCAAGCGAAGGCAACGGCGGATTTGCGAACGTTTTCAACAAAGATTCTACTGTCGGACTTGGTATTGCCCCTGTGAAGCTAGCTCAGTATGACGTTGCAGAAGACGAGCTTGTCTATGATTCACAAGGGCGTTGTATCGAAGTGGCTGCTGGCGACTCAGGATTACTCTTAATCGAGGTCACCGAAGCATCGAAGTTCGAAGGCTATACGAATGAGGAAGCCTCCAACAAAAAATTGGTGAGCAATGCTTTTACTGACGGGGATATGTATTTCAACAGCGGCGATTTAATGAAAAGTGTCGATGTCGGCTTTTCCTTCGGGCAAAAACACTATCAGTTTGTCGATCGCGTCGGCGATACTTATCGCTGGAAGAGTGAAAATGTTTCGACCAACGAAGTCGGAGAAATTATCAATAATTTCGAAGACGTCATCTTCACAAACATTTATGGCGTTGAGATTCCAGGCACTGATGGCAAAGCGGGCATGGCCGCAATCGTTTTGAGAGAGAATATCTCACTTGCTGAACTTAACATACGCGCATTCAGTGATCACATCAGCAAATGTTTACCGTCTTATTCCAGACCTATATTCATTCGTATACTCAAAGAATTACCTACCACTACTACGCATAAATTGCAGAAAAATGATTTAAGGAATCACGCTTATCATCTGGCACAAGTAGAAGACGATTTACTTGTTATGAAACCAGGTAGTGATTGTTATAGCCGTCTCGATAGCGATTTCTATGATCAAGTTATGCAGCGACAGATTCGATTTTGATATCAACAAATGAATGAATTTGGTAGAGCGAGACCAACCTCCCACAGCTATTTTTCCCAACGGCTAAAACTCCACTATCTCGATTGGGGGAATCCGGATTCACCTAACGTCCTGCTTGTTCACGGCGTTCAGGATCATTGCCACAGCTGGGATTGGGTCAGCGATGAGCTCTGCTCGAAGTACCATCTACTAGTACCCGATCTTAGAGGACATGGTGATTCAGAGTGGAATAAGGGTGCCGGGTACTCCAATTTTGATTATGTCTATGATCTCGCCCAGCTTCTTGAGCATGAGGAACTGACTAACGTCAATATTATTGCCCACAGCATGGGCGGCACCATTGCGAGTTTGTTAGCGGGAACCTACCCCGAGAAAGTCAACAGCCTGATTTCAATCGAAGGCGTCGGTGGCATTCCTCACTGGTATCGGGATCCAAGACATCCACAGGAAATGGTGCGTGAATGGATTGAAAACACCCGATCCATGTCAGCAAGAGTACCTCGTAAATACGACACACAAAACGACGCCCTTACAAGAATGCAAAAATCGAACCCACACCTCTCGGAAGCGCAGGCGAAACATCTCACTGTTCACGGTAGCAATCGAAACGAAGACAGCACCTACACGTGGAAATTTGACAACTACACGCATACTCGCGGTGCTTTCGGACACAGCTACGAGGACATGACGCAGCTATGGGAGCGAATCGAGTGTCCGTCGCTATTCATTAACGCGAAACAAGGCTACGGCAACCGTATAGGGCAAAATGACACCTTAAAGCATTTCAGTGATGCTCAAGTCATTGATATAGACCAAGCGGGTCATTGGCTTCACCATGATCAGTTCGAGCAGTTCATGTCCATTACACATGAATTTCTAGGCAAGCATATAGCCTAGGGTTTTCGAAATTTCAAAACACTGCGATCTGTTTTTCAGCGATTTTCGCAAGGCATCGAACCCTCGATCTTTATCAGGCCAGGCAGGGTTATCAACTGCAGCACAAAATACTTAGACTCAGCACCTTGCGTGTCTGATGCTATGACCGACGTACAAAATAACAAACCGGTTAAACACGCAAGCAGTTGAGCAAGTATCATTCGGACGGGTTTCAGCAAGGTCATTCAATTTTCGAGGATCACCAATGTGATGCCTAGACTCGCATAAATAACCCTACGGTGCGCCTCACCCTATCCGGTTATCGCTTCTGTCCACCGAAAATCAACCTGAGTTAATAAGACCTATTGCAATGCAAGGCGAGAAATCATTTGGAAAAATTGTATGCATTGGTAACCTATCAAGTAGCGTTAACGACAAGCCAATAATCCAGAGAGGAGAAAGCGATGAAGAAAACAATAATCGGCGTCATCGTAACCACCCTAGTCCTGTTTGTGTGGGGCTTTTTATTTTGGGGCCAGGTTTTACATTCAATACCCTACGAATCATGGAAGCAGACCGGTGATGACGGCCAAGCACAGGAAATGCTTAAAAAAACCTTCCCGGAAACGGGGACCTACTACGTGCCGGGTACAGCCCATTTACCGCTGGATCGCTTAAGTATGATCGCTCGTGGACCTGTTGCGATGGTTCATATCAACCATGCTGATGATATACCGACGCAAGCAGAATCAATGATTCAAGGCTTTTTGTTGAATCTAGTGCTGGTTACCTTGTTGGCAGTTATGTTCACGGTGGCGGGTGCGAAGACGTTCAGAGACTTTGCCAGACTCTCCGTCGCGGTAGCTGCCGTCGCGGTGGTGATGATTGATTTTGGTCATATCGTCTGGTGGGGCGAAGCTGCTAGCTGGGTTATATGGCAAGCTGTATATGACTTCACTGGGCTGTTAATTGCGGGTCATCTGCTGGGCGTGTTTATGAAGACCGACCTTCAGGCGCAGAGTCTCACGTAGAATGGTAAACGCGGGGTGACGAGATTCGCCCCGCGCTTGTCTTTTATCTTTTATCTTTTATCAGTGATTTGTCGCTGCCGGTATTCAGGCACGGCTCTGCGCCACTAGAAGATCGCAAACATCTCCTCAAAGGCCACCATCTGTCCACCATTGGCAGAAGAAGGTACGAGTATCGGGGTTTTAATCCCCGCATCAAACCAGGCTTCGACGCCGTCTCTTACCTGTGTTGCTGTACCGAACAAAGTCGTGTCAGCAAGCCATTTATCCGTAAGAAAATGGGGGATTTGGTCATAATCTTTGGCCTCGATTGCCTTTTCGATGCCTTGCATCTCCTCTTTATAACCCGCTTCTGCCCAATAATTTCGATAGTTTGGTAGCATCGCATAGGATGACAATGTTTTTCGGTTAACCGCCTTAGCTGCCTCGATATCATCACTGATGCAGGTAGGAATCATGTCGCCAATAAAGAAATCGTCATTTTGTTTCGCGGCATCTGAAACAACCGATAACGATTCCTGCATATGAGATCTTGCTCCGTTTGCAAACACCATGCCCTGCCCAACGTCCTCTGCCAGTGCAATCATCTTCTTTCTCAGGGTCGCAAGCACGATGGGCGGCAGCTCACCGGCTCTCGGCACGGCGCGCAACTCTTCAATAAAATTACGAGTATCTGTCAATGGTTTGCCGCCTGATATTCCACGCTGCTTTAGCGCAGGTGCATGACTGACACCAATACCAAATTTGAAACGGCCGTCCGATATCTCATGAATGAAAGACGTTGTCTGCGCATAATCAGCAACCTGACGGAAATAGATCGGCATGATGCTCGTACCGAAATGAATTTCGTTCGTCGCAAACGCAAGCGCCTCACAAAGTGCTAAAGAGTCGCCGAGACTAGGACCATAGATGCCGGAGAAGCCTTTACGCTCTATTTCAGTGGCAAGTTCGATCGTGGCTTTACGCCGCCCAGGTACCGCTGCAAGACTCAATGCTGGCATTCTCGTCATGTCATTCTCCAAAATTATTTTGAAACGAGTCTACACAAAGGATTCCAACGAGCCAAATCATAGCTATAATCTTTTCTTTTCCTGATGAGTCAGATAAATGTCAAAGAGAGAATCCAAATTTCTGAAAAAGCAAAAATTGGCACTCAGCGTCATAGGGGTTGTTGTCATCGCCGTGGCTGTTTATCTATTTACGATCGTTATTAGCGACACCGTTGAAGGAGAGTTTGTTGAAGGCGAACATTTCTTCGCAATCGAAAAACCGCGTCGAGTTCGTGGCGACAAAATCGAGGTGATGGAATTTTTCTCTTATGGTTGTATTCACTGTTACAACTTTGATGATGATCTCACTGAATGGGCAAATGATAGGTCAAGCCAAGTTGCTCTCGTTCGAACCCCAGTGATTGCAAACGACCTCTGGAGAAATCTAGGTAGAGCACACTACGGATTAATGGAACTAGGCATACTCGATCAGAATCACGTTCGCCTATTCAAAGAAATCCACGACGGCAAGAGGAATTTAAATACCCTTGAAAAAATTGCTGCGATTCTAGCGACGTCAGAAGTCAGTGAAGAAGAACTTTTAGCCGCATTTACGTCCGAACAGGTTACTCAAAAAGTTAACCGGGCTGACAACCTTGCCCGTCGGTTTAAGATTGCCTCGGTACCTAATCTTGTTGTGAACGGCAAATATCGTGTATCAGCGTCTAGGGATGTCGGCTTAATAAAGATGTTAGATGTAATGGACTTCCTTATCGAACAGGAAACGGAATTGAAAACCAACCCTCCGGCAGGTTAAGAGGGCTGTCAGAGCCGAGTCTTTCTAAGGTGAGGGGCTCGGCTCGATCGATAGGTTTTGTAATTTTACGATTAGCACGCAAAAATGGACGATTCACCCGCCAGCCCGACATGGTCATTTCAAACACGCCATTGACGACCAATCGAACGTTTTGAAGAAATGCTTTTGTCGAGGCAAGACTCTCGGCTTGAAGTAGTCTGTGCAATGGCATTGCCATCAACAACTTCCCCACTCATTAGCTTTTTTGCAGTCATCGAATGCGCCCTTTAGAAATGCTAGATAAGCGGCGATATCGTTCTGTGACTGATAGGGCACAGCATTATTGCAACTACTCCCGTGCTGATATTCAGCGCGAAAATAGTTTGTCTCTTGCAGCATACTGTGGTTGAAATAGAACAATGAAGGCAAGCAACAACAAAGTGCCAAACAGATGTGTTCGTATATTGTTGCCTAGTCCGAGATTTTTTTATTTAGATGAGGCATCGAACTCGGATCACCGGCTTTCATGAACTTACTTTCGGTACCTGTTCGGGTGACATTTTCGTATACACCGTCATCCCGCTTAACTAATTTGGTAAAGCCGAGGTTTTTTAGGCCACTATTACCCATGGGCGTATTAGCCATTGGCGCGGTCGTTATTATACGTTCAACCGGTGAATCTGCAGATACGGCACCGAGTTCAAGACCCGATTTCTCGCAGACGTCTCCCCACCTCGTCAACTTAATCGATAGAGGATGAATAACCTCAACAACCTGGTCATTCTCCTTACAGAAATAGTCGTAACGTGGCATTAACATTCCTTCTTCAAAATTAATATGGACATCAATACCCCGCTAGATCGAGCTGAAATCTTTTTCCACCTAAACACGGGCTGGCCCAGGGTGCTGCTCTCGCAATACACGTTTTAGAACCTTTCCGCTTGGATTGCGAGGAATTGTATCGGTGAACACCGCGCCTTTCGGCAGTTTGAACCTAGCTAACTTTCCATCACAGAATTGCAGGATATCAGACTCCGTCAATGCTTCATTTCCCTTCGTTACAACAACCGCGAAGGGCGATTCTCCCCACCGTTCGCTGGTCTGCCCGATAACAGCAACTTCAGCGACACTCGGATGACCAAGAATCACGTTTTCGATCTCCGCGGGGTAAACATTCTCACCACCTGAGATAATCATGTCCTTGATTCTATCTTGAATATAGATGAACCCATCTTCGTCCATCGAGGCAACATCACCTGTTTTGAGCCATCCATCAACTAACGTATCTCGTGTCGCTTCGGGTCTATTCCAATACTCTGTCATAATGTGATTGCCACTCACCAGCACTTCGCCCTGCTCTTTTGGCGCGCAATCGAGACCTTCTTCGTTCACGATGCGCACCTGGGTGTGGAAAAAGGGTACGCCGGTCGAGCCAATTTTCTTGATTGCGTTATCCGCATCAATCACACAAGCGGGGCCACAGGTTTCGGTCAGTCCGTAAATCTGATGCACGGGAATATTTATTTCGTCATATGCTTCGATGAGATTGACCGGCAACGGCGAGGCACCGGATTGAATCCAGCGAATTGAGCTGTAGTCGAAGCGATCTAAATCAGGTAGTTGGATCATGAAATTCAACATGGCTGGCACTAGCAGTGAATTATTAATTTTCTCTTCCTCAATGAGCTGCCATGCACGCGTCGCATCGAATTCTCGCATCACGACACTGGTCACCCCTTGATACACGTTGAGTGTGATGGGTGTTAAAGCACCGACATGAAACATCGGTAAAGCTGCTAAATAGCGATCACCGAGACGAAGGTCAGTGGACCCAGAAAAGGTTAAAAGAGCCCAGAATGTCGTTGTATGAGTGTGTACGACACCCTTAGGCAAACCAGTCGTACCGGACGTGTACATGATGTACAACATGTCATCGTCTGAGCCACCCATGGGCGGTTCAGCGGCAGAGCTCGCATTTCGAAGGTCATGATAGTCTTGACTAAAATGGCTTGCGCCGTTCGCTTTTGCTGAAACTTGCAACCAATTAATGATGTCGGTTTTATCACCTCGCGCATTCAAGTCGGACACAAGATCAATAAACTCTTCACCGAAGATGAGAGTCATTGTACCGGAATCCTTGAGAATGAACTCAAGCTCGTCTGCCACTAAACGCCAGTTGAGCGGCACGACAACAGCACCAATTTTTGCAACAGCGAAATAGGACTCCATAAACTCAACACTGTTCATTTGTAGCAGCCCGACACGATCACCGGCTTTCACACCCTTGGAGACTAGGCCATTAGCAACTCGATTCGCGTTAGCGTTCAATTCACTGAAAGTTTGCCGAATGCCCGATGCACCATCCACATAGGCTTCTCTATCACCATTAATTCCTGCTCTGATAGCAAGTAAAGACCCAATATTATTTTTCATTTATTATTATCACCAGGCTGTTTTAGTTTAATTTTTGTCTTGTTGTTGCATGAACTTATCGCCCTACGAGACTCCTCGAAATCAATTCCTTCATGATCTCCGAGGTACCACCGTAAATACGTTGAATACGCGCATCGACAAATGCCCGTGATATTTTGTATTCGGTCATATATCCGTAACCGCCAAATAACTGCAAACATCGATCGGCGACGCGCCCTTGCATTTCGCTCGCTGCTAACTTGACCATCGATGCTTCGTGGCTTGAGAGGTCCCCTTCGACAAATTTTTTCGTAAACTTCTCAGCCAATGCTTTATTCAACTCAATTTCGGTCTTTATGTCAGCTAGAACATATCGCGTATTTTGAAAGCTTGAAATAGACTCACCGAATGCCTTTCTTTCCATCGTATACTCAATGGTCCAATCAAGCATACCTTCCGCAGCGGCAACACATCCGACGCCGAGAATAAGTCGTTCCCGTGGCAGCTCGTTCATCAAATTGGCAAAGCCTTTGCCTTCGCCGCCAAGCACGTCTGCAACCGGCACACGTACATCGGAGAAGAAAATTTCGGAGGTGTCGCCGCAATGTAATCCCATTTTATCTAAGTTTCGTCCCACTTCATAACCTGCTGAATGAGTGTCAACGGTAAACAGGGTAATACCTTTCGCACCAAGCTTCGGATCGGTTTTTGCCGCCAGCACGATCACATCCGCATGCTGGCCATTCGTGATGAAGGTTTTCTGACCATTTAGAACAAAATCATCACCATCTTTTAGTGCGCTCGTTTTCATACCTTGTAAATCACTACCTGCACCAGGCTCCGTCATCCCGATTGCGCCGACAATCTCACCGGACACCATCTTCGGTAGCCATTTCTGCTTTTGCTCTTCACTACCGAGATCTAAAATATACGGTGCAACAATATCGGAGTGGACAGAAACCCCTGAAGACAGAGCGCCGTATCCTGCCCGAGAAATTTCTTCAATCACAACACAGCTCAATTCAAAGGACGCGTCATAGCCGCCATATTCTGATGGAATGTCCACACAGAGAAAGCCGTTTTCACCTAACTTATTCCAGAGATCACGGGGCCAGATTTCGTCTTTTTCCCACTGGTCATAATTCGGCTCAACTTCTGTTTCCAAGAATTTTTTTATGCTATCTCGAAACAGTTCTTTCTCTGCTTCTGTCAATGTCGTGGATTCACTCATTTTCAATCTCTCGGCTAAGTGTTTATGTTAGGGCGATCATCATGTGCGCCCTAACATTAAAATTTTGTTTTTATACGTGATTGGCCGCTGCATTTTATTGTTTTCGGCAATAATATTCGACACAAAAATCTAAAACGTTCTAAATCAATTCTCTTTCCCCGAATTGGTACATTAGGTACACTGAGGTCGTCTTATTATACGTGTAAAAACATGGCACAACCTGCAGTACTGCGGCCAGCCGACTCAAGTAGGGTTGTTCAAGACCAGAAAACAGTCGTACTAGTTGGTCAACCTCCAGAGATCCTAAAAAACCTACTCCAAAGCGGTATCTCAACATTCGATGCTATGCTACTGACGGACAGCAGGGAGAAGGATGGCTCACTACTAAATAACCTTGAATTCCCCTTCTATTTCTTCGTCTTCGTCGCAAAGGGTTTAGCGGAAGGTAGGAAATTGACGCTTGTCGGCAACGAAGCGGATGTAAGCCACGCGCTTCGGTTGATGCGTCTCACGTTAATGGGTCCAACCCGTCAAAATTTGACAGATTGGGGAACAGAAGAGGGTTTAAAGGAAGAATGGCTTGCGATATCCGAGGCTCTTGCACTCAAAGACCCTGACGGCCAAACGATTCCCGTCGAAGACTTTTTCGAATTAGCCCATTTTAAAGAAGGCATCGCTCAAGTCGGAAGCATGCAAATTCAGCATCTATCCCATGATCATTATCGCTTTAGCAATGACGATGGCGTGGTTGAAGTAGAACTGGATGAACATGAAACCGTTGAACCTCCGTACAAAATATCTTCAGACTATGTACCTGGCGGACTCGTCAAACTCGGTGTTGAAGTATTAGGTGGCGCATCTGGCTTTGCTGTCGATGAGCCCTGCACAGGACTCGCGCTATGCGTAAATGGCGAATACCTTCTCATTGACTCCATTCCATTTTTAGATCAACACCTATTTGCCAGAGGGATCTCTAAGAATCAGATATCCGCCGTATTCCTCACCCATTTGCACGATGACCACTGCGCTATGTTTCCTTTGATGAAAATGCCAAACATTGTTGAGGTCATCACAACACGTGAGATCTTTGAAATGGCAATGGATAAACTCGCTTGCAATCTGGGTTGGTCAATAAATGTCATCAAGGAGCATTTTAAACTCGTTGAACTGGTGCCTGGCAAAAGTCTTAACTACTATGGCCTCATTATTGATCCACATATTACTGTGCATAGCATTCCCACAATTGGCGCAACATTTCAAATCGACAAACTCGGATCCGTGCGCGATTTATGTATTGTCGGCGATAACAATGACATGGCATCGATTCGAGATCTAAATAAACAAGGCATTGTGCGAGACGAAACTCTCGACAGTCTCAAACATCTCTTTACCGACCCACATCACATTTTGATTGCAGACGGCGGCGCAGGTGCCATTCATGGTGACCCTGCTGATGCGCTTGGCTCAAAGGCAGAACGTGTTGTTTTTGTCCATGTTGAAGACCTGCCCGCTGAGTTTAGCAACACCTTTTCACTGGCAAGTTCAGGAAAACGCTACACGATATTTGATGGTGATCAAAGCCTCTACACATCTCAGGTTAATCACTACCTTTCGCTCTGGCTCGGTAAGCAGTTCCCGAATCGATGGATGAGGAGTCTATTGGCTCAAGAAGAAATTCGTCGATACAACACCGATGATGTTGTTGTCGTACAAGACTCTGATAGTACAGGTTCTGTCTATCTGATTCTTACCGGTTACTGCAACGTCGTTCACCACGACGGAACCTCGAGCAACACCATTGCACTGCTGCAAGCAGGCGACTTGATCGGTGAGATGGCCGTTATAACAGGTGCAGGCAGTCGAAACGCCAGTGTTGTCGCGGCAAGCCCTGTCACTATCTGCGTATTTTCAGAAGCAATATTCCAAGCATTTGTTGATACCGAGGGAATCAAAGAAGAAATCCTGCACCGCTGGAAACTTCGACCCATCGTGCATGCATTACCCCAATTTAAGGACCTCACATCTATCGTGGCTGAAAAGGTCGGAAGAATAGCCCGGCTCCAAACGATCGCTAGTGGTCAGACTTTTGAGCCTGACCCAGACACCTGGTATATCCTCAGTGAAGGTCAGCTGGAAACTAAGCAACAACACGGTTACGAAGCCGGTTGGAGACCCTTCGCCGACGATAGACTCGAGCCGATCGTTGCAGCAAATGAATGTAGCTTTATCACGTTTTGTAGAGACGAATTTGAGCAGCTTCGTGCCGTCGCACCGCAGTTGAATTACCTGATACGCAAACAAAGGTTGCGTGATAAAGAAGCTGACCAAAGTTGGCAATTAGGTGTCGTATCTATTTATTGACACCTAGCATTGCGCCAGCTTTTTGTTCAAATGGTGCTATTGGATCGGATCAATTAGATCGTTAATGCGGTAAATTAGCATCCGCTATCAAACCGCATCGTGACTGGATACAACCGCCTTACAATGGCAGGTTGCCGTCTTGCTCCAAACGCTCAATCAAGTGTTGAATTTGAGCTTGGCGATCGTCTTCGGTCCAGCCAAAGTATTCCTTCAACAACTGACTCACAGGTTCTAACAATTTATGGGTTTCCTTGGGCTCATAAACCGCCGCTCGAGTTCTACGATAAAGCACATCTTCTAAACTCAAAGCGAACTCATGTTGAACGCCCCAGTGTATTTCTCCCGTCAAGATCTTGCCATTAGTAACGATAGGATTATGACCAAGATCAAGAACATCATTTGTTTCCGATCCGTATAACCGTACCAACCGATAAGCAATCGGTTCAGACAACTGCCAACGTTGAGCGATATCTTCAGATAGCTCGGTTAAGGAAACAGAAAAATTTCCACCGGGCAGTGGAACTTCAGGTTCACTGTCAGGGACCGGCAGAGCAAGCTTGTTAGAAACAACGCTAAGGGTGTCCTCAGCCATTTTTCGATATCCCGTAAGCTTGCCGCCTGCGATTGTCACAAGTCCGGCCTTGCTTTGCCAAACCTCATCTTTCCTGGAAACCTCTCGAGTCGATTTACCTGACTCGGAGATAAGGGGACGCAGGCCTGCCCAAGTTGTGAGACAGTCTTGCGCTTCAATCTTTACATCGAAGTGCACATCAACAGTCTTTACAAGATAATCGATGTCTTGCTTGGTGACTTCAGGCCAAAACTCAGCGCCACCTTCGTGCAGATCATCTGTGGTACCTATGTAAACAACGTCTCCTTTGGGTACAACAAACACAGGGCGACCATCATCCCCTACCATAAATATGGGTTCGGTCACCGGCAGTAGGCTGTGACGAACGACGACGTGTACACCACGGGACAGAATCATCTGCGGAGACGCATCTGATGAATCGAGCTTACATACTTGCTCCACCCATGGACCCGCGGCATTGATAACGACCTTCGCGTTAACCTCAAATCTTCGTTGCGTAACGCCGCACACAGCGCTTGCACCAACCACCTGATCGTCCGAATACAGCAGTTGGTCAACCTTTGCTTGATTCAATGCATAACTACCCGCCTGCAGACCAGCCCGAATATTAGCAAGTACCAGTCGAGCGTCATCGGTTAAATATTCGCGATAAATTACCGCATAGGGGAATCGTTGGGTGTTGAGCGTAGGTTCATAGTCACGAAGCGAGGCTCCGCTCAAAGACCTGTGACGATCAGCTTTGTCGACCTGACCGAGGTACTCATAAGCAGTAATACCGATCTGATATTTGAGCAACTCGAACCGATTAGCTGCTGGCACCATAAGCCATTTAGGCTCCGCAAGATGAGGTGCTAGCTGATTAACCCGCTTTCGTTCCCTGGCTGCTTCACGCACGACATGGACGTGTCCCATGGCGAGATAGCGCAATCCACCATGGATAAGCTTGGTGGATTTGCTCGAGGTTCCTGAGGCGAAGTCATCTGCCTCGAGCAGCAACGCTCGCAAACCGGCCTTGGAGGCCTCACGCAGAATACCCGCACCGGTAATACCGCCACCGATAATAAGAACATCAAAATCTTGTGTTTCGAACTGATCAAGCAGCTCGCTTCGATCAACCTTATTAATAGCACTTGTCACTAGGGTAGTATCGCCTCTATGAGTTTTGGTCCAGTTGTTTTCATTGCCTGCAGATATTGACTGTTGAACTCTGCAATGCTCGTAGCTCTTGTCGCGCTGACGCCCATGCCTTCTGACAACTTCACGAAGTCCAAATTAGGACTACCAATATCCAGCATATCGAGGGTTTTCTTGTTCATCGATTGGGCTCCAACACGGGCCAGCTCAACCTGAAGGATCTGGTATTTCCTATTAGCAAATATCACCACACAGATGTCGAGATCTTCTCTCGCCATGGTCCACAACGATTGAATCGTGTACATCGCACCGCCGTCGCCATGTATGGCAATAACTTTTCGGTCGGGACAGGCGACTGCAGCACCAATGGCGGTTGGCAAGCCAAAACCGATTGATCCACCGGTCAACGTGATCCAGTCGTGCGGTTCAGAGGTGACGCTGCTGGCATAACAACCACCACCGGAAGTAGCGCCCTCGTCAATCACGATGGCGTCTGTGGGCATGTGTTCAGCGAATGTTTGGCCGATGGTGTACGGGTTGAGTTCGCCTTTGCCTTCGCCTTTTTTCGCAAGCTTTACATGCCGGGGTGACAAGCTATTGGCATCCAAGGCATCACTAAGTCTCTGCAATGCATTCTCAGCATCGTCGTTTACGCCGGCGAGCGTATGCAACGTGCTACCTTCAGCATAAAATTCACTGGCTTTGCCCGGATAGGCAAAGAACGCGATAGGCGCCTTTGTGCCCACCATAATCAATTGTTCAACGCCATCAAGTTGTTCAGTCGCTTGTTCCGCAAAATAACCCAGTCTTTCGACTTCACAGCGGCCTTCACCGCGCGGTAGGCGGGTCACAAACGTATCGCAAAACAATTGCGCACCGGTAGCTTGAGAAACCTTATCGACAATATCAATTGCGGCTTCCGTTAGCGCTAAATTACCTAATAATAAAATAGTCTTCTTGCCGTTCTTCAGCAGTGCCAACGCCTCTTGAACCGATTCGTCAGATACTAATGGTGCAGCGGGTATTGGCTGCGCGGGCAGAGGTTCACCTGATTCATCCCAGGCACAATCGGCGGGCACAATCAGGGTCGAAATTTTCCCAGGCGCTCCATTGGCTACCACAACAGCTTCGGCAGCATCTTTAGGCAATTCGTTTGACGTTTCAGACGTCTTAACCCAATGCGAAACAGGATGGGACAAACCGATGACATCTGATGTTAAAGGTGCATCGTACTTTTTGTGATAGGTGGCATGATCACCAATTAAATTCAAAATAGGCGAATTAGCTTTCTTGGCATTGTGTAGATTCGCAGAACCATTCGAAAGACCCGGTCCGAGATGTAACAACGTACATGCAGGTTTGCCCGCCATACGTCCGTAACCGTCAGCCGCACCGGTGCAAACACCCTCAAACAAACCAAGAATCGAGCGCATACCCGTGGTCTTACCAATGGCAGCCACCATGTGCATCTCAGACGTACCAGGGTTCGTGAAACAAACTTCCACGCCGTTGTTTATAAGGGTTTGTAACATGCTTTCCGCGCCGTTCATCTACTATCTCCTTAAAATGCAATGCGCGAGTATACCCAACTTCCGGCTCAATATCGTCTTTAGCTTTCAATTGGTTAATTTCACTAACCAACTGTTTCAGATTAACCAATTTGATCAAAAATATTTTTTTAATGGCAATACCAAAATTTTTAATGCTTATTTATCAGCGAGTTAGCTATTAGCATCAAGTTGGCATGAATAGTGAATTAGGGAATGTAAGCAGAACAAAACCATCAGGAAATAAACGTGAGAACCTCAAGCATAAAAGCCATCACCAAATCCGAGCTAATACAAAAAGCATCAGATGTGAAAGCAAAGACACACGGCGAAAACCGCCGCTATTCGTCGAACTCAAATTGGATCACAACCAGCCTACTCGCTGTATTGATTCTCGGTTTCGGCATCTTGGCCGAGAAGGATATCAGCCAAGCTGCCAGAACCTGCGCAGAGATGGATCACGCAGTCTGCGAAATTAACTCATTGATTACACAGGTCGAGTCGTTTAGCTCAGAGCTATTTAGTTCAGGTTCATATTCGTCAACAAGACATTCAAAAGGTGTTAGTAACAATCTCTTGATACAAACCGAACCGACACAAAATAATTCGCAAATTTTCCTGTCGACTAAATTTTTACTTCAATAAAAGCGAATACCAACAACGCCACTCAATCAGATTAAGAAACCAGCTAAAAGGAACTATTATGAGCATATTTAATCGAATCTCCGATATCGTAAACGCCAATATCAACACCATCCTTGAGCAGGCTGAAGACCCTGAAAAATTGGTACGACTCATCACCCAGGAAATGGAGGAGACACTTGTTGAGGTGCGATCCGCTTCGGCTCGCTACCTTGCCGATAAGAAAAACATTCAACAAACACTGACGAAGATGAAACGTGAAGTGGATAGTTGGCAATCAAAGGCAGAGGTTGCCATTAGCCGCGGCAGAGATGACCTGGCAAAAGCAGCCTTATTGGAAAAGAGTCGCTTCGATACTGCTGTAACGACAACAGAAGCTGATTTAATCCACGTTAATACGGCTTTGCAAAAGCTCGCATCCGATGCCGGTCAATTACAAGAGAAACTTCAAACCGCTAGAACTCGACAAAAAGCGTTAATTTTAAGAGGACAGACGGCTAAGTCTCGAATCAAGGTTAAGAGACAGATACACGATATCAACGTTGATGACGCTTTCGGTCGATTCGAATCCTACGAGCGTAAATTGGACGAGATGGAAGGTGAAATCGAATCTTACGATTTAGGCAATCAAGGACTGACTGAGCAGATACAGGAACTCGAGCAGGACGATTATCTCACTGCTGAGCTAGACGCATTGAAATCAAGAATGTCTAACATCGGCAATTCTCAAAACATCACACCAAGAGAAAATGGATAACAACAGGATAAAGGGAGGACAACATGAGTTTTCGCCGAATACAAAGACAACGTTTAATGCTGGACTCAAGCAATAAGAAGTTCGGCGGGGTTTGTGCCGGTATCGGTAGGTATCTAGATATCGCGCCCTTCGTCGTTCGAATTGGCGCCATCGTCATGCTTTGCATTGCAGCACAACCAACCCTACTTGCCTATGGACTGGCGTGGGCAATACTGAGCGATGGGCCTAGCAGACGTCGATTCGATGACTCGGAATATTGATGTTACTGCGCAAGAGAATTGATCAACCCGAGTAAAGAGGTCAGTTTCATCACCGAGATCACATTCGACATGTGATCTCCTTCGTTCAAGAGCCCAATACGGTTCTACTTTCTTTGAGTTACGCTCAGGATGCCAACTGCGGTCCAAATCACATTGATTTATGAGGCAAGCTTTGGTGATAGTATTTGCTCTTACTTAATCCAAAAGGCAATAAGTACGTGCGGATAGGAATTGATCTTGGTGGCACCAAAATAGAGTTAGTCGCTCTCTCAACAGCCGGGGAAATTGTATTTCAACGGCGTGTCGACACACCTAAAGATGATTATAACGCCGTTATTGACGCGATCAGCCAGCTGGTTGAAACCGCCAGCGATGCCCTGCATTTTCCGTCGAGCCAACCCTTAGGTATTGGCACACCCGGTGCTATTTCCCTAAAAACCGGACTAATGATGAACTGCAATAGCACGTGCCTCAACGGCCGTGCACTACAAGAAGACTTGGCCAGACGAACAACAAGACCCGTAAGGATTGCTAACGATGCCGATTGTTTTACCCTCTCCGAGTCTTGCGATGGTCATGCAACAAATGAAAGCGTGGTCTTTGGCGTCATCCTCGGTACAGGTGTCGGCGGCGGTATTGTTGTCAACAAAAGCCTACTGCAAGGTGTGAATGCAATTACCGGTGAATGGGGTCACATAGCGCTGCCTTCCGATCGACTTGATGGCTTCAAACTCAATCGCGGCAGAACCTGCTTTTGCGGTAAAGCCGATTGCGTTGAAACATGGCTAGCTGGCCCATCATTTCAACACAGCTTCCAACAACTGGCGCGAGCAAAATCCGTGGTGGGTGAAACTAAAGCCCAGCGTATCCCAACCTCACCGGCTGAAATTGTCGAAGCCGCACGTAGCGGAAATGAAATAGCGGCTGAATGTCTTGAGCAATATTGCAATCTACTCGCACTCGCCCTTTCAAGTGTCATCAATGTGCTTGATCCAGGCGTTATTGTCTTTGGCGGAGGTATGTCCAACGTTGATGAAATCTATCAACGTGTACCAAACTACCTCTCTCGCTACATTTTTGCTGACACAGTAAATACACGCTTCGTCAAAGCACGTTACGGCGATTCAAGCGGCGTACGTGGTGCCGCATGGTTATGGCCGGATCACTAATAGCGGCCCTGACCAAAATCAGAACTAACAATAAGAACTAACAATAAGAACTGGCAATAAAAACTAACGCTTACTATTTTACCGGTGTTGTTCCTCGATAAGACGCTTCAGGGATTCAATCTCAACTTTTAGGTCGGAAAGTGATACCTGGTTCGGGTCATTTTCAACTTCGCGCTGATGCTCTTCTTCAAGAACATTCACAACAATGCCGATCACCATATTCAAAAAGGCGAATGCGGTCAGAAAGATAAACGAAACAAAATAGACCCAACTCCAGCTGTACACCTCCATCACTTCGTACATCACATCGGTCCAATCTTCGAACGTCATGACTCTGAATAAAGTCAACATCGCTCGAGCAATATCACCCCAAAGGAAACTGTTTATGTTTTCAAAAAACAAACTGCCAACCGCAGCGTATATATAGAAGATGATGAACATCAACAACATCACATAGCCGAGTCTGGGCAAAGCAATCAACAACGAGTTAAGTAACAGACGTAATTCAGGTATAAAACTGATCATTCGCATGACTCGAAATACCCGCACTAGCCTGGCCACCAATACCATCTCGGTATTTTCAATCGGAATCAGGCTAACAATGACAATCAACGTGTCAAAAATATTCCATGCATTACGAAAAAAATTCGCTTTCTTTTCTTCAGCGGCAAAACGGATGCCGATCTCGAAAAGGAAGATCAGCGTTACGACCCAGTCCAGAATCCGCAGGACCTCCAGCATTGACGCAGGTAGATCATATGTCTTTGCCCCGACCAACATCGCCGAAGTAATAATAATAAGGATGATGAAGGTTTCAAATATTTTGTTATTACGAATTGCTTGAAGCCGCGATATTGCAGTCATGTATAACCTTGCATTGTCTGTGTATATATAATTACGTGTGGTGAATTATGTGTGGAGAATTACGTGTGGAGAATCACGTGTCGAAAAAAGGCGATCATTATAGCCAGACCTGACATATCTCAAAATAGATCTACGCTAAATATTTTGGAAATTGAGGCAAACCAAATTTCAGGGCTGATCAACAGGGCGCTGAAGATGCAATCTGACAATTTTGCGCAGCCACGCATACGCTGCAGCAGAGGCTTAACTTATAACAAACCAACGATGCGCCGATTAAAGAGCGACGTGAGAGCTATAAGCAATAAAAAAATGGTTCATACCACTAGCACGATAATTCAACGCTCAATAAAGTTGATAATCCAGCGGCTGAGAATAGTACTGTGCATCTCTTTCGTCAGGCTCTCAACGCCTTCGTTATATATTGCCTCTCCAAGAATCTCGCGACGAAAATCCATCAAGGCATTGGAGTAGGGTTTGCTGAACTCAGGGTGACCTTGATACGCAAATATGTGATTTTCAATCTGATACATTGAATTCGGACAGGCGTCATAGCCCGCAATTAACTCTGCGTTCAAGGGCAGTAATGTGACTTGATCTTTATGGCTGGCGATAGTTGCTAGCCGACGCAGCGGTGGTTGCATGTAATCTTTCTCAACCAGAATGTCACAACTCTGGACGCCGACACGCCAACCTACCTTTGCCGGTTCCGTCTTTCCACCGAGTGCTAAGGCAATCAACTGATGACCAAAACATATTCCAACCAGTTTCTTTTTGGCCTCATGTAACCTAACGATGTATTGAAGTAACTCGTGAATCCACGGCTCATCATCGTAGGCGCTCAACTTGCTGCCGGTCATAATATAGGCATCACATTCATCAATCTCAACCGGGTATTGAAAATGCTCGACGTCATAATTGATGATTTCAGCAGACCCATCGCTCGCTTTCAGCAGCATGTCGGTAAACATTTCAGGATAGTTTCCAAACTCTGACTGGAATTGATCCAATACAGAATCCGTTTGAAGAATGCCGATTTTTAGCGTCACTATGTATGTCTCTTTAATTTCTTGTGTTGTCGCAACAAAGTGCGAAGGGTCTTAAGGATAGATGTAAAGTGCGCCTTTATATAATCTCGAAGTATCGCTTCAACTGCCAATCATTCACATGGCGTTCGTACTCACGTACTTCCCAATCGCGGCTTGCAACAAAGTGTTCGACGAAAGCATCACCAAAGATTTTCCTGCCTACGTCAGAGGCCTCTAAAAGCCTCGTCGCATCTCGCAGGTTCGTCGGTAATTGGGCCTCGAGGGGCAAGCTATCTTGTATGTCATAGGCGTTTCCGACTACAGGGTCACCTAATTCAAGCTCTTGCTCTATTCCAAGCAAACCGGCACCCAGCGTCGCAGCAGCAACCAGGTACGGATTTGCATCCGCTGAACCAATGCGGAACTCAACCCGTTGGGATTTGTCTGAACCTGGAATCACTCGCAGCGCGGTCGTTCTGTTTTCAACGCCCCACGTTGATGCTGTGGGTGCCCATGCACCTTTGACGAGTCGTGTGTAGCTGTTGATCGTCGGCGACGTGATCGCTAAAAGCGGTCGAAGGTATTTTTGTAATCCGGCGACGTACTGTTTCTGAATGCGACTCATACCATGAGCGTCATTTTTATCGTAGAAGACTGATTTACCTGTCGACTTGTCGAACAGTGACTGATGGCAATGGCCACTCTGGCCAGGATAGTCCATCGACCATTTTGCCATGAAGGTCGCCATCAGCTCGCGTTTTTGAAACCAAGCCTTTGTAAAAGTCTTAAATAGCACGGCTTTGTCCGCCGCGGCTAACGCCTCATCAACCGCGATGGCGCCTTCCCAAACACCTGGGCCTGTTTCGCAGTGCAACGCTTCGAGGGGAAAATCATGGTCGATACAAAAGTCCATTAGACCGTTGAAGAGTTCTGAGTGGGTATTGGTGCGAAGCACGGAATAGCCGAAGTTACCTGGCGATAATGGCTCAAGATCTTGATAATTTTTTTCACGAACAGTGTGTGGCGTTTCATTAAATATAAAAAACTCATATTCAAATGCCATCTTTGCGGCGAAGCCCATTTCGTCTGCTTTTTGCAATAGGTTTTTGAACCGACTTCGGGGGCAAATGCTATGAAGACTAGTCCCGTCAGCGGCAACGAATTCACCAATGAAATAAGGCACCCCCGCCTCCTCCACAAGCCTGCGTTCAGAACTCAAGTCCAATCGGTAAAGCGCATCAGGAAAGGCTGTATGCCAGCCGGTGAACTTCGCATTGTCATAAAGCTGGTCATCTATGTCCCAGCCGAGCACACAATCGCAGAAGCCTGACGTCTCTTTCGCGATCGAGGCGAACTTATCCAGACTGATGTACTTGCCTCGCAGAACGCCATCTATGTCGGTGACTCCGAGTTTCACCCGTTTCACACCGTCATCTTTATATCGCGCTAACAACGTTTCAGCAGTGGCCATCTTGCGGTTACTCCATTTACTTCTGAAAGGTTCAGTTAAAGGTCCAGTTAAAAATTCCGCTAACAAACGGACTGGCTAATTGTATATTTTGCAAAATATCTGAGCGCCTATTTAGGTACTCGTATATTTTCAATCAAATCCTGAACCTCTTGCGGTGGTGGCGGCGTCACCGACATAACAACAAAGGACACAACAAAATTAAAGATCATACCTAAGGTACCAATACCTTCTGGGGATATCCCAAACCACCAATGCTCCGGATTATTCTCACCGGGGCTGACAAACTTGAAATAAACGATGTAGCTGAAGGTGAAAATCAAACCGGTGAGCATGCCTGCGATGGCCGCTTCCTTGTTCATACGTTTTGAGAAGATACCCAACAGGATGACGGGGAAAAAACTTGCTGCAGCTAAACCAAATGCAAACGCGACCACCTCCGCAACAAAACCCGGCGGATAGATACCAAATAAGCCAGCAATGCCTATCGCCACCGCTGCCGCAAGACGGGCATACAACAATTCCTGACGCTCAGTGATATCGGGTCTGAAGGTTTTCTTCAATAGGTCGTGAGATATGGCCGTTGAAATCACCAACAAAAGTCCAGCTGCAGTCGACAGTGCTGCCGCGAGACCGCCCGCGGCGACTAAAGCGATAACCCAGTTCGGCAGTTGAGCAATTTCCGGATGAGCAAGCACGATAATGTCCCGATCGATATAGAGCTCATTTTCATTCGCTGTGGGTAGATTCTCTAATTGTCTCTGGCCTAGGTCTTCACGACCTGAACCGAATGCGGGTTTTGTAGGCTGCAGGGCATTGCCACCACGATACTGCACAATACCGTCATTATTTTTGTCGAGCCAAGCTAGTAACCCAGACGTCTCCCACTTGGTAAACCACTCAGGCGCTTCGACGTACTTCATACCATCAACACTATTGATGATGTTGATCCTCGCAAAGGCCGCAACCGCGGGTGCAGTGAGGTACAAAAGAGCAATAAATATCAGTGCATAACCCGCAGATATTCTTGCGTCTCTGACTTTAGGAACGGTGAAGAAGCGCACAATGACGTGGGGTAAACCGGCCGTACCTGCCATCAATGCCGCCGTAATAAAGAACATATCAATGGTTGATTTGTTTGTGTCCGTAAATGCACTCATACCAAGTTCGGTGGTTAAGCCGTCAAGCTTATCAAGCAAGTAAACTTCTTCGCCAACCATGGTGCTGCCTAGTCCAAACATCGGAAAAGGATTATTCGTCAGCATCAAAGACATAAATATCGCCGGTACCAGATAGGCGAAGATCAACACACAATATTGCGCCACCTGCGTATAGGTAATGCCCTTCATACCACCCATCACCGCATAGAAAAAGACAATCGTCATACCCACGATCACACCGGTGTTGATATCAACCTCAAGAAACCGTGAAAAAACCAGTCCAACACCACGCATCTGACCAGAAACGTAGGTGAAGGAGATAAAGATCACGCAAACAACAGCGACCAAGCGAGCCGCTTGAGAGTAATAGCGCTCGCCAACAAAATCCGGCACGGTGAATTTAGCGAACTTCCTAAGATAGGGTGCAAGACACAACGCCAGCAATACGTAACCCCCAGTCCAGCCCATAAGGTACCGAGCCCCCGCCGCGCCTTCGAAGGCAATGATGCCAGCCATGGAGAGAAAAGAGGCCGCAGACATCCAATCAGCTGCGGTAGCCGCGCCATTCGCAATAGGATGCACATGCCCACCGGCAACGTAAAACTCACTGGTTGAGGTCGAGCGGCTCCAAATCGCGATACCAATATATAAACTGAAAGACAATCCAACAAAAATGTAGGTTAAAACCGTTGCACTAATATCCATGTCTACTCGCCCTCATCCACGCCATAGCGTTTATCGAGCAAATTCATGCGCCAGGTGTAAATGAAAATGAGCAAAATGAAAAATAAGATAGAGCCTTGGTGTGAGAACCAGAAACCTAACTTGAAGCCAAAGAATCGAAATTGATCAAGGTAATCAACGATAAGAATGCCGCACACAAATGAAACAATGAACCAAATTGCCAGCAAGACATACATTAGGCGTAGGTTCGCCTGCCAGTATTGACGGCTATTCTCAGTTGATTTTTCAGACGATTTATTAGACAACGTGTTAACTCCGAACTTCAGTTTATTATTCTTGATCGAACACTACTAAACTCTATAGGCAGGGTCGATATCTTTAGTCACCCCTTCGACAAATGTCCTTTCGTGGCCCGAAACCCCGACATTTGAAAAACAATCCAAATTTGTCCACAAAATCTGTGGATAACTTTGGGGGTAAAATTCAGTTTTAACCGATGTATAGGCGAATCTTAACGAAAAAGGCATTGATCAATTTTTGACCACACCGAATATACCCTTATATTTCAATTGCTTACGACAATCACTTACAGCTGAAAGTCATCCGACAGACGATGTTAACCTAATCTTAAACTTGGGTCAGGTTGTGAACAAACCGCAATACAGAACAGGATTATGAGAGCATATACCACCTTAAGCCCCCGACTTGCTGAGCCTCTCAGGAGTCAAGAGAATAATACTTTGTTCGATAAGAACTATTTTGTCGGTGTTTCCAGACGCTCTTCAATGGTCTTTTCAATGGGCGTTTCAGCAAGATGCTTCGGTAGTGATTTACTCACTTTGGCGCCAAGTTGGCGTACACCCTCGGCTCGACGAATAAGATTACCCGTACCAGAAGTGAGTTTCTTATGGGCTTTGTCGTAAGCACCTTGAACTGAATTCAGTCGGCCGCCTATGTCTTCTAAATCAATAACAAAATTGATGAACTTGTCATAGAGCGCACCTGCCTTCTCGGCAATCTCCTGCGCGTTCTTGTTTTGTTGTTCATATCGCCAAATATTTTGAATCGTTCGCAGTGTCGCCAACAGCGTGGAAGGCGCAACAAGGACGATATTTTTTTCAAACGCAGAAGCAAATAAGTCACCATCGTGTTGCACGGCCAGTGAGAACGCAGCCTCAACGGGTATGAACAAGAGCACAAAGTCGAGCGTGCGTACGCCTTCAAGATTCTGGTAGTCCTTCTCGCCTAATGTTTTGATGTGCTGTCGCACAGATTGGATGTGTTGCTTCAGGCTCAATTCCCGCTCGATACCATCATCAGTCGAGCAATATCGCTCGTAGGCCGTTAGAGAGACCTTTGCGTCAATCACAACATCCTTCTCTTCGGGTAGATGAACAACGACATCGGGCTGAAAGCGACGACCCGTTTCGGTTTTTAGATTAACCTGAATCTCATACTCTCTACCTTTCACTAGCCCCGATTTTTCAAGTACGCGCTCGAGAATAATTTCACCCCAGGTTCCCTGAGTCTTACTTTCGCCTTTCAGCGCATTGGTGAGGTTGATCGCATCCTTGCTGATGCGAGCATTAAGCTCCTGAAGACTCTTCACTTCCTTTACCAGCGAGAAACGTTCTTTGCTTTCATTGTTGTAGTGATCTTCAACCCGCTTCTCAAAATCTTTAATCTTCTCACCGAGGGGTTTTAAGACGCTATCGAGCTGGGATTGGCTTTGCTCTTTAAACGTTTTCTGCTTAGCCTCAAAGATGTCTGCCGCAAGCGTCTTAAACTCATTACCGAGTTGTAACCTTGCTTGCTCTAGCAGATGGATTTTTTCTTCGTGCTGTTTTTCCTGCGCGCCTATAGACGTCTTTAACTCAACTTCGCTCAACAAGGCGAGCTGAAGCGCATCTTCCTTGACTGATAAGCGCAGCTTCTGCGCTTGAAAATGCGCATTCAAATTTTCAATTTCGTTTAGCTTTGCGTCCATCGCAGCCTGGTGAAGTTGCTCTGAATGTTCAATTTTGCGCTGGAAATGTTCTGCGTCAGATGTGAGTTTGAGTAAATGACTACGGCGCATCAAAGTCCAGACAAGCAGACCGGATATTGCGCAACCGATCAACAAAACTCCGATAATTTCGAGGGAAACCATATTGAACTGCTCATGATTTTGGCTTACCCGAGTTTACTCGGCAGCCTTAACTTTGTCATTGACGCTTCATTAAGCGATTGCTGGGGCATCTTCGTCTACTGACGGACAAGACCGCTCTATGTTCACCTGATTGGCCCATCTCTTGGATCAATGTGCATAGGCTACAGTGGCGAGAAATATCGTCGAGCTAGTGCAAGAACGAGAACATTTTCCGTCGATAAGCCGTCGCTGTCGGGTCACCTTTACCCAACAACTCAAATACTTCTATCATGGTCTTGCGAGCTATTTGCTCTTCAAATTCTTTGTCTTTTTTTAGCACAACAAGCAGCGCCTCTAAAGCGGCCTCGATTTGATCATCAACAATCAGCCGGATCGCAAGGTCGTATTGACTCTGCAGATCCTGCTCCGAAACCTTACTCTGTAAGACTGCTAACTCGGGTAGTTCGGCAGCTCGGTCAATGAACTTGAGCCTATTCTGAGGTTTGGCAATGCCTTCTGTTTCAGGCGGCAGTCCCGACAATATTTGACGGGCTTCGTCAGCTCTTGACTCCATAATGAGCAAATCTGACAGCTCTACGTGCAATCCATAGTTTGCAGGCTCTCCAGCAATTGCCTGCTGCAACATTTCGATAGCGCCTGATCTGTCACCTTGGCTTACCAGCAGGGTAATCTGCGCTCGAATTTGTTCAATCGGACTCATCGTGAGTTGATCAAGCATCTCACGCAGCTGAACTTCTTCCTGTTGTCCTTCCATTTCGTGAGCGATTTGTCCCTGGAAAATCACCTTAATGGTGGGAAGCGTTCTGACACCTAATTGCTGCACAATTTGAGAGTTCTGTTGCACGTCGACACGTGCGAGCAAAAACTTCCCCTGATATTCATCCGCCAACTTTCGAAGCGTAACGGCCAGGGCTGCACTCTGTTCGGCGCCCTCAGCATAAAATTCCAGTAGAACCGGCTTCTGCTGGGAAGCTTCCAGCACTTCTGTCTGAAAGGTCGGTACGGTTACTTCAATAATATTGGGATTCACAATCATCTCGTTTATTCCTAACCCACGGGTTGAAAATTTGAGGCGTAGACTACCTTTTTAGCAAAGAATTTGCATTAGGACAGGGTAAATCAAATTCCCCGGGGTCATCAAAGATAAATCTCGCGAGTAGGCCTCTTCGCCGAGACTATGGCTCGGACCCAGATTCAGACTTAGACTATAACCGCAGGTATGACCGATGTCAGGAACGTCTGTTCGATGCACTAGACTTGGATGTATCAAGCTGGGATGTATTAAGCTGGGACGTACCAAGCTCAGATGCACCGAGCTTTGATGTAACAAGCTTCGATGTAACAAGCTTTGATGTAACAAGCTTCGATGTTGCAAGCTTGGATGTATAGGATTGGATGTATTGGGTTTGAAAAACTTGGAAGTCGCTGGGTTAAGCAACAACCCTCAACATTTGCTTACCTTCCATTCGCAGTGCTGCAGCAACAACGCGAGGTGACTGCCAGGGACTTGTCTTGCCGCGGTAAAGTACTTTATTGCCTTTACTCAATAACCAAATGTCGTCATTTTGGCTATCTGGGTTACCGTTAGAATAATAACCACTTGATTTGATGTGTGTGATTTTCATGGTTGAGTACCTCTTCACTGGATAGACATACACTACTGTATATCCAAACAGTGGTCAACAAAGAGATCGTATTATTTGGCTGAACAAGGCCACCTTTTGCTAATGCACCATTGATAGGGCCGACTTGGCTTGCTCTAAACGGTGAGATCGATCCAATCAAAGCCCAGCTCTTGATCCGCGGTATACAAGGTACCGGTCCATTCCTCTAAAACCCCTAGCAGAGCTTTTTCGGCGAGTTCTGGTGAGTTGTTCTTTTCACTGATATGCGACATTACGAGATGCCTCAAGCCGCCTAGGTTGATTTTCTGAAGCAGCTCAGCGGCTTGATTATTATTCAGATGGCCGTGATCACCACCGACACGTTGTTTTAGTGGATAAGGATAGGGCCCCTGCTCCAACATTTGCGTGTCATGATTACATTCCAACAACAAGCCGTGGCAATCAGCATACTGCTGAACAACATGAGCGGTGATATGACCTAGGTCGGTTAACACACCCACGTTGAACCCATTTGATGAGACAACATATTGACAGGGTTCTTTAGCATCATGGGGCACGGCAACGGGTTCGATGCTGAGTGTTCCGATTAGAAAAGGCTTGTGGCAATTAATCTGTTTCATATCCGGCACAACACCCATTTTCCGCTCAACATAGGTCCCGGGCGTCATGTAAACCGCACGTTTGTGCTTGCGAGCAAAGGGTGCGACGCCATGAACGTGGTCGCCGTGTTCGTGAGTCACCAATATGGCGTCGATATCTGCAGGCGTCTTGCCTAAACGTTTCAGCCGACGTTCCGCTTCTTTGACTGTAAAGCCAAGATCAACCAAGACACAGGTTTCCCCGTCATCAATAAGCGTGCCATTACCATGACTACCGCTACCTAAAGATGCAAATCGCATCGGTTAAGTAGACGATTCTTTAATAACACGAAGTAGACCTTCTGATATCAAAGCATCAGCCGGATTGCCGTTCTTATCTTGAATAGTCACTCTGACATCCGTCACCCCGGTCGCGTCCTCGGGGGTCTGAAGCAGTATTTTATAACGATAGGTATCATCCAACGCTTGCATGTCTTCTTCTTTCGAAAATAGCCGAGAGAAAAAACCAGGTTCTTCCTTGTAGACCCGCGATGGATCGTAATATATGTAGTAAATCTGTGCCGTTCGATCTAGGTCTTCAACTGGAATTCGAGCATTTTTCAACGCTGAACCAACCGTTGCCCAAGCTCTTTCATACTCCAATTTATAGATCAAAACGGGGCTGACAATATCGGGAATCAGTCGCGCTTTCTCTTCTCGTAACGCCGTTGCACCTATCGAGAAAACCGGCTCATTGATGCTCTCGCCAAGATAGTAGGCCAATTTAGTCAACAGCGCTGCTTCCAGCTCAAGGTCATCGGACTTCCCTTCCCAGCTTACATCTTCAGGGAGACTGGCTGCGCCTAAACTAAGTTGACGCGTTTCCAAATAAACCTCACTGCTACCTGATCGAATACCGGGTTCGATCGATACGCGGAATCGATTCGCAATGGTAGCCTGATCGAAATCTTGCTTGGCAATACTAACAACGATTTCTTCAGCACCATCATCGCGAGTTGATATCCACTCAGACTCCAGCACACCGCGACGAGGATCGGCTAAGGCCACGTCCATATTCGTCACAGCAAAAAAGCGCACGATCTTCGGCCAAACCGTTGAAGGTGTTGCATCAAGGAATACCCATCGTGAATCCCCCAACTTTTTGATCACGACCTTTTCAACACCGAAGGTCGTACTTACTGCTTGGGGTAAACCGATCTCAAATTTCTTACCTGAAAGCCCTCTCGCATCCGCCACTTGAGGTATCGGCAAGGCCGCCTCGAAGGGTGGTTGATCCAGCCCTGGTGGAATTTGAGTTGGCGGAATTGATCCTGCCTCGAGGTATTTATCGCGACGGTCGTATTTATCGATCCAGCTGCAACCCGCAAGGGTGACGACCAGAATGATCAGAGAACATGCCGTACGGCTATGCAAGCCTGTCATTTTTTTGGTGCGCACTGTTGGAGCGATCATAGTGTTGCCAATATAGTTTTCGTCAATATTAGTTTGATCAGTCATCAATTAACTAATCACATCTGCATGTCGCATCGCTTGACGGACGCGTTCGTGATACTCATCTGACAACGGGGTCATAGGTAATCGAATGCCATTTCCAATCTTGCCCATTTCTGCTAGCGCCCATTTCACGGGTATGGGATTGGATTCCACAAACAAATCCCGATGCAGGGGCATCAACTTTTCATTCAACTTATGCGCGGCTGTCGCATCACCCGCTATTGCAAGACGACAGATTTCTGCACACTGTTTCGGCGTCACATTGGCTGTCACGCTAATTGCGCCTTTGGCCCCGTTTAACATCAAATCAACAGCGGTCTCATCGTCCCCTGAATAAACCAACATACTGTCGCCACAAAGCTCAAGAATTTGCTTGGTTCGTTCAATACTACCGGTTGCTTCTTTGATGGCAAACACTTGATCTATTTCAGAACATCTCGCCACGGTCTCGGGCAACATATCGCAGGCTGTGCGACCCGGCACGTTATAAAGTACCTGCGGTAGGTCGACGGCCGCAGCAATGGCTTTGTGATGAAGGTACAAGCCTTCTTGAGTCGGTTTGTTATAATAAGGCGTTACGAGTAAACAGGCATCAGCACCTGCTTGCTTGGCTGCACGGGTTAACTCAATTGCTTCACTCGTTGCATTGCCACCGGTTCCCGCGATCACAGGAATACGTCCTCTGACAACGTCAACAACCCGTTTTACGATCTGACAATGCTCGTTTACGCTGACCGTCGCTGACTCGCCGGTCGTACCAACCGGAACTAAGCCATTTGTGCCTTCTTCAACGTGCCATTCGACCAACGCATCAAGACGATCCCAATCTACGGAACCGTCATTGAGCATCGGGGTCACCATCGCAACGATGCTGCCTGAAATCATGGCTTTGCCTCAAAATCAAAAGTCGTCAATCTTAACGAGGCGTGCGACTCAGAACAAGCAAAGAACGCCTTAACAGTACCTCAACCTCTTCTGCTCAACCAAACCATCGAAAACAGTTTGATCAAATCAAAAGGCCGAAGCTTGAGCCGTAGCAATTAAACAGAGCCTTTACTCGGTTAGCTTTTCAGGACCATGCAGAACCTGAGGCCAAGAGGTCATAATCACCTTCACCAAGGTTGCCAACGGAATCGCAAAAAACACGCCCCACAAGCCCCACCAACTGCCGAACACCAACACAGCCGTGATAATCGCAATAGGGTGCAAGTTAACAGCCTCTGAAAACACCAAAGGTACCAGCACAAAACCATCTAGGGCTTGCAAGAGTCCATACCAGAACATTAAGTAAAAGAAACCGTCGGTCCATCCAAACTGGAGGTAGCCAATAATCACCACCGGCAGACTCACTACGGTGATACCCAAATAGGGAACAATGACGGAGAGTCCGACCAGAAAAGCGAGTAATGCGCTGTAATTCAAACCATAGAATACAAACAGCCCGTAGGTAACGCTGCCAACGATAATGATTTCAACGACCTTGCCACGAATATAGTTGGACATCTGAATATTGAGCTCACCTGCGATGCCACTAATTAGCGGGCGATTATTTGGCAGCAGTGATTGAATCCAGATGAGTAGCTTCTCTTGATCCTTCAAAATAAAGAACACCAAAATCGGCACAAGAATCATGTAAACAAGTATTGTCGCCACCAAAGGTAATTGTGAAATCGATACAGACACGACCCATTGACCAAACACCCCAACCTCAGCGTTCAACATATCCACCCAGGCCGTAAATTGGGATTCTGAAATGAGCCCCGGATACTTCTGCGTTAAATCGTCCAGCGTAATCTGAGTTTGACTGACTAGAGCCGGTAACTCACGAAACAGTCCTTGCAACTGCCGCCAGACCCTAGGAATAACAAAGAATAGCAAGCCGATGAAGCCGCCAAGAAACAACACAAAAGTCACCGCGACCGCAAGCACGTCAGGAATTTGACGTCGTTTCAAATATTTTATGATGCCCTGCATCACATAGGCCAAAACGATGCCGGTTAAAAGCGGCGCAAGAATTTTCCCCATTGACAATATAATGACAAAAAATGCGACCAACAGGGCAGCAAGGAGCACGGCCTCCTCATCCGATAAAAACCGATCAACCCAACTACGCAGCACCTTTAACATCGACGTTTCCTGATTTTATTAACAGAGAGATTCAAATGAGGTTTGCTTGTGATCCATGTCAGGCTTTTTTCAACCAGTATTCATAGCTTATATCATTACTTTTAGCGTCAAGCAGATGATGACCACTTTGAGTACAGAAGACATTGAAGTCTTTCACCGACCCTGAGTCTGTGCAGACAAGATGAACCACCTGCCCCGACTCCAATTTGTTTAGCGCTTGCTTAGCCTTCAACAGTGGTAAAGGGCAAGTTAACTCGCTCGCATCAACAAACACGTCTACTTCAATTTCCATGGCGTATACATCTAATATGACAAAACAGACAACAGTATATCGGTTATTTCATTTAGTTTGGGGAACACACTCACAGATCGCTGGTCTTATTGATGACAATGCAGCCTGAAGCAGTTGAACTACTTGAGTTCGTGTTCAAAAATTAGCACCAATGAATGCAAAATGTTGCGACCAATACCGCCGTTCCTGTTCAGCAGCACTTATTATGCGTTACCTATTGGGTAGCTCCTATGCACCTTTCACGTTACAGTAACAACCATAGCGATATATCCATCTGTATTTTATGCGACTAAAAATCCTCTTGATCATCCTCCTGACCTTATCTTCATGGTCACTGTCTGCAGCGAACGACCGAAACCTGCCATCGCTTGGGGATTATACGTCCGGTATTTTCTCACTGGATCAGGAACGCGCCCTTGGACAGCACTTTCTTAGACAATTAAGGGCGGGCGCACCCTTGGTCTATGACCCCTTGTTGCAGGAATACCTTGAACTTCTTATTTATCAACTCGCCTCCAACAGTCAGCTTCAAGACCGGCGAATAGACCTTGTCATTATTGATAACAAAACCATTAATGCTTTTGCCGCCCCTGGCGGTATTGTCGGCGTGAATTTGGGTTTATTCCTTTATGGTGAAGATGTTTCGGAAGTGTCTGCAATTTTGGGGCATGAAATCGCTCACGTGAGCCAGCGCCACTTCGCGCGACGCAGTGAAGCGGGCAAGAAAGCGAGTCTGGCGAGTACCGTCGGATTACTCGCCGGCATTCTACTGATGGCCACCAACTCAGGTGACGCAGGTCTAGCCGCACTAACGGCATCGCAGTCTATCGCTCAATCAGAAATGTTACGTTACAGCCGGTCCAGAGAAGCCGAGGCTGACCGAGTCGGCATCGATACACTGATTGAATCAGGCATGGATCCACGCGCCATGGCAAGAATGTTTGAGCGACTTAATAGAGCCAATCGCTACAGTGGCCGGGACATCCCTGAATTTATGCTCACTCACCCAGTTACAAAGAGTCGAATTGCCGACTCCTATGCTCAAACTGAACGCTTACCGGCAAAAATATTCCCCAAGGATTTGGACTATCAGTTGATGCGAACCCGCATCCAAACGATGACCACTAACAGTGATTCAGATTCACTCATTCGCCGGAGATCAGCCATTGCCAATGGCGATGCTGTTACTCAAGCCGCCAATCTCTATGGTCTTGCGTTAATCCAAACCAAGACAGGCCAATTCGACAATGCCATGCAGAACATTGATCAGCTACGTCGCGCCTATCCCGGCAAAATTGCCTTCGTACTCGCAGAGGCCGAACTGCATACAAAAGCCGAGCGCTACGACGTCGCGATAGACACGCTAGAAGTTGCACTCAATATCAGCCCTAATAACTATCCTCTGAGTATGGCCTATGCAGAAGTGCTGATGAAGAATCGTCAGGCAGCAGAGGCAGCTGAAGTTCTCAGAGAAGTGACCAAGAACAGGTCAAACGACCAGGACGTATGGTACTTACTTTCTGAGGCTTACGGACTGGACCGCGATATTATTGGCGTTCACCAAGCACGGGCAGAGTATTTTGTGTTGACGGGTAATTTTAATCAGGCGCTCAAGCAGCTTGGCTTCGCGATCCCTTTAGCCAGAGATAACTTTCAGGAAAATGCGCGTATTACAGAACGGATGAAGGAAATCAGCGAACTCATCTCCAGTTACGATCGCTAATCATCAAGACGATTATCAGCACATGTCTGATGAAAACCTACTGTGAATTAGCGAAATTCACCATACGTTCCAGCGGCACCAAAGCCTGCTTCGCTAGTGCCTCGTCAACCCGTATCTCATTGCTGCCGTCGATCAGGCATTGTTCAAGATTTTCCAATATGTTCATGCCCATCCAAGGACAATGCGCACAGCTTCGGCAGGTTGCACCGTTGCCCGCAGTCGGCGCCTCAATAAATTCTTTGTCCGGTGATAACTGTCGCATCTTGTAGAAAATGCCGCTGTCTGTCGCAACGATAAATTTTTTGTTAGGCAACGCTTGGCTTGCACGAATGATTTGCGAGGTTGAACCGACTACATCGGCAAGTTCGACAATGGCCTCTGGCGATTCGGGATGAACCAAAACCGCCGCGTCAGGATGCACATGCATAAGATCTAATAAACCTTTCTGCTTGAATTCTTCATGCACAATACAAGAGCCATCCCACATCAGCATGTCTGCACCGGTTTGTTTCTGAATGTAACTTCCTAGGTACTTATCGGGAGCCCAGAGTAGCTTCTTACCTTGATCCATCAGATGCTCAGCTACTTCCAGAGCGATGCTTGAGGTGACAACCCAGTCAGCTCGTGCCTTCACCGCCGCTGATGTATTAGCGTAGACCACCACGGTTCTATCCGGATGCGCATCACAGAACGCTGAGAATTCGTCGATTGGACAACCCAGATCTAAGGAGCAGGTGGCCTCGAGTGTCGGCATCAAGACGCGTTTATCTGGACTTAGAATTTTTGCCGTTTCCCCCATAAACTTCACCCCGGCAACCACTAGTGTCGTCGCATCGGAAGCGGCACCAAAGCGTGCCATCTCGAGTGAATCTGACACGCAACCACCGGTCTCTTCCGCTAAGGCTTGTATCGCATCATCGGTGTAATAGTGCGCCACTAAAACGGCATTCTCCCGATCAAGTAGCAACTTGATACGTTCGCAATGGGCCGCAATTTCTTGCGCCGTTAATGTATGACTTTGGTGGAGCGGTATATCAAATGCTATGTTTGCCATGCTTCTTTCCGGGACGCGGCCCTGCTATTTAATTAGGCCAGTATAACCTAGGTTTCTGCTCGGATTAAATCCTGCGCCTCTAAGGTCTATTTGGTATAGACATATGCCAAATTTTCAAGTCAGCTAAAAGGTAACAACATCACTGAACAAGCTAACTGAAAAATCGAAGCCAAGAAGACCTATATCGACGCGGGAATGTTAAGCTCTGATTTTTTCAGGTTATCAACGCCAATGTTCCGTGTTGTACTTTTGGTCGCAACGAATGAAACCATCGAAGACGGTAACTACTGTCGAATCGGCAATGAACTGTTGCGACGAGGCATCACCGTCGATATCTGCTGGATGGAAACTTTATCCATGTCGGATTCGCAAGTTGTCGCCAAAGGTTATGCGCTTAAATCGCCGATGACGGTTGGTACGCCCTTCCCTGCTTTCCAGTCAATTCGTCTAGAACAGTCAGACCTCGTCTGGGTACTAACGCTGGGTATGCGCCACAGCTTTTTAGATAAAGTCCAGCTGCTGCAGTGTCTTGAATCACAAACAAAGGTTATCAACTCCCTCGAAGCGTTAATGCATTTCAAAAGCAAATACTTCCTTGCTAGCCATGCGGACATTTTTAAATACCCGCAAACTTGGGCATCCAACAATCCGCATGATCTATTCAACGTGATTGAAAAGCACGGTGGTCAGTGGATTGCTAAGCCACCGGCAGGTTCACTTGGACGGGATATCTTTTTAATCGACGCAAAGGATAGCAATACACGCGTCATCCTCGAATCGATGACGGGCATAGAGTCAGATGAATACTGCTTGATCCAGCCCTATGTTGAAGAAATCCAGCGAGGCGAAAAACGCGTGCTTATCGCCGAAGGCCAAGTCATTGGCCAGTACCTAAGGATTGCCCAAAAGGATCACCGTACTAACATCATGCAAGGTGCGAGTATCGAAGCCTGCTCGCTAACAGAGGAAGAAGCCGCCTATTGCGAGAAAATTGGCAAGTTCTTAGTCTCCCGCGGCGCACATTTTGTCGGCCTAGATTTGGCCTATCCGTACGTTATCGAATTCAATGTTGTAAACCCTGGCGGCATCACCACAATTGAAGAAGTCACTGGTGAGGATGTCACTCACCTCATCGTCGATAATATCTTCCCTGAATCCATTGCTAGTCCTTGAGTTTTATTAATATATCGGTATTATACCGCCTTTCACTTATTGGGCCGTTAGCTCAGTTGGTAGAGCAGCTGGCTTTTAACTAGTTGGTCCCGCGTTCGAGTCGCGGACGGCCCACCAATAAGATGTACGACAGGCGAGAAAGATCAGATAGATGGCTTGTCCTACAGCAACTGAAAGGGATGTATCGACTTCATCCCCTTTCAGATCCTTGCCATAAATAAATCTAACCCTCCTACCCCTACCTTAGATTCTTGCGCCCTGTAAGTTTGCCGTTCGCCATAAGATTGAGATTTACCCTACTTGTGAACCGACTCTTTGAATGACCTTGTTATCTGGGGAACATTAACCATCGAGCCAGATCAACATCAATGAAATAGCAATAAAAATACGCAGGATAATCCGGACTGCAACTAAAAAGCTGATCACTAGGGTAGTTTAGGGGAAGCGCGATAACGGGAAAGAGGAATAAACAGGCCTAATCAAAAGCAAAAAAAAGACCAATAGGCATACGACTATTGGTCCTTTTTTGTTACTTAATTGTTTCTCGGCAGTTACTTGATTGCTCCAGATAGTTGCCGAGTACTACTTAGCGAGTTTCTAACACCTCAACCGTTGCTTCAACCACACCGATGACACGACGATTTATCTGCCGACCTTCTGCGGTATCGTTGGGGGCCAAGGGACGTCCCTCACCAACACCAACTGCTTTAACTCTATCGACGCTAATACCGAACTCATTGACTAGCATGCTTGCAATTGTCTCTGCACGGTCCTGAGAAAGCGCCATGTTGTAATCTTCATCACCACGACTGTCCGTATGTCCCTCGATAACAACCATTGTATCGGGATACATTTGCATGAAATCAGATACACGTTTTACTTCTGACTGATGTTCAGCTCGCGACTTAGACGAATCGAAATCAAACTCGACATCAAGTTCAATCGCAACCGTTTCCATCAAACGAACATAACAGCCTTTGCTATCGATCTTCGCTTTTGTATTCGTCGTGTCCGGACATTCGTCAACAGAGTTCAAAACACCGTCTTTGTCATCGTCCTTTTCGCATCCGAGACCATCGACCATAATACCCATTACTGTACCCGGACACTGATCAACATCGTCGTAAACACCGTCTTGATCCGAATCAAGTGGTGTCGGCGCTATCACTGTGTTTCCAATCGAGCGTGCGAAGACATGATGAATACCCACAGCAAATGCTGCTTGAGCCGGTTCGAAACCGTCTCCTTCAAACATCTTCAGGTCAGCTCGTACTGCCGTGTTTTTCGCAAATGCATACTTTACGCCGGCACCAACATTGAACAATGTGTTACTTTCAGAGGACAGCGAACTAAAGTCGTAGTCACCCTCGCCAACGCCAAAGGACAAGTAAGGTCGTACATCACCCCATGTGTTCAAATGGTATAGTCCATCAACATGCCAACGCGTAAAATCAACATCTCCCGCCAACTTTTCAAAATCTGTTTCGGCGTCGGCATAAACCAACTCAATTGCCCAAGGACTATCAAATTGATAGCCTAGACCCAGACTCCAATGATCAGTATCTTCAACCCCGTCGCCTAGCCAAGTGTAACCAATCATCGGAGAAACCGTGATGCCAGGCTCTTCCTTCGCGGCAAGGCTACCCGCCATCAATACCATCGATAAGCCGACCATTGCGGCCGATTTTCGTGTGCTTTTTATCATCTTTTATCCCGTCCTTAACTACATATTGGTCTTTGAAGCATCCAACACTTCTCTCGAGCCATTATGAGCCTATTATTTGTCGTTGGGAACCGGGAATTTTTTACATTCTTGAGCAAGATGTGATCAGAGCTAACACAACAACCCTAAGGGGACTAAGTTACTATTAACCCGTTCATGCCCCCTACTTGCGGCCAGGTAAATCGATTTTTGAATAATCGAATTCGCTTCCATGCTTTGGCTTAACGTTGCCTCCTTCAAACAAGTAGACCAATGTGTCCCTAACCATTTGCCGACCGCCGAGTCGGCTGTTTCAGAAATCTTTTTTGGGCTGAAGACTATCGACTTAACGGATATGGGTACAACCAACCCAAAACCTGATTTTTTGCGTTAGTTTGCAACGCATTAAGCCCATGACCAGATCGCTGGGCGCTGCCCTTTCATCCTATTTTGACGCAATTCAACATTCACTCTTTATTGTTTGCGGCATGGGCTCAATTTCCAAGGTGAGCCTGCATCGCATAGAGCTTTTCTCATCAAAGATTAACGAGATTGAATTATCCATTCACCCACCCTCATGAGTTCCGGCATTGGCGAATAGCTGCCCTGTCAAAAGGCAAACCATCATTCAGCGTCGACTCGGATCAGCAAGAACGGAAAATGAACTCATGTACTAACTCGGTTATCAAAATAGATCGGCTTTCAACATGTCGCCTCAACGGTGTAGAACGAATGAATCAGGCTTTACCTTCATTAATACAGACCCATTCGACCCGCGCTTCAACAACATTATATTTCAACATCATGGCTGCAGGCTTGTCACCGCCAGAGCAACCATGGGTTTACAACAGCAATATGAATTTGCTGTCCGGGTCATCCTCAATTCACCCGCTATTGCTGCTGATGACCTGCTTATTAGGGAATCTGCGGCGATCATTATTAGATGTCGCCGTTTCGATTTTTAGGATGCAATCTGTGCTAATCTGCCTCAACGTCAAGATGCAGCGGAGAGAAAAATGGAAATACCTGATGACCTATTTGAGGAAATCGAACTACTCAACATGTACAAATTGGACAATGTATCTGAAGGGCTAAAAATTCATCACGACGCGAGCCCAGAACGTATCAGTGCAATAAAGCGTCTCCACGAAAAAGACCTTACTACGTTGGAAGACGGCGGGTATTTAACCCCCCTAGGCATTCTCGCCGCCGAGCATGCTCAAGCACTGATTACGATACTTAGGTCTACTTAGAAAGATTCACTTAGAAAGATCCACTTGAATAGATCGAACTAAATAGATCGAACTAAATAGATCGAACCAAAAGTTACTCGTCAGCTTTCAAATGTTTCATGACCTGTTCCAGTGCGCTGGGACCACCCATAGAACCGTCACCTGAAGGCGGCATGTCGCCACCGGCAAAATCTGACAAGATACCCTGACCTTGCTGAACATGCTCTGGCATAGGTGCACCCATCACTTTTTCAACCTCGGTCGCAAACAAGGGGGCAGACCTCGCCATATGTAATTGAGCGAAGAAACCTGCGCCCGCCTCATGGATTGTTGCCTCGGACTGACAATCGTTGTGCGCCAGCCAAACCACCATGGCAGAAACTTTGTCCGGTGAAAGCCGATCTAGAATTGCCTCGGGCGCTGGTCGAACAGCCTTTTTGCCCTGCTGCACTCGACGCTCATTAATCGCTTCACCAAAATCAGTTGTCATGCGTGTACTCGCAGAGGGCACCAATACATTACATTTAATATCTAGCTTGAGTTTCTTTGCTTCAAATTGAATGGAGTTTGCCAAGCCTACGACGCCCGCTTTACTCGCAGCATAGGCGGCAACACCGGCACCATACATCGCCGGTGACGCGGTCATGATAATTCTCCCATAGCGCTGCTCTACCAAGATCGGCCAAGCAGCCTTCATAATAGAGAATACAGCGGTCAAATTGATATCAATAGTACGTTGCCAAGACTCAAGGGTTAATTCCGACCATACTTCGGGTGTTAGTATACCCGCATTATTCACAACGATATCCAATCGTCCGAAGGCTGCGAGCACTGCATCAACAACTTGTTGTCCATTCTCAACAGAGTCGTAATTGGCAATCGCTTCCCCGCCCGCCGCAATGATTTCCGAGACAACTTCATCAGCGACCTTGCCTGTTGACTCACCTAAACCATCGTAAGCAGCGCCCAGGTCATTGACAACAACCTTGCAGCCACGGGACGCAAGTAACAACGCATGCTCACGTCCAAGCCCTCTACCGGCGCCTGTTACTAGTGCAACTTGGCCGTCAAATCTAAGTATTGGATTCGTTTCTGACATTCCTAACTCTCTCTTAAATGCCAAGCGAACTCAGCGTGCTATAAATAAACTATTTTGTGTCATTAAGTACTAGCGACTTATTTCAAAAGCCGCGAGTGATTTACAACTATGCCCCGGGGCGATTCGTTCTGCCTTCAAATAGATGCGAGGGACGGATTTTTTCGTACTCGGACAGAACCGGTTCAAATTCCTCTGGCGTACTTGCATGAATGATAATGCCATCAGCACCGGCTTCGAATTGATCTACCCAGCGCCTAGCACACTGCTTAGCATCGCCGACTGCGGCGGGTCGCCAATGTTCGGGAATGAGCTTCTCAATTTCCGCAAGCTGGCGAGTTGTTGCAACACTATCAATCAGCCCGCCTACTGACTTAACTGCTTTGGCGGCCCTAAATTGTTTAAGTATCTCGGGGTCCCAACCATTGATTTCAACTAGCATGTCGCCGTAACCTGGTATCTGTAAGTAGGTGCCAAGTCGGGCGATGATATATTTTAGATAAACTTCATCCGACACATTGTGTGCAGTTGCAAACACTGACCATGCCTTGACAGAGCCAGGCTCTCTAGCCGCAGCCTTCTCACCTGCTCTAATCTGGCCAACCGCATTGGACAAGGCCTCATCACTCATAAAGGTATGGAGATGCGCGCCGTCGTATATGCGACCAGCATGCTCAAGGCTTTTCGGCCCAAAGCCGACATAAAGCAGCGGGATATCTTCATCTATATACGGTGCAAGACTCATGTTATGAAATTCACCAAGGGGGCCAACATAGTCGGCAATTGATTCACCAGACCAGAGCTTTCGCATTATTCCGATAAAATCAGCCTCGCGTTGATACGTTGGATGAGGTAATCCCCAAGATTTCCATCGCAGCGGTGAACCCTTGGCTAGCCCAAGCGCGAAACGTCCTTCCGACAGCCTATTCAACGTACTACCCATAGACGCTGTAATGACAGGGTGTCGCGTATTGAGGTTCGTGCCCGATGTACCGATATAAATCGATTTCGTCACCGCCGCGCAGGCACCACAGATCGCCGCGATCTCTTTATAATCGGCACGCTCAGAAATCATCACATTACCGATACCCATTTGCTCTGCATCGATGACTTGTGAAATGACATCCCTCGGTGTTCGCGTATGGCCAGGCAGGCCATAGAATCCCAATTCAGGAAAGCGGGAGGTATAGATTTCGTTTGTCACTGCATTTTCCTCATTCTTAAAGCGGCATCGCCACATCAGCTGAGACTATCATGAAACAAACCTGCATTGATGTCCAAGAACCCTAGATATCAACGCTTTCAAGCCATTTGAAAAATTCTCTATCGAATCAAGGGTTGCCACCTGTGGGGCGATGACAAAGACGACTTAGATCCATGTAGACATCGACTACATTAGGTACTAATATCTACGTCACCTGTTACAAAACGTTAGATTTTCCCTCGTTGGGAAACGGAACCGTCACTGCGCTTAAACACCACGACCTGACGCAGAGAAAACAAACCCTTACGAACTAGCAAGAGACTAAATAATGAGTGAAGCTCAAATCGATAAGCCATCAATTGAACAGCCGCGCCCCGGTGCTGAGGGCGCTGAACAACGCGGTCCGATTCCCTCTGCCTATGACATCCCTATCGAAGACATTCTGCCTGTAAACCCTCGGTTGTGGAGCGAACACCGTTGGCAGGAATATTTTGAACGTCTCAGAGCAGAAGACCCCGTTCACTTCAACGAAACCGAACTGGCTGGCAGGTTTTGGTCATTAACCAAGTATGCCGACATTAAAAAGGTCGACTCAGATTGGCGCAATTTCAGTTCCGCCAACGGTATTACCCTCGGCATTCCTGTCGACGCTGAGTTGCCCGAAGGCGCACTCAACATCAGCACCTTTATTGCACAGGATCCACCTATACATGATGTACAACGTAAGACGGTGACAAGCTCAGTCGCACCGCCTAATCTTGCCGCGATGGAATCTTTGATTCGGGAACGTACTTGTAAAGTACTCGACTCTCTACCCGAAGATGAGACGTTCGACTGGGTCGATACAGTTTCTATTGAGCTGACCACAATGATGCTCGCCACCCTATTTGACTTCCCCTTTGAAGATCGACGCAAACTCACACGTTGGTCCGATGTGACTTTTGCTATTCCTCAGCCCGGTGGACTTATCGAATCGGAAGATGATCGCCGCAGAGAGCTGCTTGAGTGCCTCGAGTATTTCTCTGGTCTTTGGCAAGAACGTCTGAAGAACCCTGGCACCGATCTCGTTTCGATGTTGGCTCATGGCGAAGATACGAAAGACCTTACGCCCATGAATTATCTCGGTAACCTGCTCCTGCTGATTGTTGGTGGCAATGATACAACCCGCAATAGCATGACAGGCAGTATATACGCCCTGAATAAATTCCCCGAGCAATACGACAAACTAGTCGCCAAGCCGGAACTGATTCCAAAAATGGTCGCCGAGCTGATCCGTTGGCAAACACCGCTTGCCTATATGCGAAGAACAGCAAACAACGACTGTGAAATTGGTGAGAAGCAGATCAAGAAAGGCGATCAAATACTGATGTGGTATGCCTCAGGTAATCGTGACCCAGAAATGTTCGATCATGCTGATGAACTAGATATTGAACGCCCCAACTCTCGCAATCATCTATCCTTCGGTTTTGGTATTCACCGTTGCATGGGCAACCGTCTTGCTGAATTGCAGTTGCGTATCCTGTGGGAAGAGATTTTGGCACGGTTCGAAAAAATTGAGATACAAGAAGAGCCTGAACGCACCTTCTCCTCTTTTGTTAATGGCTATACACGACTACCCGTTAAAGTAAGGCGTAAGCGGGCTTAGTTATTGTTGGGTTAAAGAACGCCTGCTGTTGTTTCGATATACAGCAGGCTTTTATTTATCATATCAGCGGATAAAAACAGGCGAATAAAATGATCGGCAAAGTTATTGGTCTCGTGTTCTCTCCTATTATTTTCTCAATCGCTTTTATTGCACCATTAATTGCACAATCCCTTACCGCTTTGAATATTTCATTTACAGATGTTCCCAATATCCTGATCGGCTTAGTCATCGGCGGTTGTCTCGGTCTGATGGCACATTTCAGAGGGAGTTGGATATGGGTGAAGTAAGAAAGGACATAAACACGAGCGATATTAATTGGGATGAGATGAGCGACGACCAACTCGAGGTGATGGAACGAAAGATCGCATCGAAATATATGAAAATATTCCCTTTAGGCATCATCATCTGGGGCTTCGCCAATACGTTTATCTGGTTGTCACTTTGGCCGCTGGTACTTATGAACATATTACCTTTGTGGATTGCCTTTCCCATCGCAGTATTGAACGTCTGCTTAGCCTATCTTCCGTCACACGATGCACAGCACAGCATCATCGCTCGAAAGGGTCATAAACTAAGGTGGTTAAACGAGTTGCTGGGACATGTTTCACTGATTCCCTTCGTCGCACCCTTCCGCTATTTGAGGTATACCCATTTCGAACATCACAATAATGCCAACGACCCAGAACTAGATCCAGATTTTGACGTTCATGCAAAAAATCGAGCTGAGTTTTTCAAAAAAATCATTTTGCGCAAGCAGCCAGGACAAGGTGCCCAAAAAGATCGCTACATCGACGCCCTCATTCGCACCAATAAGACCCATGTGATGAAGGAAGCTATCATTATGCGCGTCGCCTACATGCTCATTCTATATGTACTAGCATGGTCTGGTTATGCACTTGAAGCGGCACTACTTTGGTGGGTACCGATGCAAGTCGCCAATATCTATATCCCCTACTACCTGAGTTGGAAACCGCATCACCCAGGCTCCGAGATGGGTCGCTACAAGGATACCAATGCCTTTAAGAGTCTACTGGGTAATATCGGCTCTTCGGGCATGCAATACCATGTCATCCATCATCTGTACCCGCGCATTCCATTGATGCATACGCCAGCTGCCTTCAGGGAGCTTCGGCCCATACTCATCCGTAAAGGTTGTGATCTTCGTGGTTTGTAACCAATGAGCGAAGCATTACAGGCAGCCTCCTCCTATCATCATGGGGATCTTCGCCAAGCGATGCTTGATCGCGCTGCCGTGGTCATTCAATCCAAAGGTATTGAAGCTTTGTCGTTGCGAGGACTCGCTCGAGATCTAGGCGTTTCACACGCTGCGCCAAATCGACATTTTAAAAACAAAACCCATCTGCTGACGGCAATGGCAACAGATGGTTATACCCGTTTGAAAGAAGCCACGCTAACAGCCGCAGGAACTGTTACAGACGACCCTTGGGTGCGACTTAACGCAATGGGACAAGGCTACCTTCACTGGGCTCTAGATAACCCAGCCAGCTTTAATGCGATCATGCATCCCGATCTGGGCTTCTATGACAATCCCGAACTTGATCACGCACTGCAAGACTTTCGTAAAAGTATTTATGATGCTGTTGCCGCGAGCCAAACAGCAGGACGCCATGAAAACGTGCCATTGGATATCTTAAATATTTTCACGATATCTGTGCCGATGGGTGCTGCAAAGATGCTAGCTCAGACTAACAACCCGGCAGAACTGCAAAAAAACAAAGGGCTTATTGCGGATCTAATTGAATTGGTCGTACCCATACGTGATCGGACTCATTCTAAGTAAGCGCTATAAGTAAGCGCACTAAACACGATCACTGAACAAGGGCGCCACCTTGGAACGCCAAGCAAGTGTTCTAAGTAGCGTTTAAGCAATCACTGCTAAAGACTACGTCTAATCAATCAAAGGCAGCCTGCGGGCATAATCATTCTGGCGCCCTAACCGCTTGATTTGAAAAACCGCGTCGCTAACGAGCCTGTTGAAACAAATCTGCATTGCCCGAGATAGTCGTTCGATGCAGCTCCCGATCATAACCATCGTAGCCAGCATTCGCTTTGTGCAGCACACTTCTATTGTCCCAAATCACCAACATGTTTTCTTGCCATTTATGGGTATATTGGAATTCTTCGCGGGTCTGCCATTCGTAAAGTTCATACAACAACGCTTTGGCTTTCTCCTCAGGCATCCCCTCAATTCCGACGATGTAACCAAGACAGCCATGCAAGGACTCGCGACCACTTTCTGGATGCACCTTGATAAAAGAATGCGGATGGATATCTCGCGCACTCTCAGAAAAAAGAATCTTCATACTACGATCGGAGTCTTTTTCTTTTTCACCATAAGCACCTTCAGGTGAATACGCACCAGCGGCTGAATGCAAAGCCTTGAGACCTTCAAGTTTACTTCGCAGAGAAGACGGCATATCTGCCAATGCCTTTTCCTGATTGATAAAACCTGTGTCGCCACCAACAGGAGGAATAACGAGACTATACAGGCAAGTGCCAATGGGCGGCTGATCCTGGAAACTCCAATCAGAATGCCATACCTCAGCAAACACCGGTGCTTTCTCATCCGCTCGCCGGGTCAGTGCAACAACATGGTCGCTGCCATCAATAGGCACAAAAAAGGGTTCATCGCCGAGGTTACCGAAGTACTGGGTAATGCGTTCAAGATCGTTGTCGCTGATGTGTTGGTCCGGAAATGCGACGACATGATGCTCGATCCAGGCGGCACGGATTTCATTGATCGTATCGGCATCGAGAGGTTTGGAAAGATCAACGCCTGTTATGTATGCACCACAAGCCTGACCTGATGGTTGAACAGTTATGCCTGTCATTTTGATTCCTTTACAGTTTGTTTCGCTTAATTTTCACTATTTGCGTACTACCAGTTTTCTACCCAGGGTCTTAGCACTACTT
>CAJJAA010000051.1 GCA_905182025.1 uncultured OM182 clade bacterium
AGTCGCATAAGTGTAAAAGTTGTCCATGCCGTCACGACCGTCGGCGCTCCAGTGAGCGCAACTCCGATCAAAGGTGTCGGCATCTGTTGCGGCGGGGAGGGATCGACTCATGGTATTGCTCCAATTTGCTTGATTCTTAGTGTGATTCTTAGCGTCGTTATCAAAAATTAGTCCCTCTTAGAAAGTGACAAGGTCGACAATACCTCAGAAACCTTTCGAGAAACTCTGTTAGTGTACGCCATCGGTCGCACAAGCGATCCTATCTTTATGCATTAACGCTGATTGTTGAGGGTTTATTGGTTCCGCTATGAGTTTATATACGTCACATCAAAGCAAGATGATCGGGTCGATTGACCGCGCGGTAACAGATCTAGCGCAGATACAGCCTTTAAATAATAGTTATTACGCGCAATGCCTCGAAATTTTTGAAGCCAACAGCGATCAACGAGTTGGACTCTTGGGTTGGCTCGAAGCAAACGTCGTCGCCAAGATGTCGCAAGACGCCAATGCTATTTTGAGTGTTGGCTGTGGCACAGGTGCTTTTGACGAATGCATTTTACGTTATGCACGGGCACGGATGAACCAGGTTACATACCTGGGCATTGAGCCAAATGAAATATCGGCCGCTGACTTTTTAAAAACAATGAGCACGCAGACATCCGATCAAGTCGATGTTTCTGTACTCGTGCAAAAGTTTGGCGAGCAAGTTTTTGAAAACAAGTTCGACCTTATTCTCTTTGTGCAATCCATCTACTATTTGGAAGATCGAAATGACGCCATCGATGCTGCGCTGCATGCGCTTAAACCCGGCGGAGAATTGGTCATCGTGATCGCCCCTGACGAAGAACTGAATACGATTGCCAATCTTATGTGGCAACGACAAATGGAGCAGAAAAGTTGGTTTAGCGATAACGTACGAGCCCACTTCGATGCGCGTGGATTGGATTATGGTGAAACGCGCGTTAGCGCTAACCTAAACGCGAACGAATGTTTCGGCGAATCAACTGAAGCAGGCCGAAACATCGTCGACTTCATCGTGCAAACCCGTGCAGATCAGTTACCAACAGGGTTGCGCAACGACATTTCCGAATTCTTAATGTCGATTAGCGAAGAGCAAGGCACGACGACATGTCTGCCGCATCCAGTCGATATTTTTCGATGCAAGAAACCCTAGGTAGGGTTTTTCAAAACATACTTTAATACTGTGACCTAAACGCGTTACCAACAACCAATTTATGGGTGTCATTAAAATCATCGCCCTACTTTTGAGTTGAGTCCTGTTGCGCATAGTTACAAGTAAGCGGGTTAGATAAGAGCATCACGGCTTGTAAAATCAAATTAGACAACAGGCGCCTTTACTCTGAAATGGATTTCCCCAATGATCGACCTTTATTTTTTTTCACTAGGAGCACCGCTTGTCTAAAGATTCTACTTCAACGCCCATCAACCCTCTGAGCGAACCCTGTGTAATGGTCATCTTCGGAGCCTCGGGAGACCTTACCAAACGACTACTCGTGCCGTCTCTGTATAACCTAGCCTGTGATGAACTCCTATCGCCGAACTTCGCCGTTCTGGGTACTGGCCGTAGTGAGATTAGCAACGACGAATTTCGTCAAAGTATGGCAAGTGAAGACAACGGTTTGCGTGCTTTTCATACCCGCAATACGTTCGATGAAGATGCCTGCGAGGAGCTGCTCTCGCGATTTTACTTTGAGCCGGCCAATATTGATTTAGAAGGTTTCACCAAACTCAAAGAAACCGTGTCGGAGCTCGATAAAAAATACCAGGCAGGCGGCAACGTTTTATTTTACTTCGCCATGGCGCCTCGGTTCTTTGGTTCTCTATGCGAGAACCTCCACAAAGCCGGATTTCAAGACGGTGAAGGTTGGAAACGTATCATCGTCGAAAAGCCCTTTGGCACGGACTTGCAGTCCGCCTTAGATTTAAATGCAGAGATATTAAAGTACTGGCGAGAAGATCAGATTTATCGCGTCGACCATTACCTCGGCAAAGAGACGGTACAAAACCTGCTCACATTCCGTTTTTCTAACGGTATGTTTGAGCCGCTATGGAACAAGCATCATATCGATAATATCCAGTTCAACGTTTGCGAATCCGTTGATGTGAAAGGTAGGGGTGGCTACTACGATCATTCCGGCGTGCTCAGAGACATGATGCAGAATCATATGTTCCAGATGCTTTCCTATATTTGCATGGAACCGCCCGGATCTTTTCACGCTGACGCAATACGAAATGAGAAAGCCAAACTGCTCGAATCCGTTCGCATCTACGATGAAGCTGGTGTCGAAGAAAATGTGGTGCGCGGCCAGTACGGCCCGTCGTTTAACGATGCAGGTGATATCGACAAGCCGGGTTATCGCGATGAACAAGATGTGAACCCCGAATCGAAAACAGAGACCTTCGCGGCTGCAAAATTTCAGATCGATAATCTTCGCTGGCAAGGCGTGCCAATCTATCTGCGCTCAGGTAAAGCGCTTTGGAAGCGAGGCACTGAAATTGTCATCGAATTCAAAAAGCCACCTGAGAGCATGTTCAAAGGTACCGAAGTGACTCAGTTGACGTCGAATCGACTAGTGTTCCATATCCAACCCTATCAAGGCATAGAACTACTATTTCAGGCAAAGACGCCTGGCCCCACCGTGCAACTGCAAAGCGTCGATATGGCATTTGATTATGGTGACGTCTTCAACGCATCGCGTTATACCGGTTATGAAGTGATGATCTATGCTTGCTCGCGTGGCGATGCCACGCTGTTCTCGCGCGGTGACTTGGTAGAAGCTGCTTGGCGCATTGCGCAACCCTTGTTGGACTACTGGGCTAAGACACCAGCTGAAGATTTTCCTAACTACGCGCGTAATTCCTGGGGCCCTAAGTCCGCCTACGAATTATTGGAAAAAGATGGTCGAAGCTGGTTCGAGGTTGTTACGCCAGATGTGCTTGAAGAGTTACCGATGTTCAAGGACGCTGACAGATTACTTCTCAGCGCCGTCATTCTTGCCATGCAATCGGTTAGTAAAGACGCCGGTGACGTGATAATCCAAAAGGGTGACACAACCGGGGAAATGTATTTTATCTGTCGCGGTGAAGTGCAAGTGCTTGATAGCAATAACGAGGTCGTAAGCGAGCTGAAGGAAGGTAATTTCTTTGGTGAAATTGGCCTGCTCATGTCGACCGAGCGAACCGCGACGGTGAAAGCGAAAACGTCCTGTGACTTATTCACACTCAGTAAACCCGTTTTCGGTCGCATATTGCGAGATCATCCCCAGTTTGCTGACAACATCATGCGGATTGCAAAAGAGCGATATGATCTTTCTGTGTCGATGACAGATCTGATCGAATAAATTGGTCACAGGTGCCCTGCCCGGGGCACCTGTATTCCGACATTACGCGCGCGCGTTGCAAAACCGATGCACGCTTTGCGCTCGCCCCGAACTCAACCAGTGATGCGTCAACCGTCGATAAACAAATACGACGCCGCCATCAAAAACTGGCGCATCGAACTCGACGAGGCGTTCCCACTAAGTACTAATGAGATTGTGCAAACATATAAAGCCAAGATTCAATAATAAGTATTTTGTGGGAGTTGTTCGTATCGAACACTTTCAGACATAACAGATCGGTCATCGGCTAGAGCGGCAATATCCGCGCTTTACTCAGCAATTGACGGACTACTTCGTCACCGCATCTCTACGACCGGAGCGGAATTTTCGTTTTCGCTCCGCGTCTTTTTCAGCTTTAGCCTGTTTTTGCTGCGTAATGACGACTTCTTCCGCCTCGATCATCTCGGGTGTTTCCAACGTGATCCCACCGAGCATGCCCGCACGAAATTCATTCACCAGAATCGCCGAGGCTTTTTCCAAATCAACTCGCCCGCCGGCCACAAGGCAGCCGCGCCGCGCGCCCATTTGCTCGAAAAATTCAAGTTCAGTGTCAGGCACCGATGCCAAGTCGTAACGCTCTTTCAATACAGTCGGGTATTGTTTAATAAGGTAGTCAGCCAAGTAAAAAGCAACATCCTCAATCGCCATCGCCGTATCTTTGATCGCTCCCGAGGCGGCTAGGCGATAACCGCTATTTTCGTTATCAATCTTTGGCCACAACAGGCCTGGCGTATCCAACAGCACAATACCTTCAGCCAATTTGATACGTTGCTGCCCTTTCGTAATAGCAGGCTCATTACCCGTCTTGGCCGCCTTGCGACCCGCTAAAGCATTAATCAACGTTGATTTACCAACATTCGGCACACCCGCAACCATCACTAGCATATTAAGGTTTGCTTTCACCTTCGAAGGGACTAAAGCGCGGCACAATCGAATCAGCCTTTGCGCTTTATCCTGTTGGTCAAGGGTTGTCTGTAGCGTTTTAACCGAAGCGTCCTGCTCAAAATGTGCCTGCCAGTGCAAGGTGGCTTTGGGATCGGCCAGATCCGACTTGCTCAAAATTTTAATGCACGGCTTGTTATGCCGCAGTTTTGCAATGGCAGGGTTCTGACTACTGCCGGGCAAGCGCGCATCAAGCAATTCGATCACAAGATCAACATCCGGCAGGAGTGTCGTCATCTCGCGAATGGCCTTGTGCATGTGACCTGGGTACCAGTGAATTGCCATAATGGAAGTGCGCGCTAGTTATGTCTAATGAGATGGCAGAACAAAAAACCTAATCTTGCCCTGCGTTCGTGAATCAGTTGCTATACAGATATTCGATTGCATCGTTCACAAACGTATAGCGGGGATGTTTATACCAACCGTAGAGCAAAGAGTTACGTGGCTCTTTGTGAATTTTTGTCTGAAAGACTTTTAGCTCGCCATTGTCTTCACGGAGCCAAAAATCCACATCATAAAGTTTGTCTTTAATGCCGTCTACGTGGAAATCAGTGCAGGCAAAATAAACATCGTCGCCAATCTGCCTGACAGGATCGTGAATCTGAACAAAACGCAGTATCAGTGGTTCACTGGTAACGTCATCAACAATGTTGAAAAGCCCATCATCGCCAACAACGTTTTCTATATGACGGTGCATCGCCGCCTTAATGTCTTGAGCATAAACAATTGAGTCCGCGTCAGTGACGCTTTCAGCCCGAGTTTGAACAACCCCACTGATCAACAGCAGGGCCAGAGACCTTGTTAAAATTAGTCTTAACAAGGCCTGATTCTTCAACTTACGAGGTCCCACAAGTGATACCACGCTTAACAACTAAAAAACTCAGTGATCTTTAGACGCAGCCGCTTTACCACCATGCTCTTTCGCCGCTTTACCGCCGTGCTCCTTCGCCTCTGTAGCCGCTTTACCGCCGTGCTCCTTCGCCTCTGTAGCCGCTTTACCGCCATGCTCCTTCTCTTCTGTAGCCGCTTTACCGCCATGCTCCTTCGCTTCTGTAGCCGCTTTACCGCCGTGCTCTTTACCGTGACCACTCGCCAATACGCTTGCGGGCAGTACAATCATCAAAAATACCAGTGCTAGATGTCTCATTTAAAACCCCGTGAAATTATAATTTTGTTTATGTGTTGCGGACCTTTCCGCCCTGCTCGATAGCCCCATAGTCATTATCATGCATTGTCGCTGAGACTGAGCGCCACGTTACGGCTTTTGAAAGGTTCAAGCAACAATTGCTTTGCCGACAGCGTGTCGCCTCTCCCGTCCGGCAGCCCTATCGGTTTTGTACGCAAAGCCTCGTGAGACAGCCAGGGCGCAAGCGAACTAAACGCGAGGTCCCAAAAGCTGAATATCGTCGAAAAATTTCGGTCACCGTACTTTCGGTCAACGAGATGATGCGCGGCGTGGAATCGAGGTGTCACTATTATGAATGCGAGTGGTCGCTCGAGTTTATCTGGCAGATCAATATTACTATGATGCATCTGCGCGCAGAGACTAACAATCGCCTCGAACAGAAACCAGGCGAATGCTGAAGGACCCCACAGCACAATCCAAATCGCTTTCGCCGCTGAAGAAATTAATATTTCACCCGGATGAAAACGTAACGCGGTAAAAACATCCAGATCATTATCGGCATGGTGAGTCTTGTGAAAACGCCATAAAAAGGCTACCCGATGATTCGCCCGGTGCCACACATAGTCAAAACCATCGAGCACGATCACTGTCAGGACAAATTCGACCCAACCCGAAAGTCCTAACCAACGCCCTAGTCCCCAGCCCATTTGCTCGACGTAAACAATCCATGCCAGCAGCGGTACATAAATCAACAATCGCATGACAGTGGTGTTCAGCGCTGCGACCGCAGCGTGAAGCGCAACACGCCTTAACAACGGCGTGACTGCGGCACGATAGGTTAATAATCTTTCGAGCAACGCCCAAAAAATCAGTCCACCTAAGAAGACAAACAGGCGACCTGTATCTAAATCAATATTCATAACGACCTAATATAAACTAGCGGGCGGGCATTTACCTCTGCTATCGCGCCAACGTACGCATAGCAGGCTTCTGTCACGGCGATGGGTGCGAGTAATGCTAAGCCACTGCAAGGACAATTTTCCCGCATCGCGGTCGTGACGACACTTTGCCAAAAGTCTTCCAACTCCCACGGCATAAGTAACATCGGAGCAAAATGCAGCACGCGGCTAGAACCGCAAATAAAACGGGGAATAACCGGCGAGCGCGACGGGCGTAGAGGTGCCGGATGCTAAAATCACCGCGCGCGATTTCCTGGGCAATGATGGAAGTTATCAAGTAACCAAAGATAACAAAAAACACATCAACCCCAACAAAGCCGCCCGAAAACATGCCGAAGCCGGCGTGATACAGAACCACAAGGACGACAGCAATAGCGCGGAGCCCATCAATATCAGATCGGTACGTTAGTGTCTCTGGTGTTACGCTGGCCATGTAGCCCTATGTTGAACGCTCGCAGATAAACTCGGATTTTCAGAACAAGAAATGTCGCAACTACGCTCACCCTAACCAGCGTTGGTCTTGCACCGCGACATGCGAAAAAAAGTAGGCTATAACAGACCCGATTAAGAAAACTAACACCGCACCATGCAGCCAGACACGTTGACTATAAGCGAGCGCACAAAGGACGAGGCCGCTGACGATGGAAAAAAGCATAAATGAAACCTCCAATCTCTCGTAGCCAACGATAACGATATCGGCCAACCAAGCAGCGAGAGAAAATACTGCCAAGGAGAGGAACACAACCCGCCGTTTTTCCAAGTAATAAGTACGCATATCAATTTGAGATCTGTTAACGACGTCGGGAGACATAGCGAATGCCGAGAGCACCAAGAATAGTGTCGGCACAACGAGGAAAAAAATTTGACCGACATATTCGATGCGTAGCTCTCGGTATGACCACATACCGATCCAATATTGCACCGACAACAATAGGATATAGATCGTCCACCCTAGATGTAACCAGTCGAATTTAATCTCACCGTCGGCACGTGCTAATCGTCCCCAGCCGCCAACGATTTCCGTCATGCCCACAGCGACAACCACGGATGCAATCATCATGAGGAACTCGAATTGTGTCATCTATACCTGCCTCATTAACTAAAACGTATTGCGTCAGTTAAGCGTGAATATTTTGCCATGTTCGTTCTAGCGTGGAATACGTCAACATCAGATTCGCAAGTCAATGACTGCGACGTAACGCTCGCCAAGGTTGGCTTTGTTAAACGTCTAAAGATGAATGCGGTTATTGCAACCGAACAGACCGTAAGCCCCAACAATCGCACAAGTATACATGGCAGGACGAGAAATTGAGTAAGTCTGGCTGAACGTAACAAAAGCCTATCTGGATGGATTACCGCCGTTCAACAATTTTTCTGAACTCACCTCTATCCAAATCATTGGATTCGATCGTCGCAACTCGATATCGGATCTTCTGAATCAACAAGGTTGGCAACTAACTGACGTTAATTTTCAAGTTGTCACCTCATTCCAGCTATTACAGTTAGAACTTTGCAGGGAGGGACTAGGCTTGATTTTCTTCCCCGCAAACATGATTGACGAAGACCAAAACCTCGCCCGTGCATTCGAACATAAGGGGCCCCTGATGCGACTACCTGCTTAGTTGGTATGCCACCAAGAATTGCGAACCAACTTAAGAGTGCGTCGAGTCTTTGACTTCATCGCAGAGGAATATAGTCAGATGTTATTAGAGCCAGCCAACAGATAAACAGCAGGTTATGAGCGATCACCTAAAAGATAGGCGCGCTACTCTGCGATGAACCAGATCCGCAACAAGGATACTTTTGCCATCAGGGAAAAATCCGGTTTACAATGACCACCGACGCGTTAAGACTTAATTAAAAATATTGGGGATTTTATGAAAAAACTCTATTTGAGCATCATAGCAATTGTCTGTGCGACTTATTCTTTTGTGGCTATTGCCGAAACAATGAAAGGCGAACAATCCACATTGGTAACCGTTAGCGCAAACGTGCAAGCTATCGATTATGAGACTCGCGAAGTAACTCTCGTCGGTGATCTTGGCAACGTCGTCAGCTTCGTCGCCGATGAACGCATCGAACGCCTCAATGAATTTCAGGTTGGTGACGAGGTGATCGCGGACTACTACGTTTCCATCGCTGCCGAACTTCGAGCACCGACCGAATTAGAGATGCTGAACCCCTTTGTTGAAATTATTGGTGGCGGAATCACTCCAGATGGTGCAACCCCAGCGGGCGGCATACTAAGAGCCTTTCAGATTGTGGCGGTTATCATTGGTCTTGATCTGCCAACACAATCGGTAAATTTGCTTGGACCGCGTGGCAACACTGGCAGTATCGTAGTACAAAATTTAGATAACCTAAGAGCATTACGACTCGGCGAGTCTGTGATAATCACATATACAGAAGCTTTGGCGCTGTCGCTTGAAAAAGCGCAGTAATTGAAACCGAAACCAATAGAAAGCTAAATTTCTTTGACGTGAAATTTCCCGTCGTTACGGTAATTGATGTGCCAAGACGGTCCGAGGCGCCTAATATTCTAGTTATCGGAACGGCCAATGCGTTCTGCCTCAGAGAATAATGAGATATCCCACATGAGTAATGAACAACCTAGCAATCCATTGCACGGCATGACGCTAGAGAAAGTACTAACCAAGCTATTTGAGCACTATGGTTGGGATGGCTTAGCAGAGAGAATCAATATCAATTGTTTTGAAAACGATCCATCAATAAAATCAAGCCTAAAATTTCTTCGCAAAACCCAATGGGCGAGAGACAAAGTAGAAGCATTATATGTCTCTACTTTTGAAGAAAAGTAAAGTGCCCTCTCTAAACTTAAAGATTAAAGATGACGACACAATTTATTTACATCCGACATAACAACTCGCCGGAATATTTTGCGCCGCCACTTAACGCTGATCTCGTTGAGTCAAAACGTTAACTCAAACCGTTGCTTCAAAACTGAAAAGCTAAGCCGCTTCGAAATCAAATTTTTCCGTCGTTACCGAATCCTGAGCTGGCTTTGAATAACGGGGGCCTGCTACCGCTTCAGGCGAAAAATCACTGTTCATTCGTGTCAGCACATCCGCTGGCAGAACAATTGTTGCCGCATTGAAGTTGTCTTGCAGATGCTGAAGATTTGTCGTGCCGGGGATAGGTACAGATCCTTTGTCCTGCGCGAGGGTCCAAGCCAAAGCGAGCTGTGCAACGGTACAGCCTAGGTCAGCAGCATATTGTCGAGCCTTATCAAGCAGAGTCAAATTAGCTGAGAAATACGGGTCAGTGAAGCGAGGAAAAGTGCGTCTAAGATCAGTTTTATGATAACCATTTGGATCAAGCGGCTCGTCTGCTAAATAACCTCGTCCAACCGGCGAGAAAGGCACAAAAGTAACACCCAGTTCCCGGCATGCATCGAGCACCGCAATTTCGGGGTTTCGGGTCATCAGCGAATACTCAGACTGCATGGCAGAAATCGGGTGTACGGCATGTGCCTTTCGAAGTGTATCTGCCGACATTTCAGACAAACCGATCATGCGAATCTTACCTTCGCCGACTAAATCGGCAAGCGCACCAACCGAATCCTCGATCGGGACTTTTGGATCAGGACGATGCATGTAGTAAAGATCTATCACGTCAGTTTGCAGTCTTTTTAAACTGGCCTCGCAGGCACTCTTAATCGTCTCTGGCCTGGCATCAAGTAGACGCTTACCGTCTTTGAATCCCATGACACATTTACTCGCCAAGACAAATTCATTTCGCCGATCCTTCAGCGCCTCACCGATGAGCTTTTCATTGTTGCCCATGCCGTAGATAGTTGCAGTATCAAGAAAGTCATAACCAAGATCGATTGCTTTGCGCAGAAAGTTGATGGCTTGTTTATGCTCCTGCGCTGGGCCATAAGCGTGACTCAGGTTCATACAGCCGAGTCCGACAGGATGAACTTCCAACGATCCGATTTTTCTCTTGGCAACAGTCATTTGATTCCCTTTGTCATCTACTTGTAGTTTGAACATCATACTAGCTGAAACCAAACTGGGTTGTCAGCCGTGTCGGCCTCTGAGCTGTGCAATAAATATGACCATAAGACAACCAAGCCACGCTGTTAACTACCGAAGTCAATCAAGATGAGACAAGGATTCAATCTGACCGGATTCGCTGTCAACTTACGGTCTTGCTAAGACCCACTGATTCACTTGGCCGCTTAAGCGAATCAAGGCAATAAATACCACGGCAAACCCCCTTTACGATCGCAAACAAAGTGCCCTTGCAGACAAGAAAGTTCGCAGGCCGGCCAATAGAAACGCGGGTATCCCTGTCTTCAACGAACGAAGTCACAAGGTTTATGCCGCTACGTTACAACGACGCCCTGGGTTTCGATTAAAAATCTCAATGGTAACGACATTAACACTCAATTGTACTAATGTTTAGCCTCGACTTAACTTGCTATTGGGTCCAAAAACCGAGGAATAAAATGAAAAAGAACGCGCCCTGTATTTCAAAAATAGTCGCCGTAGCGAGTATCCTCGCTGGGCTGTTGACCCCGCATGTCGCGTTGAGCGATGCCACAACAGCTGTCGATTCGGAAGCTTCGACGACAATGAATCATGCGACGACCCACCAACCACGATCGAACCAGTTTTGGTGGCCTGACCAATTAGACCTTAGTCCTTTACGTAATCACGATGCTCGCTCTAACCCGCTTGGAGCAGACTTTGACTACGCCCAGGCATTCGCGAAGCTCGACATGGACGCGGTCAAGGCGGACATCAACAAACTTCTGACTACATCACAGGACTGGTGGCCGGCAGACTATGGCAATTACGGCCCGTTTTTTATCCGTATGGCTTGGCACAGCGCAGGTACTTATCGAACACTTGATGGCCGTGGCGGCGGTGATGGTGGCCAACAGCGTTTCGACCCGCTAAACAGCTGGCCAGACAATGGCAACCTGGACAAGGCACGTCGACTACTGTGGCCAGTAAAACAGAAATATGGCCAAAGTCTCTCTTGGGGCGACCTGATGATACTTGCGGGTACAGCTGCTATGGAAAACATGGGCTTTGAAATCTATGGCTTCGCGGGTGGACGCACCGACGACTGGGAACCGGACCTTGTTTATTGGGGACCTGAGGTCGAGATGCTAGCGAGCGATCGAAAAAACAAAGATGGGAAACTACAGCGTCCTCTGGGTGCGACCCACATGGGGCTGATTTATGTTAATCCAGAAGGTCCGATGGGCAAACCTGACGCTCTAGCTTCAGCGCATAACATTCGGGTCACATTTGGCCGCATGGCAATGAATGACGAAGAGACGCTGGCGTTAGTTGCTGGCGGACACACCTTCGGCAAAATGCACGGTGCCCATGGCAGCAAAGATGGCATCAAGTGTGTCGGCGCAGAACCCGCTGCTGCTGCCATTGAGCAGCAGGGACTCGGTTGGAAGAACGAATGCGGTAAAGGCCATTCCGAAGATACATCGACCAGCGGTCTTGAAGGCGCATGGACACAAGCGCCAACAGTTTGGACAACATTATATCTGCAAAACCTACTCAATCTAGATTGGCAACAGACCCAAAGTCCAGCAGGCGCAATCCAATGGACACCAACCAATGAGTCTGTACAGAAGTCAGTGCCGGACGCACATATTGAGGGCAAATTCCACGCGCCTGTGATGACAACCGCTGACCTCGCCTTGAAGTATGATCCTGACTACAGAAAAATTGCGGAGCGATTCCTGGCCGACCCTGCTGAGTTTCAGCGGGCCTATGCTAAAGCATGGTACAAGCTGACCCACCGCGACATGGGACCACGCAGCCGATACCTGGGTAGCGATGTCCCTAACGACGAGCTTATTTGGCAGGATCCAGTGTCAACGCCCGATTACAAGATGATTAGCGCGCGGCATGAAAAGCAGCTCAAGAAAGCCATTCTTGACTCCGGTCTCACCGTGTCCGAACTCGTTAGCACTGCTTGGGCTTCGGCGGCAAGCTTTCGAGCAAGCGATATGCGCGGCGGTGCCAATGGTGCACGCATCGCACTTAAGCCACAGAAAGATTGGGTTGTAAACGATCCAGCTGAACTTCCAAAAGTGCTCGCGAAGCTGGAGCAGATCCGGTCTGAATTTAATACGAGAGCCCGCGGCAACGTCCAAGTTTCACTGGCTGACCTGATCGTGCTTGGTGGTGCCGCAGCCATAGAAAAGGCAGCGCAAGATGCTGGCGTAAAAGTAACCGTTCCCTTCGTCGCGGGTCGAGGAGATGCAAGTCAGGACCAGACAGACATTGGATCCTTTGCAATGCTTGAGCCCACGGCTGATGCTTTCCGAAATTACTTTAACCCAATCGGAAGCTATCGTTCACCCACAGATATGCTCATCGATAAGGCGGATCAACTCAACTTGACCGTGCCTGAGATGACAGTGCTGCTCGGTGGTATGCGAGTATTGGACACTAATACCGGTTCGGCCTCACACGGTGTTTTCACCGATAAGCCTGGCACGTTGAACAACGATTTCTTCGTCAACTTGCTGGATATGTCATTAAGTTGGAAAAAATCTGCAACCGCTGGCATCTATGAAGGTGTGAATCGTAATAGTGGCGATGTGAAATTCACCGCGACACCTGTGGATCTGATTTTCGGTTCTAATTCAGAGCTTCGCACAGTTGCCGAAGTATATGCTTACGACGGCGCTCAGGAGCGATTCGTGAATGACTTCGTTAACGCCTGGACCAAGGTGATGCAACTAGACCGATTTGATCTGAAACACGATATCTGATCTCGTCGTCAGGGCTGTGGTGGTTCGCCGCCACGGCTCTTTCGTTTCGCTCTTATTGACCCCTAGGCTGTTAAAATCAATTGTTAAGAACGGCCCAATAATCCCAAGATTCTGACAGAGCACATCAAATGAGGCCGTCGCTAAAGCAGGCTATTGCCTCCCCTTAAGTCACTGTTCTTTCCGAAAAAAAACGAGGAACTTTAGTTTAACTTGCGCTCTGTTCGCAAAAATACGAAGAAAAAGATCGTGGCGGTAGCCGATAACAGATGCCAAATACCATGTGCTTGAACAAGAGAGTCGGGATTACACCAAGAATGGGCGGGCTTGCCCGTTTGCCAAATCGCAAAAGCCAGCAGATAACTCGCCATGCCGAGCAAAAACCAAGGCCAATAATAACGCCGTGCATCAGGTGATTTCAGCGCTAGTAGTCCAGGCAAGCAGAACAAAATTACCCACCAAAAACGGCTTGGCTCGTCCCACATCTCGAACGGTGTAATGCCAAAAATACCGGCAACTACGAACCCAACCAACCCCGATATCCAGCGTAAGTGTTGCGAATGAAACCGGTACAACACCTCTGAAATCACCCAAAAGGCGATGGACAAACCGAAGAAATCGAGATTGATTCCAAGGCCCCCACCATTGACGGCCCGACCAAGCCCATAAATGATAACGAGCGTCGCATAGATGCCCAGTAATCGGGCGGTTGTCCAACGCCCCATTGCGCCAACATTAATTAGCCAAGGAATCAAAATATACATCACCATACTCAGATTATCGGCCCAACCACCCCAGCCCGTATGCGTACCATGCATCAGCAGCGACCCTGGACCAAGCCAGATGACGGCGCCGGCATAGAGCAGTGCCACAGGACTGAAGCCAAACATTTGGCCCTGACGTCCAACCCGGACATCGCCACCCAAACGCCATAACATCCATAGACCCGCAACCATAAATCCGATGTTACTGAGTGCATTAACGGGCTCATGAAAAAGCCCAGGCTGCACGCGCTCACACCATCTAGAAACTTCCCCGACAGCTTGCTCAACCGCCGCTGGCGTTCCCCAGCCCTGCCAGCCGAATGCTATATATCCAACAAAGAACAGGCCGCTGGCAAGTAACCCAATTTGAAAGGGCCGATAGGCGTTTGCGCTCGTATTCATGCTTTTAATTCCGAATATTACGTACTTATCTGTTACTGGCTTTATTCCATTGACTGACACGATTGACGGACAAGATCGGCTGGAAAATCGACCGGTTCGCTCGCGTGTCAGTACATGGAACGAAAATCATTAATTGAGTCAATTGTTACAGAAAACCTAGCGCTGAAGATAGCCTGACCTATTTTGGCGTGAGCTTACTCGGATAGGTTATTCAGGCAACATTAATCGACTATATAATATGTTCGTAATATCTTCCCATGCGGCCGTCTCCGCAATAGTAAATTTGGCGGTCATTGCCGCAAAAAAAGTGCCAGACCTAAAAGGCTACTCCAATAAGGCTTCCTCAACTTTTTCAGATCGTAACCGATTAATAATGTAAAAAAAGCCGAGCTCGGTAAAGGCAACAGTAAATGAATGTTAATTATTCAATTCATTGCTTTGGTTGTGGCAAACCCCGGCGCAGAAAGGCAAACTTGAGTTAACACCAATCAATAAGAAGAATACTATGCAACGATGTTATCCGCTCTTCCTGATTCTGCTTTTTGCTATTTCCAGCTGTACCGAAACCCCTGACAAGGCGACCACCGAAACTGCGGCATTAGCAAATGTTGACGCCGTTGACTCAGCCGCGTGTGTCATGGCATCGAATATAAACGTTCACTGCGGATTTTCTAACCCAGAAGATCTCGTGATTGTGCCTGGCGGTGATGCTCTGCTGGTGAGCGAGATGGGTGAGTTTCGAATACACCCGCCGGGTGCCCTTGCGTTTCTTAACCTTAAATCCGGTTTAAGAGAGCCTATTGAAATTAACTGGCAGACAGAAGAGCGCTGGGGCGACGCTGCATGCCCAGCTCCCGATGCGAGTTTATTTAGCCCTCATGGTATCGATCTTACGCAGCGGGCGGATAACCGACATCAATTGCTTGTGGTCAATCACGGCGGGCGTGAGGCTGTGGAGTTTTTTGAGTTATTGAATATAGAAAACGAATGGCAAGTAAATTGGAAAGGCTGCGCGATTCCGCCTGGCGACCCTTACATTAACGATGTCGCCGGCTTGCTCGATGGTGGTTTTTTGGTGACACACATGTGGGATAAAGCACTGCCTTTCGAAACCGTCGTTGAGAAATTATTAGGTGGAGAAAAGGTTGGCTGGGTTTATGAGTGGCAGGCAGAAACTGGATTTACGATGCTGCCCAACTCTATTGAGCAAATGCCGAATGGCATCGCGGTAAGTGCCGATAACAGTAAGATTTTTGTCAACGTTTACATCGGCAATAAAACCATCCGTATCGATCGAGCAACGGGGCTTGTAGACGGCTCATTTGAGGTGCAACAACCGGACAACATTACAGTAGATGAAAATGGTGATCTCTGGGTTGCCTCGCATAAACATGACCCGATAAACCAAACGTGCACTGAGACTGGCGTTTGCTTACTGCCCTTCGAGATTGTCAAAGTTAACCCCCAGACCCTTGAAAAAACCGTTATCTTGTCACACAACGGCGCGCCGATGGGATACAGCACTGTTGCGTTGAAAGTCGGTGATTCCGTATATATGGGTAGCGCCCATGGCGACCGTATTGCGCAATACGCGCTGGATTCTGACGACTAGCGACAATGTCCCGTGCATTTTACGACAACGATCCGCCAGCGACCCGAAAATCGCCAGTGCGGTGAGACTGAACAATATGTAAGAACGTGCCGATCAACATTTACGCTGACACATAACTGAATCAATTTACTGATAACGCAACGCTTAAGGACTCACCATGACCAGCCAGGATACCTTGTACGAGATTGATAATGGCATCGCCACGATCACCCTCAACCGCCCAGATCAGATGAATACCTTGGGCGGTTCCATGATGGCATTGGTCAGCCAATACATTCAAAAGGCAGAAGACGATAAAGAAGTGCGCGCCATCATTCTCACGGGTGCGGGACGCATGTTTTGCGCTGGCCTGGATGTCGTCGGTGCTCAGTCTCGAACCGGTTCGCAGGCGGGTAGTAATGATGCCGCACCCATCCCGGTGACCCTTGATGTGAAGCGCTTTCCGCCAGCCGTCATTTACAACTGCGAAAAACCCGTCATCTGTGCCTTGAATGGCGCCGCCGCCGGCTTTGGTATGGACATGGCGCTTGCCTGTGACATTCGCGTCATGGCACAAAATGCCAAATTGGCACCTACGCCGGTTAAACGCGGTATCGTGCCGGAGAGCGGCGGTACCTGGATCCTGCCCCGACTTGTCGGCTGGGAAAAAGCCGCGGAGATATTTTTTACCGCACGCAACTTAGGTGCCGACGAGTGCAAGGCACTTGGTTTGTGTGCGCACGTTGTACCTAATGATGAACTCATGTCGTTCGCCAGAAACCTTGCCACTGACATTGCCGCCAACGCACCGCTCGCTGTACAGTCAGCAAAGCGACTCATGCGTATGGGTATGGCGCAGCAGTTCAATGATCATGTCCATCACGTCTATATGAATTTCCTGCAACTGATGAGAACAGAAGATGCAAAGGAAGGCATGGCCTCCTTTGCCCAAAAAAGAGCACCTGAGTTCAAGGGCAACTAAGCATTCTTAAACAGATGTGACCAACGTCGTTTCTCAAAATGGATCCTGAGCGCTCTGTTTGGATCGGCGTTCACTACCCCCCAGCAAACCAATTCGCGTATTGCGTCAGCATGCTTGCGGAAACGCTTTTCCCCAAGCGCTCACTCAAAACGACCCGCTGGCTAGCAGGCGTGAAAGCGATAAGATCAAGCCGAGGGTTTATTCACACTTTCGGTAAGCTTATCCAACATATCGCCGAACTGCTTCTTCATAACACCTCTTAAAATAGGGGGCATAATCTTAAGCAACCCTCTCAGTTCCATACCGATAGTCCAGTTTAGTTCGCAAGACTTTTGACCCGTCGATTTAACCAAGTAATCCTCAACCAGTGCGCCAATAACTTTCATTTCACCCTGCTCGAACCTGAACGCCATATGCTTCCCATGTTCGTAAAGGAAGAATCGTTCTTGAACTTTCCCCTGGCCTTCAATATCGACGGTTCGCACCGTGCCTGCGCCAAAGGGTTTAGGTGTGTCCCAAACAACTGATTTTATCGAAGCCCAACCCCAACCATTTGGATCCTCAAACATATCAAACAGATCATCCGCAGAGATCGCTAACTGCGTTTTTAACTTAATCCTTATCGGTGCTTCATTTAGGAACTCTAGTTGAACCTTTTTGTAATCCAGCACTGTCGCATTTCCTTCAAATGTAAACAGGCCGATCTTGATCTAAAAACGCATACAAAACCACCCGATTCACCTCTGCAAGCCCCGAAAAATGCGGGTTAACAGTACCAACTCACGAAACTATCCCGGCAGCCACAGCAATGCCTCAAAGCTACCAGCGAAGGTAAAATGCCGATGACATGTGCGATGGGCTAGACGGGTGCAATCGGTTCAGCTATGTTGGGGCGGATAAATATAATGGAGCGTGAAAATGATTAGAAACCTGGTAATTGCGATCGTCCTTATCGCAGCAGGATTTGGCCTCTATACGGTCATGCAGGATGAACCTGCGACAACTCCGACGGTTGCCGTTGAACCCGTCGCAGCTGAAAGCACGACGCCGAAAGTCGGCATGATTGATGATGAGCGGATCAAGAACGCCACAAGTGAACCAGGCAATTGGTTGTCCTATGGCCACGGCTATGAAGAACAACGCTTCTCGCTTTTAGAACAAGTCAATAAAGACAGCGTGTCGAAGCTAGGTTTGGCCTGGTTCAAAGACATGCAAAGCAATCGAGCGCTGGAATCGACGCCCATCGTCGTCGATAACATGATGTTTCTGACCACGGCCTGGAGCCGGGTTTACGCTTTAAGTGCGATCACCGGAGAAGAAATATGGTCCTACGATCCCAAAGTACCCGGTGCGTGGGCGCGTAAAGCCTGTTGCGACGTGGTTAACCGTGGTGCTGCTGTCTACAAAGGCCGCGTCTATGTCGCCAGTCTTGACGGTCGATTAATTGCCCTGGATGCTGCAACAGGAGAAGAGGTCTGGCAGATCAATACACTGATTGATCGCGATGCTGATTACACCATTACCGGTGCACCACGGGTCGCCAATGGCAAAGTGTTTATTGGTAACGGCGGTGCGGAATATGGTGTGCGCGGTTATGTGACTGCCTACGACGCTGACACAGGCGAGCAAGTTTGGCGCTTTTACACCGTACCAGGTGATCCGTCTAAGCCTTTCGAATCGCCTACAATGGAGATGGCTGCCGAAACGTGGAAAGGTGGCGAATGGTGGAAACTTGGCGGTGGCGGCACGGTCTGGAACTCTATTGTCTATGACCCCGAGTTTGATCAACTATATATAGGCGTCGGTAACGGCTCCCCCTGGGCTCGCGACATTCGCTCACCTGGTGGCGGCGACAACCTGTTTCTATCATCCATCGTTGCCCTTGACGCCGATACCGGTACTTACAAATGGCACTATCAAACAACGCCTAAAGACAACTGGGATTACACCGCCGTACAGGACATGGTACTCGCGGATCTAGAGGTTGACGGGGTTGATCGCAAAGTGCTGATGCAGGCACCTAAAAACGGCTTCTTCTACGTTCTCGATCGCAGCAATGGCGAACTACTACGCGCCAATAAATACGTGACTGCCACTTGGGCAACCCATGTCGATATGGACACGGGTCGACCGGTAGAAGATCCTGCCTATGATTACTCTGATGAGACTAAGTGGATTCTGCCCGGACCTTTGGGCGGCCATAACTGGCAGGCCATGGCATTCGACGAGAAGCGCCGTTTAGCATTTATTCCAGCAATGGAAAATCCATTATCGTATTCCATGGATGAAGAATGGAAAAATACAGGCGTCTATAAGCACATTGTTGGTGGCTGGAACACAGGTATTGAACTGGGCAACATTATGCAGGTCATGGCTGAAGGTGGAACCCCACCCAAAGTCCGCGGTTATTTAAAAGCTTTTGACCCCATCACTGGTAAAGAAAAGTGGGCGGTTGAGCAGATTCATCATTGGAATGGCGGCACGCTGGCGACCGAAGGCGGATTGGTTTTCCAAGGCAACTCGTTAGGTGAAGTCAAAGCCTACGATTCTGACACCGGCGATGTACTTTGGTCTTATAACGCCTTTACCTCTTTTCTTGCGCCGCCAATCACCTACCAAATTGATGATGTTCAATACGTCGCCATTCTGGCAGGTACCGGTGGTGGCGATCTGTTTGGTGGTGAGTCTAATCACCTCGCATCGACGACTTACGGTAACTTCGGCAAGCTGCTGGTATTCAAGCTGGACGGCACGGCCGAACTGCCACAGCCAACGGCACTGAATCGAAGCATTCCCGTACAACCGGCCAGCGATGCGTCGGCCGAAGATATTGCTCGCGGTGAGAATGTCTATCACTCAACTTGCGCTGTTTGCCATGGTTTGATGGCACGCTCAAGTGGTGTTGTACCCGATCTACGGATGACCAATGAACTTCGCAATGGTTTGTACAAGGAAATTGTACTCGACGGTATTCTTGCCGGCACAGGTATGGCCAGCTTCGCTGACTTGCTGGATGAAAATGATGTTGAGAAAGTGCAAGCCTACGTTATCCACAGAGCCAATGAAGATCGCGCAGCTGCGGCTGCGGCTGCAGAGGACTAGTTAGTCCTGAGACTTATTGTCACTCGCCTTTGGGTGGCAATGTATGACGAGGCAGGGCTGTGAATTGCAGCCCTGCCTCTTGCGTTTGGGTCGCAGCGTTTGCAGTATCAAGTTTGACCTCGACATTGTTACGCGCTGCATTCTGCTGGGCTTGCGCATCCAATTGCGACCGGCTCAACTGACCTTCAACCACCTGACCTTGGTCGATATGACGCAGGGCAGACTGAACCTTCTCCGCCACTTCACGCCCATATGGCAGATGATAGGCACGTGGCTCATCAATCAACTTACCACCCGGCATGCTGGGTTGAATCCAAAGATAGATAGATCCGAGACTCTGCTGCGCCTTGTCTGGCTCAATAATCATGGCCCAATGCAGGCGGAACCGTTGTGGTAAATCTTCCGATACGGGCCAGCCTTGATACTGCTTTAAGCCAAGGTAGGTACCGACATACAAACCTGAAACCAACACAACAATGAAGATTTTGAAGCCAACGCTGCGCCGAGTTGCAGCTAACAAATACAAAAGCAGGGCCCCTATCACCGCATAGGCGATGGCCATTACCTGAACAAAAATCATGAGCCTTTTCCCGGTGAAATTAGGGTCAAAAGGGTTTTTGGTAGGCCACTCGTACTCTCTACGGCACCGCTGCCATCTAGCACGAACCGCGTCGCCGTGACTTCCATGCCGGCACCATTGAGTGACTGGACACCGTAATAAACTAACGTTACAACGGGGTTTAACTTCTCAACCTTGACGGTAACAGGCAAAGGTTCAGCGGAGTTTGCCTTGTAGTGAAGTACGTTCACGACATATTCACCAGGTACCCAGGCGCGGACAGAAACGGATTCCTGATTGATGGGGTTCGTCACCATTTTGCCGTTGATCATCATCTGGTCCTGCACGGCACCTCGATCATCTCGGTCCAAGTGCATGGTGCCGGTATCCTTATTGTCAAACCAAAGAACGACACCATTAGGATCTTCCACCAATACGTCAACGTCGTCGGGGTGGCCGTCGGGCCAGGTCACCGTAATCAAAAACTCTGCCTTAATGGTGACATTACCCTGCTTGTCAGGCTCGGCTATTAAGATAAACGCGATCAAAAACATAAAGGCGAAACCCAACAACGTATTAAACAGTAGATCTGTAAATGCGTCGTTAGTCTTCGTTTGGCGATTGAATCGTCTGCGCATCATCTAAGGGACCTTAAACCGATGTGCTTTCAGTTGCAGGTCGACTTAATGTCGGCAGAATATAAACATCAACGGCAATAGCGACCTTATCAACGAGTCTCGACGCGGCGGTATCCAGCATCTCGTATTGCAAACCTAGCAGTGTGCTGGTCACAAGCCCCGCCATTGTCGTGTACAGCGCGACAGCCATGCCGCCGCTCATCTGTCCCAGCAGTTGCTGTAGCACATTAGGATCAAAGTCTGTCAGTTCACCAACCGGACTCAGCATCATGATGAAGCCAAGGATGGTACCCAGCAGGCCGAGTTTTAAAAGCATGTCTGCCGCCCAGTGGCCAAAAGCATATCGGCTCATAAGACGTTCAGCTAACACCTCGAGTAGCAGCTTATGTTCAAGCTCGCCGGTCGTATGGCGTTTTGATTTCTGAAAGAGCTCCTGCAAATAGTCAGCGCAGATGCCCGCCTCAACTGGCTTGCCCTGCACGCTGACGCCCTGCCCATCGACGCTTAAGCCACCGGGCTTAAGATCATTGATGCGTGTATTCAAATCGTCGATCACCTTCGTATCGCTCGAGAGCTGCTTTACCAGTACTAACCAATGCAGACTCAGCACGCCGTAGAGCAGCAAGATGACGTAGGAGATATAACTTCGATCACTCGCAAGAGCAATACTGAGCCAACCCCTATCACCGAGAATAAAAAAACCAAACAGCACCAAGCCTACAAGAATGAGTGATTTAAGCAGGAGCTTATAGTGGGTAACCAGTGACAAGTTTTGCATTGTTCATATCGGTTCGTGGCAGATGCCTAGAGAATAGCACTCGAGCGCTTCGATGGGATACCTCGCGAACCAATGCGACCGCCATTTTCTACAATACATGGATATCAACTTAGCGGTTTCCAAGAATATTTTGGCCGCGGCAGTAGGGATTGTCCAATTCAATCGGGCATCGAGTTTGGCAGACGTGGCTACTAAAAAGCAGACGCGTGCAGACATAGCTGTTGGTAAATACCAAGGTTCGAAGCATATTGCGAGAGCGAGGCTTTGCAAATTGCAAATGCCCTACGCTTTTTCGCTCTTCAGTCGCCTTCAAAATTAACTAACGCCTGGAATCAAAAGCTCACAAACGTCCGCATATTAACCCTGACCACCAATAGGCTAAAGATAGCCCTAACCTTGTGAATAATGATTGCCTTGCCCCCTTTCCACACCGCGCTCACACCTAGCTATAGAGCACTAAGAGATAAAAAAGAGGCTGGCATAGCAATTGCAAACAGGAGTATCAACAGACATAAACGACGAGCTAAGACAATGAAAGTATTACTTTTGCCAACAAGCGGTTTTAGTCAAGGATCAATGTATCCTTTTAAACATTATGCCGACGAGCTAAAAACACGCTACAAAATTGAAACGACTGAAATTGTAAGCGATGATCTAAAAGAAAAAATTCAATCTATCAAAGACTTTGACGGTGACCTTATTCTTTTCTCTGTACCTTGGGATTTTGGCACGGAAGGCGTGCTCGACTTCGCAATTGAGGCAAATCGTGAAAAGAAACAGGCGAAACTCGTTTTATTTGACTATCTCGACGGAAATGAAAGTCGATTTTGGGCAGTCATGCCACATATCGACCTCTATCTTAAGCAGTATTTACACCGCGACATGAAAAAATATCAGCAGCAATTTACCGGCGCATCAGAATTCATTCAGTATCAGGTTGATAGCGGTCGAATAGAGAACACCATTCAAGAAGAAGTTTGGACCAATCTGTTTCAGTCAAAACTTGACAAAAAACAATATCGAAAAGTAATGCTAGGCTGGAATTTCGGTCTATGGGGTCGTCTGATACAGTTAGCTGAGGGAAATGCGTCGAGAGTACTTTGGGCAAAAGATCGACCAGACAAGCGATTAGTAACACTCGCCAAACGCGCCCTTGACTCGGTTCGTGCAGCGGTCGGAGGTGAATCTGAACCCATCGATATTTATTGTCGAGCTACACTCTACAAGGGTTGGACCAAAGCACACCGAATGGAGGTGATCGAATCACTTAATCAGATGCCAGATCGCTATAACGTGATCTCTTCGATTAAAAAAGTAGGTTTCTCGGAATACTACCGAGAAATGCAGCAGAGCAAGATATTCGTCTCTCCATCAGGATGGTGTGAATACACGCCTAAAGACTATGAGGCGATGTATTTTGGCGCACTACTTATTAAACCTTGTGTCGAACATATCGACACACATCCGAACATTCTTATCCCTAACGAAACCTATGTCGCTGTCAAATGGGATCTAAGCGACCTTAATGAAAAATGTGAATATTATCTCGAGAATCCAATCGAGAGAAAACGCATCACAGACAACGCAAAGAAAGCTTTTGTTGGGTATTTTGAGCAAAAGCTATTCGTCGAAAAAATTGATGAAGTACTTCAAAAACTTGATATTCACCCGGAAAAAACTAACGAGTACGCTAAGCCACTGAGGGTAGCCGACTAGGTTCACACCTTTGCTAAACTTGTCGAGCGTCTAAGCACACGCGCCTTTGTAGAAGACGGCTTGTTCAGTATGGATAACAAAATTAACCGACGAAGACTGAACAAAGATAATGGCAACAAAGCAAATCCTATTCCTGCTATTGACCTTAATGGCAATCCCGACATTTGTCTGGTTGGGCACGACATATAAATGGGCTGAACGTGGCTTAGTGGGGCTTGCCTTTCTCTCTACAGCATTCCTTATTGATATCAATTTTTACTCAATGGAAGACTATCGTGGCGATTCTCGAGGTTTTGAAATTGGCCTCACTGATTGGACAATGATATCACTGCTTATCGTCATGCTCACGTCTAATCGCTGGAAGAACAAAAAGATCACTCTTCTACCACCCAACAGCGGGCTCCTCACAATCTATCTCGCTATCGCCGTCATTAGTGTTTATATCGCCTATGTGCAAATTTACGCCGGCTTCGGTCTTTTAAAAATTTTACGAGGCTTAATCGTATTTATCGTTGCGTATAATTATTTACAAGACGAAGAAGACTTGCGCTTTATCATTGGTGTTCTTGCAATTATCGTTATCATTGAATTTGTTATGGTGATTGATCAGCGCCTGTCGGGCATGTATCGCGCAAAAGGATCAACGCCCCATTCCAATACACTGGCTGGGTATATCAACATGATCAATATGCTTTTCTTTGCCCTGTTACTCGGTGACAAGACCCGGCCGACTCTCTACTGGATAGTACTCGCGCTAGGTTCGCTAATTGTATTGGCATCATTTTCTCGTGGCGCAATGACGGCTATGGTCCTTGGATATTTGCTCGTTATCGTTCTTAGCTATAAGCACAAATTCGACATGAGAAAAACCAGCATTTTGGCGATCATGCTGATATTAGCATTGCCGATTGCAATTGACGTAGGACCAAAAATCATCGAGCGATTTTTGTACGCCCCGGAAGAATCTGGCGCTAGTCGCAAGTTGGCAAACGTCGCCGCCGCGGCCATGGCTGATGACCACTTATTTGGCGTTGGTCTCAATAACTATTCTCACGCAATCAATGAGACACACTATATCGAACACATCGACTCGATCGTCGATAGGGGCATTGTTCACAACATTTATCTGTTGCACGCCTCGGAAATGGGCTGGATTGGAATGATCGCTTTTTGTCTGGTGATCGCCAACTTTCTCCGTCTAGGCTATCGAAATATAGGCACTTCGACTTCAGAGCTAGCAAGTAATGTCGCAATCGGTTTGACGACGGCAATCGTCGTCCTCTCATTACAGGGCGGCTTAGAATGGTTCTTCCGGCAAACCTACGTAACAATTGAATTTTTTATGTTCGCCGGTTTCCTGGTCGCTCTGCCCAAGGTTTCTTTCGCCACCAATCGACAGCGAAAAATCAATCAATACATGAAAAAAATTGCGCTCAGCCGATAACCGACCCTGCCGTAACATGCTCAATTTATTCAAACGAGACGATATTACTAACCACTCAGCTATTGCATCAAAAACACGACCAAAAAACATCAGCTAATGAGTTAACTTTTACGTGGCGGGATGGTGAGACCATAAATGCCAGACATGCGTAATAGCCTCTGAAGACGCTTAAGGCTTCCAATCCCCTGCAACCGGCTTGGGCTTTTCGCCCTTAGTTAACTTAGATGCGCGACTTAACTGAATGAGACTCAGTGTTTCAGCATCTCGCAATTGAATCGCATTTTGTCCCATCGTATCCAGCTCATTAAAACTGTACACGTTGTTTTTCAACTTCTCTGTTGTGTTCATATCGCGTTCGGTTTTTTTTCTCACGAAAAGGGCATGGACTGCAGCCCAAGACGGAGATGACTCGTCACCCGTATGCAGCGACTCTCTGGCGCATTGCGTTCTAAGCTACTTTTATGTTCAGTCGTTACCGCGAAAGCAAGGGACAGCCAGACGGGAGAACCCCGACCGGCATCTCTTTCAGGATTTCCTGACAGTACGGCAACTACCGGCAGGACTTAACGGACCCGCAACTCCTTACGTAGAATTTTACCGGAGGCGCTCTTTGGGATGACGTCGATAACCTCTAACTGCCGAATCTGCTTGTAGCTCACGAGGTGCTCACTCACCAACGCTTGAATTTCCTCGATTGTCACTGTATCACCGGCAGTGGCGACGACGAATGCTTTCGGGACTTCGCCTGCTGCGTCGTCAGGTACACCGATAACTGCAACATCGGCAATCTTCGGATGTGTCAGCAGCAGCGCTTCGAGCTCTGCCGGCGCAACCTGGAAGCCTTTAAACTTGATCAGCTCTTTGAGTCGATCAACAATTGTCATGTGACCGTGCTCGTCAATGATGGCGATATCACCCGTGTGCAACCAACCGTCACCATCAATCGTTTCTGCCGTGGCTTTGTCATTGTTTAGGTAGCCGGTCATCACTTGAGGACCGCGCACCCAAAGTTCACCACGATCGCCAACACCCTGATCTTCGCCCGTGTCGGGGTCGACAATGCGACTTTCAGTATTCGAGACAGTGACGCCACTGGTGCCGGGACGGCAATCGCCTTCGACCGTGCAATGGCTGATCGGGCTAAGCTCTGTCATGCCAAAACCCTGCACAACTTCGCAATTGAACCTTGCACCAGCTTCAGCTGCAATCTCAGCACCAAGGGGCGCTGCACCAGAGAAAATCTGCCGAACCGATGACGTATCGTAATCATCAACAATGGGGGCGTTAGCAAGACCAATAATAATGGGTGGTACTGCAAAGAAACGCGTGATTTTATAATCCTGAACAGCCTGCAATGCCTCAACCATATCGAAACGCGGCATCGTCACAACCGTTACACCGTTAGCGATAAGACCATTCATCAGCACCTGCATGCCATAAATGTGGAAAAAAGGCAGCGCCGCCAGTGCGACTTCATCATCGGTGTACTTGATGGCGTGAATGCACTGCTCAATGTTCGCCACAAGGTTACGATGCGTCAGCATGACGCCCTTCGGCATACCGGTTGTTCCTGAGGAATACGGCAACACAACCGTGTGTGTCGCTATATCGACAGGCACTTGGCTGATCGGATCTGCGAACACGTCGGCCATAGATGTAGTACCGGCAGCGGCATCGCCGATAACGATTATTTCAGTGACATCCGTACCTTCAATTGCCAGTTGAGCAGTCTCGATAAACATCGGCACAGTGAATAGCATTGTTGCACCGGCATCTTGTAATTGGTGTCGTACTTCCTCAGCACCATAGGTTGGATTGATTGTTGTCACCGCGCCACCGGCAACTGCGACACCGTGGAACACAACCGCATACTCAGGCAGATTTGGCGCCATTAGACCAACAACCTTACCAGGCGCAATACCCCGTGCAGCGAGTCCACCAGCGAGTGAATGTATCGCATCACTCAGCTGCTGGTAGTTGTAGGAATTCGAACCTGTCGCGTCTTGAATGGCGACCCGGTCACTCAGTTCCGCAGTACGACGTAGCATGTGCGCTGTGATGGTGACATCTGGAATGTCGACTTCTGGCAGTGGGCTTGGATGAACGATGATAGATGTCACGGGAAATACCTTAATAGTCTAAAGGCACGCAGTCTAAACTGCGTGCTTGTCAGAGTAAAAAAGAATTGCACGCAGACTTGGTCGGCGCTATCCGGTGGAATCCAATGACTGCCGGGAAACGTATCGACTCAGACGCAACCCTGTAGTAACCCGTACACAATGGGTTGCAGAGAGGTCGCATCGACAAGTACGCTCGCAAGCTATTTGTCGCGTGATTTTAGGCATCTCAGCCATTATCAAAAACTAATTGTGATATCTTTGCTCGCTAATGGTCGTTCACTAGGACAGATTTACCAAAATGAAGAAGACAGCAGTTCTATTAATACAGCTAGGAACGCCCGATAGCCCGAAAACCAGCGATGTAAGACGCTATCTCGGCCAGTTTCTGAACGATCCTAGGGTGATTGATTTACCGTGGCTCGCCAGAAAAATACTGGTCAATGGCATTATCGTGCCTTTTAGAGCACCTAAATCAGCGAAAATATACAAACAGCTTTGGGACGCCGGCGACGGCCAATCGCCTTTACTGACGCACACCCGAAAGGTTCAAGAAAAACTTGAAAAGCGTTTTGAAAACTCCAATGTTGATGTCTACATGGCGATGCGTTATCAAAACCCATCCATGACGGATGTCATGGAGCAAATTCGCGCACTTCACTACGACCATGTAATTATTTTGCCTCTATTCCCGCAATACGCCAGCGCATCAAGCGGTTCTGCTATTGAGCTCGCAATGAAGATAATGAGCAAATGGTGGACGACACCAGAGATAAGCATTGTGAATCAGTTCTGGGATAATGAGGGGTACATTGACTCTATCGTTGAGCGTGCAAAAGCCTTTAACCTTGATGACTACGACCATATCCTATTTTCGTATCACGGCTTACCACAAAGGCACGTCGACAAAATTTATGAAGGGGATGATATTTGCAATGACGCACCCTGCGAAACCGAGATTACCGAAGCTAACAGCCAGTGTTACAAGGCCACGAGCTACGCAACCACTCGCCTTCTTGCCAGCAAATTAGGCCTAAAAGAAGAAGACTATACGGTCTGTTTTCAATCACGCTTAGACAAAAAGTGGCTAACGCCTTTTTCTGACAAGGTCGTTGAGGAGCTAGGAAAGAAAGGCGCTAAAAATCTACTCGCCTTTAGCCCCGCTTTTGTTGCCGATTGTTTGGAAACCGTGATTGAAATTGGTGATGAGTACCAAGAAATTTTTGAAAGCCATGGCGGTGAGAAAATTCAACTCGTGCCAAGCTCAAATGATCACGAACGATTCATCGACGGATTAGAAGAAATCATAAGAAGCAAATTGTAACGAGCAAAAGGCAAGACGACGGCTGCTATGTTCGATTTGAACTGTCTCACACTGCAAGAAACTGATCAGCCGATACAATCGATAATTCTATACCGTCAATAGGTCGATGCACCTGATGTGCTGATCCAGAAACCCGCATAAGCCGTAACTAACACATGCCAGAAGGACCCGAAATAAAACGATCTGCTGATGCCATTGCACAGGTGCTTGAAGGACACATTATTGAGTCTGCCGAGCTGCATCACGACGCATTGGCAGGACTCGAGTACGCCATCGTTCGACAAACCGTGGACAGAATCGAATGCCGCGGTAAGGCTCTGCTGACGCATTTTTCGTCGGGCAAAACGATGTATTCGCATAACCAGTTGTACGGCTTATGGCGTGTCACCCCCAGGGGTAAGCTTGTCGCCACAAACCGCGCCCTGCGTATCGCTCTGCACACCGCCAAAAGCAGTGCCTTACTGTATAGCGCAACCGACATTTCTTTTTGGGACACCAGCGAGATTGAGCAGCATCCTTTTCTACAACGGCTCGGCCCTGACCTGCTGGCAGCCGACACAAAAACAGACACCGTACTGGCGCTGCTAGAACGAGCTGATTTCAACAATCGACAGCTTGCCTCTTTGTATCTTGACCAAGGTTTTATAGCTGGTAACGGTAACTATTTGCGCTCAGAAATACTTTTCTTTGCGGGCGTCAATCCACGCTTGAAGCCGCGCGAATTGACACCGCCAGCACGAAAAAAACTCGCGGAAAATACCCTCAGCATTAGTCAACGTAGCTATCGCACCGGCGGCATTACGCTACCCGCAAGCATGACCCCGAAAGACACCAAGTCCGGCCGACGCTACTACGAGCGAGATCGCTTCGCCGTCTTCGCCAGAGACGGTAAACCCTGTCGCATATGCCGCACACCGATTAAAAAAGCGGTGGTGACCTCGCGCCGCATCTACTGGTGCCCCAAATGTCAGCCAGCTTAACCTTGCCCGCCATCGAGAAAAGCCCATTTGACCGGCGATTGATTACAGCGCTTGGCTACGCCGGCACGTTGCCCATGCTGGGCTGTTTACTTCTCATAGAGTCGAGCTGGGCTTTGCCTCTATTAAAAACATACTCGCTCGCCATTATCGTCTTCTTAGCCGGTAATTGGTGGTCGACTGCGCTCATGCAGCACAAAATCTCAGCCCGTCAACGTCAAAGCATACTGCTCATGAGCAACGCTATCGTCATTACTGCTGTCGTTGCCGTGACGTTCATGGAGACACTGACGCTGCTGGTGCTCGCTCTTTTATTTGGAATGCTACTTGTTGGTGAGCGCTTACTGGCTATCTTTCACCCGCAGCCAAACTACTACCGCAGTATGCGAACCGGCGTCACCGTCTTAGTCGTGGCGCTGCACCTCATTGCATTTTCACTTTCACCATGAGTACACTTTACTGGCTACATGATGACCTGCGTTTGCAGGACAATCCGGCACTGGCTGCAGCGGCACAGGATGACGCATTAACCATGCTGTTTTGCATTGACGAGGCGCGCTTCAACACAGATCGATTTGGTAATCGACAAATGGGCGCGCATCGCTGGCGCTTGCTACGCGAGTCCTTACTCGATCTTCAGCACAGCCTGTCTGAACTAGGCCAGACCTTAAACCTTGTGACCGGTAATCCCAGCGAAATCATTAGCGATCTATTGCAGACCGGACGTTTCAACCGGGTGGTTCGTACCCGCCAGCACACGAGCGCTGAGACGATGCTTTGGCAGCACTTAACCGAATCCTACCCTTGTGTATCGTTCGAACAATACGATGGATCGACCCTGTACCACCAAGACGCAATAACCTTTGGCGACACGTTTCCAGCCACCTTTACTCAATTTCGAAAATCTTTAGATACCGTCGCCTTCAGACCAACTGCGGCTGCGCCCACACGATTACCCGCACCAACGTCCTTTGAACTAAAGACTCGACTGGTACAAGCACCCACTGAAAGTGGTTTGCTAGCAGGCGGTGAAACTGCCGGCGGGCAACATCTCGAAGGGTATTTCAGTACTGACGCCGCCTCAACGTACAAAGACACTCGAAACAACTTTATCGGCGAACGATTCTCAACCGGCTTCTCGCCATGGCTTGCGCAAGGATGTCTTTCGCCGGTGCAGATTTACGAGCGGCTGTGCGCCTATGAGTCTCACCACGGCGCTAACGAATCGACTCGCTGGATACTGTTCGAACTCATGTGGCGTGAATTCTTCCGCTGGCATGCGAGTCACTACGGAGAAGCGCTATTCTCATTTACCGGCATCGCTGGCAAGCGACCGCTCACAACCTTCTATCAGGAACGATTTCTAAAGTGGCGCGACGGCCGAACGCCTTGGCCAATCGTCAATGCCTGCATGAATGAGCTTAAACAAACGGGTTTGCTGAGCAACCGTGGCAGACAGATTGCCGCCAGTTGCCTTGTCAACGAGCTTGCTTTGGACTGGCGTTGCGGCGCCGGCTACTTTGAAGAACAACTTATCGATTATGATGCCTGCAGCAATTGGGGTAATTGGCAGTACATCGCAGGTGTTGGTTCAGATCCCCGTGGCGGCCGCCATTTCAACCTCGAAAAACAAGCTGAGACTTGGGATGCAGACGGCACATATCGCCAAAGATGGGCAGGACAACCGGACACTGGCCCGCTGGATAGTCGCGACTATTACGATTGGCCGATTGAGTAGAAAAGCTTGACGCACCGCAAACCCCACCTACCAACGAAGCTTTGTCTGGCATGCGAACGTCCTTTCGCATGGCGAAAGAAATGGGCACGCAACTGGCCCGATGTCAAATACTGTGGCGAACGTTGTCGACGACAACCGAAGGGCTTAAGGGGTAACTGCTAGCAGCAATCAATTTTTGGCTGCCTCAATAACAGATAGTCCAACGCTGAATCTCGCAATCGGTCGTGATGACGAGCAAGTGTGCCCGCGCAGATTCAAACGAGCCGAGAAAACCCTGCTTGTGAAACTGGGTGAGCTGGTCGGCATTGAGTTTACTTGGCACAGTTAGCACATCACTTTTTCTGATATATTTTGAACTATTTACATACCGGCTCTCAAGACCGGCATCTACAGGTTATTGTCTTAAGCTACAGACCTTGAGTTGATCTTGCGTCGCTTCACTCGACTGCTATAGTGACTACAAAATAAAAATCATCGAGGTGATCCATGGCCCAATCAGAAACCAGCAACTCAACTAACTTCTTTCTTGACGGTAACTTTGCCCCCGTTATGCAAGAGCGTGATGCGCTCGATATGGACGTTAAGGGCGCCATACCCAAAGACCTAGCGGGAAACTTTCTGCGGGTTGGGCCAAACCCGGTGCATATATTTGACGAGGCGGCCTATCACACCTTTGATGGCGACGGCATGATTCACGCCATCGAGTTTCATGACGGCCAAGCTCACTATCGCAATCGGTTTGTCCAAACGCAGGGATTCAAACTTGAGCAAGAACGCGGCGATTGGGTTTACAAGGGCATGAACTCCATGATGGACCCAACGCCTTCGCGCGTACCCGACGGCGCGCCGCGCAATAAGAACCTGGCCAACACGGCGTTCACGTACCACAACAACACGCTTTACGCCCTGCATGAACCGTCTCGCCCCACTGCCATCCAGTTACCTGAACTTGAAACGTTGGGGACGGTAGACTTCGATGGCAAGCTGAAGCACCCCTTCACCGCTCATCCAAAGGTTGATCAAAAAACCGGCGAGATGATGACCTTTGGCTATGCATTCCAAACGCCTTATGTCAGCTACTCGGTCATCAATGCCGACGGAGAACTGATCCACACAACACCGATTACGATCGAAAAGCCGGTCTTTATGCACGACTTCGCTGTCACAGAAAAATATTCGCTGTTCCTCGACTTCCCAATCACTCTCGATATCGAGCGGGCCATTGCCGGCGGTCCGGCGTTAGATTTTGAGCCAGAGCACGGTTCACGCATCGGCGTGATGCCCCGCTTTGGCACAGACTTAGATGTACGTTGGTTCGAAGTCGAGACGGGCTCGGTTGTCCATACTGCCAATGCCTGGGATGAAGGGGATGAGATTGTTATGCAAGCCTCACGATCGAAAACCTCTGACATTGCCAGCGCGGGATTAGATGCGGAGAACCTCGAGGATACCCAAGGACAGCTATATGAATGGCGCATCAATTTAGTCACAGGTGTTGTTAAAGAGCAGACACTCAGTGAAGAACATTGTGATTTCACCCGCATTAACGACACCCATGCCTGCCACAAAACACGTTATGTGTACGCGGCTGTATTCAATCCAAGCCGACCTTTTAGTTTTGACGGCGTGATGAAGTTTGATAACGAAACACAAACCACCGCCACCTTTAAATACGGCGACAATCGGTTTGGTGGCGAGGCGGTGTTTGCACCCAAGGTCGGCGCGCAATCTGAGGATGACGGCTACCTTATCTGCTTTGTTCAAGACGAGACGACGGGGCAAAGTGAGTGTCTGATCTTAGATGCCCAGAATGTCGCCGCCGGACCTGTTGCAACAATTCTTGTGCCTTATCGTGTGCCCTACGGCTTTCACTCTGGTTGGGTAAGCGCCGCTTAAGCGCTTGGCTGCCTTGGCTCATTAACAAGAAACACATAAATAGCCACATATAAAAGGAAACACAGTAATAGCCATGCAGCATTACGAATCACCCTTAATCGCCACCGCTGGACAGCCAGCGATTGTTTACATTGATATCAAAAGTCCCTATGCCTTTGTCGCCCTTAAGCCCATTTTTGCATTAGAACGCGAACTGGGTGTGCAGTTTGACTGGCGACCACTTACTTTAGATATTCCAAGCTACCTAGGCAGTGCTAAGAAAAAAGCTGGCAAGGTGGTTGAATCTAATCGTTCTGCGTCACAGTGGAGCGGTGTCAAATACGCCTATCGAGATGCAAGACGTTATATCGAGCGTCAGGGTTACATACTAAAAGGCACTGAAAAGATCTGGGACTCAAGCATCGCGAACATTGGTATTTTGTGGGTTGTAGAGCACGCACGTGACAAGCTGGAAGCATACTTAGAAGCGGTCTATCCGCCCTTTTGGCGTCGAGAGCTCGATATTGAAGATGTCGCTGTTGTCGCCGCATGTATTACCGCCGCCGGGGTTGACGCCGATGGTTTTGAGGCTTTCCAGGCGGGTATCGGCAAAGCGGTGCACGACCAGTTGCAAGGGCAATTGCATAGCAATAATATTTACGGTGTGCCGACCTACGTGGTTGATGGGCAAATCCTGTTTGGCCGCGAACACTTGCCGCTTGTGCGCTGGCATCTAACAGGCAAGCAAGGTGACGCACCCGATATCTGTTATGAACTGAACTCTGAACCTTACTTAAAACCAAACACCTGAACTAAGCACCGAACTAAGCACCAGCTCAAGCGCTAACAAGAGCGATATCAAGCTATCAGTCTTTATCGATTTCAAATCACCGGCGGCCTATCTTGCTCTGAAACCCACATTAGATTTCATCAAGACACATCATCTTGACGTTAACTGGATACCGTTTCCAACCAAGCAATCTGCCATTGCCATTGAGCAAGACAACGAGACCAAAGGCGAAACCCATCGTCGCGTTCGCGCAGGTCAGCGACAACAGATGCATGAAATATACGCTGACCTTAGCGATACGCCGATGCATTTCCGGCCAAAACCCGGCAACAGCGATTTAGCTCTGAATGTCTTAGCCAACTTATCCGTTGATCCAACGACCTTTGTTAGTCGAGCCTATGACGCCTATTGGATAGAGGGTAAAGACTTGAATGACGCCGTTGTGGTTGAACAACTGGTCACAGATGCGGGTCTGCACTTTAGTGCCGAGCTATTACAGTCAAAGGCCATCGACACCAGCATTGAACAGGCGCAAGCACAGGGCGTTTTTGAGGTGCCGGCTTTTGTGATCGAGGAGCAGGTATTTATCGGCAGAGAACATATGCCGTGGTTAAGGGAAATTGTTGCCAAAAAAAACCAAACCCTATCACTTAACTGAAACTAACTAAAAAAGACATCAATGCGAGATAAACAACACAACCGAGCTAAGAATTTTTGACTCTCTTGCTCGCATTAGCTCGCCACTCGCCTGGCGCCTTGTGAAAATATTTTCTAAATGCCAATTGGAAATTGCTCGGCTGACTGTAGCCGAGTTGATAACTTATTTGCTGCAGTGTCAGGTGCGTCTCTTCCAAATATTGACACGCTAACTGCATCCGCACTTCCAAAATAACTTTTTTGTAGTTAGTACCGCTCTTGTACAAGCGGGCGCGCAGCGTGTGGACGGGCAAATCGAGTGCCGCAGCTGTCACAGCTAAGCTCTGCATAAGAGAGCCTTCAGTCAGCAGGTGGTTTCGAACCCGCAAGGTCCAATCATCGCCGGTTTGCATTCGCGCCAGAATGTGTTCGCAGCGATCCTCCAACAAAGGGGCCAACATAACGTCTGAGGTCTTCAGCACCGCATCCATCCATTGACTAGGAAAAGTTAACCTAGCCTCGGCTTCATCAAAGCTAACTTTACAGCCGAGTAATGACTCATAAAAATGACGTGTGCGGGGACAGGCGAATGGGATATATAAATGACACTGGGCCAACTGTGCATCTGGCAATAGATCAGCAATAAACCTAACTTGAGCTGACAACTCAGCGCCCATCATAAACTGATTCGTTTCACCACTTTGAATCAGCTCTGTTAACGCTAAAGTTGTAAGACCATTTGAATCACTTATTGTGTAAGACACCTTACTGACATCGGTTAACATTTTCAGAAAGCGCATCTGCGTCGCCAGCGCTTCGCCAAAAGAGCGCGTACTGGCGATTGCTAGTCCAACAATGCCATAGTCTGAAATACTGATTCGACGCCCATACGCCAAACCGAGATCTCGAAGGTCGTGGATTTTTTGCAGATCGCGCACAGCGAGAGAAAAACTCAATGTGGTACACGGATCAGGCACTAAAAGGGCTTGGATGACAGGGTTATGCGCCGCCAACGTTTCATTAAGAAGCTGATAATATCTTCGTGTAAGAGTTTCTGTGTGTGAGTCTCTGGAAATACTATGAGTTGGCACGGGGGATTACGTCAGCCTCGAGGTTGGCAAAGCGCGCAAATCATATCATATCACTCACAAATCATATAACTACTGAGCACACTCTGTCGTAGCATACTGCGGTTACAGGCGAAACGAGGCCAATGGCAACAAGATATGAATTATTTGATAGCGCCCCAATATAAATTGCCCGCCGAGGCATACTTCGAAGAATCGTGGTTAATCCAAGAAAAACGTAAAATCTTCGGGGCGAGTTGGCTATACGCTGGCCAAACGAGCGAATTTCACGAGCACGGCAGTTATAAAACCATCAAGGCCGGCCTCGATGAACTTGTTGTCGTTCGAGATAAACACGACCAATTGAACGCATTTCATAATGTCTGCCGTCATCGGGGCGCTCAATTGGTTCAGGGCACAGGTCAGTGCGGCACATTGGTTTGCCCTTATCATAAGTGGACCTACGGTCTCGACGGGCATCTGCGCGGTGTTGCTAAACACGATCAGTTTACCGATATCGATAACATGAGTCTCGGCCTGCATCCTGCGAGCGTTGAAACATGGATGGGACTGGTTTTTATCAACGCCAACGAGCATCCGACAGAATCACTGACCGAATGGTTAGGCGATATTGGTAAAGAGCTAGCGCCATTCGGCGCTGACAAACTCGAACTTCTAAAGAGCGATACCATTAGTTTTGAAGCAAACTGGAAGTTCTATATCGAAAACCATATCGATTGGCTGCATTTATGGTTTGTGCACCCCGAGACCTTAGCCGCACTTGACCATGACAAGGGTCAATTCGAGCAACTAGGTCGCCACTGGGTTTCCTACGAACCGGCCAAGCGGGAGCATGCGCAGGCCTACAAAACGAGTAGTCCGCTGCCGGACATCCCCCACGTCAAAGATGCTATCGGTCGGTACTCAGAAAACGGCGCACATTTTATTTTTCCAAACCTACCTATTTTTACCGGCACAAGCTTCTTCGCGATCGCAGAATTAATTCCCCTAACGGCTGAGAAAACGCAGATGAAAGTTAATCTTCTGGGTGTCCCTGGCGGCGATGAAGACGCATTTTTTGAGCTTTTTAACGAAATCACGAAAGGCGAAGACGCACGTATTATTGAAAACATTCAACGGAATGTTCGCAGCAAGCATTTCGCCGTGGGTCCTTTAGCCCATAGTTACGAAAAGGCCATTTCTGATTTTCATGATCATTATTTAAAACTGATGGATTTGTAGATTGACGCATATCGACCTACAGGATCTGACTGGCGTTTGGCAACGGGACTCGCTGACGATCGAAAACGGCAAACCCTTTGAGGATTCAAATGTTTATTGGTTGCAGGCTGGAGATTATTTTGCCGATATGCGCTGGCCACTGGACCAAGCAAAGCGCACCGAGTCGCTCCAGAGCGCTTTTGCCGGACGGACTCATTGGTCGCAACCGAAAATCAGATTCACACACCATATCGATTTGACTAAACAGCATCTTGAAGATGAAGGCGACCTTATGATGGTCGACGAAAAGTTGGTGGAACGTGGCCAAGTGACAACCAAGGGAAAGACCATAGGTTACAAAGAAATCTGGTCACCGCTACACACAACCGATCAGTCGCAACAGACAAACGTCGCCGTTGTCGATACAGACAGTGAGGTTGGCTACTTTATACAGGTTGGTGACTTCGCCATCGGCATGAACGACACGCAGGGTATATTTAGCGCGGCCTGTTTGAGGCGATCGACGCCGCAGGGAAAATGGCGATTACTCCACAGCATTGGCGAAACTGAGCGTTTGGCACCATTGATCAATGCACACCTTATTGGATTTACACTGAGGAAAAACCTATGAATTACCAGTGGTATGACGTAATCGGCAACATTGGCGTTTTGATAATTCTCGGCTGTTATCTTTTACTGCAGCTCAACAAATTGGCGTCCAGCGAGTTGAGTTTCTCTGTCTTCAATGGCCTCGGAGCGCTGCTGATACTCATCTCTCTCACCTACGAATTTAATTTGTCCGCTTTCATTATTGAGCTATTTTGGCTTCTTATAAGCCTTTTTGGCGTCGCAACCTATTTGCTTAAACGAAGAGCAACATCATAGTGGGCCCACCTCAGAAACAATTGATTTCAACCCTACTTGCAACAGCCTCTGCCGCACTTCTTTTCCTATTGTTGCCGTTTGTTGTCGGCTGGATTTCCGATCAATACAATTTGGACGAACAGCAGGCTGGCCTCATTGTGAGTATTTATTTTGGTGGATTTCTCATCACCTCGGTGGCTGCATATATCACTTATGGAAAGGTGCGGAATCTTGCTGCCATACAGCTCGGCTACATATTGTTAGTGCCCGGGTTAGTAGTCTGCGGCTTGGCACCTAACACTATTTTCCTTTCGATAGGCCTTGCACTTTGCGGCATCGGCAGCGGGCTATTGTATGGCACGGGTGTTTCAATTGTATCGGCCCACCCACAAAGTGAACGTGCATTTGGTGGTATGGTTGCGACTCAACAGATAATTGCTTTAGCACTTATTTACAGCTTACCTGTATGGATTTATCCCTATTATGGATACGCAGCATGCTGGCTGGTACTGGCGGTAATTGTTGCGATCACGGCCTTGTCTTCACGTTGGATTCCGAATGACAACGGCGCTGATCAAAACATCTTAGCGGGCTCTTCAAAAACGGCCGCGGTTGGTATCGTAAGCCTCTTGTTTCACTTCTGTTTGCTTTCCGCGGTCTGGACGTTCGTCGAAAGGCTAGGTATTAGTAAGAGCTTTAGTCGCGACGACATTGCATTATCACTAGCACTGTCGCTGGCCGGTGGTCTCATCGGGGCACTGATTGCCGCCGCTATTGGCGACCGATTCGGTAAAAATTACCCGCACTTAATCTCAGCAACCGCTTTTCTTGCAGCCTTCTATTTTCTAGCGCTCAGCACACAATGGTTATACTTTCTTGCAGCGGTCATCTTATTTTCAGCCGCATGGACCTATTGTCTTTCCTACCAAATGGCCAGCATTGGCAATCTCAGCCATCGAATGGCCGTCCTTATACCGGGCGTTCAAGGCGTTGCAGCAATGCTTGGACCACCCATTGGTGGCTGGGTAATCAGTCAAAGTGGCTATACGAACTTAATGATCAGCGCGGCTGTTGTGATAACACTGTCAAGCGTCGCCTTTTGCTATCAACCTCTTCGCGTTGAACTTAGATCAGATGGATGAACATCACGAAAGGTGGAACCATTCACCCCCGACAACGAGTCACAATGTCTGTTGCCGCAAAATACAATCGTGGTCTAACTAGCGATTTTGGTCGCGCCGCGATACAGGATTGTAACTAGCATCAATTCTCTACGTACTCAGTACGAAGCGTGTCGATCGCCAAACCAACGCTGTCAACAATTGCGGTAAAGGATTCCCAATGTGCAGGCAGAATGTCAACTTTGCTGGCAGTTTGCATCGCTTTCCAACCTCTCTCACCCGGCAGAAAAATTTCATCAACCCCCGGTCTTGGTTTGGCGCTTTTTACTGCAGAAACAAGACGGTCGGAGCGGCGTCCAGCTTCACCAGCAGGCATCCAATGAGTCGGGTCTATCACAATAATGCAGGCACCGCCGGTTAATGCTTCGGTCTGAGGCTCAAGCCAATGCGATGGTGGCCCATCAATTTCTGGGCTCATCCGTGCATTAGGGTTGATGACGCCAGCCAGCATTTCGGTAAACAGGTTGAACGCATACATACGAGGTGAGCCGAAAACTGACGGCGCATCGCAGTCTGAAATGCGCCCATAATCATCCATCTGCTTAAAATACGGTGCCGGATCGTCGGTCAATTCGCCTGTTTGCGGATCGACTAAATATTCGCCCTTGAGTTTCTTGCCTTGAAAAAACGCTTCGCTAATATCGCCATCGTGAACTTCCACAGCCTGGATGTCTGAAACAATGGGCGGCAGCTCTCCACCCGGTGTCGCGGCGGCGAATGGCGCACCGGATAATACGTTCTGCATTGCACCCCAGGGAGATACAAGCGGGAGGCTATTATTTGTTGCCATCGCAAACATACCTTCGCGCGCAGCCATTCGTACATAAGTGCCGAAAGCGCCGGCGTCGTTGAAGTCGCGCACGAACCCAATCGCAATCGCACTTTCGCGCGCCTTATTAATTGTAGCCTCCATCGCCATCGTGACAGCCCACTGACCTGAAGCGCGCTTGGCATCAACGACCAGCCATGTCGGACCTTCGTCAACGATCTCAGGTACCGCTGTTACGTCCATGGTTCCAGTGCGCGCCAGCAATACCGGAATTTCAAACACGCCAATGCCTTGCGTCGATTTCCCATTACGATCTCCATCGGACACGCAATGTGCTATGACCTTTGCCTGCTCATTCGAAAAATCCAGTGCAAGCAATACGCGGCGATAACAATACTCAAGAAAATTTGGATCTTCCTTGATCATGCTAGCTTTACTTTCATTCTGCATTCGTGGCGCCCTTTGAAACGGTAAGTGAGACTCTGCGACGATCAATATTAAATGTTAACATTGTTAAGCTGCATCAACCTTTGGAGAATTCTGAATGACTGCACGAGCCCTGCAACGCCTGCCATCAGATTGTACTGTCGACGATATCGTCGAAGCCAATGAGCGAGATGGTGGCGTCATTGTTGATGGCTGGCTAAATCCTCGTTTACTTGCACAATTTAACCATGAACTCTCCCCTTGGCTAGATCAGCATGATGGCACCAATTCAGGCTCCGAAGCCTCTGACAGCTTTCTCGGCTTGCGCACCAAGCGCCTGCAAGGTCTGTGCATGAAAGCGCCAAGTTTTTTAGACATTATGCTTGACGATAAAATCATCGGTTTTGCCGAAGCTGTGCTTGGTCCAATAGGACCAACGATTATCTTAAATAATGGCGAAGTTATTGATATTGGCCCAGGCGAGTCCGCTCAACCAATCCACCGCGATGACGATGCTTGGAACTTTGCAAACACATCAAACCCAATGATCGTGAACACGATTGCTGCCTTAGTCGACGTGACACCTCAAATGGGTGCAACGCTCGTTGCACCAGGCAGTCATCGTTGGGACCGAGATCGAATGCCAACAAAAGATGAAATTGTTGCTTGCGACCTACCCGCTGGCTCTGCGCTTTTTTTTAGAGGTGACACATTACACGCAGGAGGCACAAACACGACGAACAGACGTCGCAGGGCACTTTCAACAGGATTATGCTGCGGCTGGTTGCGTCCGGTCGAGAACAGCTATACCAATATTCCCATCGACACTGTTAAAAGCTTTCCCCGCAGGGCGCAGGAGCTTTTAGGTTATGCACTCTACGATGCATCCGAAGTTGGCGGCGGCTATCTTGGCTACCATGATATGGGTGATCCCATGCGGCTATTTGAGTAAGTGCATCAGCTAAGCCCTCGCAACAAACTCAGGCGCGAAGGATTTCCGTCTGTGATCTTGTATAAGAGCAGATAAGCGCACAGATCTTCGACAGTTTCTCGCAGTTAGTAGGCCTGTCGAGTTATCACTGTAGTCTAAGCGCAATTGGCTATTGCGGCGGAAAGGCGCTGAACATCTCTTTTGATAACAGGTCTGCTGCGTTATCCCGAATCGATGGGGACAGCTTTTTAGGTAAACGTCCCTCCGCAATAGAACGCCAAATAAGACCTTTCGTTTCAGAACTCAAAAGGTCAATAACCACGGTGCCTTCCGCATAGGTTTTCGGCTTACCCCCGCCAGTACTGTAACCGATCGCCACCGAGGAGCCATAAGAGCCCGTCGATACACCGCCATGAACGCCGCCGTCGTAGTAATTATTAAACTGTTTCGCGGAGTACCGTTCCTCTTTTGACACGTGGTAATTTACGAGGAAATCGGCATTGCCCGACTTGGCTTCAGTAAAGCCCTTGGACGTTAGCTCGCGATTAATAAATCGACGTACTCGATTATTTGCATCGCCGTAACTACGGTACCTCGAGTCTCGAGAGGGATATACATCATCGTACCAGCGGTAGGTTTTAAGCTCACTGAAGTCGACGCTCGCATCGTGGTCGTAGCTATAAGTTGGCTTACTGGCACAGCCAAACAAAAAAGATGATAGGAGGATTAAACAGGCTAGTCTTTTCATAAGTTTTTTCTTTATTGATTCGCTGTTATCGGCTGATATGCTTACCGAGGGGCGAAAACGATACCATCTATTTTCCTCGCCTAGATAGGCCTTTTGCGACGCCTTGCTTTCGATCGTTTGCTTCAGGTGTTTGTTTCCTATCAGTGCAGATTATTCTAGATGAGCAGCCATCGAAACCAACGACAATGGATCGTATGCAACACGCTAAAAGCACTGGCGTGACAACCAAGCAGATGGGAGAATCTGAACCCTCAGGCATCCGTATAACCCGTATCGTCAAAACAATCAGCCTAGATTCATAAAACCTAAGCAAACCCATCCACTTGCAAAGCATCGACTTATAAAATGACATTCGAAAAGATCTACGAAAGAGCCGTTAAGCGAAAAGGCGAAGAGGCCCTTCTGGACAGCCTGCCCGAGATGAACACACCTCGCGCACTGGCCCAAATACCGGATGCTATCTACCTACGGGAAATGTCTAAGTGTGTGTTTCGGGCCGGCTTTGTCTGGAAAATTGTCGAATACAAATGGCCTAATTTTGAGCGAGCCTTTGCCAACTTTAATCCGAAGGCTGTCGCTAACTTCAGCGATGAGAGACTTGATGAACTGGCCCTAGATGCTTCAATCATCAGGAATAGAACCAAGATTTTGACAATTCGAGATAACGCCATGTTTGTCTTGGATATGATCGAGCAGCACCAATCTTTTGGTCAGTTTCTGGCGGACTGGCCTGCAGATGACATCGTTGGTCTGCTACTGTATCTAAAGAAACATGGCAGCCGACTGGGCGGCCGCACCAGCCAATACTTTCTTCGCTTTATGGGCAAAGACACGTTCATGTTCACTCAGGATGTAGTCACTGTGTTGATTGCCGAGGGCATCGTTGACAAGGAACCGAGCAGTCAAAGAGATTTGCGGGCGGCCCAACAAGCATTCAATCAATGGCACGATGAAACCGGCTTACCCTACAGTCACTTAAGTCGCATTATGGCCGCATCACTCGGCACGGGCCACGAAGAGCCCGTCCATATTTGAGCCTAATGCTTTGAACCTTACAGCCGAAACACCAGCAGGTCTGTTCTAAGCGCGCAAACACCTATCAAGACCGCTGGCAATCAATTGATCGTAAAAAGTTACAACCTAGCTAAGGCTTTGAATGTAACCAAAGAAACCTTCGCGGTTTGCCTCCATATCAGCCGCGACCTTTTGACTGATTGGATCCGCAGCAAAGGCTGTACGCCACTGCTCAAGACCAGAGATACGCGCGTTCAAATCTATGCCTGTCATCTGGCCACCCATTTCAGCAACGGTCAGAACATAAAACAGATAGATGTCCGCCATCGTGAACTCAGCCCCAAGCACCCAGGGGTCAAATGTAGCGAGTGCGTTAATACTATTAATACCACGATCTACCACAGCAACCACTTCACTAACCAATTGCTCCGGCGCTGGCGTATTCCGAAAACTGTACGGGATTAATCTGCGGTTTGGCAGCTCTATATACAGCTCTGCCATGTGCATCAACTGTCGATTTTTGTTGCGTGCAATGGCATCTGCCGGCAGTAACGGCTTCTGCGGATAAGCATCTTCAATGTATTCGCACAGCACGGCGGCTTCTGAAAGATGCTCGCCTGTGTCAGTCGTCAAGCTGGGTACTTTGAGTGCAGGGCTTAACTTGTTATAGCCCTGTGCGCTTGGGTACACCAAGTCTTCTTCAAAACTAACACCTTTATAGAGCAATGCGTGTTTCGGCATGTTGTAGTAATTGCTGTATGAAAACCCGTGAAGAACTGGCATTTCTTATTCCTTAAATCAATTATTTCAACGAGTCCGCTTAACTCGTTTTGTTGTTTTAGTTGGTTTTGGTTGGTTTTGGCTAAGTTCGCTTAACCGCAGCCGACATTGCATTCACATATTATGTTTTCTTTCTGTTTCTCGCATTTGCCCACGGGTCAACTTTACCTTTTTCGATACCCTCTGCCGCAGGCTCACTGGCGGGATTCGCTGGGCCAGCAGACTCTGGCTGTCTAGGCTTAGCATAAGGGTTGTCACGAGACGGCGATCTACCCTGTGAGGCTCGATTTTCAGCACTCTCAGTCGCGGGTGCAGGGCTAGAAGATTCTGGCTGCCTAGGCTTGGAATAAGGTTTGTCACGAGATGGTGGTCTGTCTCTCGACGCATAACCCGTGTTGGAGCCTTGCCTACCGCCACGCCCTTTGTCGTCCCTCTTCTTCGCTCGCTTTTCTGCAAGGCGCTGCGCATCTTCAATACTCAACTCGGCAGGTTCACGGGGCTTTTGATTGGCGGGAATAATCCGCTCCCGTGGCGGTAACAAAAACTGCTCGTCAGACGCTCTGGGCAAGTTTTTGAATTCGTACAAATAGAAAATCTCAACTTTTTCGCGAGCCCACTCCGTCTTCTTTAAAAACTTGGCGCTCGATTCAATGCTCGGGTTGACCTTGAAGCAATTGATATTCAGATAGGCGGAAAGTATGTCAAAACCGTAGTGGTTTACCAGTTCATTCAACAGTACTTTAAGGCCGATACTGTGTAGCGGGTTATTCC
>CAJJAA010000052.1 GCA_905182025.1 uncultured OM182 clade bacterium
ACCCCATTGAAGATGAAGCCGAGTGATTACATTCGGCGTAATTGCTATTTTGTTGCGGAGCCAGAAGAACGCACGATCGATGCGATGCTGACGTTAGTCGGTGAAGAAAATATTCTGTGGGGTTCCGACTATCCCCATATTGATTCAACTTTATCGGCGCCAACATTGATCAGAAATTCGGTGCGTGCTTTGAGCGATGCTAGGCGCAAGGCTGTGTTGGGTGGAAATGCAGTTAAGGCCTTTTCGCTTGATTAGCTTTACTCGATCGTTAAGGTTGATTTGCCGATAAATAAATGCAAATCATTTCACTCAGCCTATGTTAGATATTCTTCGTGGCAATTTTCGTAACGCGGGTAGCGCGTGTCATTTCAAACATTGAACTACATTGAACTATATTAAACTTCATTAAATAACACTGTGCCGTCTCTATTGGCGACGGCTTTATTGTCGAGTTCGCGAGCGTTGATAAAGTCGCTGTTAAGCCGCGGCCCTTGTTATTTTTGGGTCGCAGACGAAATAGCATCCTGCAGTAGCGCTTTAATTCAGTTGTCAGCAATAGCATTAACGCGTTATCTAGCCAACGCATCTTGCTAGAAAACGCTCAACTCATACATCGTCAAGGTCTGTGCCGTGCGTCTCGGTCAGCAAAATCACACAGACCAAGGTAATAGCTGAAGCGGCTGCGATATAAATTGATATGTAGATAGTGCCAAAGTCTCGCCACAGTGCCGTCGCGACGATGGGCGCAAATCCGCCGCCGACGATCGCGCCAAGTTGATAGCCTAAAGACGCACCTGAGTAGCGCACTTCTGTGCTGAACATCTCCGCCAGGAAGGCGGCTTGTGGACCATACATCATTGAAAGGAATATCTGACCGCCAGACATTGCCAGTACGATCAACCAGAAGTTGCCAGTATCAATTAGCGGGAACATGACAAAGGCCCAGACGCCGCCGAGAACTGCGCCGAGCATATAGACGCCCTTTCGGCCGTGTTTGTCTGACCAAGCGGCGGCGATGAACAACCCGGGTATCTGCATGGCGGCGGAAATCAGCACAGCCGTTAACATCAAGTCTCGGTCCAAACCGAGTCCGGCTGGGTTGCTGCCGTAGGCAATCAAAAATGCGATTAATATATAGAACGTGACCTGTACCGCGAGGAAAGCGCCAGCGCCCAACAGAATTTGTTTAGGATACTTTTTGATGGCAACCAGAACAGGCGAGGAAGTTTTTGTCGTATTGACGGCCGATTCACTTGTCAGTTTGGGTAACTCTTGCGCTTCTTTGAGTTCTTTAAAGGCGGGTGTGTCTTCTAAGGTCAGTTGAACGTAGAGGCTCAAGCCAATAAGCGCAACACTGAGTAAGAAGGGTATGCGCCAGCCCCAATCCATAAATTGCTCGTCATTGCATAAAGTACTAACCGCTAGAAAGGCTAAGTTGGCGAGAATGATGCCGACCGGTGCGCCAGCCTGTGCAAAGGCGCCGTAGAATCCCCGTTTTTCCTTCGGCGCACTTTCTGTCACGAGTAACATCGCGCCGCCCCATTGTCCCCCGACAGCAAGACCTTGAGAGAACCTAAACAGAGTCAGTAGCAAAGGTGCCGCAGGTCCGATCAAGGCATAGGTGGGAAGCAAGCCAATTAATGTTGTCGCAAAGCCCATCAACAGTAGGGCGGCGACAAGCGCTGCCTTGCGGCCGACCTTGTCACCAAAGTGACCAAATACAATGCCGCCAATGGGACGCGCGATGAAACCAACCGCGAACGTACTGAAAGCGGCAATAAGGCCGACCATGGGCGGCATGTCTGCAGGAAAGAACGCCGTTGGAAAAACCAGTGCCGCTGCGGTGCCGTAAATGAAGAAGTCATACCATTCGATGCTCGTACCCGCCAGCGAGGTCATCGCGACTTTGCGCATACTTTTTTCTGAGGCAGGTGCTGTTTTGGCTTGCGTCGACATAGATGGCCTTCTTTTTGAAGAGAGTTTTTTGTTCTTCTTGTTGGTGCAAAATAATGCCTGTAAAAGTTCTTAGAAGCCAATGATCACTGCCGAGATTTAAAACGTGACGGGCTAATAGGCAAAATGTCGGCGTCCCACCACAAAATTGTCTAAAACGCCGGCCGGTCCGGTTGCTCATCAACTTTTCGAGACAGAGCTGTTATTATTTGCAGGCGTTTCGTTTGCTAACAAAAACTTCATCATCTTCACCTCATAAGCGCGAGTCTTAAGGCGGTGTTTTGTTGAGCCAGATAGTTACTCCGCCTTTAGTTCAGGCATCACATTAAAGACAACATTGGAAAGCGATCAGATGGATATTAAAGATAAGGTCATTGTTATTACTGGTGGGGCGCAAGGTCTTGGTTTGGCGATGGCAAAAGAGTTCGCCGCTAAAGGCGCCAAATTGGCATTGGTTGACCTGAATGAAGAGCCGATGGCGGCAGCTGTTGCGACTTGTGTTGCGATAGGTGGCGACGCTAAAGCCTATAAGGCCAACGTCGCGAATGAAGAGGAAGTTATGGCGGTGTTTGATCGGATCGTTACCGATTTCGGTGGCGTCGATGGCGTGATCAACAACGCCGGTATTCTTCGCGATGGATTGTTGATCAAAGTGAAAGACGGGGAAATTTCAAAGCGGATGTCCCTGGCTGAATGGCAAGCGGTCATCGACGTTAACCTAACCGGTGTGTTTCTTTGTGGCCGAGAAGCAGCGACGCGGATGATTGAAGGAAAGCGTGCGGGCGTCATCATTAATATATCGAGCATCTCAAAAGCGGGCAATATGGGCCAAAGTAACTACTCTGCAGCCAAGGCAGGTGTCGCCTCGATGGCCGTGGTTTGGGCAAAAGAGCTGTCCCGCTACGGTATTCGCTCAGCTGCGATTGCGCCGGGGTTTATCGAAACAGAAATGGTCGCGAGTATGAAACCAGAAGCCCTAGAGAAGATGGCTGCGGGTATTCCTCTTAAACGTTTGGGCCAACCTGAAGAAATTGGTCGTACGGCTGTTTATATCTTTGAAAATGATTATCTAACCGGCCGTGTACTCGAGGTTGATGGTGGTATTCGAATCTAGCTTGGCGGTTATTTTTAGCCAAGACCTCGTCACATTTATAACCATCAGCACGCAATAACAATTTAAGGATCGTCCATGGCATCAGATAAAGGTAGTTTGGCAGGTATTACTGTTTTGGATCTCGGTCAGATATATAACGGTCCTTATGCGACATTCTTGATGGCGATGGCGGGGGCAAGAGTCATCAAGGTCGAATCTTTGATGGGCGAAACACTGCGAGGGCGTGGTGAAACTAGCGCCGCTGCATATCCTTTTATGTTGCTGAACCAAAATAAAGAGTCGCTTTCGATCGATCTAAAAACAGATCAAGGTAAAGATATTTTCCGCCAGCTCGTGACGAAAGCAGACGTGGTGTTGGAAAATTTTTCACCCGATACGATGACAAAGCTAGGGCTGTCGGCGACGAGCTTACTCGAATTGAATCCGGCTTTGATTTATGCGGCTGGCTCCGGTTATGGCCGAAGCGGACCGCACCGGGATTTTCAAGCAATGGACCTGACGGTTCAGGCAATGTCGGGTGTCATGAGCACAACCGGCTATGACGGAACACCACCTCTCAAAGCGGGCGTGCCTTTGTGCGACTTTTTCGGCGGGGTCCATCTCTACGGTGCAATTGTCACAGCGTTGTTTGAACGAACAACAACGGGCAAAGGCGCGATCATTGATATGGCCATGCAAGACACGGTATTGCCAAATCTAGCCTCTGTGCTGGGTGCCTATTACTATTTCGATCAACAGGTTCCGGCAAGAACGGGTAATCAACATTCTGCTCTGACGATGTCGCCCTACAATGTTTATGAAGCGACAGATGGACACGTGTCTATTATTTGTATTCGCGATGGTCATTGGCGTGGCTTACTGCGGGCGATTGGTCGTGCCGAACTTCTTGAGGATGCAAGTTTAGCAAAGATGTCGCAGCGATCTGAACGTATTGCTGATGTTGATGCAATCGTTTCCGAGTTCACCCAAGCGCACACGCGTCAGGAAATTTTGGATGCTTTGCAGGGTGAGGGTGTGCCGACTGCGATGGTTCGCGATGTGAAGGAGGTGTTGGCAGATGAGCATATGCATGAAAGAGGCACGTTACGTGATATCGAACATCCGGTTCTTGGCAATGTCACCTTGATGAACTCGGCTATCAACGTGGCGACGGGTTCGCGTATCGAACCAAAGTTGCCGGCGCAGTTGGGTGAGCAAAATGATCTGGTGCTTAGTGAACTGCTTGGTATGGATGATTCCACAATTCAACAGTTGCGCTCGACCGGCGTGATTAGTCAGTAACCAACACGTTCTTTTTTCTATTTGCTCTTTAGCAATTTTGTCGACGCAGTATCTATCCAGCATCGACTTGACGCGTCGCCTGGTTTGAATGAGGAATTAACGACATGCACCACGCCGACCTAAGATTATTCAGAAGTCTTGCGATACTGAGCGGCCTTTTTTTGTTGCTAAGCGGCTGCGAGCTGGGTGTCGATCAAAGTACTCGGGTAAAACCAAATTATGATTTGCTTGCACCTTGCGGCCGACCCGAGCGGGCGCAGGCAACGAGTATTGTCTTGGAGAGTCTCTGCGGCACAATATCGGTTTACGAGGACAGGGTATCTAACACCGGTCGAAAAATAGACCTCAATATCATGTTGATACCGGCAACATCCTCGGTCGTCAAGCCAGATCCCATCTTTTTTCTTGCCGGTGGGCCGGGTCAAGCGGCGGTGGAAGTGGGCCCCGTACTTTTCTCAAGGTTATCTAAACTCAGGCGTGAAAGAGATGTGGTCTTGGTTGATCAGCGAGGTACAGGCTTGTCGAATTCGCTTGCCTGCGAACCGGATGAAGCGACACCGGTATTGGATGAGTTGGGCTACGAAGAAATCCTTTCGATTCAACAAGCCTTGTTAAAAACGTGCTTAAGCCAATACGATGCGAATCCGGCGCTCTATACAACCCCGATAGCCATGGATGATCTTAATGAGGTTCGGACTTCGCTTGGCTACCGTGAAATTAATCTGTACGGCATATCCTATGGCACGCGTGCAGCGCTCGTGTATCTTCGTAGGCATGAGGCGTCCGTGCGAAGTGTTATTCTCGATAGCGTTGTGCCGATGTCAATGAAAGTCGGCGAGATGGTTGCCGTTGACGCGCAGTCATCGTTCCAGATGCTTCTGGCCGACTGCCAATCCCAGACGGACTGCGCCGAGGCTTTTCCTGCCTTGGAGCAACATTTCAGGGAGCTTCTTGTTCGCCTTTCTGCGCAACCGGAAGATGTGATCATCATTCATCCGCGAACGGGTGAGCCCATCAAGGGCAAAGTAACCCGCAACCATATAACGCAGATGCTACGAGGTATTCTTTACGATCGAGATCTTTCAAGCTTGGTGCCGCTGGCGATTGAAGAAGCCTATTTAGGCAATTATCAACCCTTGGTGACTTCCAACTTTGTCTTCTCCGGTGGCGATGACAACGAAGGTTCTGGTATGAGTATTGGCATGATGGCATCAGTACTTTGCTCAGAAGACTTGAGTCTCGTGAGCGCGCCGGGACAGGCGAAGTATTTTGACAACCCTATGTATCGGTCGCTTAAACCTGTTTGCGAATTTTGGCCTACCGGCACCATACCTACCGGCTATTTTGAGCCTGTGTCCTCAGACAAACCAGTACTGTTACTGTCGGGTAAGTTTGATCCTATTACGCCGCCAAAATATGGCTGGCAGGCCGCTGCTACTTTGTCGAATTCCGAACATGTTGTTGTGCCCGGGGTTGGTCATGCTGCCTCGCTGCGGGGTTGCGTGCCTGAGATTATGCGGGACTTTATTGAGACCATTGAGCCTAAGCTGATCGAAACCAGTTGCGTCATGAACCTTGATCGACCGCCTTTTTTTACAAATTTTGCAGGTGCCGTAACCCCTCATGGTGCGGCAACAACGGAGGCTGAATTGTGATTGAAGTTAATGCTTTAGCGAAAAGTTTTGGCGATGTACAGGCATTGTCTGATGTGACGTTTCGAGCGGAGAACGGCCAGATTACCGGTTTGCTAGGCCCCAATGGTGCAGGTAAGTCAACGAGTCTTCGGGTGCTTTATGGTCTGGTGAAGCCTGACGCGGGGAGCGCCACCATTGATGGCGTAGACGTGATCGCTGACCCGCGAGCCGCGCAAAGCAAAATAGGTGTGCTACCGGATAATCAGGGTTTGTATGTCCGCTTAACCGCACGAGATCATATTTACTACTTCGGGCGTTTACATGGCATTGACGAGAACGTGCTCGAGTCCAAAACTAACGAATTGATTAAGTTGTTAGATATGGCGTCGATTGCCGATCGTCGTGTTGATGGTTTTTCGCAAGGCGAAAAAACAAAAGTATGCCTGGCGCGTGCGCTGATTCACGATCCGCCCAATGTCATGCTTGATGAACCAACCAATGGGCTTGACGTTATGACCGCAAGGGCGGTCAGGGATCTTATCGTTGAGCTTAAACGTCGTGATATCGCTGTGTTGTTTTCTAGTCATGTTATGCATGAAGTCGCGAGGCTTTGTGATCAGATCGTCATCATTTCCGATGGTCGGGTGGTTGCGCAGGGGACGACTGACGAGATTCGAAGCCAAGCGTCGGAACAAAACCTAGAAGAAGCGTTTATAAAATTGGTGGAGGCCGTCTGATGCATCCCATTCGTGTTGTACTCGGTAAGGAGTTGCTTGATGGCCGTCGTGATCGCCGCGCACTCATGTCAGCTTTTATATTTCCATTCTTGGCACCGATCTTGGTGTACGCCATGATGACGGCAATGGTTAATCTGAGTTCGCAAGCGCAAAAGACGATAATTCCTATGGTGGGAATAGAACATGCGCCGCATTTAATCGCGTGGTTGAAAGAACAGAATGTCAGCATCGAAGCCTTCAAAGGTGACCCGCAAGCGGCAGTGAGAGATAAGAAAAAAGATCTCGTGGTGATTATTCCGCAAGACTACGAGCAAAGAATGGCAAACGCCAAGCCGGTGGCTATTGAGCTGGTGAGTGATGGCTCGAGAACGGACGCTCGGCCTGCTGTCAGTCATTTTCAAGGTTTGATACGACGTTACAATAACAACCTAGCATCGCTTCGCCTTATAGCCAGGGGTGTAGCACCAGAGGTAATGAGTATTGTCGTTGTCGAAGGTATTGATGTTGCTAGTAAGCAGCAAAGAGCAGCAGCTGCACTTAATTTCATTCCTTTGTACATTATTTTGGCTGCGTTTGTGTCAGGTATGGGTATTGCGGTCGATAGTACAGCGGGTGAGCGAGAGAGGAAGACGATAGAACCTTTGTTGATCAACCCGATAGAGAGACACGACATCGTTATTGGCAAATGGCTTGCTGCCTCGCTGTTTTCCTGTCTCGGTATGGTACTAACGTTAGTGCTTTGTGTGTTGGCAATGTCTCAAGTGCCGCTGGAAGAAATAGGCCTGAACTTTCACGTGACGAGTAATCAGATCGTTTTGATGATTATTGCGACTTTACCATTGGGCTTTCTGGCGAGCAGCATGCAGATGTTACTGGGGATATTTGCGAAGTCCTTTAAAGATGCGCAAAGTTATATCGGCATTCTAACGATGTTGCCAATGTTGCCTTTTTTGTATCTGACCTTCTCGCCGATTGCGTCCCAGGATTGGATGTACCTCGTGCCATTGCTTGGCCAACAAATTTTGCTGTCAGAAGTGCTGGGTGCTAAAGCGGTACCGTTGATTGCATATTTCTATTCAGCCGTGTCAGGGCTCGTCGCCGGGCTGGGTCTTGTGATGATTACCGCGAGATTGTTCCAAAAGGAAACGATTATTCGTGGCTAATTAGGCCCCTGCAATCGGATTACTTTAGTTTGGCCGATGTGATCGTGAAGACAACGGCGGTCTTTGCCAAAGATGAACAAGGGGTCGATTAGTAGTAATAGTCCCGTGAAGTTATATGGGAGCGGTATGAGCGCAATACTGATTAACGCGAAGGTGCGAGTACAAAGATTGAATGCCGAGGCCGGTGTGTCGTCCAGGCTGACTATCTTGATGCCAACAATTAGCTTGCCGACTGTCTGCGCTCGAGTGAATAACGTGAAGCCCTGTAATAATAGATAGCTTAAGACGAGTAAACCCCATAGGCGCAAAAAGAACCAAGGCATCACGTAGGCGTCCGCATCTTCGGTAAGGCCGGTTACCAACATAACAAGTAAGCAGAGGGGCGGCAGGATTAGAAAATCGATGCAGGTTGCAAAGAAGCGTTGTGAAAGCGTTGCCTGCTGGTTCATTTTTGATCTCCCAGCTTGAAAGCGATCAAAGCGTTGCCACCCATCTGTCCGAAAGAATCGTAGCCACTTTGAATCAGTAACAAGTCGCCTGCGACGACAGGACCATGTACATCAATCGCGCCACCTTTTGTTTCAATGCCATTGACGCTGTCGTAGTCGCGCCAAGTATCGTAGCTCCACAGCACTTCTCCCGAGTGCGCGGCAAAGGCATGTAAACCTCCGTCGAGCCCTGTCGCAAAAACAAGATCGTCGGTTGCGGTAATCGCTGCTGACATACCGGAGCGACAGTCTTCACGATCGGTGCAATTGGCAACATAGGGCACTGACCACTTAACTTCACCCGTATCGATATCGAGTGCGTTCAGGCCGGGCTCTGGATTGCCGGTAAACGGTCCGGTCGGTACATCACTGATCGGCGCAAAAACCAGGCCCAGTAGCTCGTTGACCGCAATACCCCAGTGAACACCACCAAGATAGCCGCCTCGGCCAAACTGCCGCTCCCAAAGACGTTCGCCATTGACGGGGTTAATGCCATAGACGCCGCCGGATTTTTGACCCGCCATGATGATCGGTTGGCCCGATCGAGTTTGGGTAATAATGGGGGATGCACCAAAATCCAAATCGGGTCCGGCATTTTTAGGACAATTAGGATGATCCATGGAGATGGTGCATGACATGTTAAATGCATCTTGCGATGTGTATTGCTGCACCCATCGAATGCTGCCGTCATCTAGATCAATCGCAATAATGGCGTCGCTGGTGTCGGACGCAGGGGTTGTGTAGTTCTCCCCGGTACCAAAGAGAATCTGGTTCCGCTCAATATCGATGGTCGGTGAAGACCAAATAGGTGCACCTGAAGGGCCCCATTTTTCGACAAAGATGAAATTGCTACCGGTCACTTTCGGTGGGTCAGGGATCGTTTTTGTGCGCCAGTTAATATCGCCGCTATGTGCATTGAGGGACAAAATTGAGCCTTGGAACTGGCAGCAGGCAAAGAACGGGTTTACGGCAAGGACAAGCTCGCCCGAGGACACCGGCACGATAAGTTTGCCGTCAAAGAAGCTCGGGGTGCCAGTGATCATCGCATAGGCATGATCCTGAACGTTTTTACGCCAAATCTGCTCGCCAGTTTGTGCATCAACCGCAAACACTTCTCCGCTGTAGGTGCCGAAGAAAAGTGCAGTGCGAGCTGTGCTGTTGACGTTAATTTGGCCGGGCACGACGCCGGTTCTAATGGGCGAATCGATCGTATATACCCAGCGAATACAGCCACTTTGCTTGTCGAGTGCGTACAGGTTTCCGTCGGTGGTGCCGATAAAGACGCTGTCCTCAGTGACTAACGGGTACGAATGAGGTGCCTCGTTTTCATCAAGGCCAAAGATCCAATGTACTTCAAGGGATGCAACGTTAGTCGCATCGATGTCAGATTCAGGTTGGAATCGGGTGTTTCTCTCATCGATACCCCAACTGGTTGCATAAAAGTGTTCGACGCCGGGTGTTGATGCGCATGACTGTGCGTGCGCGGCTAAACACGTCGTGCTTAGCATCAGCCCTAACAGCCAAGTGATCGTCGATGTGCGAATAGACCTCGCAGCGAGGCAGGAAGTTCTTCGTAGCGTAACGCAGCTAGTTGGCATATTTCATTTACCCCGTGACGTTTTGTGCGCATGAATATAACTTGCTTGCGTGTTGGATGTCACTTTTGCATCGGACATATGCGCAAGACACCCTGCGATATATAAGCTAGTCTAACGATTCATCAGAGTAATAAATAAGAGCGATCTGATAAAAAGCCAAATTATAACTAACTAAGAATAATAAGAGAGAAATCAAAATGGATTGGCACTTCGCGACAGCTTTTGAAATTATCGCCGATGAAATAGGCGACAGTCCCGCATTGATATGTGATGGCGTGACGCGCACTTGGACGCAATACGATGATCGAGCAGCAAAGATCGCGGCTGTTTTAGTCGAGCACGGGTTGGGTCCTGACAGTAAGGTAGGCATTTACCTTCACAACAGTAATGAATATCTGGAGGCGCATCATGGTGTGATGAAGCTTCGCGGCTGTCCGATTAATGTTAACTACCGCTACAGAGAAGAAGAGCTTGTTTATTTGCTCAATAATGCGGATGCGCAGGCGCTTATTTTCCAAAGTGACTATGCGGACAGGATTGACGCGATTAGGAGCAAGTTGACCGGCGTCCGTTGTTTCATCCAGGTTGGCGCTAATGGCAGTCAGCGACATATTGATGGTGGCGTAAACTATGAAGATTCGATCGGCACTGCTGATCCGATGCCGAGAATAGAGCGCTCTGCAGATGATCTTTATATGCTTTACACCGGCGGTACAACAGGTATGCCGAAGGGTGTGATGTATTCAAACGGTGGCCATTGTAGTGGTTTGTCCGCTTACACCGCGTTGATAGGCGCGCCAGCGGTTGGCGAAGCGGTCACTGATTTGGCCGAGCAAGTAAAGCAGTTAAAAGCGGCGGATGCGCTGGGGGTTGGTTTGATCTGTTGTCCTTTAATGCATGGCACCGGCATGTGGGTTGGCGCAATGATTACGCAGTTGGCGGGTGGTGCGGCGTTGACGGTTAATCATCTTGGCCTTGATGCTGATTTAATATGGTCGCAGGCGCAAGAACATCAGGCGAGTTTACTAACGATTGTCGGCGATGCGTTTGCGCGCCCCCTGTTAGGCGCGTTAGATAATGCTGTTGAAAACGGCTCGCCCTATGATATATCAAGTGTAAAAACGATGATTTCATCTGGGGTTATGTGGTCGCAGGAAATTAAGCAAGGTTTGCTTAAGCATGCTGACATGACCTTGATCGATGCGATGGGTTCAACCGAAGGCGGCATGGGCACGTCTGTGTCGACTCGAGAGTCAGCTGCTTCGACCGCGAAATTTGAGATCAATGAAGATGTGAAAGTCTTCAACGAAGAGGATAAAGAAGTACGGCCGGGTAGCGGTGAAATGGGCATGATCGCTACAGAAAGTGCCATGATGGGTTATTACAAGGACCCAGAGAAAACGGCTAAAACTGTCAAGTTGATAGATGGGGTTCGGTACATATTCCCAGGTGACTTCGCGACAGTGGAGTCCGATGGTAGTTTGACCTTGTTGGGTCGAGGTTCAATGTGTATTAACACCGCCGGAGAAAAAGTCTTCCCCGAGGAAGTGGAAGAGATTGCTAAGGGCCACGATGCTGTTGAGGACTGTTTAGTCGTCGGCGTGGCTGATGAGAAATTTGGAGAACGGGTCGTTGCGTTGGTCTCCCGTAGAACGCCGGCGACGGTAACTCACAGTGAAGCCGAAAGCCGTTTTGAGACGGACGTGCAAAACCACTGTCGATCGCATTTGGCGGGCTACAAAATTCCTAAAAATGTTCTGTTGGTCGATACGGTGCAGCGCGCGCCGAACGGCAAGGCAGACTATAAGTGGGCGAAAGCAACAGCGCTTGATCGTTTAGGGTTAAGTTAGGTTTCGGGCATCAGTTTTGGATTATCGATCTGATATGCAATCCATGATGATTATCAGGTGATGATTTGAAACTACTCTTTGATCGGGTCAACGTTGTAGCCGAGAATCGGACCCGTGCGATGGACAAGTATGCTGTGGACGTGCTTTAAACTTGGGCTACCGGCGTAGAGTTCGGCAAAAGAAGATGTTGAGAATGTGACTGAGATGACCATGAAATTAACGGCTGAGCAAATTAGTTTTTTTAAAGACAACGGCTACCTTTTGTTAAAGAACGTGTTGGATCTCACTCAATGTGAGGCGGTCATGGATCGCGTTTGGGATTCTTTACCTGAAACAAATCATTTAAAGAAAGATGATCCAAACACCCATGTGGGTCCATTTGAAGTAAGCGAAGAACAGGACAGCAGCCTTAATCTTCGAATGGGATATCGCTGGCAAGTACGCGAATTCAGCACGGAACCTGAACTGCTCGACCTAGTGTTCAGTAAGAATCTGCTCGGTGTCGCTGAGCAATTGCTGGGTGAGGATATGGTTGAACCGCCCGTCCCTCATGGTAAGCCGATGGGGCATGCCGGCCCTGCGTGGCCGGGTGGGCCGGTTGATCCTGCAGATACGCAAGGCATCAGGGGTGTTTACTGCACACTGCCCTATGGCGATCAGCCTAGAGAAGCTGATACCAGTCACACCGATGGGCACCCGTTCAACTTAGGTGTTGTTGGTCTGTTGGGTGATGTTCCAAAAGAGGGTGGTGCCTTTAAAGTTTGGCCAAGGTCTCATCGTCGATTGTATCCAACATTTCAGATGCAATACGACCAGCCGCGAATTCCCTTCTACGAGCATCTGCCGAGTCATAAGGGAATTATTCATTCGCAGGCCTATCTGGATGAGCTTGAGGCGGTGATGCAAGACACATCGCCCGTAGACTGTTATGGCGAAGCCGGTGATGTTGTTCTTTGGCACCATCGTTTAGCACACATGGCGGGCCATAATTACTCGCGCGTTATCCGACAAGCTGTGTTGTCTGATTTCGTTCGAAAGGATTTGGATACCTGTCGGCTTGACCCACCACAAAAGAACATGTGGCGAGATTGGTCGACACAGGTTCAAGGGTGTAACGCTGGCTACTCTAAAGCTTTTGCTCTTGAACAACGTTTGCCGAAGGAGTTGTTATCGGCGCCTGTTGAAATCGGAACGTGATTTCAACAGGCTCGACTTAGTAGGTCGTTCAGGTTGCACAGGTGAGGAGGTGATTGATGTCGAGTAAGCAGGATCAGCCAAGTAGTTTTTCCATTCACGAAGCTACAGATGTTGGCTGGGATATTCATACGCCCGTAAACGAAACCGTTGACGCCCAGGGTAATCCTTTTCCCGACAAAGTATTCTTCGGTGTGCCCGATCCTCGCGCGCCTATGCGGCGCGTCTACGACGATGCAGACGTTGAGAAGCTGCGTGAACATCTGAAGCAACATAATGGTATTCGAGGCTTGGATATTTGCGAACCCGATGAATTCGATCGAATCGCGCGCATCTTTCACCGCGATGGGTTTGTGGTCGTGCGTAATTTACTCGACGCAGAGCAGCTCGATAGCTTTCGTGCCGGTTGCGTGCAGCGGTTGCAGCAAATACTTAGCATTGAAGGTGAAGGTAAGCGCAAATATGTCACCGAGAGTTACCGCCTGCCACATCGTTACAGTTTGGGTACTTCGTCAGCGTCGCGGGAACTGCTGCATGATCCCATCTGGGCTTCAATGGTGGACTTGCCGACAACCACGCCGATCTTAGAGAAATTATTTGGCTCTTCGGACTATCGTGTCCGTGGCGCTGGTGGCGATCTGTGCTTACCCGGCGCGGTTGAGTACCAACATTTGCACTCAGATGTTGAAGACGAACAGGTTATTCCAGCAGGCCGTATTGAGCAGGCTGTTGCATTGGGTGTCGATGTTAAATTGGACCAACATGGCGAACCGGATTTGTTGTCGAAACGGCTTATTATGGAGATGACGCCGGGTTATATAACGATCAACTTTTTGATGTCTGATCTATCCTGGGAAAATGGACCGATCAGACAGATTCCCGGCACACATATCACGCGTCAGTTACCACCAACCCCAGAGGAAGAGCCAGAATGGATGCGCCTGTCTACACTTGTTGGGGCAAAGGCGGGTGATGGTGTTATTCGTGACCTTCGCACTTGGCACGGCGCAACCCCAAATTTGAGCCGGTGTATAAGGGCGATGCCAAATGTCGAATATGTCTCACCATGGGTTTCCGCTGCTTTAAGCAGGCAAACGATGCCTGATGAAATCTGGCGGGGGCTGACATCTCACGGCAAAAAAATATGTCGTTTGGTCAAAGCTGAACCCGGTGTATGGCCCGCGGGTGCTGGAGAAATGCATCCGATCGCGTCGCGTCGCAAGGCATTGAAACTGCAATCTAAGCAAGCACCTGAACAAACTAAATAAGCCAAGTAACGATACAATAAGCTAGACAACACAGGCTCGATAATAAAGGTAAATACCGATGAGTGAACAGGTGTGGCATGAGCCCGTAGACGGCTTTGAGTTTTCCACTGGAGAAGTGATTGTCGACGCTGATTATCAGCGAGAGAAATTACAAGCCTGTGGTTTACCCGCGGACAGATTAAACAATTTTGTTGATGCGTCTTTCTATATTGGCATTGGCATTCGACATGGAATAGAAAATGGCATTAGTGCTGAGGGCAATGTCAACATGGTGCAGCGTTTGGTGCAATACGAACCGGTCAAACTGGGCGAGTTATTAACGGTTAAGGGTTTTATCGAGAAGGTAACGCAAGTGCCCAGGGGTAAGACGGTGCAGACGCAGATCTGGTTTGAGAATGAAGCCGGCAAAAAGGTTATTGACGCATCTCGCATGTCCTTAAAGCCCGACCCCTCTAAAACAGGTGTGCGTGGCGCGGGTGAACGTCCGGCTGCTGTGATCGAAAATCCGAGCGCTCTGCAGCCGATTGAAAGCTGGACGTTGACACCAGAGCAAGTCAAAGCCTACAGCACGGAAGGTAACAGTATTCATTATGAAATGGCGTCGGCGGTCCAAGCCGGTTTTAGAGCGCCGATCATCGGCGGTGGCATGGGTGTGCACTACCTAATCGCGGCAATGATTGATCGTACAGCCTGCGCCACATTTGATCTCGATATCTATTTTAGACGGCCTATTTTTTGGGATCACCAGTTTGATGTACTCATGCGTGATGACAACGGCGGCATGTGTTTGGCAAGTGACAATAAAGTGCTGACGGAAGCGAGAATTAATGCAATTGCCTAAGCGTGTAGCTGTCATTGGTGCAGGTGCGGCGGGATTGGCGACCGCCAGGGAGATTCTTAGACACGGCATGCAGGTTGTTGTCTTTGAACAATCCCAGGGTGTTGGTGGCACATGGTTATATGAACAAGACCCTGAAGACGATTTGATGGGTGTGGATACAAGCCGGCATGTGCATTCGTCGCTCTATGATTCATTGCGCACCAATTTGCCAAGGGACTTGATGGCATTTCTTGATTACAGCTTCGACACCAAAGGTGGTGGTGACGATTATGATCTGAGATATCCGCACCACTCAACCGTCTTAAAATACCTAGAACGCTTTGCCGCCGAATTCGACTTATTGCCTCACATTGCATTCGGTCAATCGGTTACCGCTATCGAACGACGTGGCGATTTAAAGCCTGATACCAAAACGACTGCGATGCCGGCTTGTTGGTCAGTGACAACCTTGTCTGAAAATGACGAGGTGCGGCAGGACTATTTCGATGCGGTTGCTGTCTGTAACGGACATTACTCGAAAACCCGTGTGCCTTTAATCGAAGGTCGATTTGAAGGTATGACATTACATAGCCACAACTATCGGAACCCAGCGTTTTGTCGAGATAAAACCGTCGTGGTACTAGGCGCTGGTGCCTCAGGTGCTGATATTTCCAGGGAGGTTGCGCAGGTCGCGAAACGGGTTGTGTGGTGTGCGGAGTCTTTCGCCCGACCGGTCCTCAAAACCCCCGCGGGTGTCGAGTTACATCCCTGGCCAAGTCATTTTGACGCCAATGCTTTGGTGTTCGACGATAATCAATCGATTGATGCGGACATCGTCATGTATTGCACAGGATACGAATATCAATTTCCGTTTCTAAGTCGTAGCGACGTTGAGATGAGCGATGAGCTCGAAGTTGTGGTTGAGGACAATTGGGTGCATCCGCTTTACATGGATATCGTTTCGCCAACGCAGCCTAGTCTTGGGTTTATTGGCTTACCTTTTTTAGTTATTCCATTCCCGTTGTTCCAAATCCAGGCGCAGTGGTTTGCAAAGTCACTCTGTGGTGAATTAGTGTTGCCTTCACTGACGGCGATGCAGCAGTCCATTAGCGCGAGGACGGATGAACTCATTGCATTGGAGGTCAAAACGCGGCATTTTCATAGATTGGCGGAGAAACAGGCGGACTATATCAACTTGCTCGCCAGCCATTATGGGCGTGCGCCCCTGCCATCATGGTTTGGCAAGTTGGCCTTATATGCGCAACAGTCCCGCATGATCGATCCTGAGCATTTTCGTGACCTAGCGTTTGAAGAGAAAGACTGTCCCGGTCCGACGACAGTGAAATTATCTGTACATCATGAGCGGGAACAATCGATCAAAGGTAGCTAGTGTTATTCAACAAATTAGCTAAAGGCTGGGCGGGAGGTCACTTCTGCATGCCAGCGAGCGATATTCTCCGAGCCGAGTAAATCTTGGCCAACATTTTTTGCAAAGCCCAGGGTGATAGCCAGAGTCATATCGGAAATGCAGTATCGGTCGCCAAGGATAAACTGGTTGTCCGCAAGATGAGTATCAAAAATTTCAACTGCGCGTTTAGCGTCAGCAGCGGCAACTTCACCCCATTCTTTTACGACGATTTCTCGGTCCTTGAAAAAGCCAGTTAGATTGCGGAAACCCTGTGCAACCGGCATCAGTACATTGAGTTCGACGCGTCGATTCCACATTTCTATTTTTGCTTTTTCTTCCGGCGAGTCGCCAAACATATTCGGTTCTGGGTGGAGGCCTTCGAGCAGCAAGCAGATTGCTTGGCTCTCTGCTAAGAAAGTGCCGTCGTCCATTTGCAAGACGGGCACACGTCCAAAGGGATTGCGATTCTTATGCTCGTCAGAGAGGTTCTCGGCACCGCGAAGATCGATTTCTGTTAGCGGAATGTCCACACCTTTTTCTTTCATGAAGACGGCGACACGTTGTCCGTTCGGAGATTGTGATTGTGTGTATAGGTGCATGTCTATTTCCTTTTTGGTTTTTAGATGGCGATTCAATACTGAATTTGGTCGGTCAGATCACTTCGCTAATATTGTATTTATGCTGCTGAGGTTGATTTGAAACTTCGCACCATCTGATGTTTCGATATCAATATTAAACTTATCCTTGCTCGGCCGGCTGTAGGCCAATGTTTTCAACCCACCTTCCCCTGTTGATACAAAGCCGACTCGGTTCTTGCCAATACTCTGCAGTGCCATCACCTGTGGGCCTGGTGTTCGTGGACTGAAGCCGGGGTCCCACTGTTGTACCCTTAACACGAGTGAATCATTTTCTTGTTCAATAACGATAAGTTCAATCATGGTAGTTTTACCCTCGCCCCGTGAGCGAACCAATGCAGAGATTGAACCATCCAGTGGTCGACTCCAATTTTCCTCGAGCACGCTGGCGCCGATTGGTCCCTCCCAAGAGCCTGTCATCCATGCGAGGTCCTTTACGCCGTTGGCTTCTGCAAATGTACTCGATGTCATGCAGGCAAGCGCCAAGAGTGAAACTATTTTAAGTGTTTGCACTAATCTATTTTTGCTGTTGCTCATAGTCGATTACTCATTTTTTCTAATTCAAAGGACGCGAGAACTTTGCCTCGCCTTGATTAACTAAAAAAGGGAATTGATTGGGTTGCTTGTCCGGCAATGATGTACCAACAAACAAAAATGCCATTCACAAAGGCGCCTGGATAGACGCTGCCGGTGCGATAAAAAAGCCAGGTAGATATCATGCCAACGAGGATCATCAGAGGTACGAATTGTAATGCAACGATTGTTAGCAGTGGCTGGGATGCAATCAGTAATGTGCCGCCAGCGAATAATGGAACATATTGAGCGATCAGCAGTACAACGAAACCGATGCTTAAGACAGTGCTGTTGATCAGCATCATCGAGGCCGTCGAAGCCTCGCGTTTACCGAGTTGACTATGGAGTGTGACGCCGAGTAATACAAAGAAAACAAGAATGAAAGGTAGATAAGCCAAGAACTGAAAAAATTGCATCTTCGACATGGGCTTGAGAGCAACCACCCAGAATCGAGGATCGACAGTGAAGAAAAAATCGATCGCACTAACGAGAAGATAAAGTGCAAGAACAACCGAGCTGGCGAATAATAAAGACTTGAACAGTTCGTCAATATCTCCGAGGCCGCACTGGCTTGCAAACCGAATGTTGCTTTGAAAGAACTTCAGCCAGATTAGGAAGAGCACCAAGCTAATTGCGCCGGTTACCATCATCCAGCCGACAATGCCGGTCGTGATTGATTGGCTCCAAAATAGATTGGGTGGTAACAGTAAAGGTGCGAGCGTCTGAACAGGAAAGAAGGTCAGAATCGGAATCGCGGCGGTGATCAAGGCAATGATGATCCAACTACTTTTGTTAACTTCATAAACCGGTGGTGGGGCCACCACGACACCAGAGAAAGTTCCATTTAACAAGGCATCACAGATCGGTAGGATAATTAGAAAAATGCCGATTAGCGCAATGAGCGTGCCTAGTTCTTTCCAGTACCAAGTTTGATTGGTCTTTGAATAGCTGGCATCTGGAGCAAGTGTTTCATTAAACCACTCGACTGCATCGCCGATTGCCTCGGTTGAGAGATGATCGCCGGGGTGTGTAACAGGCGGCATGCTAAGTTCTCGGGCTGTGCCTGCTTTGGTTGATCCGTACCGTTTGCCTATCTCGATGGTCGTCTCGCTATCAAACAGTGTTTTTAATTTCTGCGTTTCTACAATATTGTCGGCAATAGGGCTTTCCCACATGAACTCTGAAAACTCATCGTAGCGACTAAAGACAAGTTTAAGATTGCGTGGGAAGACCGGTGTGCCTTCATTGGTGCCGAAAGTGCCGGTTGATGAACCTTCCAGTACCATGCTCTCATACCCGTCTGGGTCGGCCGCGGCAGCCATCAATACTGTCCAACCGCCCATAGAGTGACCTTCAAGACCGATACGTTGGGTGTCGACAAACGGCAGGCTGCGTAAATAAGCGAGCCCGTCAGGGCCGCCAAAGCCATGAGCAAAAGCGGGTGCATCGGAGTAGCCGTGGCCAGTCTGATCAAGCGCAAGAACAACGATGCCGCGTCGCGCCATTTCAATGGCAAAGCCGGATTGCGTTTCGCGGGAATTGATATAACCGTGCACAGCAAGTACTGCGGGTTGTGGGCTGTCTATGGTCGCGTGCCGAGGTCGATACAGTAAGGCACTCATTGTTTGACCTGCGCTACCAAGGAATCGAATGTCGCTAATTTCGACCTGACCATTGTCTGTTTGAATCAAGCTTGCGAGCCATGAACCCAAAATGATCATTGTGAGCGCTATGATTGTTGTTCTGCTCATCGTCTTTGTCATGGTAGTGGTGCCCCTTAGCGGTGAAAGTGTCGGGTACTTCTTATTATTGTTGTTATTGTTGTTCTTGTTGGTTTTGTCAGCGCTGCGTTAGTTGAAACAACGGCTACGCAATGCCGATTGCTTAGTCCGCCAATCGGCGATCACTATACCATTACGGAACTAGGCAACAATCTCTTCCGGCCAACTTATTTACGCTGTTACGCAACATTGCCATGCAACACGGTCATGCTTGTATACTCCAAGCCGACAAACAGGATTAAAGCGGGTTAGTTGATGAGCGATCAAGACACAATAATGAGCAAGCAATGGGTACTGGCAAGAACGCCGGTCGCCGGATGGCCAAGTGACGGTGACTTTAAAATGGACAGTAAGACTGTCCTTGATCCCGCCGAGCATCAATTCGCCAGTCGAACAATCTATCTTTCTCTTGACCCTTATCAATGGGGCCGAAGACGCTCTGGTATTGAGTTGATCGGCGAGGTCTGCCATGGCAGAACCGTGTCGCAAGTTACCAAGAGCCGTCATGCGGATTACCGCGAAGGGGACCTGGTTTTTAATACCAATGGCTGGCAGCAATATGGTCTGACGGGCAAGGACATATCTGTTTTTAACTACATGCTGCCAAGAAAGCTCGACGATTCTATTGCACCGATATCAACCGCCATAGGCGTACTTGGAATGCTTGGACTAACAGCATACTCAGGCGTTTACCTTCAGTGCCAGCCGAAACCGGGTGAAACAGTTGTTGTTTCTGCAGCCTCTGGTGGCGTCGGTCAAAATGCGGGTCAGATCGCAAAAATCAAAGGTTGCAGGGTTGTTGGTATCGCAGGGTCGCAGGAGAAGTGTCGCTTCGTAGAGGACGTGCTGGGCTTTTCTGCTTGTCTGAATCGACGTGATGAAGACTTTGCGGAACAACTGGCGCAAGCCTGCCCCGATGGCATTGATATATATTTTGAAAACGTCGGTGGTGAAGTCTATGAGACTGTTCTGCCATTACTTAATATGCAATCCAGAATTAGTTTGTGTGGAATGATTTCTCAATATGGCAACGAGGATGGTTTGTCTCCTCAGGAAGTTTGGCATCAGCAGGGCGCGCCGTTTTTTGAACGCAAGCAGGTACAGGTACACGGCTTGTTTGTCGGTAATTTTGTTGATGAATATCAGCAACAGTTTTTGAGTGAAATGGGGCAGTGGGTAAAAGAAGGTTTGATCAAATATAAGGAAGATCTTTGGCAGGGAATCGAACGCGCTCCAGAGGCGTTTAGTGCAATGCTCTCGGGACAGAATTTTGGTAAGACCATTGTACAGATAGGTGATGATCCAACGGCTAACGACAATATTCGTCGACATCGCGAAGGGAATAATGTGTTGCAAAGCTAGTCCTTCAGAGCTCGTCCACCAGCGCTATATTGACGTGCCCCTAAGCCTCTTCAGCAAGTTTGTCTCGCACATTCATGAGCACTTCGCCGTATTTGTTTTGACCACGGCGGTCGCGCCCGCAACCCCAGTAATAGTCGTATTGGGAATTCTCGACCATACGCTTGTCGCCTGTCGCGAGTAGGGCTTCGGCTATATGGCTGTGCTGCTTGCACTTGGAATAGATTGCACGCGTCATATAGACGATTTGACGGTTTTTCCAGTCAGGCTGTTTTTGCCAAAAAAAACGATTTAGCCAATTTGCACCCAGCTTTTGTGCCTTCGCCGGCGTTGGTGCCCGCAGTATCTTTTCTTGGTATTGGCTATTGGTGAATTTCATTGCATTGAAATAGTGTTCGACTGTGGGCCAATTCTTTTCTTCCAGCATAAAGCTGTGTGGACTGTAGCTGCCAAATATTTCATCGACATCATGGCGTGAGATATACAGGGTGTTTTCGTCTTCGGCTTTAAACAACATGTGAATGAGCGAACCTGTTTTATGCGAGAGATGGGCGGCGCTTGTCTACAACCTGCGATCGATGGTCTGTAAAACCAGTTGAATCAATGACGGGCGCGTTGGCGATTACTAGCGAGAGCCCCATAACTTTGCCACGGCGCGATTTTTCCCCAATAGTCCTGTGATTAAACCGGTTAGGCCCGCACCGCCAAACACAACGACAGGGAACCAATAGCCGGGATCTGTCTCGGGCATAAAGACATAAACACCGATTGCCAGGCCGAGGAATAGACAGCTCATGAAAATTAGAATAAATCGGTGAGATGGCTTATAAACGTAAGGGTCATCACCCGCTTCCAATTTACTGAGAAGCGGGGAGAATAGCGTTCTAAGCGGACCAGTGAAGGGGTTGGAGGACAATTGTATCGTTTAAGCGTCTTCTTCTTCTGTTTCGGTAGTGAACGGTTTCAGGATGACTTCATCAAGCTCTGGTACGCTCTTGAGTGATTCATCATCTTTACTAAGCTCTTTAAGCTCCGTGTACTGCTCGTTTGAGAATGTGTGCAGTTCACGATGCTGTTCGGCAAGCTTCGTAGCGAGTTCCTTGTCTGCTTCAAGTCCTTTAACGTTCTTTTCAAGCTCTTGCTTTTCTTTCTTCAAAGTCTTGGCGATGGCTTCAGCGCTCTTTCTGGCAGTTGACTCGTCGAACTTCTTCTTGTTCAACTGCTTCATCTTCTTAACAACATTTTCTGGCGAGTCGGCAAGTGCGGTATTGATCGCCTTGAGGGCGCGATTCTTTTCGTCCAACTGCGTCGCTGTCTTTTCGATATCTTTGAGGCTCTGCAGGCGATTAACTTCGACTTGGTTTATGAGAGCTGAATTTTGTTCTTCGAGGCTTCGATTCTTTGCTTCGACGTCCTTGAGAATTTTTTGAGTTGCCTCAAGCTTGCCGCGGATGTCGCCAACGATACCGGCATTAATCGCGTTTGCTTTGGTAACTTGAGAGTCAGCATCTTTAATCTGCTGCATGGCTTTGTCGAGCTCAACTTTTAGTTCGTCATCATTGCACTCAGGGTCAAGTCCCAGCGTATCTGTCGCTGCCTTGATAAGTATTTGTTTTGCGATTGCAATTTCTTTCCAAACGTTCAAGTCTAAAGCGCTTTGAGCCACATAATCCTCCGGGACCGGTGTATGAGCAAGGACGAGCCTTGGTGTGATTGTTTTACTGTCGTTTTATGCGATGAGGAAGACCTGTTCGAACCAGCATTCTCTCTCGGGAGTCTCTCAATGGGGACTTTTTCCTGAAACACAACATCTTCTAAGGCGCGCATTGTAATAATTCTGGGCGAAAGTACAAATAAAGTTTTACCTTCTTTTTCAAAATAGCTCTGTGTTTTGATGTTTTTCGGCATTTTTGGACCACAGACATTGCTGTGCACCCTTTGTACGGCTGCAATTTTGTTTTGGTTTGGAAAATGATTTTTTGTCGGTTGATTGTCAAGAACGGGTAAAAAGCCGCGTCCGGCGGACCTGAAGCTAGCTCAGAGTGAACTGAAGTGTGTGAGCGAAAAGCCGCGTAAAAGTGCCCAAAGCCAGCAATAATAGGGCTTTCACCGATCTTGAATGTGCTTCAGGTGGTTTCTTGACGCAGGACAAGCAAGATTATGTGGCCGGCTTTGTGTCGACAGGATGCTTGCGCGGTCGAAGATCCGGTTTGTTCGCCGATCAAACATCGCTGATTTTTTAAGAGGCGGCAAGCGGGTTCAAGAGTTGTGATACGACCATTGGTCCTATTTATAGTGACGTATTTACAGAATCAAGACAGCAAATTTCAGCGTCAATTAACGCGTTTTGTGCGAGGTTTGAATCAACATTTAGGTTTCGCCAGCATGAAAGTAGGCGAGCACTTCTGCAATAGCGTCATCGCTAAGGGTGGGTGCGGTAAATGCGCTGCGGTCGATAATATCGCCGAACCGATGCAGCATCTCGGCGGCGACCTCCATGGGGCTTCCAATGATGGTGAATTCGTTGAGAATCTCATCACTGATCAATGCCGCCATTTCTTCGGTGCGATGTTGTTTCATAAGGAAGTTGAGTTCGGGTTGCAGTTCACCCCAGCCATGCGCATCCAGCACCATCTTGTAACCGGGTGTCGATCCGTAAAACGCAATTCGACCTCTTGCTACTTCTTTTGCTGCGTTAATCTCTTCATCGCTTTTTCCGGTAGCAATGAGTGGCGCAAAGTCGATCGTGAAGTCCTCGCGTTTCAAATCGCTGTTTTGCAGGCCTACTTCGATAGCGGGGATATTCACTTCTCTAATAAACTTCTCGGTTGAGAAGGGGTGCATGATGAGCCCATCGGCTGTTTCTGCGGCGACCTTCGTCATCAATGGGCCGGTTGCAGAGAGCAGAATCTTCGGTCGATCCGCCGCGATATTCTTTGGCGTAAAGGTCTTTGGCATTAGCGTGTGTTGATAGTATTCACCCTCAAACTCAAGATCATAGCCGTCATACCAACAATCAAAGATATTATGCATGGCGTTAATGAACTCTCGCATCTGTCGTGGCGCTTTATGCCAAGGCATGCCGAAGCGCTTGGTAATATGCGGCTTTACCTGTGTGCCGAGTCCAAGAATGAATCTGCCATCACTAAACGCGTTCAGGTCATGTGCAAGATGCGCCATGCTCATCGGGTTTCGGGCAAAGGCAACAGCAACAGACGTAATCAATTCAATTTTGCTGGTATATGCCGCGGCAAGTGTTAACGGCAAGAAAGGGTCATGTTCGAGCTCGGCAACCTTAATACCATTGTAGCCGATGGCTTCGAGCCGTCTGGCTTGGTCGGCGATTTTTTTTAGATCTGCGCCAATAGTTGCATCAATTTTCATGTGGTTAAACTCGTGTCAAATTCAAAGTTGACCGCTCAATCGTGATCGGTGTCGTAATAACATTTTTGGTAAAGCGTTCTTGTCACATGTGATGGGCCATTACTAGGTCCATTCAGGTGGACAATACCATAGCGCTTTTCAACATATTCGTGATAGCGTATTTTCGCGTCGTCGACTGATAATAAAAAAAAGTGCACGTGTGTCAGAAAGCGAGAAAGTCAGAAGGTCAACTGATCAAATTAGATAACGACAGCGGGCACGCGCTAACAATAGTTCTGGGTTGCAAATACCCCTCACAAATTTTTGAAATAGGACGGAGCAAAATATGCAACAGATGACAAAAGCGAACGGCATTGATATCTGCTATGAAACATTCGGTGATAGCAGCCACCCCACTGTATTGTTTGTAATGGGGCTGGGCGCGCAGATGATTGCTTGGCCACAGATGTTTGTATCAGGTCTAGTCGATGCCGGCTTTCATGTGGTTCGCTACGATAATCGCGATGTCGGTTTGAGTAGTAAGTTTGATTCCGCCGGTATGCCGGATTTTGAAGTGCTGTTTGCAGATCTGATGGCAGGCAAAACACCGTCAGTACCATACAAACTAAACGATATGGCGAAAGACGGCATTGGTTTGCTTGATGTGCTGCAAATAGAAAAAGCCCACGTTGTTGGTGTGTCAATGGGCGGCATGATTGTCCAGCAGATGGCGATAGACCATGCCGACAGACTGCATAGTATGGTATCCATTATGTCGACGACGGGTGACCCGTCTTTACCATCGCCGACGCAAGCGGCCATTGATGTACTCACACAACCGGGACCCGCGGCGGACGATATTGACCTTTTAATTGAGCATAACTTGAAGAATCGAAAAGTGGTCGGCGGTGATGGATTTACGGATGATGCGGAAGCTAGAGATCATACGCGTGCGATTATTGAGCGACAGTTTTACCCCATAGGTGCCGCAAGACAACGCGCTGGTATTATGGCAAGTGGGTCACGTACACAAGGCCTAAAAACGGTTTCAGTACCTACACTGGTTATTCATGGTGACAAGGACCCATTGGTGCCCGTCGAGGGGGGGATCCACACCGCAGAAGTTATTCCCGGCGCTAAGCTAGAAATACAAAAGGGTATGGGGCACGCACTGTTTCCCCGATATCAAGGCGCCGTGCTCGAACTGATTAAGGCGCATGTTAGCGCCTAGAGCGTCACGCGGCGGTTTCTACGAGAGCGGTTAAACCGCTCTTTCAAATAACGCCGCAATCCCTTGCCCGCCGCCGATGCACATGGTTTCTAGTGCATAGCGACCTTCGCGACGATGTAGTTCATTCAGCATTGTCGCCATGATACGGCCACCGGTAGCGCCAATTGGATGTCCGAGTGATATGCCGGAACCGTTTACGTTCAATTTATCCATATCTTGCCAGCCCCAGCCTTTTAAAACCGCCAGTACCTGACAGGCGAATGCTTCATTTAACTCGACCAGGTCAATGTCTTTCCAGCCGATATTATTGCGCGCAAATAATTTCTCGACAGCGGGTACCGGACCGATGCCCATGGTCGCGGGATGACAGCCGCTAGCTGCCCAGGAGACAAACCAGGCGCTCGGGTCAAGATTCAGTTCCTGAAGCTTGTCCTCAGCAACAACCAGACATGCTGCAGCGGCATCGTTCTGCTGTGACGCATTACCCGCTGTGACAATTCCGCCTTCGTTAAGCGCTCTCAATTTTCCTAACGACTCCATTGATGTTGCGCCGCGTACACCCTCATCACGATCAAAGATGAGATCATCCTTCTTCTTTTGTGGTACAGCAATCGTCACGAGTTCATTATCGAATTTGCCTTCATCCCAAGCTGCTTGTGCGCGTTGTTGTGATTGCATGGCGTAAGCGTCGGCTTGCTCGCGCGTGATTTGGTACTCGTTGGCAAGGTTCTCTGCGGTTTCGATCATGCCAGAGATATGACCAAAGCGTGCTTCAGGTTGAGATCTGACGCGACCCCGTTCAAGTCTGTCATGTAGGGTGACTGAACCGCTGCGTGCGCCAGCGCGCATGTCGGTTGTATAGTATTCAACGTTGCTCATGCTCTCCGCACCACCGGCAATAACGACATCCGCTGCGCCGGTTTGTATCATCATTGCGGCGTTAGCAACCGCCTGCAGACCGCTACCACAACGGCGATCAATTTGTGTGCCTGAGACATGCAAAGGTAAGTCAGCCGCAAGTGCGGCCCAACGACCTATGCAAGGTGCTTCACCGCTTGGGTAGCCCTGTGCAAAAATAACTTCTTCAATACGTTCAGGATCAATGCCTGATCGGTCCACTAATGCACGAATGACGAGTGCGCCTAAATCCTCTGCATTGAATGATTGCAAGGCGCCCTGATATTTTCCTACCGGGGTTCGCAATGGACTAACAATGGCGGCTCTTCTCATAATATTTCCTGTCAAGTAGGTTGTTACTGACGTTGCGGTTAATTTTTTGTTGAGACGATTCTATCCCCTTAGGGATATTTCTTTGTAGATCATATATTAAGTACACATCCTGTTGTGATCCGAAGCTTATATTTTCCACAATTGCCAAATATGTCTCGTTGTAGATTTTTGTGAATCCGTCAAGCCCACTCGTTTCAGCCGCTCGGCAGATACAGCAGCGTCACTTTGACGATCAGAATGCGTCAGGCTAATCTAGATAAAACTAAAACGAAATTGAGAGGGTGGAGATGACATACGATATCGTAATTCGAGGTGGGTCCATCGTTGATGGATCAGGTGCGGAACCGGTTAAAGGTGATGTGGCAATCAAGGACGGTCTTATTGCCGCCGTCGGCGTCGTCGACGGAACGGCAAAGACGGAAATTGACGCTACCGGGCAAATGGTGACGCCCGGCTTCGTTGATATACACACGCATCTTGACGCTCAGATTGGTTGGGACCCGGATATGACGCCGGTCAGCTGGCATGGTGTGACCACGGCCTTGATTGGTAACTGCGGTGTTACATTCGCACCGTGTAAACCCGAAGATCGCGAACTGCTTGCGGGCATGATGGAAACAGTTGAAGACATCCCTAAGCAGGCAATTTTGACAGGTCTAGCTTGGGACTGGGAACAATATGGTGAGTATCTCGATTCAATCCAGAAGCTTGGCACGGCTGTAAACGTTGCCGGTTTGGTGGGTCATAGTGCGATTCGTTATTACGTCATGGGTGAACGGTCGGTAGAAGAACAAGCGACGGAAGCTGAAAAACAGCAGATGGCTGACATCGTTGCCACCGCAATTGACGCAGGTGC
>CAJJAA010000053.1 GCA_905182025.1 uncultured OM182 clade bacterium
GAGGGATATCACATTAAACCGACCCATCCAGAAACATTTTTTCCCTACGGTTATGATAATTTGAATGTGGTTGAAATGCAGGGGCCGAACTCCCGTGTTTGTTATCCCTTTCGGCGCATTGAAAAACTGCGCGATGCGCCTCGAGAAAATCTATCACTTGACCGAATGGTGACGCTGGTTAACCGCGTGTTCCCGTTCGCCTCGGTTAACAGGCTTTCGCAACACTACGACGTGACCCTCGCCGAACCCGAATCGCCGACGAAAACGCGTTACTTTCATTACAAGCTCACATTGCCATTACCTGACGGTGCGCAGTTAACGGATGAGATTTTAGCTCGCGCTAAAAAAGACGTTGCCTTTCTAGCGGAGACAGGCAACAAAGAAGATGCGAAAGTTGTCTCCGATATTCAGGCCGCCATTGGCTCGGGTGCAAACACCCACTACCGATTCGGCCGTTTTGAGTCAGCGATCGGCCATCTGCATAAGAATTTGTCGCGCTATCTGGCGAAGTTAGATGAGGCGGAGTGTGACGTTATCAAAATTGTGAATTGAAAAAGCGTCGCCAGCTAAAGTCGCGACAACCCGCGCTGCGTTGTATAGCTAGTCGTGATAAAGCATGAATTCACAACGTTATCCTCGATACGACGCCATTTTTAGGGAGATGAAATATGAGACAAGATATGAGCGACACACAGAGCAATATTGATGTAGTGAAACAATTTGTTGAGGCTTGGAGCCGACTTGATGTCGAAGAGCTGGTGAGTTTTTTCGCGCAAGATGGCATTTACCACAATATGCCAACTGGACCTGTGCAAGGTCACGAAGCGTTAGGTAAATTTATTACGGGCTTTTCAGCGAATTGGCAGAGTACCCAATGGGAGCTGCTTAACATCGTCGGCGATGGCAATATCGTGATTGCAGAACGGCTGGATAAGACGCGAATCGCTGACAAGGCGGTCGACCTGCCCTGTACCGGTGTCTTCGAGATGGAGTCTGGCAAGATCAAAGTATGGCGCGATTACTTTGACTTGGCGACCTATACCAAGGCAATTACGGGCTAGCTAAAGTATCAAATAAGCGCGAGTAGTGAATGTCTAAGATCTACATAGTAAGTTCTGCAGGGTAGGTCCTGGCTACTAAGTATTGAGCCCTGCTCGTTCAATTTCAGCAGCAAGTACACGCCGACTCCAAATAACGGCAACGGTACCAATCAACACATTCGCAATCGCTGTCGCGATGAAAATGCCAATATAGCCCCAATACATATTCATCAACACGGCCAATGGCAGGTGAATGACGAACATGCGCATCAATGCCAATATTGTGGTCGGCATGGGTTTTCCCAGGGCGACGAACAAAGAGCCTGATATCATTCCGACGCCAAGTGTACCAAACGTTAATGGTACGATGAGTAGATACCAGCTGGCGGATTCAACCAGCAGAGGGTCGTCGTTAATGAGCCCTACGAGTTGCGCGCCGAACGGTGCTAAAAGCAAAAAGCTCAGAAGTCCCCAAACAAGCGAGAACTTGTAGGCAATCAGCAGACTTTTGTATATTCGGTCTATCTGTTGTGCGCCCCAGTTTTGTCCAACGAAGGGTCCGACGCTTGACGACAATGACATCAATATCATGGTTAGCAGCATTTCAAAGCGGGATGTAATACCAAAGCCTGCCACAACCTCGGGTCCGTGACTGGCGAGCAGCCAAAGTATGACCGCCATCGATACAGGGCCAATAAGGCTGTTGAGCATCGACGGTATGCCAATATAAAGAATCTCACGACTTGATTGAATCAGCTTAGAGAACGCACTGACATCAAATAGTACCAATTTTTCCCCTGAGATCAGCACCCAAAACATTGCCAGTGTTCTGATCAGCCCGGTAACAATGCTGGCCCAAGCGGCGCCTTCAAAACCCAGTTCTGGATGTCCGAGCAAACCGAAAATCATAATTGGCGAGACAATGACCTGTAGTACAGATGTGCTGGTCATAATAAAACCAGGCACCCTTGCGTTACCAACCGAGCGAAGCACCGTTGATGCAACCATGGGCCAAGTGAATAGCGCTAATCCAATTACCCAGATATCGGTATAGGATTCGATCAGCGTCAAAACGCGGCCGGACGCGCCCATCGCAATGAACAGGTCCTCTTTGGTGGCAAAGCCAACCGCCATTAAAATGACAAGCAGCACCGTTGTCAGAATCATTGAGTGCGTACTTAGCATGCGCACCCTGTCTCTATCTCCGCTACCCTGAGCCCGTGCGATCAGTGAGGCAGCGCCCGTGCCGATACCCATCGATACACTGGAAAGCCCCATTAGCAAGGGTAGCGTAAAGCTAAAAGCCGCGAGTTCTTCGGCGCCGAGTACGCCGATATAGATGGTCTCAATCATTGAGGCGACGATCATCGAGGAGATGCCGAGAAACATAGGTATTGTTAATCGCGTTAGATGGCCGCTTACTGACCCCTGCGTAAGGTCTTGGTCATTGCTGATTGACGACTTTTTTAAATCGCTCGGCTTATTGGCCTCGTGCTTGCTCTGTCGCTTTGTGCTTGGCATGACGGCATGATTTCACTGCGAGACGGTTGGGTCTACTGCTATTGATTCAGTGAATGCCAAATAAAGCTTGGTGGCGATCGCGTAGCACTATGGCAATGACACATTTTTTAATCACTGTGATGATGGGTCGTAATCAGGGCGACAGAGAACATTGCTTGCTTGCAATCAAAGGGTATTATGGAAAGTATAATAAGAATAAACAGGAGTATCAGTGCTTAACCAACTTCTTTTTGATTTGGCTCTCTGGCTCGACGCGCAGCAGTGGTCTACTGACCTGCATGAATCCTACTATGTGTACAACTGGGTTGAATCGACTCATGTACTGACCTTGATGATATTTCTTGGCATGTTGGTGGTGATTGATCTACGCATGCTTGGTTACATCTTCAAAGATGTGCCCGTGTCAAAGGTTGCTGAACGGCTAGATAAGCCAATGATGTTTGGCTTCTCTGTCATGTTCGTGACGGGTTTCCTGCTTTACTACGCGATACCGGTTCGCACCACGACGAGTATTTGGTTCAGAATTAAGGTGGTGTTGCTCATCGCCGCCGGTATCAATGCGCTTTTGCTTCGAAATATTACTAAACAAGAAAATCTCTCTTGGGACAACGACCCGGTGCCGCCGAAGCGTATTCGTATCAGTGCGGGCTTGTCGATTGCGTTTTGGGCGGGCGTTATTATGACGGGACGAATGATTGCCTATGACTGGTGGGATTGCCATAAGGCGATGCCGGGTTTTATGTATTGGGCGGCGGGCTGTGTTAATGAACTGGCTGAACTGGACTAGGAGATAACAGTGGATCTTTTGTTTTTGTTCGAGTGGATCGACACGTCAATGTTGGCTGAACTATCCAAAGCTTACGGCGGTGTGTTCGCGGTGGTACAGACATTTCATCTTGGTGCGATGGTATTGTTAGGCGGCATGATTTTAGTGGGTGACCTTCGCCTGCTAAATATAGTTATGGCTGACGTCCCTGCACACGTAGTGTTGAAAAATACGGAAAGATGGGTTGGTTACGCGCTAATTGTTGTCATATTTTCTGGCATATTTATGATGTCGGCGGTCGCCATCAAGCTTTACTACAATATGTTCTTTTTATCGAAGATGGTGGGTCTATTCATGGGGGTAAGTTTCTTCTATTTTATCCGCAAACCGCTGTTAAACACCGACCATAGTGATTTGAGTCCCTGGTCGATCAAAATTGTTGCGATTGCAAGCATACTCATCTGGTTCAGCGTTGCCGCCTCTGGACGCTGGATAGGGTTTTCGTAGAGTTCTTGAAGCAGGAGATGGGGAGGTATGCATGAATAAAAAACGACTCGAACGATTGTCCGTTGTACTTTCTGTAGTGATTGTTGTCGGTTGGGGAATTTTCTGGGGCACCCAAGTGGTCGCTGTGCAGGAGATGCTAAAGCTTGCCTACGGCTAAGTCTGTCTGGCTCGCATTTAGCGCGCGTTCAACTCAAGTACCAAACGCCGAATACCAAACGCTGAGTTGAGGCTCATCAATCAAAAAAAATAAGTCGAGAGATAATCAAAAATAATGTCAGGAAATACCATGCTTAAATTCGGCACTTTAGGTGCTGCAAAAATTACCCCGCCAGCGCTGATTGACCCTTGCCAAAATGATGAGCGCGCAACGGTCGCGATGATTGCAGCGCGATCTAAACAGCGGGCCGAGGCATTTGCTCAGGCGCATGGCATTGCAACTGTATTGGATAGCTACGACGAGATCATTAATGCCGACCAAGTGAACGCTATCTACAATCCATTGCCCATTACCCATCATCACGAATGGACAATAAAAGCACTGCGCGCTGGTAAACACGTGCTGTGCGAGAAGTCCTTTGCCAGTAATGCGGCCGAAGCGCAGGAAATGCTGACGGTTGCTAACGAAACAGGACTGGTGCTGATGGACGCATTCCACTATCGCTATCATCCTATTTTTTTAAAGGCCAGGGAGACAGTTGAAAGCGGTGTGCTTGGAAAGATCCACAGTATCTCTTCGACCTTTTCGGTTCCCATAGTGGATGCGGACGATATTCGAATGAACTATGGAACTGGTGGTGGCGTGACCATGGATATTGGTTGTTACCCCTTGTCCTGGGTCAGGCATATCACCGGCTTGGAGCCTGAGGATGTTCAAGCCACGGCAGAAACAGGTCCGGCAAACGTGGATGTCTATCTGGAAACCGAGATGATCTTTCCGGGTAATATTAAGGTAAAAACGGTTGGCGACATGCGCCCTTCAGCGAAGTTTAAAGCGGATATCATTGTTGAAGGTGACGCGGGCAAAATGATTGTTAAGAATCCAATTGCGCCACAGGCGGGTAATGCGATCGATTTGGTTATTGATGGGGCGGTCACAACGGAGACGTTTAGTCGGCGACCGACCTACCGATATCAATTGGATGCATTTATTGACGCAGTACTCACAGGCAGCGCCTTGTTCACTGATGCGGAAGATGCGGTTAAGCAGATGCAGCTAATTGACCGGTGTTATCTCGCAGCGGGTTTGCCGCTAAGAGGTTTGTCACTCTAGGCATTTGGTAAGCGAAGTTGACTAGACTATTTGAGCAATACAAATGGTTGGCAAGTCCTGCAAACTAAAGTCTGCATTGACCCTTTGCAACGACGTCCCTGCGACCTGTTCGCTTGTGTCGATGCGGGTTGATGTTGCTGCGTCCAGACAAGCAACCGATAGCGTGTAGTTCTTCTTCTGGCGCATTGTTTTATCGCATGTATCGTTGTGATCATCAGTGCCGTGCTCACTATCAAACCGCCAACACCCTGCCGTATGAATGTTTTGATCACTGGTAATACTTAATGTTGGCGAAATAGATTCGACCTGTAATTTGGATATTGATGCGAATATACCCGCACCGGTTGCCTTGGCGTAAGCCTCTTTAAGTGTCCAGAGGCTCGCAAAGGTCCGGTTGAAGTTATCATCTGCTGAAAGAATCGAATTTTCTTGTTTGTGAAAGTATCGTTTTGCTAGGCGGGGGTTAAATTTCCTCTCGCTATATTCAATGTCTATGCCAATAGGGCAAGTTGAAACTGCCAGAGCGATCAAATCATCCGTGTGGGTTAAGCTGAAATGGCGCAGATGATTCTGTAAGAATGGTTTGCCTGCATCCTCTCTTCCAAAACGCAGTTCAGCCACGTCGCAGCCAATGATATCGGCGAGTATTTTTCTACGAAGCACGCGGGATGCAAAATAGATTTTTCGTCTTTGCGGCTTGGTAATGCTGTTGGTGCGCTCAAGTTCTCTCGCGCTGAGGACAGTCGTGTACCGATGGGCAAGGTCATCTATCGTTAAGCCAGCGCAGTTAAAAACAAATACGTTAATGAGTTAGACCTTTTCCAGCGGTGGCATACCCAACGCTTGTCGATAGTGATTATGATAATGATGCAGTGCTGGTTCGTTGAGTTGTCTGCGCAGCTCCCAAATGATGTCAATTTTTACTGCCGTCTGCATATTACCCTGCCAATGTTCATGAATAAACTAAATAGAATATTGCACTTAAACTAAAGGGAAATACATGTGGGGTTTTTATTGCGACGCACCAGCAATATAACAGCCAACGCGCGACGTCGATCAATCTTGGTTGGCTTCTACTTCACTTTGGCATTGTAGACACAAGGCGGCTTCCGGGTAGGCTTTAAGGCGGTTGAAAGCTACGTTTTCGTCGCAAGAACTGCAATAGCCATACTGTTGCTTACCAATTCTGGCTTGGGCAACCAACACTTGTCGAAGCCGATTCTTGGTAACGTTACGGTTGGCTAACAAAATGCTCTGATTGTGCATTTCGTCCATTCGGCTCAAGCGACCGGCGTTGTCTTTGAGTTTGACTGGCTGAGCATTCGCCTCCGTAATGTTAAGGAGCTCTTCAAGGTCGAGCTTGAGTTGAACAAGATCGGCTTCAAGCTCTGTGCGTTGTAAAGTTGTCAGGTCCGGATTCGGTGTGGATTTTTTTACCATGGGTTTATCATAGCCTAATCAGAAACGACAAAAAAAGACGAGAGGGCGCTTTAGTGAATTTAAGACAAGCTGGTCATCCTTATATTGATCAAATCAAGCGGTACTACGACGGTTGCAACACAGCGGACGTTGACTTGATGATGTCGACGTTTACCGACGATGTGGCGCACTACTTTGTTGATCATTCAAAGGTGCAAGGTGCGTCCGGGCTGGCCAACTACTGGGCTAAGGTTGCGCCTAAGACACAGGCTAATTGGCAACTCGACCACGCAATTGTGCAGGACGATGAAGCGGTGATCGAATGGAGTATGAAATGGCAGCCCATTGTTACCGAAACGCCGGAAATACTAAGAGGAAGCGAGTGGTATGTATTTGTTGGCGACAAGATTGCGGAAATTCGCTCCTATCACAACAACTATTATCTGGCGCAACCAAAGAACAGGGACTTATGGGACTTTGACTATGAAGCGCGAGGCTATCGCCAGCTATAGTGTGGGTATATCTGGCCGAGCACGCCTTACTTCATTTGCCTTTCCAGACGGGTGCGCGTTTCTCCGTGAACGCTTTCGGTCCTTCCTGAGCGTCCTCACTGTCGCGACGAATCAGTTCTGATTCGTATGACTGGTAGTAAGCCTCTGAGAGACTGGAATCTAAGCCGCGCATCGATGCCTGCTTAGTTGCGCGCACAGCAAGTGGGGCGCAGCGACGGATGTCAGCAACATAACCATCAACGGTGCTTTTGAGTTGATCCAACGGCACCACTTCGTTGACCAAACCTAGTTCATAAGCACGTTGAGCCGTCATATGACGCCCGGTTAATAGGTAGCCCATGGCCGGTTTTAGGCCAATTTGCCTGGGTAGACGATGTACGCCGGCTGACCCTGCAATAAGCCCACGTCTGGGTTCAGGCAGGCCGAATTCAGCGTGGTCAGCCGCAATAATAATGTCGCAGGCCATAGCGACTTCCAATCCACCGCCAAGGGCGAAGCCGTTCACCATCGCGATGATTGGTTTCGCAAAGTGCCAGCGTTCGATGATGTGTTTCGTCTCGGTTGTTAATTTTTGCCAATGTGCCCGTTGTTCATCTGAGGCATCCCGCTCTCTGGCGCGATGTTTCAGGTCCGCGCCTGCGCAGAATGCTCTGTCCCCAGCGCCAGTGATAACGGTTAACCAAATGTCGTCGTTTTGCTCGACTTCGTTGAGGTGTTCCGAGAGCTGCCAACGCAACTCAGGATTCAGAGAATTCATTGCTGCAGGACGATTCAGCGTGATCCAGGCGACGTGATCTTCAACTTCGAATAGTGTTGTGGCAGTTTTCATAACGTTGTGTAGTGACCCCTATGATGCAGCGATGTGACGACATGCTTGGTATCCTTAAAATACAACAATCGAGCAACTTTGTATGCGCAGGCGCAGAGATGATTTTTACTCTCGGAGCAATATCGAGTATGTTTGCCCCTCTTAAAGATGTAATGGAATTTGGAGAACAAAATGACGCTCAGTAAACAGATCCACTTAAAGACTCGACCACAGGGAAACCCTGTTGCTGGGGATTTCGACATCGTTGAGGTCAATATTGAAGACCCCGCTGCGGGCCAAGTCTTGGTAAAAAATATTTACATGTCCGTAGACCCCTATATGCGTGGTCGGATGCGATTTGCAAAGCCGAATGAATTGTTGATCGGCGGTGCTGTCGGCAAGGTCGTTGCATCAAATAACCCAGATTTCAGTGAAGGCGATTGTGTTAGCAATGGTTCAGGCTGGCGTGAGTACTTTCTTTCAGACGGTAGCGACTTAAGCAAAGTTGACCCCAGCTTGGCGCCACTTAGTGCTTACCTTGGTGTCATGGGCATGCCTGGCTTAACAGCATACGGCGGTTTATTGGTGACCGGCGAAATGAAGGACGGTGAAACTGTGTTTGTTTCTGCTGCATCCGGTGCGGTGGGTAGTGTTGTTGGTCAAATCGCAAAAATTAAAGGCGGTATCGCCATTGGTAGTGCCGGTAGTGATGACAAGGTACAGCAATTGACGCAAGAGTTCGGTTTCGATCATGCCTTCAACTATAAAAAGGCGGACCCGCTTGCAGAGTTAAGACGTGGTGCACCAGACGGTATTGATATTTATTTTGAGAATGTGGGCGGTGCTCAACTTGAAGCGGCATTAACGCATATCAAAGTGAACGGACGTATACCCGTTTGCGGCATGATTGCACATTACAATGACGGCGATACATTGACCGCCGGGCCACGTAACTTAACCGAAATGATTTACAAGTTTGTTCAAATGAAAGGTTTTGTTGTTTCAGCCTTTGAAGATATGCGTGGGCAGTTTGTTACTGATATGTCAGGTTGGATAAGCTCTGGCCAGATGAAATATCATGAAACGATACATGAGGGTATTGATAACGCCCCTGGCGCATTTATGGGGCTCTTTACGGGTTCTAATAACGGCAAAATGTTGGTGAAGTTGGCGGACGATTAGTCTTACCGAGTAGGTTGAGATCTTATGAGACTGGTTGTTGATACCAGTCTCTAAGATCGATGCTCTAGACCGATATAATTGATCAATCCCACAGGGCTATTTCCAAGCGCTATTTTCAAGAGCAATTTTCAAGCGCTATCGCCAAGCGCTAACTTTAAAAGCGACTTCAAAAAACCGACGCCAAATTAGACGCACCCTACAATGCGCTACCACTGAAGCCTCTCTGGTCGGTGTTTTCTCTCCGATAACCGAATTGTTTTGATCGCCGCGTCGACTTGCTGACACAGAAGTGACTGCTTAAATGGTTTCATCATTATCGCCATAGCGCCTTGTGCAATAAGCTCGCGATGCTGTTCCGAGGTATAGCCCGTCATGATTAGAACCTTCGCCTTACTATCGAATGTCCGCAGTGCCTGAAGCGTATCTGTGCCATTCATGATGGGCATGACGAGGTCGAGCACAACTAAATCGATAATATCGCGATGTCTTGCATAAAGTCTGACGGCTTCGGCGCCGTTTGTTGCTAAAAGCGTTTTGTAACCGGCGTGCTCTAGGGTTTCTTGCGCCATCAACCTCATCTGCTCCTCATCATCGACGATAAGAACAACCCCTTCGCCCGAAATGAAGGGCGTATCGATCTCATCTTCGGTCGCGTGAATCTCTTCTGAGGATGGGAAGTACAGGCTCATAATTGTGCCTTGACCGGACGAAGATTCGATTGTCATTGCCCCTTGGTGAGATTTAACAGTACCGTAGACGGAAGACAATCCAAGTCCTGTGCCCTGGCCAGCCTCTTTGGTTGTGAAGAAAGGCAGAATGACTTTGTCTTGAATTTCCTCGGCAATGCCACATCCCGTATCCCGAACGATGAGTCGAACGTAGTTGCCTTCAGCCAGCTCTGGATCGATTTTCTGGCTCTGCGTCTGTGTTAGATATATCTGTTCTAGCTTGAGCATGAGGGTTCCGCCATCGGGCATTGCGTCTCGAGCATTGATAAGCAGGTTCATAACAGCGGCTTCAAGGTGTCCCGTATCGCCTTCAATAATATAATGGTCTTTGTGGTGTAAAAACTTAACAATAATGAGTGGGAAAATGGCCTGAACAAAGAGTGCCTGGGTATTTTCGATAATATCGACCATGTTTACAGAAACGGCTTCTATCTTTGTATTGCGAGAGAACGCTAGCAGATTTGACGTCAGGTCAGCGGCGCGGTTGGCGCTGACTACGATTTGATTGGCATAGTAATAGCGCCGGTCTTGTTTGTCGGACTTGTCACGAATGAGTTCTGCGAAACCTTGAATCGCACCGACCATATTGTTGACATCGTGAGCCACACCGCCGGCTAACTGACCGATGGAGTCCATTTTTTGTATCTGCAATAGCTGGCTTTGTAGCTCAAGACGTTCATTTTCTTCTCTCCTTGATTGGGTCGCATCGCGGACAATCATCAGCAAGCAATTCTCTTCGTCGAGCTGGAAAAATCTGGTCGATATTAGAACCGGTAGGCAGTCGCCGTTCTTTTTTAATAATTGGGTTTCGAACAAAGCCAGTTCTTCCCGTCGGTCTAACGATTGAATAAAACTATCGTAGTCGTGTAACGGTTTCCAAGACTCCATGGGTTCCGTGCTTTGTTGGGGCTCTTCTTGTAGTTGAAGTAGCTGCTGGAAAGTTTTATTTGTGTCAATGACTTTCCTGTCTGCGATTCTAATCAGAATCAGGCCGTCCGGGCAATTGTGGAACACTGAGGAGAATTTCTCTTGGCTTGCCACCATTGCTTTGCGCAGTCGATACTCCTCTGTGACATCGTTACCTAGGCCTTGGATAACTATAATGTCACCCGCTTCGCCCTTGACAATATTGTTGTGATATCTTAAAAATCTCGCCGATCCATCTTTATGAAACGCCCGCGTTATACCGCTTAAGGAGCCTGTCAAGTCAACGGCTGCCCGCAGTCGCTGCCCTGCGCCCTCAACAGAGTGTGGTTCGATGAAGTCTGTTAAGTGCATACCAATCGCTTCAGCACTGGAGTACCCGAGGCATTTCTCAGCCGCTTTGTTCCAACCTTGGATACGACCTTCGGGGGTCCAGCGCATATGTATCAACGGTGTGTCCTGAAGTTGTTGTATCAGTCGTTCTTCAGTGACACGTAAAGCAGACTCTGCATCGCGTATGGTTGAGAGGTTTTGGCAAAGCAATTCGAATTGTCGATCTGATGCTGAAATAGAGATTTTAACCGGAACGGCGGTTTCATTCGCCGGTCCAAATTGGGTTTCAAAATGGCTAGTGCTCCCCTTATCGAGTTCCGAAAATCGTTTTTCCACCTGCTCTCTGTCTTTGTTGCGAATGAATGGCAAAAAGGGATTGCCGACACAGGTTCCTGTCGGAACCTGCAGGGTCTCATCGAGAGCGCCATTACACCGAATAATCGTTAGGTTGTTGTCGAGTACAATGGAAATTAAGCCCAGTTCATCAATCAACACAGCTCGAGCTTGTGATGGCTCTTGCTGTTTACGTATTGCCAAGGAAAGGCCAGCGCTGGCCCAGATTGCCAATAGCAGCAAAAAGCCTTTCTCGAATGAATACATCGGGTCGTCGGCTTTTGCCAGCCACAGGGCGATGGCAATCAGTGTTGTTGCGCAGGTGAAATGAATTAGCCAAGTTCGCGAGGGCATCAAGGACGCGATAAATATTGTAGCGATTAAAAGCTCGACAGAGATATTGTTGCCAAGCAAAAGTGCCGAACCGGTGAAGTATTCAAGCAGGGCCGCCAACCCAACGACAAACATCAGTGAGCACTGTGGCAAAGTCCATCTAAGGTGGTGATAAATGTGAGATGAATAGTTCATGTTTGGGCCGGTTACAGGCCGACTTTACAACAGTTCAATCCGATAAACAGCACTTTCATTGTGAGTTTTTTTGAGCTTTAGAAGTAAATAGGTGGGCATACTGTGTCAGCAGAAAAGGTTACTGCGAGGGATTTGCTGCCCAGAAGTTCCATCGCACCTTGTTTAGATCGTCTAAAATGATGTACAGACAAGGGATTAGAATCAGAGTGATAACAGTGGCGAACAGGATGCCGAAGCCTAACGAAACAGCCATTGGTATGACCATCTGAGCGCTAAAGCTGGTTTCGAGTAAAATCGGTAACAAGCCAAAGAAGGTTGTCAGAGACGTTAGCGTTATAGCTCTGAACCGCTCTGTGCCCGCTTTAATGGCAGCTTTAGCGATGGCCTCACCGTCTTCAACGGATTTATTGACAAAATCCACCATGATAATACTGTCATTCACGACGACCCCTGCCAGTGCAACAATGCCGCAAAGTGATAAGGCGCTAAAATCGATGCCGACGATAAGGTGTCCGATCATGGCGCCGATCATTCCAAAGGGAATGACCCCCATAATGATAAGCGGCTGCAGGTAGGACTTGAGCGGTATGGCCATCAGCGCATAGATGCCAAATAGGGCAAGAAGCGCCGTGTAGAACATACGTGTTTGCAACTCTGCTTGTTCCTGACTTGCGCCACCGAGCTCCAATCTGACGCCAGGGAATTCCAGTTCCAGTCGCTGACTGAAGTCGCCACTAACGATTTCTTTGACGACGACACCAGGTTCAATAATGGTTTGTTCAACATTCGCCGATACATGGACTGATCGCTTACCCCAAGTTCGCGCAATCAAACTGGGGCTCATGCGCTCTTCCATGTCGGCAACCGAGTCGAAGGGGACTTCGTCGCCGGATTCTGTCCTGATATACATTGAGTCTAGATTGCCTCTCGACTCTCTATCCGACTTTGGATACCGAACCATAACTTTGACTTCTTCTCTGCCACGTTGAATGCGTTGTGCTTCGACACCGTAGAAAGCAGCGCGGACCTGATCAGCGAGGTCCCGTAGTGATAATCCAAGTGCTTCTGCCGAGGGTTTGATTTGGAGGTTTATCTCGGGTGTTGTGCCCTTGTTAGAATTCTCGATATCATAAACCCCAACGTATCCCTTAAGGGTCTGTTCCAGCGCTTGTGCTGCACGATTGAGTTCGACTTCGTTCTGACCAACGAGTTTGAATTCTACGTCGCTGTCGTTGCCATGGCTTTTTTCTGAGCCGGATATTTCAAGTTTTTTGGTGCCCGCTATTTCGCCGATTCTTGCGCGCCACTCGGAGGCGATTTTCTCTGGGTTCTTCTTTAGTTCATCATCTTTTTTCATTTCAACCATGACCATACCAGTCTTGTTTGAAGTAAAGGCAGCGTAATTAACGAGGAATTGTTCGTCGTCGGGTAGCGATTGGTTGTAGTCGGTAAGTGATTGTGAAACCTCTTTGATCACACGCGTGGTGAGCTCTGCGGATGCACCATCCACCATTTCAAGTTGTGCCCGCATGTATTCAGAGTTCATATTAGGAAAGAAAACTGTGCGTACATAGGGGCCCATGACGAAGCCGACCGCGAGTACCAGCATAGCAACGAAAATGGCAACGGTAATATAGCGTTGCTTAATCGCTTTTTCCAATAGCGGTTGGTAACGATTGTAGATGAAGGATTTTAGCCCATCAGCAAATTTTGATTGAAAGCGATACCAACGTGATGGTGGTTTTGTATTGTCGATGACGATGGGTGACATGCTGGCGAGGTGTGCGGGCAAAATGAGTTTTGATTCAATAATTGAAAACATCAGGCAGAGAATAACGACGACACCAATCGCTTCCGGCAGTGCCCCAAACGTACCCGGCACGAGAAGCAATGGAACGAATGTCACGATGGTTGTCAGCACACCAAAGGTTGCTGGCGTTGCGACGCGTTTTGCGCCGATGATGACGTTGTCTAAACCAGGACCAAGTTTTTCAGTCGTACTTTGAACGCTCTCGCCAATAATAATTGCATCATCGACAACAATCCCGAGAACGAGAATAAAGCCGAACAAACTAATCATGTTGATTGATCCGCCGACGAGAGGGAGTAAGGCGAAGGCGCCTAAGAAAGCAATCGGCATGCCTAGCATCACCCAAAAAGCTAGCTGAAGTCTGAGGAAAACCCCTAGCACGATAAGTACGAGTAGCACGCCGGTTAGCATGTTGGAGACCATCATGCCCATGGTGCCGCTTAGGTAAGCGGTGCTATCTGCCCAGGCTTCTAGGTTAACGCCGTCAGGCAGTCTGGCTTTGCGTTTCTCGACGTACTGCCTGACCTCGTTTGAAATATCGATTTGATTTTGATCGGAGACAGCGTAGACGGTGATACCGATGCTCGGTTTGCCGTTAAAGAGTGAGTGGAACTGCTGTTCAACGAAACCATCAGAGACGTTTGCGATATCGCCTAGGGTAAGTCGAGTGCCGTCACTTTCAGAGACGAGAACGATACGTTCGAAATCGTCCTTGTCGTATGCAAGGCCTTCTGTGCGCAGCAGAATGTCACCGGATTCACTTTGAATGATGCCGGCCGGCAGGTCTAAAGAAGAGCGTCGAATCGCCTTTGCGACCTCGTTTAGGGTCAAACCGTACTGACGTAATTTCTCTTCCTTAAGCTCAATAGCAATTTCATAAGGACGCGAGCCCCTCATTTCTGCCTTGGTGATAGAGGGCAGACTTAGAATCTCTTCCCTAACCTGTTCTGTGAACGCTTTCATAGAGCGTTCATCGAGATCACCGTAAACCTGAACATTTATTGCGCCAACTTGAGGCTGAGCCCTATAAATAATGGGCTTTTCAATGGAACCAGGAAAGCTGGAAATGCGGTCGACCGCCATCTTGACGTCATCCATGACAACCTGCAGGTCGGCATCTGACTCAATGTTCAAGCGCATCGTACCCATGCCTTTCCTTGAGTAGGTTCGCATCAGATCGATACCTTCGATATCGCGGATGGCTTCTTCAAGGCGGGTAATGACGCCGGATTCAACTTCGCCGGGTGAGGCGCCTGGGAAGGGAATGTCGATGGTTATTCTGTCGGCTTCAAGATCCGGTGTTATCTGGGTGCGGATCGTCAATGCTGAAATGATACCGGTCAGTACAATAACCAGCATGAGTAAATTGGCTGCCACATGGTTGCGCGCAAACCAGGCGATGATGCCTTTGTGCGTGTCAATCGCTTTCATTTGCGATGACCTTTAATTGCTGCTCGGCGGACTCGAATCTCACCCGTGTGCCTGGCAGCGGGTTGTCCAATGCCGAGAGACAGACCAGGTCACCATCGTTAATGCCGCTTGTGACGTAGATATGAGACTCATCTCTACGTAGGAGATCAACTTTGCTCAGAACCAACAGATTTTCTGATGCCACCGTCCAAACTCGATCGTCGCCCTGAAGAACTTTGCGCGGCAGCTTTATGATGTTATCGACGAGCCGTCCTTTGATTTCAGCTTCGACGAAAGTGCCGATGCGCAACGGAGCCGGCCAACGTTCAGCGAACTGATTATAAGGGTCTTTGATTTGTGCGACGAGATACAAAACCCGACTCTTTTCATCGAAGACGCCTTCGGTGCGCACGATGTGCCCAACCCAGGAACTTTGGATGCCGCCGATTTCGGCGAATAACGTCACCTCGGGCCCGGAGCCTACACTGTGATTCAGTGACGCTAGATCAAGGTAGGGCAGCTCTTTATCGGGCAAGGGTAAACGTATTTCGGCTATGTCCGTTGCAAAGGTGACCGCAAGTTGTGTACCCGCGGCGACGTACTGACCAATATCAGCCCGTTTCTCTCGTACTAGCCCGTCGTAGGGTGCCCGAATAACGGTACGATCAAGGTCGCCCTGCCGTTTCGCCAGATCCGCTTGTGCAAACTCGAGGTTTGCTCGGGCTTCCGCTAATTGTGGTTTTCTTAAGGCGAGATCTGTGGCGGCTTTACTGTTCGAGAGAATGGGTTTGGCTTTTTGCCAATCCGATTCTGCGTAGTCGGCCAAACCTTTTTCCCGCGTGACTAATGTCTGTGCGGTTGCGACGCTTGCCTGTGCGCGTTTGACATCGGCCCGATAGTTGCGATCGTCGATCCGAATTAATACATCACCCTTCTTGAAAAAACCGCCCGCGACAAAGACCGGTGATACATCTGTGATTAAACCTGAGACTTCCGACACGAGCACAGTTTGGGTGCGAGGGCTGACACTGCCTTGGGCTTCAACCGTGATCTGAACCTGCTCAGAACGTGCCTGCATGACATCGACCAGCATAGAGGGCGGTGCAGGTTTCATAATTTCCGGATCTGTTTGCTGGGCAGACATCCAGACCGCAGCGGCAATGCTGCAAAGAATAATGATGGCTGGTATTAACAGTTTATTAATCATCTCTAGCCTGTGTTTGCCGTCAGTGGCGGTTTTTAGTCAATGCTTTGACTTCAATTGCAGGCCGGTCAAAACGCTAAGTCTCGCCAGACTTTTGCTTGAGTCGAAGCCTGCTGAAGCCGTCAGAAACAGCGCTGTTTGCATCTAACTGAAAAAGGGGGCAGATGTTAACACTCCAAAAATGTAATACGAAGTGCTCTAGGTTAGAGCTAGATTAGACGCATACGAGCCCTTGTACGTTAGATTGGGCTGAATCTGTCACTTTAGTCGTCAATTAAATGGGGTCTGCTGGCGGCAACCCTGGTTAGCCGTCATAGAATGAATTCGGGTGAATACCGATTACGGTGCGCTGACGCGGTTGTAAAGCATGGTTTTTGGTATCTTCATGAAGATGATTCACATGGCTCGTTGAGCGAAGGCGCTGAGCAATGTCGCGTCTCGCATAATGAATTTGTACGAAAAATCGGCCTGACTGTGCCGGACCTGCTGGCAAGCGTCTATGCCAGATATCTGAGACGAACAATATGGCATCGCCCGCCTTCGCGATGAGAGGAACGACCGCATTGCCGTTAAATGTAAGATCCCTATCAAAAGGGCGTGCTCTTGGCGGGAAGCGACCGGAAAGATGGCTGTAGGGAATCACGCCGGTGGGTCCATCGGCGAGCTTACAATCCTTCAAGAAAACGTGTGTGCCGATTGCAAAGACGGGGTGCGGAATATCGGCTGGCCATTCGACGCCTTCCGGTAAGGGTACGTGAGGACCCGCATCAATGTGCCAAGCTTGGCCTTGATCAGCGCCTTGGTGACCGGCAGGATTGCGCCAACCCGTATTGGCGATGACATGGCAGTCATTCCCTAAAAGGGGCTCTATAGTCGAAAGCATGATCTCATTTTCCACGAGCGCTTGGCATAAGCGACTTCGGTTCAGTAATTCATAACGGTACATCTCATCCTCTTCAGGCGATCGTAAACCTGCGGCACGACCGTCCGGGGGCAGGGCATCAAAGATGGCGGATACGTCTGAGGCGAGTGCAGCGACCTCGGCGGCGGTGATGACCCCAGCGATATGCGTGTAACCCTTTGTCTCGAGCTCAAGACTTGCCTTGCGAGTCGCCGCGGGTGCTGAGTCCGGATGTTGATGGGTGAGGTAGTTACCGGTGCGTTTTAACATAGTGATACCTGACTTATTCGTTAAGATTTTTCACCAAGCAGATGCGTCTAACAACAAAAATCAGTATGCAGCAGATATCGAAAGAAGTCTGCTTCTGGTACATTTCGATATCAGAAAATTTATCGGTGTTAGACATGACCATCGTTGTTGATTGTGATTCTCATATCATGGAGCCAGCGGATCTTTGGCAGACATATTTAGAGCCCAAATATCGAGATCGAGCCATTCGTATTGAGGAAATCGATGGTGTTGAAACGCTAATTATTGGCGAGCAGCCTATGCTTGCCGGTCGACTTGCTGGTCTAGGAGGTGCTCACCTCGACCGAATGGCGGCGTTTACAACACCCATGAAATATATCGATGGTTGCGAACCAGCAAGTTATGAGCCTCTTGCGCGATGCCGAATGTTGGATGAATGGCAAGTTGATAGCGGTGTGCTGTTTCCGACGATTGGCATATTGCCTTTCCCGCTTGATGATATGGATCTCAATACGGCCTATTGCCGCGCATATAATCGTTGGCAGCTAGAATTTTTCCAACAAGCGGGCAATCGGGTGGTACCCGTTGCAATCGTGAATTGGCATGATATCGATGCAGCCGCGGTGGAGTTAGCACATTGTATTAAGGTTGGTTTTAAAGGTGTGTTTGTGCCGCCGGAGATTGTCAACGGACAGCGCCCAGGTCAACCTGCGTTTGATCCGATCTGGCGTCTCTGTGCTGAAGCCGGTATACCGGCATGCTTTCATGTGATTGTGAGGTTTGGTGGCTCAGCGGTGCCGTTTGTTGATTGGATGATGACCAGCCCAGGCTTGACCTTTTCTTTTGGTTTGGGCGCGACAGGTCAAATGATACCCGCGCTCACCTCCGTCATCATGGATGGTTTGTTAGATCGTTTTCCAACCTTAAAGCTTATTTCGGTAGAGGCGGGTTGTGGTTATGCAGCCTATTTAATGGATCGACTCGATGAGAAACATCAGTTTTTTAAAGACCTTACGCTGACCCCATTGAAGATGAAGCCGAGTGATTACATTCGGCGTAATTGCTATTTTGTTGCGGAGCCAGAAGAACGCACGATCGATGCGATGCTGACGTTAGTCGGTGAAGAAAATATTCTGTGGGGTTCCGACTATCCCCATATTGATTCAACTTTATCGGCGCCAACATTGATCAGAAATTCGGTGCGTGCTTTGAGCGATGCTAGGCGCAAGGCTGTGTTGGGTGGAAATGCAGTTAAGGCCTTTTCGCTTGATTAGCTTTACTCGATCGTTAAGGTTGATTTGCCGATAAATAAATGCAAATCATTTCACTCAGCCTATGTTAGATATTCTTCGTGGCAATTTTCGTAACGCGGGTAGCGCGTGTCATTTCAAACATTGAACTGCATTGAACTGCATTGAACTTCATTGAACTATATTAAACTTCATTAAATAACACTGTGCCGTCTCTATTGGCGACGGCTTTATTGTCGAGTTCGCGAGCGTTGATAAAGTCGCTGTTAAGCCGCGGCCCTTGTTATTTTTGGGTCGCAGACGAAATAGCATCCTGCAGTAGCGCTTTAATTCAGTTGCCAGCAATAGCATTAACGCGTTGTCTAGCCAATGCATCTTGCTAGAAAACGCTCAACTCATACATCGTCAAGGTCTGTGCCGTGCGTCTCGGTCAGCAAAATCACACAGACCAAGGTAATAGCTGAAGCGGCTGCGATATAAATTGATATGTAGATAGTGCCAAAGTCTCGCCACAGTGCCGTCGCGACGATGGGCGCAAATCCGCCGCCGACGATCGCGCCAAGTTGATAGCCTAAAGACGCACCTGAGTAGCGCACTTCTGTGCTGAACATCTCCGCCAGGAAGGCGGCTTGTGGACCATACATCATTGAAAGGAATATCTGACCGCCAGACATTGCCAGTACGATCAACCAGAAGTTGCCAGTATCAATTAGCGGGAACATGACAAAGGCCCAGACGCCGCCGAGAACTGCGCCGAGCATATAGACGCCCTTTCGGCCGTGTTTGTCTGACCAAGCGGCGGCGATGAACAACCCGGGTATCTGCATGGCGGCGGAAATCAGCACAGCCGTTAACATCAAGTCTCGGTCCAAACCGAGTCCGGCTGGGTTGCTGCCGTAGGCAATCAAAAATGCGATTAATATATAGAACGTGACCTGTACCGCGAGGAAAGCGCCAGCGCCCAACAGAATTTGTTTAGGATACTTTTTGATGGCTACCAGAACAGGCGAGGAAGTTTTTGTCGTATTGACGGCCGATTCACTTGTCAGTTTGGGTAACTCTTGCGCTTCTTTGAGTTCTTTAAAGGCGGGTGTGTCTTCTAAGGTCAGTTGAACGTAGAGGCTCAAGCCAATAAGCGCAACACTGAGTAAGAAGGGTATGCGCCAGCCCCAATCCATAAATTGCTCGTCATTGCATAAAGTACTAACCGCTAGAAAAGCTAAGTTGGCGAGAATGATGCCGACCGGTGCGCCAGCCTGTGCAAAGGCGCCGTAGAATCCCCGTTTTTCCTTCGGCGCACTTTCTGTCACGAGTAACATCGCGCCGCCCCATTGTCCCCCGACAGCAAGACCTTGAGAGAACCTAAACAGAGTCAGTAGCAAAGGTGCCGCAGGTCCGATCAAGGCATAGGTGGGAAGCAAGCCAATTAATGTTGTCGCAAAGCCCATCAACAGTAGGGCGGCGACAAGCGCTGCCTTGCGGCCGACCTTGTCACCAAAGTGACCAAATACAATGCCGCCAATGGGACGCGCGATGAAACCAACCGCGAACGTACTGAACGCGGCAATAAGGCCGACCATGGGCGGCATGTCTGCAGGAAAGAACGCCGTTGGAAAAACCAGTGCCGCTGCGGTACCGTAAATGAAGAAGTCATACCATTCGATGCTCGTACCCGCCAGCGAGGTCATCGCGACTTTGCGCATACTTTTTTCTGAGGCAGGTGCTGTTTTGGCTTGCGTCGACATAGATGGCCTTCTTTTTGAAGAGAATTTTTTGTTCTTCTTGTTGGTGCAAAATAATGCCTGTAAAAGTTCTTAGAAGCCAATGATCACTGCCGAGATTTAAAACGTGACGGACTAATAAGCAAAATGTTGGCGTCCCACCATAAAATTGTCTAAAACGCCGGCCGGTCCGGTTGCTCATCAACTTTTCGAGACAGAGCTGTTATTATTTGCAGGCGTTTTGTTTGCTAACAAAAACTTCATCATCTTCACCTCATAAGTGCGAGTCTTAAGACGGTGTTTTGTTGAGCCAGATAGTTACTCCGCCTTTAGTTCAGGCATCACATTAAAGACAACATTGGAAAGCGATCAGATGGATATTAAAGATAAGGTCATTGTTATTACTGGTGGGGCGCAAGGTCTTGGTTTGGCGATGGCAAAAGAGTTCGCTGCTAAAGGCGCCAAATTGGCATTGGTTGACCTGAATGAAGAGCCGATGGCGGCAGCTGTTGCGACTTGTGTTGCGATAGGTGGCGACGCTAAAGCCTATAAGGCCAACGTCGCGAATGAAGAGGAAGTTATGGCGGTGTTTGATCGGATCGTTACCGATTTCGGTGGCGTCGATGGCGTGATCAACAACGCCGGTATTCTTCGCGATGGATTGTTGATCAAAGTGAAAGACGGGGAAATTTCAAAGCGGATGTCCCTTGCTGAATGGCAAGCGGTCATCGACGTTAACCTAACCGGTGTGTTTCTTTGTGGCCGAGAAGCAGCGACGCGGATGATTGAAGGAAAGCGT
>CAJJAA010000054.1 GCA_905182025.1 uncultured OM182 clade bacterium
GAATAGATATAGGTGTAGTTCAACTCAACAAACTGCAACGCTATATACAAGCCACCAAGACAGGTCAGTGTGGCCATTGAGCGCACACTAATGAGTTGGCCCATAACGGTCGGTGCTTCGCTCTTTTCTAACCATTGTAGGCTTAAGGATGACTGCATGGTTTCAAGATAATGGAAACCGACGGACATAATGACGGTGGTTATATAGAGGCCGACAACGGTGGGAAAGAAACCGGTCAATGCAGTGCCTAAACCGAGCAGGAGCAACGATAAAACAGCGAGGTTCTGCTGGCGTATAACCAAAAGCACATAGATCACGGTGAAAGCTAAAAAGCCCGGAATTTCTCTTAAACTCTGCAGGTATCCTATTTCTTGACCACTGAAGTTTGCGACTTCAATACTGAAATTGTTTAACAGCGTTTGCCAGGTTGCGAATGCAATCGGGCTGGCAGCGGCGAGAATAAATAGTAGCGTTTTTCGATCTTTGACCAATGGTGTCATGCTAATACTAGCGACACCACGCCGATGATCGTTAACACAAATAATACAGTAAATATGAGGCCAGCGATGATGTAGGGTAGCGGGCTGCTTGAATTAAAGTCCCGTTGTCGCGTGGCTTCTGTCTGGACACCGAAAGCTGCGCCAAATACGCTGATGACGAGTTGCCACATTGATGGCGATGATCCCTTACTATTGGAGGCAGCTAAGGTTTGCTGTTGTTGTTGTTGCTGCTGTTGCTCGGGTGGTTCTTTTGAAGCCTTGTCTGAGTCTGCTGAGGGAGTCATCGTTATCCTCTTGAATTTACCCTGTTATATTTTTGATTGTGGCGGCACAGTTTGTTGATGCCTTTAACGGTCTATCCTGTAACGTTATAAATAATTGTAGCATAGGGTAGTCTTTCAACTGCCATCATTAATCGACTCAAAACAGGCGGGCTAGATCCAATCGATCAGCTTGATCAATGCGATTAGAAAAACTGATTTGGAAAATTCAGAGACCACGTAACACTATCGCATGTCGGTAAAACAGATCGCTATCACGCGGTGCGAGAACACAGCAGTTCAGCGTGCTGCTCGAACTTTTCCGCTTGGGTTACAAATGGCTCCGCGCACGGTCGCTCTGACCAAGTCTACAAATGAATTGATCGTAAACAGACCCACGACAGGTTCCGCCGAAGCGGGCTAATGGACATCAACACTAGCCGCCTAATCTGTTAACCCAGGTACCACTATTTGTAAGTTAATACCGGCATAAGCCAGCGCTCTGCGGTTTCTAACGTCATTCCTTTTCGCTCCGCATAACTCTCGACTTGGTCTTTATCAATTTTACCGATTCCGAAATATCGTGAATCTGGATGGGAAAAATAGAATCCACTGACAGCAGCAGCCGGCGTCATTGCATAGCTCTCAGTAATATCGACGCTGATTTTCTGCGTCGCATCAAGTAGCCTAAATAACGTACCTTTCTCTGTGTGATCGGGGCAGGCGGGGTAACCCGGCGCAGGTCGAATACCTTGATAAGTCTCTTTGATTAATTCAGGGTTCGAATAATGTTCTTCTGCTGCATATCCCCAGAATTCCCTGCGGACCCGTTCATGCATTCGTTCAGCCAATGCTTCCGCTAATCTGTCTGCGATCGCCTTAACCAAAATTGCGTTGTAATCATCGTTATCGGCTTCATAATGCGCGGCTAGAGCCTCAACGCCATGGCCTGCACTGACGACAAAGCCGCCAACATAATCCTGCAGCCGCGTTTCGACTGGCGCCACATAGTCCGAGATACAGAAGTTAGCTTGGTCGTTAGGCTTGTCCATTTGCTGTCTAATATGATGAAGTTTCTCAACCACGGTATTGCGATCATCGTCTTCATAAAGAAGGATGTCGTCGTTGTCGGTCGAGTTAGCTGGCCAAAAGCCTATGATTGCATTGGCCTTGATTAGATCGTTGTCGATCATATGCTTGAGCATTTCCTGAGCATCATTGAATAAACTCGTCGCTGCTTCTCCGACCACGTCATCTTCTAGAATCTTAGGGTATTTACCGGCGAGTTCCCAAGTGATGAAGAAAGGTGTCCAATCAATATAGTCGACCAACTCTTCGATCGGGTAGTTGTCAAACACCCTCGTACCTAAAAATGAGGGTGTGGGCGGGGTATAACCTTCCCATTCAATGACGGATTTATTTTCGACCGCGTCTGCATAGCTCAACAGATTGCCCTTAGGCTTTCGATTTTTATTTCGGATACGTATTTTTTCGTACTCTACGCGCAGGTCTGCGGTGAAAGCAGGTTTCAGTTCGGGGCTCATCAGTTTTGTGGCAACGCCAACAGCTCTAGAGGCATCGGGTACGTACACGGTTGACTCGCCCTGATAGCAAGGTTCAATTTTTACGGATGTATGCGCTTTAGAAGTCGTTGCGCCGCCAATTAACAGCGGTTTATCGAAGCCCTGACGTTGAAGTTCGCTGGCGACATAGACCATCTCATCGAGAGAAGGCGTAATAAGACCACTGAGACCAATGATATCGACATTCTCTTCAATGGCAGTTTTGAGAATTTTATCTGCAGGCACCATGACACCCAAATCGATAACGTCATAGTTATTACATTGAAGAACGACACCGACAATATTCTTACCGATATCATGTACGTCGCCTTTAACTGTGGCGAGTAGTATCTTGCCTTTCGAATTGTTTTTGCTGTCTTTTGCCGCGTCAATAAAAGGGACCAGATGTGAGACAGCCTGCTTCATTACGCGTGCGCTTTTTACGACTTGAGGCAAGAACATTTTACCGGCGCCAAATAGGTCGCCGACACGGTTCATGCCATCCATTAAAGGCCCTTCGATCACTTCGATAGGTCGATCTACGGTAAGCCTAGCTTCCTCGGTATCTTCAACAATGTAGGTGTTGATGCCTTTTACGAGTGCGTGGGCCAACCGTTCAGAAACGGGTGCCTCTCTCCAGGTTAAATCAGCAGTTTTAGCCGCCGAACCTCGACCGGAGTAACGATCGGCGATCTCAATGAGTGCTTCTGTTGCTTCATCTGACCGGTTTAAAATGACATCTTCGATCTTGTCGCGCAATTCAATCGGGATGTCTTCATATATCACGAGTTGGCCCGCGTTGACGATGCCCATGGTCAAACCTGCGCGAATCGCGTGGTAGAGAAATACAGCATGAATTGCTTCACGCATTTGATTATTTCCGCGAAAGGAGAAACTGACATTACTAATCCCGCCTGATATTTTGGCGTGGGGCAGCTCGCTCTTTATATACTTACAGGCTTCAATAAAGTCCTTGCCATATAAATTGTGCTCTTCAATACCTGTCGCAACGGCGAAAACGTTGGGGTCAAAGATAATGTCTTGAGGTGGGAAGCCGATTTCGTTGACTAGAATATCGTAAGACTTTTTGCAGATTTCTTTCTTACGCGCAAGACTATCGGCTTGACCATCTTCGTCAAATGCCATGACAACAACGGCAGCACCGTGTTTCATACAGATACGGGCCTGTTCGACGAATTCTTCCTTGCCGGCTTTTAAACTAATTGAATTGACGATTGATTTGCCCTGTAGACATTTCAAACCAGCTTCAATAATTTCCCATTTAGAGGAATCTACCATGATCGGTACCCGGCTAATATCGGGTTCAGACGCAATCAGGTTCAGAAAATGAATCATCGCGGCCTTCGAATCCAACATGCCTTCATCCATGTTGATATCGATGACCTGCGCACCGTTGTTTACCTGTTGTAGAGCAACGTCTAAAGCCTCTTCATAACTTTCTTCGCGTATGAGTCGCGCAAATTTTGCTGAGCCAGTAACATTCGTGCGCTCGCCGACATTCACGAACAGAGACTCGTCGTTAATATTGAAGGGTTCCAAGCCACTAAAAAGCGTATCTGTAGAGGCTGAAACCGGTTGGCGTGGCGCTACCTTTGTCGCCAAATCAGCGAAGGCTTCAATATGCGAAGGCGTTGTACCGCAACAACCGCCAATAATATTGACGAGGCCAGATTCCGCATAATCTCTCATTGCGCGGACCATCTCTGGGACAGTTTCATCGTATTCACCAAACTCATTCGGTAAACCGCGATTTGGGTAAGCGCTAATGTAGCAGTCTGATATTCTCGCGATATTTTCAATGTAGGGTCTAAGCTCATCAGCGCCTAATGCGCAGTTGAAGCCAACAGAAATCGGTTTTGCATGTCGAATTGATGCCCAAAACGCTTCGACTGTCTGGCCTGACAATAGTCGTCCGCTGGCGTCAGTAATCGTGCCTGAAATCATGATCGGGTATTGTGTATCAAGTTCCTCGAATACCGACAGCGCGGCGTAGATAGCTGCTTTTGCATTAAGGACATCGAATATTGTTTCAATCAGAATGATGTCCGAGCCGCCGTCAATGAGTCCGCGTATCGCTTCCGAGTAATCGTCTACTAGTTCATCGAAGGTGATGCTACGAAAGCCGGGGTCGTTAACATCGGGGGAGAGGCTTGCGGCTCTCGTGGTTGGTCCAATCGCACCGGCGACGAACCTTGGTTTATCGTTTGTACTTTGTTCATCTGCTGCTTCTCTGGCGAGTCGTGAAGCGGCGACGTTAATTTCATATGACAGACTCTCCATGGCGTAATCTGCCTGGGAGACACGATTTGCTGTAAAAGTGTTCGTTTCAATAATGTCAGCGCCGCGTTGCAGGTATTCACTATGGATTTTTCGTATCGCATCGGGCTGGGTCAAAGCGAGAATCTCGTTATTACCCTTCAGGTCTTGCTTATGATCGGCAAAGCGTTCGCCTCTGAAATCGTTTTCTTCGAGTTTCAGGTCTTGGATCATCGTACCCATCGCGCCATCCATCACTAAAATTCGTTGCGATAGTAGTTTCTCGATGAGATCAAAATTCTTAGAACGATTCATTTAAATTGTCTTGTAAGCTAGGAGCCGCGCAGTTTATCAGCTTACGGGGCGCGACGTTTGGAAGATCTTGCCCAGCCAAGATGAATGATCTTCATGATCAATTTGCGTGATAAACCCCTGCTATAGCAAGGACTTATAGATGATAATTAGACTTGGATGGTGTGGCCTGATTCAGTAAACTGCACGACAATTAGCGCCGAATCGTTATTCGTGATGTGCGCATTTCACTATAAGAGAAAATCGATGGTCGATATAACCGAACAAGCACAAGCTTATTTCGTCGAGTTACTGTCTAAGCAGGACGCTGATGATATTGGTATCCGTATCTTTATCTCTGATCCTGGCACGCCTATGGCGGAAACGTGTATTGCCTACTGTAAACCAGGAGAAGAGCAGGAAGCTGACCTCAAAGTAGAATATACCGGTTTCACAGGGTATTTGGATGAGCGAAGTATGCCTTTCCTAGAAGGTGCCTTGGTTGATTTTGCTGAAGATAGAATGGGCGGACAACTTACGATTAAAGCGCCCAACTCAAAGGTTCCGCAGGTCTCTGACGATAGCCCGATCGAAGATCGGATTAACTACGTGCTGCATAGCCAGATAAACCCAGGTTTGGCCTCACATGGTGGCATGGTCAACCTAGTTGAGGTTATTGATGACGAAGTCGCTATTTTACAATTTGGCGGTGGTTGTCAGGGTTGCGGGATGGTAGATATGACGTTGAAAGACGGTGTTGAAAAGACACTGCTCGAGCAACTACCGCAGTTAACCGCAGTGAAAGATGTGACCGACCATACCGTAACGGATAATGCATTCTACAAATAGAATCGCTCTTAGTCTCTGCTAGTGCTGCGTGTCACAGCTATGCGTCGGTTCTATGAACGGTGCTAGGAATGGGGTTATGAATGAGTAATAAAAAAGCCTGCTATCTCAGCAGGCTTTTTTTATGGTCGATACAATCGCTCTCGCTTAGGCAGCACCTTATACAAAAACCGTAAAGGTGCTAAATAATCGTCGTTAAGCTGTTTTACCCAGCAACTCATCAGCGGTTAATGCTTTGCGTTCAGACAGCTTCGTTTTTACATTGAGTCGGAAGTCTCGAATCATCTTTTCGGTTGTTTCCCAATCGACACAAGCATCGGTCACAGAAACACCGTAGGCCATGTCATCCTGATTTTCTAGGATCTTCTGGTTACCAGCATTGATATTACTCTCGATCATCAAACCTATAATTGACCGATTACCATCATCTATTTGCTTGGCAACTTCATCCAGTACTTTGGTTTGACGATTGTGATCTTTCTCTGAGTTGGCATGACTGCAATCAATCATGATATTTGCAGGTATACCTGCGCCAAGTAACTGCTTCTCACACGTCGCGACACTGTCACTATCATAGTTAGTTGTTCCACCGCCGCCACGCAGCACGATATGTGCGTGTTGGTTTCCTCGCGTATGAATTACTGATACTTCACCTTGATGATTAATCCCCAGAAAGCGGTGAGGGGCAGATACTGATTGGAGCGCGTTTATAGCAACACCCAAGCCACCATCAGTGCCATTTTTGAAACCAACAGATGAGGACAAACCGCTTGCCATTTCTCTGTGTGTTTGTGATTCCGTTGTTCTTGCGCCAATTGCACTCCAACTGATCATATCTTGAAGAAATTGAGGTGAAATCGGATCCAACGCCTCAGTAGATGTCGGTACGTCCATTTCAGCAAGGTCTACAAGCAGCTTTCGACCAAGATGAAGACCTTCGGATATGTTAAACGAATCATTTAGGTGCGGATCATTAATAAAACCTTTCCAACCGACTGTAGTGCGGGGCTTCTCAAAGTAAACACGCATAACAAGGAACAAAGTGTCTGATACTTCTTCGGCAAGCGCCTTCAGCCTTTTGGCATAATCCAGAGCAGCATCAATGTCGTGAATGGAGCAGGGTCCAACGACCATAAACATTCTTGGATCTGAACGATCAATAATATTCTTGATTGTTAGCCGAGCATTCGAGACCGTAGCGAGTCCTTTTACTGAAACAGGCACTTGCTGCTTAAGTTGATCGGGTGTCACCAATGTTTCTTCACTTAACACGTTTACATCATCCACTTTAATTGTTGTCATCATTTGGGTTCCGAGTTGACTTCGATAAAAATTAGTTCAAAAAAAAACCCCGTTAGACGATCGCCTATCGGGGTTTCCTTTTAGGCGGTCATGACCGCCTAATTTTCACAAAAGCGACCTATTTCTCAACGAAATAATAGAAGCCAAACCAGAAAGAACCTCTCGAGGCCTCGCCTGCTAGCGCTATGGGTCGTTTTTGTAGGGTTAAATTCATGCCAGCAATAATAGCGGCCTGCAGCGGTTCTGCAAGCACTTTCTATTAATCAGGCAAATTTAGTTCGAAATTGATTCGTTTTTTCGTTCTAAAGCGACGGGCGTGCAGGTAATCGAGCCTTTAGCCCAACGCAAAGAGGTGATGCCGGGGGAAAAGGCGCAAGTGCACTTCTAATAGCAGTTTGGCCGTCTAGGGTTTGACTTATGGAGCGAAGTGCCTAGTATGCGCTTTTTCGACTTTAGGTTCAGATAGTGGCATTTGAATTCTCATATTTGCTTCTTGGCTTGCTGGGGCTCACTGGAATCGCTGCGGGCTTCATTAATACGTTGGCCGGTGGTGGCTCGATGTTAACGTTGCCGGTGATGATGATGATGGGGATGCCCGCCGATATTGCCAATGGTACTAATCGGGTAGGCGTGTTGTTTCAGTCTCTGACAGCGATGCGTGGTTTCGACAAAGAGAACAAGCTTGAGTCCACAGCAATATTACCAATGCTGGTGCCAACCTTAGTGGGCGCTATTGTAGGCGCAGTTGCTGCCAGCGTGCTTCCCGTCACATTTTTAAAGCCTGTATTGCTAGTCACAATGGTGGTGATGGCGCTCGTGATGTTGGTTAAGCCTGATATGGTTGCGCCTCCGCAAGGTACCCAGGCGCATAAATTACGTGACAAACCCAGTGCCGTCGCAGGACTTTTTCTCGCGGGTGTCTACGGTGGCTTCATTCAGGCTGGCGTTGGATTTATTTTGTTGGCAGCTCTGGCGGGAGGTTTGAGGTATGATCTCGTTCGCGCAAATGCGCTGAAAACGGTTGCCACAGCAGTGTTCAGTGGTTTGGCTTTGGCCGTTTTTGTGTTCATGGGCCAAGTCAGCTGGATTCCAGGCTTGGTATTAGCCGTTGGCTCGATGATCGGTGCAGCACTGAGTGTTAGGTTTGCCATTAGTGTGTCGCAGACGGTGCTAAAATGGATTTTGTTCATCATGGTTAGCATCACTTGTGCCATGGCCATGCTGTTTTAGCGAGTGTCTTTTGTTAGTAAGTCAGTTTCGCCGAGCAACAAAACAATAAAATGCAAAGAACGTTTAGTCGATCTACCAGCCAATCCTAGGTTGATAGGAAAATTATAAGAACATCATAGGAACATGTCGAAAGGCAGCGTATACAAAATGTCAGATGAGATAGAAAAGTACCCACCGAATTTTATTCGCAATATCATCGAAAAAGATGTCGGCGACGGCAAGAACGGTGGGCAGGTTGTAACTCGATTTCCACCTGAGCCGAACGGTTTTTTGCATATCGGCCATGCCAAAGCAATTTGCCTGAGTTTTGGTGTCGCAAAGGAATTCTCGGGTAAGACGTACTTGAGGTTCGACGATACGAACCCGATCAAAGAAGACACTCGTTTCATTGATGCTATGAAAGAAGATATTTCTTGGCTAGGTTTTCAGTGGCATGAAATTCGTAATGCTTCTGACTATTTTGAACAGCTTTATCAGTTTGCGGAGCAGTTGATACAAGAAGATAAAGCCTACGTTGACTCAAGCACAGCAGAGGAAATGAGAGAGATGCGGGGCACATTGACAAGCCCAGGCACGGCGAGTGAATACCGAAACCGATCGATAGAAGAAAATCTCGATTTTTTTAGGCGGATGAGAGCAGGAGAGTTTGCTGACGGCACGCATGTACTGAGACTTAAAATCGATCTAGCGTCTCCGAACATTAACATGCGAGACCCTGCCATTTATCGAATCCGTCACGTCGAGCATCATCAAACGGGCAACGCATGGTGCATCTACCCGCTGTATGACTACACTCACTGTATATCTGATTCACTCGAAGGCATTACCCACTCTCTGTGCGATCTGAGCTTCGAAGACCATCGGCCACTCTATGATTGGGTTTTAGAACAGCTGAAGATGAATTGCCATCCCCAGCAAATTGAATTTTCGCGTTTGAACCTTCAGTACACAGTCATGAGTAAAAGAAAGCTCAAGCAATTGGTTGAAGAGAATCTAGTTGATGGATGGGATGACCCGAGACTTCCAACTATTGCCGGATTGCGAAGGAAAGGTTATACCGCGGATTCTATTCGAGACTTTTGTCGTCGTATTGGTGTCACAAAAAGCGATAACAATGTTGAGCTGGCTATGCTCGAGAGCTGTATCAGAGACGACCTTGAAAGTTCATCGCCAAGAGTCATGGGTGTATTAAAGCCACTTAAGATTGTGATCGAAAATTATCCCGAAGATAAGATCGAAGAACTCACAGTGCCGAATCATCCGAAAGATGAATCCTTAGGTGAAAGAACCCTACATTTCAGTCGAGAGATCTACATTGATCAGGAAGACTTCCGCGAAGAGGCTAATCGTAAGTACAAGCGACTGGTTGCTGGTGGTGAAGTCAGGCTACGTTATGGTTATGTCATCAAGGCTGAAGAAACCATAAAAGATGCCGATGGCAATATCGTTGAGCTACGTTGTTCCTACGACCCGGATACCTTGGGTAAAAATCCGGAAGGTCGAAAAGTACGTGGCGTAATTCATTGGGTTTCGGCAGAGAAAGCACAAAGCGCTGAGATTAGGCTCTACGAACCAACCTTTACCGTCGATTTCCCTGACGCATCGGAAGAGGATTATCACGACCTGATGAATCCAACCTCACTCGTTATACATCAAGGTTATGTGGAGGAGAGTCTCGGTCAAGCTAATGTTGATGAGCGCTTTCAGTTTGAGCGGGAAGGTTATTTTTGTATCGATCGCAATGACTCAAAGCCAAATGCTTTAGTTTTTAACCAGATCGTAGGGCTTCGAGATACTTGGGCAAAGATCGAGAAGAAGCCTGCTTAAGAGAAACTCATTTACTGATCATCAGTTAACCACGAAGGAATCAGTAAACTTGCTTAGCAGCTATCGCTTAAAGTAAATGTAGGCGTTAGCAAAAAGGCGATATGTGACTGATATGAAAATTGATTATGACGCCATCGTGCAGGCGGGCAATAGAATATCTGCACATATTAATTACACCCCGATTTTAACCTCAAGCGCGCTTGATGCTCTGACGGGTGCAGCGCTGTTTTTTAAAGCTGAACATCTGCAGAAAGCTGGCGCCTTTAAAGCAAGAGGGGCGACCAACGCTGTTCTGAATCTTACCAAGTCTGAGCGAATCAACGGTGTTGCAACACACTCGTCTGGAAATCATGGTGCGGCGTTGGCTCGAGCCGCCAAGATCGTCGGTATCCCTGCTTACATTGTCGTACCTAAAAATGCTAACGAAATAAAGAAGGCGGCGATCGCGTCCTATGGCGGTGTTGTCATCGAATGTGAGTCGACGCTTGAGAGCAGGCAGGCGACTCTGGCGCAGGTTATTGAAGAGCATGCTGCAACGCCTATTCCTCCGTACGATCATGAAGATGTCATCATTGGTCAAGGCACGACTGCAATAGAGCTCATAAGCCAAGTGCCACATTTGACGCGACTGGTTGTGCCCGTTGGCGGCGGAGGTCTTTTAGCAGGTACTTCTGTCGTGGCAGCGCGATACGAAAATGTTCAGGTTTTTGGCGCGGAGCCAGCCTTAGCGGACGATGCGTATCGCTCCTTTCAATCAGGCGTTCGCGTTAAAAGTCATGCGCCTGACACCATAGCTGATGGGCTCAGAACAACCCTTGGGGAACTAAATTTTGAAATCATTAAGGACAATGTGACGGATATTTTATTGGTCTCAGATGATGAGATCGTGCATGCCATGAAGTTGATATGGACACGCTTGAAACAAGTTGTCGAACCATCCGCCGCTGTCACGCTGGCGACTGTTATTCGCTACCCGGAGATATTCAATAATGAAAGAGTAGGCATTGTGCTTACTGGCGGAAATATTGATCCTGGTAATCTGCCTTTCTAACTGCATAGAGGCGTATTAGTAACAAATAATTTTGTACCGAGGTGATTGAGGCTATTGGCGTCGGGTCAGTTTACGATAGCTCGGACGAGGTCAGCAATTTCGCCAGTGTTTGGAAAGCGATGTACATTATATTTTGAAAAGATTGTCTGTCCGTCTAGAACGACATCAAATATTCCTTCGCCTTCAGGCAGCATTTCGGCTTCAATTCCCAAACCATTTGCTAATTCAGCCGCCAAACTGACGGCTTCAGGCCTGTAATTTCACTGTGCGCAATAGTGAATTTTTATTTTCATATTCTCTATTAACACCTTGCTGTTAATTGATGTGTAAAAGGGTCGCAGCAATCAAGTTAAGGGCTAGACAGCAAGTAACCAAATCGCGGCTGCGGTTACGTAGCCTAGGACCTGACTGCGGTCTAGTGATCCATTGTCTAGTTGGTTGTCGAGTTCTTGTTGTGGCAAGCCACCGTTCATTGTCCGTGCGATGATCGGCCCTTCAAAAATAATGACACCGACAGCTCTGCCGAATACCATGGCAAAGAGGGCGGCACGACCTGCGTTGTCAATCGGTATCAGGATGAAAACCAAAGCAACCAGAAGCCAGTTTGCAATAGGTCCGCCGAGGCTCATTGCAAGGAACTGTTTTGATGTATTTTTTTCCATATTGAAGCCGAACACAAAGGTGCCGCTCGGTTTAGGTACAATTGGCGACCGAGACTTGGCGAGTCTTGCACCACAAAAATGACCCCACTCATGAAAGATCCCGGCGAGGTAATTGGCGACGATAAGTGCCGCGATGACGCTCAGCACATTGGCAATCAACAAATCGGATGCCAATACCCACGCGTCTAACGCGGCGAATATTGCCATATAAGCTACGAGCCTCAAGCCGTGGTATTCGGCGACTTGCTTAAGTCGCTGTTTATCGGGCATCGATTTACGCTTTGTCTTTATGTCTGTCGTCGCTTGGGCCTGATTATCGACCTGAGTCTCAGTGCTGCTCAGGTTATCTGGTATACCTTGCTGTTCAATATCACCCATGACTTACTCTCCTCATCGCTAGTTCGATATATGCCTGAATCATACACGAGTCTACCTTATTCGGATCACATTCAGCTCGCCAGACAACACAGCGGTCATGTGTGTCCAACGATTTATATCGGCAAAGGCAAACGCAGTGATAAGCAAATGCTATATGAATAGAATTAGTGTACCAAATGAGAAATTGCCGGTTTTAATTGTGGAGGTGTGACGTTAGAATCCCCGTCTTCACATGACTGGCGATATACTGCGATTCAGCGCGGTAACAGGTGGACCTAACCATCGGGAAGTGTGAACGTAAAACCTAAAATGCCGTTCGCCTGGGCGCTCACCAAGTTAACCTGAGAAAGATAGCCCATGACAACAAATTTAGAATATTTAGAGCAAAATGATCCTGCCGTGTTCGCAGCGCTCAGAGGCGAAGAGAATCGCCAGCGTATGGGAATCGAACTCATACCTTCCGAAAATTACACGTTCCCAGAAGTACTGGCGACTCTCGGTAGTGTGTTTACCAATAAGTACTCAGAAGGCTACCCTGGCCGACGCTATTATGGTGGTCAGGAATTCACCGATCAGATTGAGACACTGGCCCGGGATAGAGCAAAGGAGGTGTTCCGATGCGAGCACGCCAATGTTCAGCCGCTGTCAGGTTCAGCGATGAATCAAGCGGTTTATTTAGGTTTGCTTGAGCCAGGCGATACGATCCTTGCCATGGACCTATCCCACGGAGGCCACTTGACGCACGGTGCGCCGGTTTCTCATATGGGCAAAATATTTAATTTTGAGCGCTACGTGACAAATCCAGTAGACGGCTCAATCGATTTCGATAAGGTGCGCGAAGATGCATTAAAGTATCGACCTAAGATGATCCTCGCAGGCTATACGTCCTATCCACGCGACCTGGATTACGCCGCGTTTGTTTCAATCGCAGAAGAAGTTGGCGCGATCAGCATGACCGACGCATCGCACTTTGGCGGATTGGTTGCCGGTGGAGCAATGAAGAACCCATTCGATTTTGGTTTTGATGTTGTCACAACCACAACGCATAAGAGTTTGAGGGGACCTCGTGGCGGCATGATTTTATGTAAGAAAGAATTTGCCAAAAAGATTGATAAGTCTGTCTTTCCTGGACTTCAAGGTGGCCCGCATATGAATGCCGTCGCCGGCATTGCGACCACACTGTTAAACGCACAAGGTCAAGAATTTAAAGATTACGCGCGACAAGTTCTGCTGAATGCCAAAGCGTTGGCAGCCGGCTTCATAGAGCGTCAAGCATCGCTTGTCACCGGTGGTACAGACAATCACATGATGGTTATTGATACTTCAATCAGCTATGGCATAGATGGTCGGGTGGCAGAAGAGCTCTTGGATCAGGCATCTATTACAACCAATAAGCAGATTATTCCCGATGACCCGAATCCACCGCTACGACCCAGCGGTATCCGTATTGGTACGCCCGCGGCTACCGCGCGCGGCATGCGCGAGGCAGACATGGAAAAACTCGCAGGTTGGATTCATATCTGTCTGTCCAATCCAGAGGATGAAGCAAAGATCACATCCATCAAAGGTGAAGTCGAAGAGTTCTGTCAGCAATTTCCTGTTCCCGGTCTTGAATAAAAAGTCTTGAATAAAAAGTCTTGAATTGAAAGTCCTGAGTTAATTGCGCTAAGACGCTTAGCGAGGAACAACATCTATGATCCAAGGGTTGCTGTTTGATTTTTTTGGCACCCTTGTGATCTATGATGAAAGACGAGTTCATCAACGATTCCCGCGTACCCATCATCAATTAGCCGATCACGGCGTCAAACTCGATGAGAAATCCTTGATTAATGTTATTGATCAGGTTTTTACGCGTTTTGAGCTAGACGCGCGGGATTCGATGGTCGAGTTTTCAATGGCAGATATTTTTGCCGTCGTGCTAAATGGATTGCAAATCGACCCGCAGACAGTCGATCTTGACCAACTCGCGCATTGCTACACGCAAGAGTGGTCTGTCGACATTAAACCGATCAAAAACGTACAAACGTTTTTGCGGCAATTGCAGCGTGAGTATCAGCTCGGTCTGATCACCAACACGCATTTTGCACCGATGATTAAGCGCTTGCTCAAAAAGTTTGAGCTTGAGTCATATTTTTCAACGGTTGTAACGTCGGTTGAACATGGCAACAGCAAGCCACATCCAGCAATTTTTCAACATACGCTTGAGGCTATGACATTGGATGTGTCGCAAGCGGTCTATATCGGCGATAGTTATCGTGCTGACTATTTAGGGGCGCAGGGCGTTGGTATGAACTGTTTTCTGGTTGGTAAGCACGCACGGGTGCCTGATGCTTATCAAATTCCGACAGTCGTCGATTTGCCTAGATATCAACTTTCGACAATGGGTTGATGTCTTCGTATCACAGGCACTATTTGCTTTGAGTAATAGGGGTTTAAGTTTTTGTGACCTTAGGTTGAAGGTGTGCCGCACACCACGCCATTTGCGATGGCATGCTGGCCCTCGCTATTTACGACTTGGTAGAAAACCTGCAGTTCATTGCCCTTCTGCAGAGTACCTAAACACTGAACCGAGATTGTAGTTTGCATCAACACCATGGCGCGTAATTGACCACATAGTCGCGTGATTCTCGTCGCATCCCCGTCAAAGCAGCGATCAATAATGCAGGTTAGTGCGTGTGCTTTTGTTGCGCTGCCATGAAGGATAATGTCCGGTAGACCTGCGGCTTTTGCAACACTTGGCTCCGTATGTATGGGGTTGTAGATATCAGCACATTCTGTGTACTGCTGACCGGCATGTTGTGGAATATAAATGTCAGCTTTCCAGTTGCGCGTAATGTCTGATGGATCCATGCTGGGACGGATCGGCGAAGGCTCAAATTCGCGATCTTCTCCATTTAACGTCGCGCCACGGGTTATGCCGTTGTAGTCCAATTCTGCGAGCAGCGTGCCGCTGCTGTCTGTCATGCGGAACCTGTCGACACTGAAAACACCGGGCGTAATTTTTTTCCTAGCAACGAGTTGTCCTTGTACCGTGACAACTTGGTTCTGTCGAAATGGCTGGTATATACGTAGATCAGTTTCAGCGTGAACACCGAAAGGCGCAGCACGGGTGTTAGCGGGTAGATCTGGTCGAAAACGCGTGTTCCATTGAAGTGCAAAGCTAATTGCCGGATGAACGTTTAGTCCACCTTGGCGTAGATCGTCAAAATAGGCCTCATTGGTATCGTTGATTGATGCTGCATAGGCCATGATTTTTCTTGCATCAAGGACGTATGATTTAGCAACTGTAAATCCACCTACATCATTTACATCGAGCTCACCGGGACCTTGTGACATTTAGATTATCCTTTACTGAGTAATGATTATTGGTCGCGCTTCTAAAATTTGTTAAGGGTAGCTTTGAGACGCAGCCTTTATAAGTAGTTCTGATAAACAGCGCTTTAACCATCGCGCTTATCGACACAGCTTATAGAGCGTGGCGACTGATCCAGGCTATCAATGTTCGTGCGGCTTCGTCATAAACGCTTTCCTGCGACACACGTGTGCGTTTTAGAATCTTAAAACTATGGTCAGCCGTATCAAGGGTGGCAAGCTCAGCATCTTTAAGTTTATCAATAATAGGTTCAAGCAAATTCAATTCAGCCAGGCTGTCGCGTGTACCCGAAAGGTAAAGTTGCGGTACACGAATATCGGGCAGATGCATTGCTCGTTTGGTATCTGGTTTCTTCGATGGATGCAGTGGGAATGAAAAATACACAAGCCCGGCAACGCTGTCGGTATGAATTGCCGCATAATGCGATGTCATTCTTCCGCCGAAAGAGTGTCCGCCAAGTAACAACGTTGGGCTGGGTTTAACGATTACAGTTTGAGAGCCGCTTATTTCGGCGAGGACCTTACGTCCCTGTGTGATCGCATTGTCAATTGTTTCAAGACAGGTCGGGAGATTGTCAGTTCGACCGCCGCCTTTTTCCATATAAGGGAAATTGAACCTGAAGGTTGCTATGCCGACAGCGGCTAAGGCATCGCAAATCGAATTCATGTGGACATGATCGAGCGGTGCGCCAGCGCCGTGTCCGAGCACTAAAAGGTGCGAACAGTTATTGGGTTGCATGAGAAGTGATGTGACACTCACGCCGGCCTTCGCCTGAAAGGTCGATCTGCTGTAAACGGTATCCGAGACTAGCATTTATAACCCATCATTTAAGAAGCGATCCTGTTCAAAGACGCCGATAATACGGGTTTGGCTAGCGGCGAGCTAGAGTTGTACTGTGTGAAAAATGGCGGCTTCTTACTCTTTACCGAAGGTTTCGAGGTTTGCGATCGCGTGCGGTTGATCAACAGATGTGATCACGACCAGAGATCCTTTGCCCTGGGGCGTCACATATCCTCGCCATGCATCATTACTGATCTCGTAGCGCTGGCTGATCGCTTTGTCCGTAGCACCTGTCATAGGCAGTGACGAGGAGGGCGTAACGCGATTCTTTATCGTTCTTATCCACAATAGGCCCATTAATGACCAAAAACATTCCTTTGGGAGCAGACGTTTTATCGCACGGCTTGTTATTGATATGCGTTAAGAGATCCGTTTTGAGATGGTTCAAGATTCAGTCACAGGGCTAATCGACAGATCCTGCAGGGATTAGTATGTGGTTATAGCAGGCGGGTTAGTTGCTGATGTTTTTGTGCAAATTGACTCGCGCGCCCTTTAGACAGCTGCGTGAGTCAATCATATGCTGCGCTGATATTAAGGCGCTAAAGCTTTTCGGTAAAAGTGATGAACTGATGAACCTGAGAGGCGGCGCGCTGCTGCAACTCTGGATCAACAAACTCGCCGTTTTCATTAAAAGCCGCGAAAGAACTCGCGACAACAAAAGCTTGCGGTGCGATGTGGCATCCAATTCCCATTAGCATTGACTTTAAATGCGTGGCTGCGCGGGCACCGCCGCCCGGACCAGGCGAAGCACTCGCGATGAAGACAGATTTTCCAGAGAATGCGCTCAGACTTAGCGATGCCTCATCCGAACGTGTGCACCAGTCGATTGCATTAAGTAGTAGGGGGGTCATAAAGCCATTGTATTCAGGACAAGTGATGATTAACCCATCAGCATCCTGCAAAATTTCCTTTACTGCCTTGACGCTGTTAGGCAGGCCTTGCTCATGCTCAAGATCGCCATTGTAAATTGGCATTGAATAATGCTCGAGTTCGATATGCGTTGTCTGAGCACCGACTGCATTGCAACAGTTTGCTAAGATTCTCGCGAGTTTTAAATTGTCTGAGTCACGTCTTGAACTTCCGCTCATTATTGCAATACTTGCCACAACACTTTCCTTTGTTATCAGCCCTGTTAGCGGCAGATACTACCTTATCTCCGTATTCGGCTGCTAGGGACTTGCTACTGCCTGTGTTGAACCGTTTAGGATAAGTTATTGGGTTAGGACATTTGGGTGGTTTCTGAGCTTTTGGTTTGTGTAGCGATGGCGAAGATGTTGATTTTCTACTTTAATAAAAGTCTTTAAATTGCTGAAATAATTAGTATTACTAGTCTATATTTTCGCATCTTGTACAATAAAAGCTCAACGTTTTCGCCGGCCAGCACACGTTCAGATTTAGGGGACAATTAGCCTCTTACATATTCCGATATAAGTCATTCAGATACTCTTAGATATTCGTGGATATTGCAGACTTCATGGCGTTAGTATATCCGCCTGGCTTGGACCGGTGGTCCCGCTGAAAATAAACAAGTTCAAGGATAAAGGACATGATGGATCTAGACATTCCAGAAAAATTAGTACCAATACGAGACAAGATCGATTCGTTCGTTCGGTCGAAGGTTGACCCGCTGACAGAGGAATATTTTGACAATATTGATGTCGGCGATCGTTGGTCTTGGAATGACAGACAAAAAGAAATCATGGAAGGTCTGAAAGCCGAAGCCAAAGAAGCCGGTTTGTGGAACTTTTTCTTACCAGAAAGCCAAGGTGGTGCAGGCGTATCAAATCTTGAATATGCGCATCTGGCTGAAGTCATGGCAAGAAACCCAATCGCTTCTGAAGTATTTAACTGTGCGGCACCTGACACGGGCAACATGGAAGTCCTCGAGCGTTACGGAACAGAAGAGCAGAAAAAAGAATGGTTAGAGCCTCTGCTTGAAGGAAAGATTCGTTCTGCTTTCGCGATGACTGAGCCAGATGTAGCCTCTTCAGATGCAACGAATATTGCAACAAGTGCCGTACTCGATGGCGATGAGTGGCTTATCAACGGTTCGAAGCATTACATTTCCGGTGCTGGCGACAGCCGCTGCAAGATCATGATTACCATGGTAGTGACAAACCCAGATGCGCCTAAGCATTTGCGTCAGTCGCAAATTCTTGTGCCGATTGATGCAAAGGGTGTCGATGTTATTCGCCCCATGTACGTGTTTGGTAAGGATGATGCGCCACACGGCCATATGCATATTAAATTTACGGATGTTCGAGTACCAAAAGAAAATATTCTTCTTGGAGAAGGTCGAGGATTTGAAATTTCTCAGGGTCGCCTTGGACCAGGACGAATTCACCACTGTATGCGTTCAATTGGTGTTGCTGAACGTGCCCTTGAGTTGCTTTGTAAGCGTGCATTGTCCCGTGAAGCTTTTGGCAAGTCACTAGCGGAGCTTGGCGGTAACTACGACGTTATTGCTGAATCTAGAATTGAGCTAGACATGTGTCGATTAGCAGTACTTAAGGCAGCCTACATGATGGATACCATCGGTAATAAGGAAGCCCGTAAGTATATCTCCGCCATTAAGGTGTCAGTACCTAATATGACCCTTAAAATTGTTGACCGAGCTATCCAGATATATGGTGCTTTGGGTGTATCTCAAGACACACCTCTTGCAGCAATGTGGACGGGTCAAAGAACTCTGAGACTCGCTGACGGTCCTGATGAAGTTCATAAGCGAGTTATCGCTCGCGAAGAGCTGAAGAAGTATCAATAGATTCTGGTCTTTGGTTTGATAGAAAGTAACAAGAATTAAGAGGCCTAAATGGCCTCTTTTTTTTGCCCGGCGTTCACGACTCAAAATCGAAGGAGCAGCGTCTACAGCATAATTAGCAAAGCGCCTGTGACATATGTGCTGAGGGTCACTTGTTGAACTATGCGGTGCTTCAGTAGTAGGATACAGAGCATACGACGCAGCTACATAGAGGCGTATTTGTCGAGGCTGATGAGGCGTTGTGGCATGTTTATGGTCGTGGTTTCCTTACTTTATCAAACGGACACTGTGTCGCTGGTATACAAATTTTAAGCAACTAAAAGGTGAGTGTTTTGGACATCCAATCGATTAGAAATGCCTCTCTGAAAAGTATCGCGTTGCTGATTTTGATTGCCTTACCCCTATACGGCGCTGCAAAGACTGCAACCAGTAGCACCTATAATGTCACACGTGACATAGTCTATGGCGATCCCCAAGACGCTTATTCTGAATTACAGTCTCTGGATATATATTGGCAAGACAATAAAGTAGCTCGGCCGGTCATCATCTATGTTCATGGTGGTAGTTGGGCTTTCGGCGATAAGTCCGACGTAAATTCCAAACCGGATTTTTTTGTGCCAGAGGACATCGTCTTCATCAGCATGAATTACCGTCTGCGTTGGGATCATCAACTTTATGATCAACTAGACGATATTGTTTCGGTTGTTAAATGGGTTAAAGCAAATAGCGAAACCTTCGGCTTAGACTCCGATAGGGTTATTTTGATGGGGCATGAAGCGGGTGCCCATCTTGTTTCTTTGGTTAGTACTGATCCTCGATACATGAAGGCTCACGGCATGTCCCTTAAGAGCATTAAAGCAGCGGTTGCAATTGATACAATGAGTTTCGATATACCAAGGGTCATGAAGGAACTGGGTTCATTCGTGCAACGTCGACAGCACCGGCTCATATTTGGGGAGGAACTCGCGTCACAATTGGCGGCCTCGCCGATAACCCATATTGATCAAGGCAAGAATATTCCGCAATTCGCACTGCTATACGTAGCAGACGATGAGGTTAACCAAATTCAAACACAGGCATTTGCCAAGTCGCTGATCTCAGCAAATGTCAGTGTCATCATGATTCCAGGTAATGCGACCACACGGCAGACGATTGATGTTGAGCTTGGTACATCCAAAGACGCGTCAAGTGGCGCATTAATGGCATTTATACGCGCGACTTTTTAATGATCGGTTACTTGGCAATATGATTCCTAAACGATATTTACTCGCACTGTGCCTGTTGATCTTTCATTCATCTGGTATGGCAGCAACCGGCGAGCTTCACCAGAGACTCGAATCATTGCAACGACAAGGTATCGTGGTGAGCCCCACGTTAGTTTCTGAAATTATAAAACGTGAACAGCAGAACGAATCTAACGAGGCTATGTCTGCTTTCGTTCAATCCAACCAAAGCGTTGATCGCTCCTCTGAGCTCCGTTGGTGGCTCGATCAGATTGAATCCAATCCGGCATCTTTAGGCCGCTCGACGTTTATCAGCGATCCTCTTACCGTTGCTCGTCGTGTTAATTTGAGCCAAATCTACACGCTTGGAATGCCCCTTAGCGAAGGCTCGGAGATTGTGACCAGTCGTTTTTGGAGAGATGGTCAGCCGCTGCAAAACCAATACCCTGAAGAAGCTAATTTTGTTAGGGCACGTATTGATAAGGGTTCCGAGCGCGTCTATCTAAAACAGACTCAAGCCCGGCTAAAAGGTAACTATGGCGGCTTGAGTCAGAGCCTTCCAACAGCTTCATTTTTAATTGACGACACGGCGCTTCAAGCTGGCGATTCAATCATTTTTGAATACAGTAATTTGTATATGCCGTATCGGGCAACGCAGCACTTTGTTCTTCCGGTCTTGATTAGGCCCGTCGGAAACACAAGTTTTGTCCAAACGCCCGACGCCACGCTTGTTGTTGATGCCGGACCTGCGGCGGATGTGGCGCTTGATGTGCCTGCATACATTGAATCCGGCTCAAGGTTTAGCGCGGAACTGCGCGCGTTAGATGAATTCGGTAATCTAGCATCAGGCTCGACGCCATCTTTCGATATTCTTATTGATGGTTCATTCGTCCAGAGAATTGATGCTGGCATCAGTCGTAAGCACATCGTCGAAAATTTGCAGTTACCGCGGACAGATATACCTCCAACCATTGAAGTGCGATCAAGCGGCGGGGGGATTAAAAGCCAAGCCAGTGCTTTTGTTATAAAGGCAACAGAAAATAAGCTTTACTGGTCGGATATTAACGCCATTGACTACCCTGGAAGTTCAGAACAAGGCGTTGTTGATAGCGGTAGCGTCGATCTCACCATTACCGGCGTGTCGCTCGACCAGACGACCTCTGTGAATTGGTATGCTAAAGGCGATCCAAAAGGTTGGATAGATAAAAGGACATTATCTGCTGGCGGACAGCAGCTTGTGATTTCGACTCAGTTTGCAGACGCTGTATCAGAACTGCCTATAATCAATAGAAGCCTTGGGGACAAGCAAGCCGTTGTGATTGCATTGGCAGAAGTGCCGCTTGATGATCGTATTTCAAATAATGTGCAATTGGTCGAAATTCTCACCGGTAATGGTGGATTTGAGTGGTATGGCCAACGTCTATTGGATCGCGGTTTTCGGCTTGGCTTTACAGCGTCGGATAATGCCAACACGGTGCCGGTGGGTCTCACAAACAAACCCGCCAAGACCGGCATCATAGTTCAACCAGACGAGTCGCCCATTGATGCTCTCAGACGCGGTAGAACCTTCGTCACAAGTGGCGATAAGATTATGCTTGATGTGTCTGTGAATGGTGCAGCGCCAGGAAGCAGGGTGGCTCAAGCCGTACAGCGAGTAATAAAGGGGCAGGTTGCGGGCACGACTCGATTGACAGAGGTCGAGCTCATTAAAAATGGCGTGGTTATTGACCAGTACAATTTTGCGACTCGAAAGTCACTGGCTACCGATGACATTGAGGACCAAGCGCCGATCAAACCAGAGCTGAAGAGCAGGATGTTGAAGGTAAGTTTCACTTCCTCCTCGAAGCCTGCGCTGGGACAACGAGATTTACCGCGAAATGGCAGAGAGTGGATTGGCTTTGTGAAGTCCGAATTGGCGGATATTAGCGGTTTGACAGCACCTTCATTTACACGGCCTGCGATCCAAGCCGTGGTATCAAACCCAAAAATCACAAACCGAGTTGATTTCATTACGTGGACTCGCGGCAACACCAGTAGTTTTTTGTTACAGCTCGATAATGTCAATGAGGATGCAACCGTTGAACTTAATTTGCGTGAAGGGCAAGAAGACAATGACGTTGTTACGCTGCTAAGACAACCGGCGAAATTCGCTTCAGCGCGCTACATGATCAGTTTATTAGACCTAGAGCAAGGCCCGATCACAAGAACCATGCTGGTTGACGGTTACCAAGATATCGTTACTTTCGAGTGGCTAGACCAAGAGTATCCAACTCATCTTGCGTTTCAGTTTACAGACCGAGCTATTGGCAACACACAAGACTATTATTACATTCGCGTAAAACAAATTAACGATCAGACTGCCTGGTCAAGTCCGGTTATAGTCGGTGGTTTTGATCAACCCTAAGCGTAAAAAAAACACAGGTTCGGCCCTCGCAGGTTGGCTGGTGTATGGGTTGTTATTGATTCCGGCCGCGGTACAGGCCGCACCCCTAAGTCTTTGGAAAATCGAACATGACCAAGCCGTTGTGTATCTGGTTGGTTCGGTCCACGTTCTGAAAGCCGACGATTATCCGTTACCCGCAGCGTTTCAAATGGCGTTTGATGCCGCTCAAATTACGGTATTTGAGGTTGACCTAGATAAAACATCAGAGCCTGAGGTGGCGCGCTTTTTGGTTGACGAAGGGCGCTACCAACCTCCGGATAGGCTATCCGATAACCTTTTACCGTCTAGCCTTGCTGCATTAAACCGGTATCTTGATAGTACGCACCAGTCTCTCGAACAATACCAACAAATGAAACCCTGGGCGATTAGCCTTAATATCGCCATGATTGAAACGCAGCGATTGGGTTACGATGCGGAGCTAGGGGTTGATCTCTATTTCCAAAAGCAGGCGAGGGCTGCAGGTAAGCCTGTCCTTGAGCTTGAAAGCATACAAGACCAACTCAGACTCCTATCAGGCGATTCTGAAGCGTTACAAGAACTCTCGCTAGTTAGCGCGATAAGTGAATTGCCGCGATTTGAGATGTTGCTTGAAGAACTAATGGGCGCTTGGCGAGTCGGGGCTGCCGATGAAATGTATGCATTATTATTACAATCCTACAGCTCACCTGCCGCCATCGAACAGATGCCATTGGCAGCCGATAAACTTGAGCGGCAACTGGCTGACCAATTGACGCGTATATTAGATACACGTAATCATGAGATGGCAAAGAAGATCAGAAATTATCTGCAAACCTCGAGCGAGTACTTCATAGTTGTCGGCGCGCTTCATATGGGTGGGCCTAATGGATTGATTGCGCTTTTAAGTGAAGATCATGAGATACAGCAAGTGCATCATTCAGCAAAATGATTGCTGTTGTATCTCTATGAATGAAGACCCTACAATAGCGCCGCTTAATACAAGACAGATTGAAATACGATGAGGCTTTGATCAAGAGCCCGCTGCCCGAAACCGGCAAAGCCTTAGGCGTTGATCAATGACAATAGTTGTATAACAAGCAACTTATATCCCATATCAGATCGGGCCATTTCATAACTTATCTATAGGAGCCTCGCGATGTTCAGACTTGCGCTCATACAATCCTGTTGGCACAAAGAGACTGTTGACCAATTTAAAAATGGTTTTAGCCAACGTATAGCAGAATTAGTCGCTTGCGAAATTGATTACTTTGAAGCACCAGGGGTTGTTGAAATCCCTCTGTTGACCAAGCTCTGTGCCGCTGACAACACGCCCAACGGCCCCTATGACGCAATCATCGTCACAGGCCTGATCGTTGATCACGGTGTTTACAGACACGAATTTGTTGCTCAGTCTGTCATGGACCTGATCATGCGAATTCAAGTCGATAAAGAAATACCCGTTATTTACGGCATATTAACTGCGCAAGATTTTATGTCGGAGGGCCGAGACAAATTCTATTTCGACCATTTTGCGACTAAAGGTCTTGAATCAGCCAATGCCTGTGCGAAGACGCTCGATACTGTTGCACGCTTGAAACCCTCGTAACCCTCGTAACCACTGTTTAGTCACATAACCGTCTAAAAGTTGCAAGAAAGTGTGCCGTGCTGTCAGTTCGGTGCACATCCCTGCCAACATCTGGCAGCGACCAATATTAGTCTCTCATTCTTTTCTTCTAATAAATTTGATGGCGCACGCTTATCCGCCAATGTCGCAACATGTTTCATGCTTGCGGTATTGAGGTATTGTTTCGTGCGCCGTACCTCTCTATTCTTTAGTAATCATTAATCTCGAAAGTTGAAAGGGTCGTTACATGAAGTATTTGCACACCATGGTTAGAGTCAAGGACATCGATGCATCGATGGACTTCTACTGCAAGCATCTTGGCTTGGAAGAACAGCGCCGAGTTGATGTTGAACAGGGCCGGTTCACGTTGGTATTTCTTGGCGCGAAAGGCAACCCTGATTCTCAGGTTGAGCTCACTTACAATTGGGACGGCGATACTTTAGGTGAAGGCAGTCGTAACTTTGGACATTTGGCCTATGCGGTTCCGAATATTTACGAGGCCTGCCAACGGTTAATGGATGGAGGTGTAACCATCAATCGTCCTCCTCGTGACGGCTACATGGCCTTTGTTCGGTCACCAGACAATATTTCAATCGAATTGCTTCAACAAGGTGAAGCACTTGCCCCGCAAGAGCCATGGGCGTCGATGGAAAATGTGGGTGAATGGTAGAGATGACAGAACTGATATTTGTACGCCATGGCGAGATTGAAGCGAACGTTGATAAGCGTTGGCATGGTTCGACGGATAGTGAATTAAACAAGCAAGGTACCAACCAGGCACTTAAAGTCGGTCGGTATTTTGGTGAAAATAATCTAAGAATAGCGAAGATTTATAGTAGTCCGTTGAAGCGAACACTTGATACTGCTCAAGCCATCGGAGATCGCCTTGGGATAACGCCGGAAACCCATGTTGGTCTTAGAGAATACGGTATTGGGGTACTTGAAGACACACTTTACGAGTCACTAGGTAGCGACCATCAATTCTTTGAAAAAATTGCGGCAGATCATAATTATGCACCTGATCAAGGTGAATCGCTGAACGGTGTCTGCGATAGATTTACCCAAGCACTTCTGCAGATTAAACAGAACCATCCTGAGGAACGTATTGTTATTGTTAGTCACGGCGCGGCGATGGCCATCGCTTTTGCGAAAATTTTGAAAGGATCGCCTTTTCCTTTCTTTGATTACCATATGTCGAACACTGGCGTAACGCACCTTGATTGGCTTTCTGAACCGGTGATTCGTGATTTTGATAATGTCACTCATCTTCAATAGTTGCTGTTGATTGATTATCTAAACAAGCAGATTAAACAACATTGAATGCATACGCGTCATTGCCAGTGGTTGCGTATTAAGGTACAACACAGTACAAGGCTTGCGTTAGACGATAGTTTGAGAAATGTAATAATCGATTGAGCCTAAACTTAGTTGTTAGCTTTACTAAATTACAAGGAGTCAAAATGGTTGATAGTGTCGAGGAGCTTTCCGACCGTAAGTCCCAAGGCGTGGCGCTGAACCTAGCATTGGGTATCGACAGGGAAGAGATCCTTCAGGCGCTTTCCGACTTGATTGACCAGATGACTCGGCATCCCAGCGTTTTAGCAAATGTCTGGCAACATCTGATGAGTGAAACCACCGCGATCATGTTGGGCTTCAGTAGTCTGGATCTCAGCACGGACCGTCGTTTCTCCGATCCCGCGTGGAACGACAACCCCTTCTACAAGCGTATTGGCCAATATTATCTTGCCGTAGGAAACTCACTTGATCACTGGCTTGATGAGAGTGAACTTAACGATATGGATGAAAAGCGAGCGCGGTTTTTGCTTGGCATCCTAAAGGACATGCTGGCACCTGTGAACAATCTTTATAGCAATCCCACGGCATTAAAGATGCTGTTTGATAGCAAAGGTGAAAGTGTCGTCAATGGCATCAGAAACTTTCTTGATGATCTACGTCATAATCATGGCTACCCGGCGGTTGCAGACAGAAATGCGTTTGTCATAGGTAAAGACGTCGCTGCGAGCGACGGGGCAGTTGTCTATCGAAGTGAAGTGTTTGAATTACTTCAGTATGTACCAACCGTTGCTCAAACCCACGAGCGCCCCTTCTTATATGTTTTCAGTCAGGTCAACCGGTTCTATCTTGGCGATCTGACGCCCGATAGAAGCCTTTTTCAAGAACTTCTTGCTGCAGGTATAACTGTTTTCGCAGTCAGTTGGCGTAACCCAACACCGAGTGATCGCGAGTGGAACCTCGAAACCTATGCCGAATCCGTTATTCAAGCGATCGAAGTCATGAAAGAAATTTCAGGACAACCGACGGTCAACGTGATGGGACTCTGTGCTGGTGGCATTACGACTGCTGCAGCCATTGGCTTGCTCAATGCTAAGGGCGATGAGTCTGTCCACAGCCATTCACTTTTCGTTAATATTCTCGACAATCGTCCTGAAGACAGCGACTTCGGACTGTTCGTTTCTGAACGTTCGATTGAGATGCAAAAAAGTCGGGTTCAAGCCGCGGGTATATTCGATGAGAAGGACGTCTTTGAGATGTTTGCTTGGCTGACACCCGAAGAGAGTGTGATGGCTTTCTATCGAGATAATTACCTGCTTGGCAAGAATCCCCCATTACATCCCTTGTTGTTTTGGTCAATGGACTACACCCGGGTATCCGCAGGTTTACAGTGTGATTACTTGGACTTAGCCTGGGAGAATAAACTTGCAAAAAGAGAATTACGGCTCAACGGTAAGAACGTTGATCTGTCAAAGATAGAACATGATATGTACATCATGGCGGGAAGTACTGACCATATTACGCCGTGGCGAGGCTGTTATCGCACGACCCAGCTTTATGGTGGCAATGTTGAATTTGTGCTGACCAACCAAAATCATACTCAGACGATCAGTAACAAACCAAATAAATACATGAAATATTGGATCGCGGAGCAACTTCCTGAAGATACGGATGAATGGATTAGCCTGGCTGAAGAGGTTAGCGGCTCTTGGCGGATTCACTGGATTGATTGGTTGAAGCAGCGTTCGGGTCCGTTACTGGACGCAAAGCAAGAACTTGGCTCGGCTGAGCATCCTGCCTTAGATGTCGCGCCGGGTCGTTATGTACTTGAAAGATAGTGCATTACCGCAGGTTTTCAGGCGCTCTAGCGAGACGATCTGAGCTTTGATCTACGTTTAAATTGGACGTTACACCGCAGTCACTCTGCAGACGAAAATATTCATACCTGCCCAAAAGTGGCAAAAGGAGAATCAATGGCTACTTACATCATGCTCAGTAACTTGACTGACGATGGACGCAAGACGCTAAAAGAGCGTCCAGAACGTCTGAAAGAGGTCAACAAAGAAGTTGAATCGATGGGGGCGCGCGTCACTGCACAATATGCAACGATGGGGGGTTATGATTTTGTTAATATCATCGAAGCACCTACAAACGAGGTGATGGCGCGACTGACCGTTGAGCTCGGTTCTCGAGGTTCTATTCAAATTACGACATTACCCGCCATCGGCGTTGATGATTTTGTGGAGATGTTGAGCGGCAACGCACCTGGCGGAGAATAGCACGTGCCGGCCTATGTGCTGCTGACCCGGCTGACCCCGGACGGCATGAAAAAAGTGTTGCAAACGCCGGATGAATTGCGAGGTGTGCGCAGGACGTTGGAGGAATATGAGGCGACGGTTCTTGCCGATTATCATGTGCTCGGTAAATTTAACCACTGCATAATTTTCGAGGTGTCGGACAACTTTAGAGCCATGAAGGCCGCATTGCAGCTTGAACTAACCCACCAACCGGAATCCATGTTACTGCCTGGTATTGATATTGACCTGTTTGAACGCATGGTTAAGCAAGAGATTCGGACTGAAGGTCCGCACGAATGGCAGGTTGAATGGTGGGCTAAAATCGCACGTGCTTCAATGCGCTGGTATCAATACTCCCGCTGGATGTGGAAGTACTGCAAACCTTTCACCGCAACGGGAAAACAGCATTTTAAAGGCATTGATGGTCCCTGCATTGTTGTTGGCAACCACACCAGCCACTTTGATGCACTCGCGTTGTTTCATGGTCTGCCGCAGAAGATTAAGTGGAACATCTATTTTGGCGCGGCAGCGGACCGCTGGTTCCTCAAAGATGGTGGCGGCAGAAAAGAATTAGCGTTGCAGCCTTGGTATAACTCGCTGGTTGTTGGCAGTTTCCCAATAAAACGAGGCGGGGGATCGGCGACGCTTGAGTATTCACAGTGGTTACTCAAACAAGGTGGTAATTTGGCAATCTTTCCAGAAGGTACCCGCTCGACGAGTCGCAAATTGTCCCGTTTTAAGCATGGTGTCGCGATACTTGCGCTTAAGCAGAACGTGCCGATCGTGCCTTGCTACTTAACTGGACTAAACAAACTGCGACCTAAAGGTACCAACAAAATTTTCCCAGGCCCTGCATCGGCGAATTATCAAAAACCCATTTATCTGCCGAAGGATATTTCAATTCCGGATGCTACTCGAATGATTTACGACGCCGTTAACGAGGTTCACCAACGCGTCATCAAGCATGGACCGCAAGCGGCCAATTCTGAGTGGCGCGAAAAGCGTCCATGATGGGTTCTTCTAAATCGCTATCGTTTTATTTAAGTTAACCCATGGTGACAATATTCGGGCATTTTTGAACGCTCGAGTAAAGCTATTTTCGATCTCGAGACGATGTGCTGACCAAAATAGTAGAAGCATCCTGTAAAAGAGCGAAAGATTTTTACTGAAGTTGAGGGTTTTAATCCACCGGGTCTATCTGTCGTTACCTACCGGCAGAATCGGCTGCTAAACTTGCGCGGCCACCCAGATATCACAAGTGCATTCACTTGCGGTTTGCGAATGCTCTGATATTTTTCAGAGCAAAGTTGAAAAACACTTCCTTTAGAAACGATAAGGTGTCGGCGCATCTGAATTCATGCGGAATGTCGATGTCTTGACGATGCGCCTATGCGACACTCCATCTTCAAATGCACCCATTCGCTCAATTAACTTGGAAATATCAATTCTAACGCCTATGTCCGCCAGCAACCTTACTCGGTCCGGATTGCCCATAGATGAAATCCTTGAAGATCTAAAGCGCCAATTTCGGCAGGCTGATCAGGTTGTGCTTCAGGCACCGCCTGGTGCAGGTAAAACGACGATTGTACCGCTTGCGCTTATTGCCGAAGCTTGGCTGGCTGATAAAAAAATTCTTGTTCTAGAACCGCGGCGTATTGCTGCAAAATCTGCAGCAATACGTATGGCGTCGCTTCTTAGCGAGCCGGTGGGTGAAACGGTCGGTTACAGAATGCGACTCGAGACAAAGGTGAGTAAATCAACCAAGATCGAGGTAATCACAGAGGGTATATTAGCCCGCATGCTTCAACAGGACCCCGCGTTAGAGCAGGCGGGGCTAGTGATTTTTGATGAATTTCACGAGCGCAATTTGGATTCAGACGTTGCCTTAGCATTATGCCTAAAGGGACGATCAATTTTTCGGGATTTGCAGCCGCTGAAGCTACTGGTGATGTCAGCGACCCTCGATAGTAAAAAAGTCGCAGACCTCATCGACGCACCGGTTGTGACAAGTCAGGGAAAACAGTTTCCCGTAGAGATTATTTATGTTGGCGCGAGCCAAGCCAGAGATCGGATTGCTGATCGCGTCGTCATGACAATCAGAACCGCAATCAATGAAAACCCCACTAGCAGCATGTTGGTGTTTCTGCCTGGGCAGGGTGAAATTGGCCGAGTACGAGATGCGCTGTCAGGCCTGCCGAAAGAACTCGAAGTGCATTGCTTGTACGGGAATCTCAGTCTGGCGCAACAGCAAGCGGCCATTGCGCCAGCAAAGGCGGGTATACATAAGATTGTGCTCGCCACCAATATTGCAGAAACTAGCCTGACCATCGAAGGCATTGACGTTGTGATCGATTCTGGACTTGCGAGAGAAGCTCGGTTCGATTCGGCGACGGGGATGACACGATTGCATACGGTAAAAATTTCACAATCTTCAGCGACACAGCGATTAGGCCGAGCGGGGCGTTTGCGATCCGGCCGTTGCTACCGCCTTTGGTCCGAAGAACAGCAACAACAACTTGCACAGCAATCAACACCCGAGATCCTCAATGCGGACCTGACACCATTTGCACTGCAGCTGCTGCATTGGGGCGTCTCTCATCCGAGTGAATTAGATTTGATGGATACGCCTTCGAATGGCCAATGGCAGACTTCCGTGTCCCTGTTGCGGCAACTTGGCGCCGTCGTTCCTGCGCAGGGACTAACGAGCGATATTAGGCTCACTGCGATCGGTGAAGCTATGGCGACGTTGCCAACTCATCCTCGAATCGCTCACATGCTGATTTGTGGTAAAGCAATCGATGCTGTCGATACGGCGTGTTTGATGGCGGCGTTATTGTCTGATCGCGACCCGTTTGACCATCAGGCCGACATTAGCGCGCAGTTGGAAATTATGACAGGCGAACGAAACTGTCCGCGACAATACAGAGGATGGTTGCAGAGAACACGCGATCTAGCCCGTCAGTTCGAGCGACAGTTATCCCGGATTGATGTTGAACAACCCTTGTTTACTGTGCTTCGCTCGCAGTTAGAAGGCTATTTGCTTGCTTGTGCTTACCCGGATCGTATCGCCCGAAAGAGACATTCAGGCGGCTATCAACTCGCTAACGGACGCAGTGCGAATCTGTCAGGCAATCAAAGTCTCGACAAACATCGATGGTTAGCAGCGGCGAATGTAGGTGGTTTAGCGAATAGTAAGGGCGACACAATTCGATCTGCGGCATGTCTGGACGAGGGGTTGTTTGATCAAGCTCTGGCGCACTTAAAGACACAAGACACCGTTGCTGAGTGGGATGATAAATCGAAGCGCTTTATTGCAGAAGAGCACACGTCCATTGGCAAGCACATTATCAACAGGAAAAAGTTGCAAACTGTGCCCCTGGAAATAAAAAATGCTGCCTTGATCAATCATGTACGTGAGGCTGCCCTCAGCTCGTTGAACTGGACATCAGAGATCAGGCAATGGCAGGCTCGGGTTTCGCTGATCGGTAATACCTTGAATAAACCTCACTGGCCCCGTGTCGATGACGAGTATCTTAAAGAGCAACTTGAGCAGTGGCTGATGCCATATCTCGATCCGGTAAGTACCTTAAAAGATATTCGGAAACTTGATCTGATGTCGATCATTGAATCAATGTTGACTTGGGAACAACAGGCTGAGCTCAAAGTACTCGCGCCGATGCGATTTAAAGTGCCGTCGGGCTCAAACATCGCGATCGACTACCTGCAATCACCGCCGGTGCTTGCAGTAAAGCTACAGGAGATGTTCGGCTGTGAACAAACACCACGATTGGTCTCCAACGCGGTCGTTGTTGTCGTTCACTTATTGTCACCAGCGGGTCGACCGCTTCAGATCACCCAAGATCTTGCGGGGTTCTGGCGATCCTCCTACCATCAAGTCAGAAAGGAAATGAATGGTCGCTATCCGAAACACCCGTGGCCAGAGAACCCACTGCAAGCACTGCCGACACGGCGAACTAAACCACGTTAGATGTAGCGAAGGTGTTTGCCAGCATTGCTGTCATCATTAGTTTGGTTTTGTTTACAAAACGTTAGGATGACAGACGCGTCAATTTCTGGAGAACGATTAGACATGATGATAGCTTTAGTTTGTTCCAATTGAGGGCAGCAGCGAAACCCCGGATGGTATTATAATTTGAAGAAGTATCCTCAGGCAGAACTTGCTTTTAGTACAGCCCTTGGTAATTCACATACCGCAAAATTTGTCGCCACTGAGATGACAGATAACGACGAGTACGAAAGGCTTTGGCAAAAGGCTTGTGAGGTTTACATTGGTTATCCTAAATATCAACTACGGGCAGCCAATCGACGGATGCCTATTATGTTGATGACACCCTTGGCTACCTAAGAGAACCCTAATGGCATGCAATATTGGAATCCTCAGCGGTCCGCTGCAACTAATTACGTTAACGATGTGGGTGATAAAATAGACATGAGTGTTCGCGGCTCTAGCTTATTGTTAAGTGGTGTATTGATGTTGATGCTCAGTGTGTCGAACAGTGCCATGGCAGTATCAGGTCATGTCTATCTGAACGATCCAAGTGCCGGCGATTCTACCGCAAGCCGAATAGGACTTGAGGGTATAGTGGTTAGCAATGGTGTTGATGTCACTCGTACGTTGGCTTCAGGCTATTATGCGATCGAAGACAGTGATAAAGAAGATGTTGGTGAATTCATTTTTGTGACGCGTCAGGCCGGTTATGCCACGGATCAATGGTTCAAACCGGTCAGTGCAGAGTCTGTCGATTTTGTGATGTACAAAGTTGTGGAAGACTCGCCAACTGACGAGGCGATATTCTTTATTCATCTGTCAGATAGTCACGTCTATGATCAACCGGAAGACTTTCTCATCTATTCAAGTCCACAGGTCCCTTGGTTTATCCCAGAGTTTGTCTACAACCTGATTGCCGTCGAGTTGCTCGAGAAGCAGTACGGTGATGAGGTTATCGATGAACTGCGACATGAACTTAAATTGGCTGGACGGATACCCGAATCTGAAGCCTATTTCGATCGTACCGTTTATGCGGCTTACTCAAGCTACCTGAGGCAGCAAGGTTTGAACGAGCTCGACGGTACGATTCGAGCTGCTTTCTCTGAGATCAACGGTCTTACGCCGGATTTTGTCATTAATACCGGAGATCTGATCCTCGAGAGTAATCGTGGCACCGCGCAAGCGATACAGCGTTGGTTTGACTATTATCGAGATATTGAAAAAACCATTGAAGCACCTGTATACAACACCATCGGCAATAATGAATTAGCCGGCACAGAGCGGGACGATTTTCTGCCTTCGCAACAGGGGTACGGTAAGCGTTTGTTTAAGAAAAATCTCGGCCCGACTCACTTTAGTTTTGATTACGGGCAATACCACTTTGTTGCCCTCGATACGCATTCGAAGGTCATCCAAAGTGACGCTTTGCCTGATGAGGATCAATATTGGAACTACGGTAAAATGACACGTGAGATATCCCAATGGTTAGATCAAGATCTACGGGTACATCAAAATCAGACATTGGTTGTGCTCAACCACGAACCCTTTCATCTAGATCCAAGTTGGCCATTTGATGAAGATCAGAGTGCAGATGACGATGGCTTGTTTGCGATGCATCGCGTTGAATATGTTCTGTCCGGTCACACACACTATCGAAGTCACCAACGCATTGACGGTATTGAGCACCTGACCACGGGTGCATTGTCTGGCATGCGATGGGTATTGCCAGCCTCAATTCACGAGCGCGGCTATCGTATGTTTTACAGCCTTGGCCGAGAGCTTGTTTCAATTTGGAAACCTTTAGCCGCGTCGACCATTGAGTTCGTTGAACCGCAGCTAGACGATAAAGATAGGCTCGTATTTGCAGCGATCGATAGTCGTGAGGCGTTCGTAAGTGTGTCTGTTAAGACGTCTGCCGGGGCAACAATCGGGGCCATTGATTTAAAACAGCTGAATCCTTATTTTTACGAATTCAGTAAAGCGAGCTTGCCTCAAGACATCACTGATACAGCGGTCACAATTATTGCCGTCAGTAGCTCAGGGCAAATCGTCAAAAAATCGCTCTCGCTACCGGAATAAATTTACTGATCCCCCCTGGGCATCGATTTTCGTACTTGCTCATCGAAACCTGAAGCAACCCATTCTCCTTGTGCCGTGTTCCAATGTGAGAAGAACAAACGCATCTTAGGATCATCATGCATTGCCAACCTTTCTGGGAACAGATTCCAGTCCGTTAGAGCGGGAGTAGGAGAGCGTTGATATTTATCTGTCGTCGGTAAAGCACTGCGTAACCAGCCACCACGGGCGTAGTATTGATGCCATGTGCGCCGTGACTTTTTGCCGTCGCCGTCGAGACGCGTATGGTAAGTCGCGGTATCATATAAAACACAACTTCCTGCTGGCCCATGAATGGGTAACTCAACATACTCGTTACCTAAACCTTCATGTGCATCCTTCAATGTTTCAAATTGATTGCTCTTGGGTACGACACAAAAAGCAGGCGTTTGATCGCTAACATCCGTTAGATAATGGATAGCGCAAAGCCAATCACAGGGCATATAGGGCTTGCGTAGCAGACGATCTTCTCTGACCGCATCGTGATGGAAATTCATCGATCCGGTACCGGCATTGTCAGGTGTTTCACGTAAATTTAATTCACTAAATCGCACCCTTTCTGCGCCCCCTAGCAGGGCTGAGACGATCGGAAAGGAAGCGGGGTGCTGTAGGTAACCATCAAGTTCGGGGTAATCTAGTAACGGTTGCGAGAAAATAAGCCCCTGTTCTCGATGATGGGGTTTACGTCTGGTTCCTAAGCCCCACGCATCAGGTCGTTGCTTCTGAGTACGATCAAAGAATTCATTCAATGCCACCAGCTCACTCGGTGTAAGGCAGGGTGACAAGACAACAAAGCCGTTGTCTGTAAAAAAGCGAATTGCTTCTTGCTGCTGTCGCCTCGGATCAAACAGAACGGCCGGCACAGCCGCGACTCGTCCAAAGCCTTGATCGGCAATACTTGCATCACCTGACGTATTCTCTTGCGGTTTAAGGGTTATTGTCATTTTTTATACCCAATTTCTTTTCTGCCCGTGTCTGAATTTACCTGTTCACTTTCGACAATGCGAGTACCACAGCTTGCAATGCCTGCAACAAGGATGAATGATTCATTTAACTTTCACCTAAAGCGGGAGATTCTAATGGCAACAACCAATACTGTTCTAGGGCCTATTGAAGCGGATCAACTCGGGTTCACGTTAATGCATGAACACGTCATGATCAGCGCGAGTGGATTGTACGATAGCTATCCTGATCTATTAGGCAGCC